>JAJDUH010000044.1 GCA_022826805.1 Candidatus Poribacteria bacterium
TGTGGGTCTGGGTGAGTTTGACGCGTGCTGCACGTGCAGTCAGTCAAACCATTTATCAACTCAAAGAAAGTTTACTTGACGATTATATACGACAACAACTTCACAAACCTTCTATTTCTATCAATATTGCGTAAGTCCTAAGATACTGTTAAAACCAACAAGAACGAGATGTATACTAAAAGCCTATCTGCTTTTTCCATGTAAGTCCCTTTGAAACCCTACCATTTATGTATGGCGGTTCTTCGCTTGGCTGACGGCACACGGCGTGTGTCTACTACCCTAAGTCAAAATGTCGCGGACGACATGTCCGTGGACATCGGTGAGGCGGAAGTCTCGGCCTTGGAAACGGTAGACCAGTTTTTCATGGTTTATCCCGAAGAGGTGAAGCATTGTGGCATGGAAGTCATGAACATGAACAATATTCTCAACGGAATTATATCCCAACTCATCGGTGTTGCCGTAACTAATTCCGCCTTTGACTCCACCGCCAGCCATCCACATCGAAAATCCCTTGATGTGGTGGTCGCGTCCGGTACCTTGCGCCATCGGTGTCCGCCCAAATTCGCCACCCCAAATGACTAAGGTGTCGTCTAACATGCCGCGCTGTTTCAAATCGTTGACGAGCGCGGCGGTCGCTTTATCGACATAACCAGAGGTTGTCTTAATAGCGTCCTCAATGCCGCCGTGATGATCCCAACCGCGATGGTAAAGTTGGATAAACCGAACACCGCGTTCCGCTAACCGTCGCGCCAGGAGACAGTTTGAGGCATAGGAGCCATCTCCCGGTTCTGCCCCGTACATATCAAGAATGTGTTGTGGTTCTTTCGAGATGTCCGTCAACTCCGGAACGCTTGTCTGCATTCGGAACGCCATCTCGTACTGGCTAATACGGGTCGCGATCGAGGGATCGTCTACGGTCTCATTGAACATACCGTTTAGGGTTTGTACAGTATCCACAACATCCCGCTGCTGTTCCGTGCTCACGCCGTCAGGGTTGGTGACGTAGTGAACAGGATCCCCCGTCGAGTGGAACTGGACGCCTTGAAACTGCCCTGGGAGAAACCCACTGTGCCACTGCCGCGTTGCGATCGGCTGGTCTTGACCGCCCCCAGAAGAGGTAAGAACGACGTAACCCGGTAGGTTCTCATTTTCACTGCCGAGTCCGTAGAGTAGCCACGACCCCATGCTCGGTCTGCCTGCGATTGCAGTGCCAGTATTCATGAAGGTATGTGCCGGATCGTGATTAATCTGCTCGGTTTTCAGGGAACGTACAATACAGATATCGTCGGCGAGACTACCGATATGCGGAAACGCCGTACTCATCTCCTGCCCTGATTGCCCCCACTTCTTGAATTCATGTGTGGGACCGAGGCATTTGAGCGAATCCGCTTGCCCTTGGAGCTGCGCAATCGGTTGTCCTTCGGTGAAAGACTTTGGCATCGGTTGCCCGTGCAGTTCTGCGAGTTTCGGCTTGTAGTCCAAAGTCTCCAGATGCGACGGACCGCCAGCCATACAGAGATGGATAATGCGCTTTGCTTTCGGTGGCACATGCGGTGTGGTAATAATTCCAGGCCAACGTTCAATTTCCGTCGCCGCATTGATAATTGACGGGCTCAGCAAAGACGCAAGCGCAAGCGACCCAACACCCCGCGCGGTTTTTCCCAGAAACGTCCGCCTTGTAAGACGAAGATTGGTTTCTTCATGAATATTTATAGCCATACCTGATACCTCCTGTTTAAGAATAGCAGTTACAGTCTTCTTCCTGAATGTCCAAATACTGTTGTGGGGTTTGAGGCTCAGTTGAGACGATTGCACCACCAGTTTTGATTTTCTCAAAGTCAATACGCCTCATGTCCTCTGGGATCAAAAAAGATGATTTCAACAACTCCCAATCTTTATCAGCAATCGTGATGATTTCGCCCCGGTGAAAACTGACCCATACATCGCCTATTTTAGAGTTAGATGATTCTTGTGCTAACTTTCGCCGTGTGATTTCCACATATTGCGGATCTAAGTCTATACCGATAACTTTCCTGCCTAACCTTGCGGATGCGACAGCAGTGGTGCCAGTCCCTACAAACGGGTCTAAGAGAACATCCCCCTCATCCGTGCTCATTAAAATTAGGCGTTCCAAAAGATGAACGGGAAGTTGGCATGGGTGCGGGTCCCTATGTTTATTATGACGGATACGATGGATATCCGACCAGACATCGGGAACAAGGGGACCGAACGGATGCAGTATCTTCTTCTTTCCGCCGTAGTCCTTGATTAAATATCCACATTTTCGACAGCGCTTATGTGGATAACGGACTTCATAAAATTTGTTTTCTTTCTCGTTTTTGGCGTAAAACAAGATACCGTAATGTGAAGGTTGTAAGGTTTTACCCATTGGAGACGTTGGTGCGTCCCATGCGATCCAGTGCCGAAAATCTGCAACTTCATTTAAGAAAGTTGCGTAATAGGTGAGCCACTTGGGGATATTATGCAAAAAGATGGAGCCGCTCGGTTTTGTGATTCGGACCATCTCCAAGATCCACTGTTGGCACCAATTGAGGTAATCTTCTGTCTGTTTCTCATCCTTATAGGTCCCGTATTTCTTTTTTAGATTAAAAGGTGGATCGGCAAATGTGACATCAATACTATCTGAAGGTATGCCTTGCATAACTTCTATACAATCACCATGAATGATTTTATTGATATATTTTCCCATAAAATGCCTAAAATAATGTGTGAAGGGTTATATCAACCCAATATTATCTCAAGGGGGGTGCTTAATAACTCTCTAAAACGTTTAAGTTCTGTTGGGTTCAAAGTAAAAACTTCTTCAAACGCTTCGACCATTCTTTCCAAATCCTTTTTGCGAACATACCAGCCGATACCATCAACAAATCCCCAAAAGCGCGCATTGGGATAATGTTCCGCAATAAGTTCTCTAATGTTATTTTCAGTTTTTGCTTTATCGCCTTGTCCTGAGGATGTCGTTGCCAAATACGAGGATTCAATAATAATTTAGGGGTCTTTTCGGTTAGGAATAATAAAATCCATTGTGCGTTTTTCGACAAAAGCATTTTCTTTCAGTTTATCTAAGTCCCCACTCTCGAAACTAATTTCCATTTCAGTTAAGTGATTTCCGATAACAGTTTCCGGATTATTCCGCTGTTTTCCCGAGTAAGAGCCTTTCTCCTTGTAGCGAACCAGGGTATCAATCATTGCTTCAACTTCAAAGTTAAGCTTAGAAAAACTTAACTTTTTTAACTCAAAAAGTGGAAGAGTCCTGGATAATATGGGTACCGTTGAACCTTCATAAAAGATATTCACAATACCTTTCCTAAAGCTAGCACACTCTTGGATTTTACTTTGGATATTTGAATCAGACCATTCTTGTATAGAAGGTTTATCCAATTCTGCTTCCTGTAGCCATTGATCTCGATAGGAAAATTTTGAAAGTTCCTCATCATTAACAACACGAATAAAACTCACTAACCGTTTAAAGGACTCATTAGAAAAACCTGTCAGTGCCAATAAAACCTTTAATCCATTTGTTTTCCAAAAGCAGATTTTCAATTAACTCTTTGGAAAGCCCTTGGTTTTGAACCTGATTTCTCAAAACAAGTAAAGTTTCCCGCAAAACTGTGATATGTGCTTCATATTCTTCCTCAAACATTCTATCTTGGAACCAAAAGGTGTTTTGCGTTAGGACGGTGCTGACCTTTTCGTCGGTAGTTCTTGCCATTTTTATCGTCCTTAATCCAGCTTTTGTGACGGTTTACTCAGTTTCTCACAAGTTTCCAAATAATCTTTCACTGCTTCTTCAAAAACTTCTTGAAGTTCTGAAACAGTGTCAGCGTGAAACCCAACGATGTCAGTAATTCCCGCGATATGACCGACCAGACATCTATTTTCTTCACTATACTCAATATGCGCGTTATAACCCTTGTACTTCATGGGTTTCAAATTGTCCAGTGTTAATACCGCGTAATCGTCTCATGTAAATTCAGTATTACCCGCGCTACAGAAGTCCACGCGGCTAATTGATCATGCTCAACACCTTCCAACACTGGAGCTTCGCCTGTTGCCACTAACGCATCAGCATCATCAAGATTGGCAGTATACTCGGCTTGATGTTTCTCATAGAGAGCAGTTATAATCTCTAATTCTTTCGGCTCCGGTAGACGAGACAAAGTCCACTGGTATGCCCAATTGATACGCTCAGTGACGGATTCGCCACCCTCTTGGATAATCCGTGCTGCAAAGACACGCGCAGCTTCAACATAAGTTGGGTCGTTGAGTAAAGTCAACGCTTGCATTGGCGTGTTGGAGGCAGCGCGTTCAGCGGTACACTCCTGACGACTCGGGGCATCAAACGCCATCATGCTCGGATGCAGGAAAGTGCGCTGCCAATGCGTATAGAGTCCGCGGCGATATTGGTTTTCTCCTGTATCGTGGACGTAGACCCGCTTTGGGAAGTTTAGGTTAGAGTAATACCCTACTGGCTGGTAAGGTCTCACACTTGGACCACCGATTTTAGGGATAAGAAGCCCACTCAAGAACAGAGCGTTATCGCGAACTCCCTCTGCATCGAGTCTCCAGCGCGATTGGCGAGCAAGTAAACGGTTGTAAGCATCCTTTTCGTCCAATACCTCATTCGGTTTCGAGGATTGCCGATACGTGCTTGAGGTCACCATGAGTTTCACGATATGTTTAACGTTCCATCCACTCTCCATAAATTCCACAGCGAGCCAATCAAGCAGTTCAGGATGCACTGGCGGTTCACCTTGGGCGCCAAGGTCGTCCAAGACGCGAGATAACCCCGTTCCGAAGTAGAGTGCCCAGACACGGTTCACAAAGGCACGAGCAGTCAATGGGTTTTCTCTTGATATTACCCACTGTGCAAGCTCCAATCGGGTTGGACGGCGGTTTTTTATATCCAGATCGCCAAGGAAAGCTGGTATCATCGGTTCGACAATCTCACCGGAATCGTCCATCCAGTTGCCTCTCGGTAATATACGGGTTGTCCGAGGTAGTGTAGATACAGTTGTGAGTGAGAAGGGAATCTCTGTTTCGAGGTCAGTTTTCTGTTTCTGCAAATTCGCAATCTGATTACGGATGCCGTCAAGTGCTGGCGTGATGCGACGATACTCTTCTGCAATCTGTTCGCGCTGGCTTGTCGTCCTGACAGAAGCATCCACCTGCATTGCTTTAATAACTGCTTCAGTATGCGTGTGTTTTACTGCCGAACCACGGGTCGTTGCGACACCAGCGAGGTCCCAATAAGCAGTGCCACCATACTGTACGAAAGCCATGCCGTTCAAGACACTTTCCGGTTCCAGTCCCACATCCGATGGATCTACCTCCAGACGCACCCACTTGCCGAGTGTAGGCAATCGTCCCATCGGCTTGTGGGCAGGCGTGTCACTTCCAATCTCACCGAAATTAATTTTGTCTTCACCCCAAAATGCGCGGTGATCCCAAGTTCCGTCGTTCCATTGGAGCATAATTGTTTCTGGAGGTGCTTCGGGGTCAAGCCAAACATAGGCAAATAGCTGATCCCCTTCAGCAACAGTGAATGTTCGATTTGCGCTCCGAAAACTGTGCTGGATTGTCTGTTCAGGTGCTGCCGTTTGCCGACGGGATAAGCGCTTACTGAAAACAGGTGCTTCATCTTTACCGACGAACTCCCACGTCCCTTCAGTTCTACCCCCGTTTGCTTGGGCATCGTCCACCCACGCGAAATCGGCAGGTTCTCTTGAATCGAGAAGAGAAAGCACTTCGGCTTCCCATTCCGCCTGCTCGGCTTCTAATCTTGGTGATGATGCCTTGAATACCTGCTGCAATTTTGCCAATTCGTCGTTAATATCCTGGAGCATCAATTCTTGTTCGGGAGTCGGGAGCATCACAATTGGTTTCCACTTGCTTCTACCAGGATATACCCCCGGTCCCTCTACATCAGCAAAAAATGCCGCGAAGCCGTAAAAATCCTTCGCGGTATACGGGTCGAACTTGTGGTCGTGACACTGTGCACAGCCAAGCGTGGCACCTAACCAGACAGACGCGGTTGTTCGGACTCTGTCTGCGGCATAAATTGCGAGATACTCCTTCGCTTGTGCGCCGCCTTCTGAGGTTGTCTGATTCAGGCGGTTATAGCCGGCAGCGACCTTTTGTGTTGGTGTTGGATTTGGCAAGAGATCGCCTGCGAGATTTTCGACCGTAAATTGATCGAAAGGCATGTTATCGTTAAACGCTTCTATCACATAGTCCCGATAGGGCCAGATACTCACATTTTCGTCAGCGTGGTATCCACTCGTATCAGCATAGCGCACCAGATCGAGCCAGTACATCGCCATCCGCTCGCCGTACTGCGGTTTAGACAGAAGTCTGTTAACCAGCAATTCGTAGGCATCCGGGTTTTTATCTTTTAGGAACTGATCCACCTCAACGGGTGTAGGCAGCAGCCCAGTCAGATCGAAATATAAACGGCGGATAAGGGTGCGTCTATCGGCTTCTGCCGATGGCGTGAGACCTTCTGTTTCTAATTTTCCGAGTATAAAGGCATCGATAGGATTGTGGATCCAAGACGTATCCTTGACAGTTGGTGGATCAACGCGTTCCGGCAGATTATACACCCAATGCTCTTCCCATTCGGCCCCTTCAGCAATCCACTGGATCAGCGTGTCAATCTGTTCTTGTGTTGGCTGTCGGTTGGAGACCTGCGGCGGCATCCGCTGGTCAATATCTGCGTGTGTTATCCGCAGGACCAGTTCACTGTTTTCCGGTTCCCCTGGAACAATAATTGGATAACCGCTTGGTGCAGAGAAGGCCCCCTCTTTTGTGTCAAGTCGCAGATTGGCTTGCCGTACTGCTGGATCGGGACCGTGACAGGCGAAACATTTATCCGACAATATCGGCAGAATATCTCGATCGAACCGAAGTTTCTCGGCATCGGCAGGTTGCAGTGCGATCGTGAGTCCCAGCAGAAATACGATAAGGCTCATAAAACCCTTGCGAATGCACATTGAATCGTCTAAACGTGATAGCAGTGTCTGTGACATTACAGAATGTTTCCTCCATTTTTTTATCCGGGCGATGCCGCCCTGCCCGCCCATTCCCAACTCGCTATGTTGACGTAAGTCCTATCATCTTCAGATTTTCCGGTAGTATACCATGAAAGCGGAGATGTACACAAGTTAAATCTTAATTGTCTGAGTCAGGATTTTAAGATGTGCGGGATTATCGTCTGAATGCACGTCGCATGAATCAACACGGAATGCGCGTGTAGCATTCCGTGGGTCGGGTACGCTGCAAATCGCGGATTATCACGAATGACAGAGATTTCGCGGGTTTAAGAGTCTTTTCAATGGTGGTTCTTTTTGTGGATTTTAATTATACTTTAAAATATAATACTTTAAAGTATAATATTTCAAAATGCGTTCGGGGAGGAAATCTGTGTTCATCAACCGACACCAAGAACTCGCAGCTTTAAATCGAATGTTTCAGTCAGGAATAGCGGAGCTTTTCGTTCTATATGGCAGAAGGCGGGTTGGAAAAACGGAACTCTTATTACAGTTCTGCAAAGACAAAAGAAGTATCTATTTCACCGCCAGTCAACTGAAAGAGGGAGATCATCTCCGTCAGCTTACTGAAACTGCAAGGCATGTCATTAATGACCCGTTATTACAAAGCCTCGTTTTTGATGATTGGGAATCTGCCCTCATCTATTTTGCCCAACAAGCCCAAAAAGAGCGGCTCGTTTTGGTACTTGATGAGTTTCAGTATCTCTGTGACGATAACGCTGCGCTCCCGTCACTGATCCAACGCTTCTGGGACCTACACGGAAAAAACAGTAAGATTTTCTTAATCTTGTGTGGGTCGCAGGTAAGTTTCATGGAGCGAGAAGTATTAGCGGAGCGATCACCTTTATATGGACGACGCACCGGTCAACTTCAATTGATGCCGCTATCTTATCGGGACAGTGGACACTTTTTTTCAGAATATGCTGCCAAAGAAAAACTCATTGCCTACGGTATCCTCGGAGGTATTCCGGCGTATCTTAATCGATTCGCGTTACATTCATTGGACCTTTCTCGGGATATCCCTCAAAAGATATTTGAACGACCCATCACAACCGAGTTGCTTACCCCCCAAGGCTATCTGTTTGATGAGGTCAATTTCCTATTGCACATGGAACTTAGGGAACCCAGAGCGTACGCAAGTTTGTTGCATGTAATCGCTGGTGGTGCGACACGATTAAATGAAATTTCCCAACGTGTTGGACTTCGTCCGACAGATACGAGTAAATACCTCAGTGTGCTTCGAGAACTAAGATTAATCAAACGTGAAACACCTATCACTGAGCGGGCACCTCAAAAAAGTAGGAAAGGACTTTATAAAATTGCGGATAATTACGTTAAATTCTGGTTTCGGTTCGTGCTACCTAATCGAAGCCTCATCGAATCTGGAAACGCAGACTTGGTGTATGAGGAGATGATTGCTCCGAATCTTTCGCATTACATGGGAGCAATTTTTGAAGACATTTGTCGTCAATATATTAGCCTTTATTGGGGAGAGAAATTAAAGGGCACTCCGAAGCGGGTTGGCGCGCATTGGGGGTCGGGTCTTGAAATTGATGTCCTGACAGAAAACGTCGATGGAAGTCACTGGTTTGGCGAGTGCAAATGGTGGGATACTCCGGTCGGAGAAAACGTCCTCAATCGCCTCATTGAAAATGCTACGAAAGTCCCCGATCGGTGGAAGCAGAACCCGCGATACATCCTGTTTTCTGCACATGGTTTCACGGATGCACTCAGACAAAGAGCTGAAAAAGAAGAAGTATTTCTCGTTGACACAAACGATTTATTTTAACCTGTTTATTGAATATAAAATATATTTTTCAACAACAGGTGGAGAAATGGAAATGGCTCAAATTATTACAGGACATCGGATTGGACAAAACGGCACACTTCGCGTCGGATGTTCAGCTGTTATTTTTGACAAGGATCGCGAAAAAATCCTACTAACGAGACGCGAAGATAATAATCAATGGTGCTTACCGAGTGGAGGGATGGAGCCGGGCGAAAGCGCAAGTGAGACGTGTATTCGAGAAGTCGAAGAAGAAACGGGGTTGCAGGTCAGAATCAAACGCTTAATCGGTGTTTACACAACCCCGGACAAGTTAATTGTGTATCGAGATGGAAACAAAATTCAGTTAGTGGCACTGTGCTTTGAAGCGAAAATTGTGGGTGGTGAACTCCGGCTTAGTTCTGAAACAACCGAATATGGATATTTTTCCTACCAAGAGATACAAAAATTGGACTTGCTTATGAACCACGCACGACGTATCGAAGATGCCTATAGTGAAGAAATGACAACTTTCGTTAGATGATTGAAAAGCCATAAGTGGCTTGAGGCTTAACGGAAACTCAATATATTACATAGCAATCGAACGATACGGATCAATGAAACAGTTATTCTCATCCTTTCGGCGCGGCGGAGGTAATGCAGCGGCTTTCGCTCGCAGTTTCGAGAGTGCGTCGTCATAGATGGGTTTGTCAATCAAGTTGTTTCGTTCATCCGGGTCTTTGGAAAGATCAAAGAGTTGTTCGGGCCAACCTTTGTTGTTATCGAATCTGAAATACTTCAAACTGCCCTCTTTGACCATCACGGAGGGTCCATTTTGGGCACGCCAAAGCTCGCTGTAAACGGTATCATGCCAGTCGGTCGCATTTCTTTCGATCAGCGGCAGAAGGGAATGTCCATCAAGTTCATCAGGAGCCGGAATCTCTGCTAACTCACATATAGTCGGAAAAAGATCCACCAACGAGACATTCTGCTCAATGATTTGCGGTTCTCGTCCAAATCGTTTCGGATACCAGATAGAAAGCGGTACTCGTGCTGAGGCTTCAAAGAAACTCTGTTTTTCCCATACCCCTTTCGTGCCGAGCATCTCCCCGTGGTCAGAGAGAAAAACGATGATAAAATCGTCCAAGACGTTCAGGTGTTCAAGTTTCTCAATGACACGACCAAACTGTGCATCCATCCACTCGATCATTCCGTAGTAGGCAGCGGTTGCTCGGTGTGCCTGACGGTAGGTAACGTCCTCGTTGACGCGGACTCTGAAAAAATCGTCGCATTCAAACTGCTCATTCGGTTCTTCAACAATCGGTTCCACCCGCTGCATGTAGTAATCAAACAGGTCGAGTGGACACTGATAGGGATAGTGCGGTGCCAAAAGACTCACCGCCATACAGAGTGGATTTGCTGTGGGACGGTCATAAGTAGCATCAACGAAATACTCCTCAAGGAAGAGCAGCGCACCGTCCACATTGTATTTGTCATAGCGCATCCAACGTCCTAAGCCGGGCTGTGCGTCGCGCACCTCCTGAATTACTTTATTCTCCTTCGGACCTGTCCCTGGCTCGCGCTCAATTTGAGCGTGGTGTTCATCCTTAACGGGAGGATATGGATAACCGTTATTACCGACGATGTCGCGTCCGAGCCGCTCTCGCCAGCCGTGCATCACATCAGTTCCGACAAAGTGCATTTTACCAGCGCAGCAGGTGTAGTAGCCGTAATTCCCCAACTGTCCCGGAATCGTACGGACCTCTGTGGGCATCGGATCACCGAAATTGAGACTTCCACAGTTACGTGGATAGAGTCCTGAAAGAAAACTTTGTCGGGCAGGGACACAGATCGGTGAAGGTGTGTAAGCATTGCGGAAGTAAGTGCCTTCCTCCATAAAGCGAGAAAGTGTCGGCATACGGATTGCCGTGTCTTCTTCGATTGGCTGGACATCGGGACGGTGCTCATCGTTGATGAGGAATAGAATGTGCGGTTTATTTTGTGGCATAATATTTGCTTTATTGGAGCGACAGATATATGTCTTTTGCTTTCTGATAATCAATGGTATGCTTACCATGAGGAATAGACTTTACAAACTGTCGAATCTCTCCAGCAGAAAAAGACCAGTCGGACGGTAGCTTCAACTTCCGTTTAACAGCCGCATCTGCTGAGTTACAGTCGCCGCAAACAATAACCTCTGAAAAACGGTTATATCCTGAATGATCATGATGTTTGCACAAGGGGGCAATCCATCCGCGAAAACGCCTACCGTTTGGTGTTCGGAGCGTCCACCGCAAAATATCTCGTTTATTTCTGCCGCATCCAGGGCAACACCATGATTCAGGGGTTTGACTCCAAAGGACTTTGCAATGCCCTCCATCATAGTCTCGATATTCCCTGTCTGTCGGAATACGTAAGGATGTCAACAGAATTCTCCTTTTTGAAATTTAGGGCGGCGATTTCAGTCATAAACCCAACAGTTTCCATAGCCATGCATAACCTGGATCCAGCTCTTTTCCTAAGCATTCCATCCTAGTTTTGTGATAATACCTATGTGTTTACAGCACAGGGCATATTCTTTCTATTTTAACGACTTGTGCTAATTAATCTTGTTTTCGTAGAGTTTGCTTATGTGAGAACGAGATATTTGAATTTCATCAAAGGATGTCCTAAACGTTGATTCACGAAAGCACCGAGAAGACAAATAACACGAGTCGTTATTTTATAGTAAAGTCCGAAAATATCTGCACATTCCCAGTAGGTACGGTTTCCTAACCGCACCGATCATCATGTAAAAGTAATTATGGATTTTACTATAATAACCTCAAGTTGCTACTTAGAAGATTTTAGACATATAGGGTTACTTTTTTTCAGTGGAAACGTTGAGGATCCACATGAGTTTGTAACGTATCCTGTTAGGTTGCGCACCTTTAGGCACAATCTAACAGATTATGCTACAAATGGCAACCTGTGTCATAATAACGTGAGTTAGTATAACACAGAATTACCATAGAATTTCGCAAACTAATTCGTAATACTCTTTGCTAAAATACCTAGTAGACTTAACGACTTTAAAAGCCCAAGTTTGGCCGACTCGACAATCCTTTAGAAATTTTGGATCATTAGATATTACAAATCTCTCCACATATCCACCCGCATCGGGATCCGGATTCAATAAAATCTCTTTTTTATCATCCGCTATTTTTTGTACAACACCTGTAATATAAAAAGCCTCAGTGTGTCTTGCATCTGGTATTGCAGTACCTGGATATACTCGAAAAACACATTCATTTTTCGGTTTTACAATTGAAGCACTAGTCTCAGTTTCACGCTCACATCCAACCGTACAGACTAAGGCAATTATACATGAAATAATCATTCCAGTCATTATTAAATAATTCATTTATTGAATTTTTAGTAGAGGGACATCAATCCTTCTGCGCCGGGGATCGGCTTTTCCTCGAATTCGGGAGTGATCCAGCGGGCACCAGAGGGTTCTCCTGGGTTCCGATAGGCATAGACGACACACCACCGTGTATTACTATCCGGTTTTCTCTCACTCACTGCATGTGCAGCATGCGTCCACATCAACGCGACCGTACCCGGAGGTGCCGATAACGCCTCAATTTCTAACAGTTCACCTGTCTCTGGATGTGTTTTCCCTGCCAACCATCCTTTTTGGAGATCCTCATCCGTCCGTGCTTGGATTTTAGAATCCCGATAGAGGTGACTCCCCGGAACAGCCTTCAATCCCCCATCGTCTGGCTCAAATCCGTTGACATAGAAGAAGATGCGGACGAATCCTAAACTCGGATTGTTATCGCCGTATCCGTGGCTGTGCCATCCAATGCCACGATTGCCGCCCGGTCGATTTAGACTGACACAGTGATCGTATCGGATATCTTCACCCAAAACTTTTCGTGCAAGTTCAAGCATCTGCGGGTGTGGAATCAGACTTTCGAGATAACTGTCGTATTCAGCAGAAAATCGGTTCGGTTCATGTCCTTGTTTCGGCGTGTGCGAGAGTTCAAGAATATGCGAGAGCGAGTTCGTTAGTTTTTCCTGTGCGTCTGATGTAAGCAAACCGGGAAAAACAAAATGCCCGTCGCTATCTAACGTTTTCCGCTCCTGTTCGCCAAACGTATAGTCATGAAAAATCGGGGGTTGCGGCATGAAACGCCTCCTTTAGCTTAGGTATCCTTGCCAGATCCAAGATAGCAGGTGAACATTGCACAACCCAACAGGTTATGCTACGATTACATAGTATACCATGAAATTTCATTTCTTTAAAATAAAATTCGGTCTACGTTGAAGGACGGCTATTTCAGTTCAGGTCCCGGATTCCGATTCCATTTTAACGGTTCGATGTTGGCTTTACAGACCGGCGCGAGTTCAGCAATTCGTTCCCAATCCGCATCCGACCAGCCGAGTTTTTGCCGGAGTCTACCGATATGTGCTTGCATTCCTGCTGGCAACAATGCAAAAAATGGATGATACCAGAGGGTAATCACGGTCCTATGCTCTCTGGACTGATTACCGTGTGAAGCGTGTAATAGGCGAGAATCACCGATAACCAAGTCTCCTGCTTTTACGGGAATGTCAACCTCACCAGGAACACGCTGGTATGCTGGATGATTAGGATTTTCTACGCGTTGCAACGCCTCGCCATGAGCATTAGGCAGTATATCATGAAGTGGATGTCGATTGAGATGTGAACCTTTAACCACACGAAGACAACCGTTGGACGGTGTTGTGTCCACTAAATAGTACATGAGAAATAACTGTTGAGGCAGTGCTGTGTAACTACACGGATCGTTCCAGCCCCACCAGTCTTGATGCCAAAATAGGGGCGGACTTTGAGGCGGTTTGCTAATGATATATCCCGACGACCATTTCGGTCTCAAGAACCCCAAAGCTTCAAGTGCCTGCAATGCGCGTGGGTAAACGACCAGTTCCGCGAACAACGGATGCATATACACGCTAATCATGCTGCCAGATGAACGATGGGCAGCACGTTCATCTTCTGTCTGTGCGTCAAGCAGTTCATCAGTCACCGTCCGAAGCCGAGCGAGTATCTCTTCCTTCAAAACATCCTCAATCACACAATAACCGTCAGTGATTAACTGATCATACTTTTTTTTCGGTTTTTCGACTTTCATAGTGATGAATAACCTCTAACTATCCGTCCGATCGGTGTCTCCTATTGGATTATCATCCAGAATAGATGATAAACTTTTGGTGAAAGCGTCTATTCATTTTCAGGATTCATCATAAATCAAACCACATTCACAAACAAGTGTCAAGCAAATTCATTATTTCCCCGATCTTGACTTTTTTCGCAGATATGCTATTATTACATTTATACCGATTCAGTAAATTAAGTTCCCAGTCGAGAGGAGAAAAGCATGTCAAATTTTGTAAGTCAGCAAATCCGTCTTAAGAACCGGCTCGTTGGAATGCCCAAGGAAACCGATTTTGAACTCGTGGAGGTCCCCCTTCCTGAACCCACGGCAGGAGAGGTATTAGTCCAAAATCTTTACACATCAGTAGACCCATACATGCGCGGTGCGATGCGGGGTGTTGAACTTGGTAAACCGCTGGAAGGCAGGTGTGCGGGTAAGATTGTTCAATCGAACAGCGACCAGTTTCAAGTCGGAGACTATGTAACAGGTATGCAGGGGTGGCGGGATCACTACATCGCGTCGGCAGAAAATGTGACCGCTGTCGATCTGACGATTGCGCCACTGCATTCATTTTTAGGAGCGGTCGGTATGCCCGGACGTACCGCCTATTTCGGTTTTCTGGAGATAGGTCAGCCTAAAGCAGGTGAAACGGTTTTCGTCTCCGCAGCAGCGGGAGCAGTCGGTTCAATTGTGTGTCAAATCGCTAAAATCAAAGGGTGCCGAGTCGTTGCGAGTGCCGGTTCCGATCAGAAAGTCGCGTGGCTACTGGAGAAAGCGGGTGTTGATGCGGCTTTTAATTATAAAAATGTCGATGACTTGGAAGCCGAACTCAAGACACACTGTCCAGATGGGCTTGACATCTACTTTGAGAACGTAGGAGGTAGACATCTCCAAGCCGCGCTTGCTGTCATGAATATGCATGGGCGCATCCCTTTGTGCGGCATGATCTCCCAATACAACGATATTGAACCCACCCCAGGTCCGACAAACCTAAGTTCTGCTATCGGTAAACGGATTAGATTACAGGGATTTATCGTCACTGACTTCATGGAACGGAACGCCGAATTTTACAGCGACATGCGGGAGTGGATAGGCGAAGGCAAAATACAGTGGGAAGAAACAATTGTAGAAGGTTTAGAGAATGCGCCAAAGGCGTTTATGGCACTTTTCACGGGTGAGAAACTCGGTAAAATAGTCGTCAAAGTCTAATATCCCTAACAGTTTGTTGAGAATGCTTTGGCAAAGATGCCTACATTCTATACATTCAATACAGCCGTTGTTGTGCTTACACACAGTGGCTAAGTTTCTAAAAGGAGTTTACAATGGGAACCAGAACCGCACGCGCCACTGTGATGAGTGGCAAAGATTTCGAAATCCGAGAGTATCCAATAGTTGATCCAGAACCCGGTACGGTTCTTGTACGTCAAGAGTTAGGTGGTATTTGTGGCACCGATCTTCATAACTGGGAATATCAGCACATCAAACACGATATTATCCTCGGACACGAGAACGTCGGTGTAATTGAAACTTTGGGGGAAGGGGTTGAAACAGACTATCTTGGGAATCCGGTAAAAGAGGGGGACAGGATCGCGCTCTCTCCCAGCGGAGGGCTCGGCTTTTCTCCGTCGGAAGAAGCACCGTATTTACGCGGTGGGTTCAGCGAGTACATCTATCTTTCAAACCCAGAAACAAATATGTTTCTCAAAACCGATCTACCGCCAGAAATCGCTGTGCTTGCCGAACCTGCCTCTTGTGCGGCGCACTGTGTGTCCCGCGGAAAGATCGAATTTGGGGATACAGTGGTAATTCAAGGAACCGGTCCCATCGGTCTGCTCGCGCTTAACTGGGCAAGAGTCTCCGGTGCCGGACGGCTTATTGTTGTCGGTGGCCCTCCAGGTAGACTTGAAATGGCGAAAAGATTAGGGGCAGATCTCACCATCGACATTGCTGAAGTACCAGATCCAGAAGAACGGAAGCAGATCGTCCGAGAAAATACCTCACAAGGCATCGGTGCCGATGTGGTCTATGAATGCACCGGTTTCCTCGCCGCTATCCCCGAAGGCTTGGACTATATTAGGCATAGCGGAACTTACGTTGTATACGGGCATTTCGTGGATGTTGGTTCTTTTGACTGTAATCCGAATCAGATGTTAATGCGCAAGAACCTTCGATTGGAAGCCGGATGGGGATTTGAGAGACAACATTTCCTCCGTGCCATCCCAATGTTGGAGAAACATGCCTCACTCTTTGATGGGTTTGTCAGCCACATCCTTCCGTTAGAAGACGTATCCAAAGGTTTCGACGCGCTTCACGGCAGCTATCATTTAGACGGCAAAGACGCCATTAAGATTGCTGTTGAAGGCGGGGCTGCCTAAAACATTTTAAGGTCCTTTGAAACAGAGGCGCGGTTTCTAAGCGCGCCTCTGTTCTTTTTACTCAAAGGCGTCTGCTTCTACATCTGCTAAAAATACGCGCGCATTGTTTTGCAACGCTGACCTGTGCACCGCTGCTTCAAATACGAGTTCATTCCACGCCGCCTCACCATCCGCAGGAAAGGGCGTGTCGGCATGCATCGCTTTAATTACACCATCAGCCATCCGCTTGAAGGACTCCGGCATTTCTGGATCATCAGCCTCAGCTTCCCATAGTTCCTCGTGTTCAGAACTATTCGCCTTTCGCCGACAGTACCAACCTTCTAAACCTCGTGCTTCAGCATAGAATTCATCGCCAAGAACCTTGACCCGGAGAGGATGATCATCGTAGCCCCACAAGTTCGTGCCACTCAGGGAACCAATCACACCATTTTCCCAACCGATATGAATTAAACGTTCCCAATCGCGAGGCTCATTCGGATCCCCCACCACACTCACCCACTCTGGCATGCCCATTGTCCAGAGAATTTGGTCAATGACGTGCGACCAGCAATTGAAGTGAGCACGGGCGTGTACCATTCGAATCTTACCCAACCGATTTTCAGCGACATCATCATGAAGCTTACGGAAGTGGTGCATAAACCGATAGTTGAAATCGATCCCGAATTTAAGATTAGAGCCACGCCAGGTTGTGATAGCAGGTGCGGCGATTCCGAGATCCTCTTCGCGTAACCGGTGTTGTCCGTCCAATCCACAGAGTGGTTTCTCTGTGAACACATTGCGTCCGGCTTCAAGCAATTGACGTAACGGCGGGATGCGTCGGGTTTCATTGACGATGAGAAGCACGAGTTCGGCGTCACAATTCGCTAAGAGTTCCTCAATCGATGCATACCCGGGTGCCCCAAATTGCTCTTCCGCCTTCGCGAGGAGTTCCGGGTCCATATCGCATACTGCGACTACTTCGGCGTCCGGATGGCTGTGGAAGTTCCCCCCGTGCATCAACCCCATACCTCTACCGCTGATAAGCGCACATCTTGTCATGGCTAATTCCTTTCTGTTTACTAATCATTCAATTTCAGGTCTGCCCATGTCGTAGCGAGTTTCCCTTCAGGTTCGACAGCCAACTTTTGGGGATCAAAGTTATCGTCGAAGATTTCTGCTTCATGTTCAGGTGTGGCAACAACAACATTATCAACGCCGTAAATACCGAATTTCCAGCAGTCGAAACTCATGTTTCCCGACTTATAGGTATCGTCCTTAACTTCCCATTCAGCGACCTGTATCTTTTTCTTCTTATCTGTCACATCCCATATATGAATGGTCACGCGCTTTTCCTCGGTCATTAACGCAGCTTTCAATATGAAATGGTCAGATGCTGCATCGTAGTTAGACGACGCTGGACCGCCCTTTGCTGGAAAAGGTTGCCAAGCAGCAACAGGTCCAGCTTTATTCGTTGTCACTTTGACGCTGTTGCGTCCCCACCAGCGCATCCAATAAGAACCCTCTGGTGTCTGCCGCAGCGCACCACCCCCATCTCCTTGTCCGCTCCATTCAATGATGAACCATTCGTAATAGATGATGATATCGTTGAAGTTTTGAGCGGACACAAGACTCACGTAGTCCCCACCGGATTTCCCTTGGTCCAGATAGAGGATACCGTCTTTAATGTAGACAAATTTCTGGTAATTCGTCCGCCATTTCGTGGTTAAATCCAACTCCCCCTCAAAATCTTCCTGTAACAAGATTTCTGCTGACACATTAAACGCTACAAAAGCAAGAATCATTAGAATCAAGAGACATCTAATAGCATGTATCATTTTTCCCAAGCTCCTTTGTTAGGATTCATCTGGGCAGGTCATGTAAGGAAATTGAGACAAATTGTGGTTTAAGAACACAATAGTCTTAATCACGATATTACGCAGGCGAGGCGAAATTCACCCAGCCAAACGATGTTGAGACTAATCAAGGGAGTATACCAGACACGATAATTTACCTCAAGGAAAAACTTCTGGATAGATAGGGTCATTAAAGGACCTTATCTTTTGGGTTGACCTCTGTTCGTCTTTATCCTATGATAAGACGTGAAGGTTTAGCCTTAAAAGGAAAGTTCGATGAAAGGAAACTATTGTGCGCTGCTTCTGGTTTGCTGCACGCTGTTCCTCTGTAGTAAAACAGGCGTGTTTGCTCTTGCAAACGATTTTTCTCAGCAGGTTGGATCGGAAGGAAACAAACACAATACGCTCATGCCCAATTGGGTGCCGCAGCCGGGCGATATGGAACGCGTCGAAGAACAGCGCCTATTAGCGGTTGTTACAGCAGCACAGAAAATATTGGTTGAAGCACCTAAAGATGCAACCGCTTGGGGGCAGTTGGGTAATATTTATTTTGTTCACGGCTGGGAGGTAGAGGCAGCTGCGTGTTATCGAAAGGCAGTTGAGATTGCACCCAATGAATTCCGCTGGTTATACTACCTCGGAATGACCACCTATAAGACCGATCCGCGAGTGGCTGTCCAAGCTTTAGCGGAAGCTATAAAACTCGATTCTCAATACGCGCCTGCCTATGTTTATCACGCCGCTGCGCTTCGAAGTCTCGGACATCTTGAGCAAGCAAAAACACACCTGGAAACTGCTAATGAATTAGATTCACGGAATCCGTTTGCGTCTTTATGGCTTGGTGAGCTCGCGTTCGCTGAGCAGCAGTTTGGCGCAGCGCGAAGCCACTTGCAACAAGCTTTAAAACTGAACCCAGAACAGAGCGAGGCACACGCGACAATGGCACAGGTTGCGATGGCACTCGGAACCATAGATACTGCCACTCAGCACGCGCAAGCCTCTCGAAAACGGACAAAATACACACAGATGCGTGATCCGCTGTGGTGGGATGTGCTAAAGCTAGGCGTAACAGCGCAACGGTACGCTGAACGTGGGAATCTATATCTACAGCAAGGAGATTTCAAACGCGCCGTCAGTGAGTTGGAAGTGGCAATATCGGGGTTTGACAAAGATGCACACCTCTGGCTAAATTATGGAATCGCTCTCCTACTCAACAAACAATATGGTGAAGCTGCCGCTGTTTTAGAGAATACATTAATTGTTATCCGAGACAATGAGAAGACAACTCAAAATCCGACAGAACTTGCTGATTTAAAAGTCCAAAGCCATTACAATTTAGGACTCGCTTACTACCATAGTGGTCAAATCGAGAAAGCGATTGGTGCCTATCAAACAGCGATCCAACTTGAACCGAATTTTGCTGATGCTTACGGTGGGCTTGGGGTTATATACTGGCGAAGTGGAAACCTTGATGATGCGATTCGGCACTGCCAAAAAGCGATTAAGATTGCACCTGAAAACATTGAGTTTCATAAAAATTTGACGCGGATTTATTGGCAGAAGGGGATGTACGATGCAGCCGCGGTGGGGTATCGGATTATCCTTGAGCTGAACCCTTCAGATGAAAACTCGCTGCACCACCTCGGCTTGATTTTGCTGTCGAAACAAGAATACCATGAAGCGATTTCTTGCTTTCAAAAAGTGCTTCAAACCAATCCAGATAACGCGCTAACGCACGGTGCTTTGGGAACTGCCTACTACAAGTTGGGAGAGAATGATCCCGCTATTCATGAATTTCAAGAGGTGCTACGTTTGGATCCGAGAAATCAAAATGCTCGTGAAATGCTGGATCGACTTCTACGCTAATTAAAAAAGGTGGGCATCACATTCGTGATGCCCATTTTCGTTCCTTTATTTCCAGAGCGGTGCCTACTGCCAACTTCTCGGCTCTCGCGGAGTAAACGATTTAGGCACCCTATAATACTTGTCTTTTACCCGACCCCATCTCGTAGGCAACTTGCCTTCTGGCTCGATGGCATAAACCCGATCCATCGCCTCCTGGATTTCGTCTTGATCAAGCGCAACACTCCAGATTGCCACCTCATCGACGAGCCCAATGTAGTGTTCCCTATTTCCTTCGCTGTTGCGTCCAATCGATACAGGAACATCGTTTGTATCAATCTTACCTTTGGCATCCCCTTCCACTTCTACTTCACCATCATAGTACATTTTCATCTCGCTTCCATCGTAGGTAGCGGTTACATGCGTCCACTCCTCCGCGGGCAAGTTCGAAGTCTCACCATCGCCAACCCGCTTTTCTGTCCCCTTATTAACAGAGATAATAAAACCGGTTTTTCCGTTATTCCCGCCAAATTCATAGAACCCATAGACCATCCATGGAGCGGTATCACCTGCCCAGGTCTTCACAATAATACGGAACCACTCATTTGTGAACTCGGTCGGATACACCCAACACATCAAAGTGATTTCATCCGTGATATCCAATGATTTGGAATCTGGCACTTCAACCCAACCACCTGCTTCGCCGCTCAGTTCGACTGCCTGGCCAATTTTGCCCTTTACTCGCTTTCCTTTGTGGATTGTCCCATCATTTTTATGCTTGGACTTATCTTTGGCTGTATCACCTTTCGCTTCGTCGAAGGAGAGATAGAGTGCCAAATCGTCCTCTCGAACGGCTTCCCCAACGGTTCCGAAAACTACAATTAAACAAATTGATAGTAAGCTTATGGTCAAAATCTTCATCGAAATATACCTCCTGAGGTATTTGTATTCGATATTTATACGAACGCTATAAGATGTAGACTGCTTTACCAATACTGTCATTTTATAAAAAAACCAAATTAAACGCAATATTTACCTGTTTTCACGGCAGAGTATTTAGCTTTTGGCAATTAGCAGTCAGCAGCGTTTCTGTCTGAATAAGGATTTGCAGGATTCGTTGGTTGTCGGTGAGAAGCACCGTGATCTGAAGATCGTTCATACAAGAGCGCTAAATTGTCCCTATTTCTCTTGATGCCTCCTTCCTAACATGCTATACTTTGATACCGCGCATTATGAAAACAAAGAAAGATATGAGGAGGATTTACGGTAAATGGATTCAGAAACGACAATAGAAAAACTCCATGAACACATCGGCAATGCTCGTGACTTGCGAGAATATCTCTCGGCGGACCCACACCGTCCACGTTATCACCTGCTCCCACCTGACGGGTTTTTCAACGACGCAAACTGTACCATCTTTTGGAATGGACGGTACCACGTCTTCTACCTTGGACGTATGCCAAACCCGAACGGAGGCGAGTGGCTGCCAGTCCTCGACCACTCTTCCAGCTGCGATCTGGTGCATTGGATACACCACCCACCAGCGATAAAACCTGCTACTGATGGATCCATGCCACGTGGGATATACAGCGGCGATGCTATTGAAAACGCGCCAATTCCGACCATGATTTACCACGTCCCGAATCAAGGCACCTGTATTGCGACCAGCGACGATCCTGATTTAATCCACTGGACACCTTCGCCTGAAAATCCGGTCATTCCAATGCCAGACGAACCGCAAGAATATATCGTCTTTGATCCGTGCGCTTGGTACGAAAACGGCACTTATTACGCTCTCATAGGCAACAAAAACAGCAGACCCGGATATGAAGGCGATGCCACGAGCCTTTTCCGTTCAGAAGACTGTATCCATTGGGAATACCGCGGTCCGTTCTACAAATCCACACGCCGTTGGACGGATGAAGTTGAGGATTGCGCCTGCCCCGATTTCTTTCCACTCGGCGATAAATATATGCTTCTGATGCACGGACACCGCCCTTATGGCATGGCACACTACTATCTTGGGCGTTATGAAGATGAACAGTTCTATCCAGAAACACACGGACGTATGAACTGGCAAGGTGGGCAACTCTCTGGTCCCGAATCGCTCCTCGACGATAAAGGACGACGCATTTTCTTCGGTTGGATCCGCGAAGCACGTCCATGGGAACAACACGGTTGGGCATCTGTGATGACGCTGCCGCGGCTGCTATCGTTGAATGAAGATAGAAGCCTCCGTATTGAACCCGTTCCAGAACTCGAAAAACTTCGTACCAAGCACTATCACCAAGAGACAATCCAACTTAAGGCTGATGCAGAACGCAATATTGCAGCAGTGAAGGGCGACCGTCTCGAACTAAAGGTGGAAATTGACCTGAGGGGTGCGACAGAAAAATATAAAGCAAAGACAAATTGCGGCTTAATACCACAATTTGGTGTGAAGATTCGCCAATCCCCGGATGGTGAAGAGGAGACGGCTATTGTCTATTTGCCGACTACTGAGATACTCAAAATCGATCTCACGAAATCAACTTTAGACGATGAAGTAAAATATCCACGTCTGACACCACAAGACGAAGACGGTGGAGAAAAATATACGAATTCGCAGGAAGCACCCTTCACACTGGCTGAAGGGGAACCTCTGAAACTGCATATCTTCTTAGATAGATCTGTAGTGGAAGTTTTTGTCAACAGTAGATTGTGTTTAACCCAGCGTATCTACCCGACACGCGCCGATAGCCTCGGCATCTCAATACTCGCCAGTGGTGGTGAGGCAATGCTAAACAGCCTGGATGCATGGACAATGACCTCAACTGTGGCGTGATTACGATAATAACTATCAGCAACTGAATCGTAGGAATATAATATTATGAAATCTCAACAACTCCCCACAATCGGTTTTATTGGACTCGGAAATATGGGCGGAAGAATGGCAAAGAATCTTCACAACGCTGGGTATCCGCTCATCGGATATGATATTGATGCGGCAAAATGTACGGCACTCGCTGCGATAGGAGCGACTGCTGGTAAGAATGCCACCGAAGTTGTGCAAAATAATGAGGTCGTCATGACCAGTTTACGCTCCTCCGATGTTTTTTGCAGCGTCGCAGAAGAATCCCTAATACCCAATGCCCGCGCTGGTCAAGTTTTTATTGATTTAGGCACGACAAGAGTAAAGGAGACGCGAGACATAGGGGTGGCACTCGCTGAGAAAGGTGCTACGCTGATAGATGCCCCAGTGAGCGGTGGACCCCAAGGATCCGAAACAGGAACGCTTCGTATGTTTGTTGGTGGCGAGGCAGCAGTCGTCGAAAGCTGCCGTCCGATTTTAGAAGTGCTTGGGGAACCACAAAATGTGGTCTATTGCGGTCCGAGTGGTTCCGGGCAGATTGTCAAGGGTGTGAACCAACTGGCTATGGGACTCGGGGACGCAGCGTTTATGGAAGCGATGGCATTCGGCGTCTGTGCTGGTGTGGATCCAGTGGCTATTCGTGAAGCGGTCGGTATGGGTGATGGGTGGCGTGGACAGTTTGATAGAATCGCCAAACGCATTATTGATGGAGAAGGTGGGACGCTCGTCATTAAATATCCTGAATTGCCCTATTTCCTCGAAGCGGCAGAAGCCTCCGGATTTGAAATTCCGATGACCGAAGCACTTTATGAGTTCTGTAAGAATGAGAATTACGAGATGTTTGACAACATGAATCGTCCTTCGCGTTCATTTTGGCGGACACTGACAAAGGATTCTGATTCAGAATAGTATGAGAAAGTTGAGGTTGCAAACCGCTTCTACAAAGAACGCAAGATCGGGGTTACAAACCACTCCTACAGGATTAGTCGGTATCGAATACGTCAGACATTTCGACGTGTAATGACGCTAAGAGTTCTCTTTTCAAACGAATGAACGCAGCATCCGTGATGTCCCGTGGACGCGGTAAAGGGACAGGAAGTTCAGCCTTGAGTGTTGCAGGTCGGGCTGTCAGCACATAAATCTTGTCTGCAAGTAGCAACGCTTCCTCAATATCGTGGGTAATGAGCAGCACGGTCTGTTTATCTTCCGCCCAGATGCCGAGCAAGATGGATTGCATGACGGTGCGTGTCATTGCATCTAATGCGCCGAAGGGTTCATCTAAGAGCAGAACGTCCTTCCGAAACAGAAGTGTCCGAACGAGTGCGACGCGCTGCCGCATCCCTCCCGACAGTTGCATCGGATAACTATTTTCAAATCCGCTCAATCCGAGCTGAGCCAAACGTTTTTCTCCCTCTGCCCTTGCGCAGTCAATCGGTTCATTGTGAATTTCTGGACCGATAAGAACATTCTTGAGTACAGTTCGCCACGGCAAAAGAAGATCCTTCTGTTGCATATAGGCGAAGTCGCCGGTGTTACCATAGATGCGCTTGCCTTTGAGATAAATTTCCCCAGTGTCTGGCACAAGTAACCCAGAGATGATATTAAAGAGCGTGCTTTTGCCACAACCAGAAGGACCCAATAAAGCGACAAATTGCCCGTCATCAACGGAGAAGTTTAAATCTTCCAGCACCTGCAATTGAGCACCTTCCTGAACAAAGGTCTGTGTTAAATTCTGGATCTCTAATCTACTCATAATCTCATGGACTTCAACTTCGGGCAGCACGTTGACGGAAAAACCGGATAAGCGGTTTTACGTAAGGTTCATCTGTTTTAATATGAATAGCATCGATCTGATTTGATCGAAAAATCTGCCTACGCTCCGCATCGGCATACTGATTATGTTCCTTATACAATTGCCGCGCTTCCTCGGAACGGGTATCAATAATGATTGTCTCTCCGCTCTCAGCATGCTCCAGTTCTATGAGCCCGACATTCGGTAATTCTACCTCGCGCCTATCTTGTAAGGTAATAGCAATGAGTGAATGCTGTTTACTGCTCAAACGCAGCTGCTTCTCATACCCCGTATCTTTGAAATCCGAGATGAGAAACACAACACTGTGAGGTTTGAGCACGCGATCGGCGAAACCCAACGCGGTTTCAATATTTGTGCCAGGCTGCTTCGGTTGAAAATGTAGAATATCCCGGACGACGCGTAAGACGTGTCTTCTCCCTTTCCGCGGCGCGACGAAGTGCTCAACGGTGTCGGTAAAACAGATAAGTCCAACCTTGTCGTTATTTTTGATGGCGGAAAAGGCAAGGAGTGCCGCAATTTCGGCAGCAATCTCCGCTTTCGTCTCAGCGATACTTCCGAAACTGGTCGAGGCACTCATATCCACAACCAACATCATAACGAGTTCACGTTCTTCAACGTATTTTTTTATGTAGGCTTGCCCCATACGTGCGGTGACGTTCCAATCAATCGTACGAATTTCATCGCCTACTTGATATTCACGAACCTCATCAAAGGTAATCCCTTGTCCCTTGAAGACGCTCTGATATTCGCCTGCAAAAACGGTGCTAACTAAGCGGTCGGTAAATATTTCGATACGTTGAATCTTTTTCAGAATATCTTTTTCATTCATCAGCTTTGCTTTGTATAACGCAAGTTGCCACCTTTGTAGCATACAGGGAATGCCATACGGCATTCATACCCCGGTCTATGCCCACAGGCATAGATACCGTTGATTCGAAGCCCATACGGGCTTCATACCGTTGATTCTGATTTGTCAGTCTGTGCATCCGCATGCGCAAACTAACAATTTACACTACAAAATTCTGTGAATAATGGACCATCTTCCATAAAAAAACGAAGTCTGCATACCAAAATTTTGTAAATAGCAACTTAGGTTTGTATAAGGAAAAGTGCTTGTTTAACTTCTTGAAGACCATTATACTATTGAAAAGGAGCAGAATCAATATCTTTTTAGTCGCTGTCAGCGGTCAGCAATCAGCGGTCAGTTTTTAAGACATAGCATTCCGCTGGCGCATGGAGATTCATATGCCTGCTTCTGAAAACTGACAACCAACAATCGATTTCAGGGTAACTATGCAAAACGTTTTTTTGGACAACACTACAATTGAAATTCACCGTGAGATTCAAACAGGAAATATCCGTCATGTCGTCTTCGATTTTGACGGCACAATCTCCCTCATCCGAGACGGTTGGCAGAATGTGATGGTCCCGATGATGGTCGCATGTCTTCAAACCGAAACGGATACCACTGAAACACAAGAAGCACTTGAGGCACTCGTTGTTGAGTTTGTCGATAAATTGACCGGCAAACAGACCATCTATCAGATGATCCGACTAAGTGAAGAGATCGAAAAACGCGGTGGGCCCCCGAAAGAACCACTCGCTTATAAAGATGAATACAACCACCGATTGCTGCCTGTCGTTGAGGAGCGGATTGCTGGACTCGCAGCGGGGACATTGCCTGCTGATCGGCTTCGAGTTCCAATGTCGCTTGAATTTCTTCAAACCCTTCGTGAAATGGAGATAAGCTGCTATCTTGCCAGTGGAACGGATGTCGAATTCGTGAAAAACGAGGCAGAACTTCTCGGTGTCGCCGAGTACTTTGATGGTGGGATCTTCGGTGCACTGCGGGAATATAAGAAGTTTTCCAAAGCGATGGTTATCCAAAAGATCATCACAGATTTCCAGTTGAGTGGAAGCGAATTGCTCATCGTTGGGGACGGATATGTGGAGATTGAAAACGGTAAAGAAGTGGGAGCAATCGCTGTCGGTGTCGCTTCTGTAGAAGATAATATGTACAACATGAACGCCGATAAACGGGAACGCCTTATCCGTGCGGGTGCAGACATAATCATTCCTGATTTCCGTGAAGGCGCGCAACTGCTGGATTACCTATTCAACCGATAGACTTTGGTTACGGCATAACAGAGTATGCCTACCACTATTCTTATAAATAGACTCGCGAGGAGTACACTATGCCAAACTACGCCAAAGCGTCCGTTCATCCTTCAGAACTACGTGAATTTCAAGACAACCAAACGGGCACACACATCTACCAACTCACAAATGATACCTCTATCAATCATAACCTCTACTTTCTGACCTCTTCGTTCACGCCTGACCAAGAACACCTTATCTTTACCTCCTACCGTTCAGGGAAACCGAATTTTTTCAAAATGGAATTCCCCAACGGTGATATTGTGCAGCTGACGGATGCCGACGACATCCACGGCTACTCCGGCGTGATTTCCAAAGACGGTACCGAACTCTTTTACACGCAAGCAGACTCTATAAAAGCAATCCATCTCGATACACTCGAAGAACGCGTGCTTACTGAATTCTCGGGTGGAAGTCTCGGTGAATGCAGCGTCAGCGCAGACGAACGTTTTATTGTAACAGCGATGAAACGCGACGACAAATCGCACATTACTGTAACCGCCACCGATGGCAGCGGCGGTGAGGTCATCTATACCTCTCCAGATCAGACGATTATCCATCCCCAGTTCCACCCAAAACACCCTGACCTCATCGCGTATTCTGGAGATCCCGCACCCCGGATGTGGACGATTCGACGCGATGGCACAGAAAACCTCAGTCTCTATCAACACGATAATAACGAGTTTCTCGTCCACGAGACCTTCCTTGGTGCAGAGAACGAGCTGATTGTGACGCATTGGCCCTACGCGCTTCGACGGATGTCTCTGGATACGCTACAGATGCAAACAATCTCTGACTTCAACGCGTGGCATATTGCCAGTAATAGCGATGGAACAAAGGTCCTGTGCGACACCGTCTATCCTGATATTGGTTTAAGGTTGGTGGACGTGGAAACGGGTGAACATACGCCTATCTGTTATCCGCAGAGTTCGTCCAGTGGGAGCCAGTGGAAAACGGATCGATATGCGCTCGCTGAGGATTGGGCGGCTGCACAACAATCAGGCGATAGAGAGAAAGCACTCAGTTGGATGGAGATGAAGGTGGATACTGTCTATGGACCACAGTGGACGCACCCGCATCCGTCGTTTAGCTCAGATGAGAAGGCTGTTGTGTATACGTCAGATGTGTCAGGACATTCGCAGGTTTATGTTGCTGTGATTCCGTAAGTAACGTGAGTTTGGAAAAAGTTTCTCTTTGTAGCGTAAACTTTCAGTTTGCGTAGATGCTAACGCACAAACTAACAGTTTATGCTACATGCATATTGAAGAGTATTGAATAAGAAATGGTATTATAATGTCTCAGACCAAAAGGAGAATTATTATGCGAATTATGATTCTCGTATGCGGAATCCTGCTGTGCAGGACTACCGGGGTAGTCTCCGCTGGTGTTAAGTCAGTACGACTCAACACCTAACTCTTTTGATCTTGAAGTCGATTCGCAGTTCGGAGTGCAGACAGTTGCGTCTACTTTCGATGGCGTTTATCGCTGTTTGTTTTGCGCATCAACCTGTGTGTTTTTTATAAATTTGAATTTATGCTATAATGTTTATGTGAGGTCTGATGGTATCAATTTAGCGAAAACCTTTCAAATCAGAAGAGACATCCACAAGCCGTAGCGTCAACGCTATGTCTTCCGTGACCTATCAATAATTTTGAGGTTCTTTAAGCTCATGAAAACGCGTGTTACGCGTAAGGGGATTAACTTATGTTTCTCCGTTTGTTTGCATGTCCCTGTATTTTGAATCTCGTTTTGGGTGTAATGGCTGTAGAAGCTGCTCAAATTGCTGTTGTTGATTTTGCTGACCAGTGGACACAGGTCGATGCGTTACGTCAGACCCTGGATGAATTCAAAGTTGAGTACGATGATCTGACAAAGGCACTTGAAGGTGGAAAACTCCCTCTCAAAGCAGAAAATAAAATTTTCTTAATTGGCAGCATGGTGACCAACAATGCTGGATTGCACGAAAATCTCGACAAGAATGCAAAAGTGATTCAGGATTTCGTGGAAAATGGTGGTATCGTCTGGGAACCGACTCAAGCTGATCAGAACGAAGCGAATGTGGATTGGTTGCCGCCTGGATTAAGTTGTGTTCGGAGTGACCGTGATAGTCCAGTTTTTGAAATACTGCAAGCCGACCATCAACTCTTTAACGAACCAAACCGTATGAATCAAAAAACGTTTGAAGGCTGGGGACATCAGGGCTGGCCTACTGTCTGGGAAGTCATCGCTTCTCAAAAGGGCTTTGACGTGCTGATGGAAAGTTTAGGGCAACCTGTCATTATGGAAGCGGAATTCGGGAAAGGTAAGTTCTTGATGATGGCAATTGCCCCTGATAAATACTATATCGCAGGTAACGATGACAACACGAAGGACATGGCAAAACTTTTCATGGAGAATTTGCTGTTCTATGTTGAAGAATTTGCTGCTATCGAAGCAGATGGTAAACTCACAACAATGTGGGTAAATCTGAAAATGTGGTAGGCGGAATATTAGGCACTATTATAACATCCAGGTTTTCAACAATCTGTTGGACACTGCAACTTGTTTGAGGGCGGGCAGATATAGAGGCCCGCCCTTAAAAATAAAACCCTAACTCCATAACCTATCGTGCGAACGTTCCGAATCCCATTCTGTCGTCGGCGCGAAGTAGTCTGTCTCTTCAGGATGGAGATGCTCCCGAATGACCTCTTCATTAAGGTCAATACCTAACCCCGGTGTTTCTGGAACATTGATATAACCGTCTTGAATAATCGGGTTCGGCAAGCCTGTCACCATTTCATCCCACCACGGATTGTCAACAGAATGGTTTTCCAACACCAAAAAGTTTGATGTCGCTGCGGCACAGTGGACACTCGCCATTGCAGCGACAGGTGTTCCTGCCATGTGCATAGCCATCGCAATCCCGTAATCCTCTGCGAGATCACCAATCTTTTTCGTCTCTAAAATCCCGCCCGATGTTGCAATATCGGGGTGTGCTATGGCAATCCCTCGACTCTCAAATAGAGGCATAAAGTCTTCTTTGCAGTAGATGTCCTCCCCTGTGCAAATAGGGGTTGCACACGAATTCGAGAGACGGACATACTGATCGGTGTATTGCCACGGCACCATATCCTCCAACCACGCGAGATTGTATTTCTCTAATGCCCTCGCGAGGCGGATACAGTCTTCAATACCGATATGTCCGAAATGATCGACTGAGAGTGGTATCTCATAACCGATAATGCCCCGAACGGTTTCTACGTATTCGCACAACATAGCGATGCCTTTTTCAGTCAATCGGATACCAGTAAACGGATGCATCAGGTTAGAAGTTTCCAAATGTCCTGCTGGTGCAGAGACTGTCCCGGGAGTTCCACGCAGCAGCCCAATGCCGATGTCCATCTTTAGGAAGGTAAACCCCATGTCCATACGTTCTTGGAGCACCTTACCCATCTCTTCTGGGTCTTTAAGGGAAGGGGTATCGCTATAGCATCGAATTTTGTCTCGGAATTTGCCCCCAGCGAGTTGGTAACATGGCACACCGTACGCTTTGCCAGCCAGATCCATTAGTGCCATTTCAATCCCACAGATGCCCCCACCTTGTCTCGCGTGGTGACCAAATTGTTTAATCTGCCGAAAGATTTTATCTACATTACACGGATTGTCACCCAAAATTCGACTTTTGAGTATCAGGGCATACGTTGGACTGGCGCCATCGCGGACTTCACCGAGACCGTAAATACCTTGGTTTGTATCGAGTTTTAAGATGGGGCCGCCTGTTTGGGTCCGGACGATACGCATATCAGTGATTTTTAGTGCTGAAGGCTGAGAAGCGGTCCTGACGTTTGATAGATTTTCCATTTATACTTCCTTTTTTTAATATAACGTGAGCTCGACAAAAAATGTTAAAATCAGTTTTGTTGGGTTTCACTCGGAACTTGGAGGTCTCAAGCCTTTTGGAAATACGAGATTTCTGGTGGTATAGGCAATTTTTTCGGACCCCGTTCAACCCAACCTACGTACTTTCTGATATGATTTTGAGCGCGGTATCCAGTATCGTCAAATGGAGTGCTGCGCGTTGTTCAAGTTGCCAGACTGTTGGCGTCTCAGAGATAATAACATGTTCACTATGAAAGTGCAATAGGTAAGGTGTCAACCCTTGGGTGCCCCACGAAGTGGCAACTTTGTAGACACCTTCGGCAAGGTCTGGCGCATCTTCACCTGGGTCGTCTGGATCCATTGGACCGATTGTTTTGGCAGCTGTGGCGAGATCGGGTCCGATATATTTCTCATCTCGTTTGCCTTCGTAGAGGTAAAATCCAGTCGCATCGTAGTCTTCATGGAAGTCTATAGCGAGAGAAAATTGGTTTTGACCGAGGGCTTTCTTTATGATAGCCACCTCGGCAATATCTCCCGTTTCAAAAGCGCGGTTAATGTCTATATCACCAAGCGTCTCACGCGTATTATGAACGTAGCCGTATGGATTAATACAGGGGATTACTAAAAACGAGAACTCTTTCAGGAGTGTAGAATTGTTCCGTTCAAGGAATTGCAAGACTGCCTCAACACCAGCAGGCTCATCACCATGCATGCCACCAGTGATGAGGATATGTCTCGGCGTATCTGCCGAAGACGCTAAACGAATTTGATGTATCGGATAACTGTGGGCAGTGCCGATCAGTTCTATGGATACATTCAAGCGTTTCAGGCGTTCAGTGATTTCGGTGTAATTCCGCAAACTTCAAACTCCTTGACAGAATTGGCAAAAATTATACCTATAGCATACTGCAAAAGGGACCAGGACGCAACTGATTTCTTAGATAGGGCTATTTAGTTTTAAGGTTTTTGTCCGATTTTCGCGAAAAGCCGGGAAATGTAAAGCTAAGACAAATTTTGTCCATACGTGGCAAAATTTGGAAATCCCCCTACAAGAAATATGTTTGACATTTACTATATTTTCTGATAAAATTCTGTTAAATTTGTATCTCAAAGGATAAAATAGATGCCAACCGAAGTAGAACTTTACGACGCTGCACTCACTCATTTTGCGGAAAACGATCTCGAAGCAGCTGTTAGTGCCTTCAAAGAATTAACCGACATTTATCCAGACTATATCGAAGGATTCCTTGGGTTGGGACACGCATACGAACGGCTGAATTTATACGATGAAGCTATTGAGGCTGTCCAGAAAGCAATAGAAATTAACCCGAAAGATCCGCTTGCCTATACCAGTTTATCTGTGTGTTACCAACGAAAAGGGATGATCCAAGAAGCAGAGGATGCGATGGCAAAGTCGCAGCAGCTGCAGATGGAAGCATCCCATTCATCTACATAACGCCTAAAAATCTGAGGTTTCCATAATGCCAAATACTACTTTACTCGATCCGACCTCTCAAGGCGATGCCCCTGCGAAATTTCTCTCACCGCGGCTCGATAGCCTTGATGGCAAAGTGATGGGTTTGCTGAACATCACGAAAAACGGTAGCGATATTTTTCTCGATCGCATTGCCGAATTAATGCAAGAACGATTTGACCTTGCCGAAGTGATTCACGTTAAGAAACCGACGTTTACGCGTCCCGCACCAACAGAACTGCTCGCTGAACTCGCAGAGCAGGCAGACTTCGTTATCGAAGGACTTGCCGACTGAGGGTCTTGTATATCGTGCAGTATGCACGATGGAACTGCTTTAGAAGAACGTGGTGTCCCAAGCGTCGCGGTCTGCACAGAAGTTTTCTTCGCTGCAGGCAAAGTACAAGCGCGTGTTCTGGGTCATAGCGACTTGGAACCTCTCACCGTCCCGCACCCAATCCAGAGTCTAACACCAGACCAGATTCGGGAGCGCGCAGAGGGTGCCGTTGAAGAAATCGTTGCGCGATTGACAAAGAACGGTGAATCCTAAGCCTCACAAAAATTGACAAAACGCCGTAGGATAAAGTAGTAGGTACACGTCGCTGTGTCGTAAAACCCAATATCCTATGGCGTTTTATATTTTAAAATGCAATGTCATTGACGCTCCGGGCTGCAGACTATGCCACCGTTCTAACAGTTCCCGCATTCTTTGCCGCATTAACTCCAGCTGTCCGTCTGTCACGCTTACCGACAACAAGACATCGTGATCCCGAAATACCCCTTCACGATCAGTCCCACCATCCAATACTTCCGCCTGTAATAGAGACACAATCGGCTCAGCATTCATTGCTTCTCTCGGAATTTCAAAAAGACGCGTCGCTTTCGGTTCGCTGAAATCGGGGATGTCATAGCCCTTCGCTACAAGTCCGAAGAACGCGTTTTCAAAACCGAGAGTTGTCTCGACGACGTAGTGCGCAAAGTCGTGATGCATAAATCCACTATGGAGATGTGTCCACGTAACAGTTCCATCGTCCCGAACACAAGTGAGTGTATCAGGTTTGTGTTTCCACTGATGTTTGCCCTTCTTGAAACGGATAATCATCTGTCCAACGGCTATTTGGTATGCTTTAGCCTTCCCCATAGTGTCGCGAGTTTACCACGCGCTTCAACATCCAGTGTGTTCTCAACCAAGCTGTTAATTTCTTTCTTACTGAGAACGGCGTTATAGATTCTCGCATCTTCCACACGAGCGACAACCCAACCGTATGCTGTACCACCAATGAGCGCTCGAGGCCCAAAAAGTGCTTCCACATCGCCGGCTTCCCAAGATACAATCGGTCCCATTGTATAACCACCGATGCGTTCACCGTTCCTATATATCGTAACCTTTGCGTTTCCACCTTCGTCTTCATACGAAATCGCCAACTGAATTAACTTTCCTGTCTCTTTTTCCTCAAATCCGGGAATCGCATCCTGTGTACGTCTGAAGTGACTGCTACCCGCCATCCAACGTTTCGGTTGACGTTCCGCATAGACTATTGCATCAAAGGTGTCTGCACTACTTTTATTAACTGCCAGCGTGGCACCCCTTGTAACGTTTAGATCGTCCAAATAGAGCCACGTTACCAATGTCTTATCAGGACCGATGTCAGGTCCTTTATAGCCTGAAGTCATTGCCCACTTATTACTACCGAGGTGCAACTTCCCATCCTTTACATCAGCGCCCAAGAGATCAATTTCGCTAAAATGCCCTGTCTGGTCTTCCAATTCGACACCTTTCTCAAAAGTCCAATGCCCAATCAGATCTCCTTTTTTTTCTCCCTGTCCCAATGCTGGCATAACTAAGCTTCCGAGCAAAAGCAGCAAGGAGAGACTGAATATGAAATAGCGTTCTAAATGCTTCATTACTGTATCCTCCACTGTTGAAATGAATTCTCGGTTTTTTTATAGCAAGGTTTATCATATAACCTCTGTTGCCACCTTCGTTGCGGAATCTGTTAGAGGGTCCCTGAGAGGGCGCAAACTGACAGTTTACGCTACAAACGGAACAACTTAGGTTACTATAGTTAGTGGACAAAAAGAAATGACCGCGATGAGACAAGCGCCCACAGAAGATCTTCGCACGCGTTGCGATATTTGGTACTTTCCGTGATGTATGCCTCAGCGGTCTCAACCTCCGTATCACTTGGAAATCGACTCAATGTACTGAGATACAATTCGGTAATGAGTTCTCGATTATTAAGTTCTGCCTTTATCAAACGTGTGAGTGCGCCGCTGGAACTTCTCAATTTTTTATGGACATAATTAGAATTAATCATGTGGAGCGCCTGGGTAAGCGTGGGTTCCAGCTTTGGATCCAAATCACCGAGGAACTCACGCGTAGAACGCCCGTAAAGTGACAAGAAGCGTGAACTCACCGGTAGGGGTAATGCCACAGCACGCGTGCCAAGTGGATAACGCCCATATTTTTCTTCGGTTTCTGTAACGTCGTTCAGGACATCTAACAGAATCTGGGCGACCATCGGACGTGGATAGAAACGCGAGAAGAATCGATCATCTAACTGATTCGTCTCGTTTGGCTCCGCGGAGAGTTGATATGTCCGCGAGTTGAGAATTCGTTTAATAATGTGTTTCGTATCAAAACCACTTTGCACAAAGTCAGCCGCCAACGCCTCCAGCAGCCCTTCAACACTCGGCGGCGTCGTTGCGCGCATATCATCAACCGGATCGACGATACCTCTGCCAAAATACTGACTCCAGAGACGATTCACGGTCGCTTTCGCGAAGTACGGATTTGTCGAGGAGGTCATCCAGTCTGCGAGTACTTGCAGGACATCCCCGTGATAATTCGGAGAGAGTGACTCACCGCCAAGGAACGTCGGTTGTGCGATCTCCCCACGATTGCCCTGAACAGATTGATTGATAACACGTCCTGTGGGGTCATAGTAGATAACCTGCTCGTTGTAGAGTTCACCACCGCGAACCCCGACCTTTCCAGTAAAGGCAGCGAAATTCCAATAGTCATCAGTCGTCCACTGATCAAATGGATGTTTATGGCATCTCGCGCAACTCAGCCGAATACCGAGAAACACCTGTGCTGTTGTCTCGGCTCTACCCGCAGGTTGACGTTCAATACGATAGTAGTTTGTAGGACCGTGTTGATATGTACTACCCCGTGCGGTAATCAGTTCTCGGACAACTTCGTCATAAGGTCTGTTGTGCGCGACAGCCTGGCGCACCCATTCGTGAAAGAGAGTTGCCCCACGCTCACCGAACGCACCGTTTCCCAACCTACGTGGATGGATCCGCAACATATCGGCTAATTTTAGCGTACGCAGATCTACCCACTCCGGTGTTTCAAGAAGCATATCAATCAACTTGGAGCGTTTATCGGGATGTGTATCTGCGAGGAATGTTTTCACCTCATCAGATGTGGGCAGCCTCCCGATTGTGTCCAAATAAATCCGGCGGATAAAAACATCATCAGTTGCCAGCGGAGAGGGACGAATATTCAACTTTTTGAGCTTCGCAAGGACGAACTCATCAATGAAGTTGTTGGGTGTAAATTGAATCTCTTGGGACCCCGTGTCTGGCTCAGATGCATGCGGAATTGTTACAAATGATGCATCAACAACACCCAAGAAGCGAGCGATAACCGCAGTGCCCCCCCAACGGACGCTTGTCACTTCACCCGCAGTCGATACCTCAGCAACAGGTGTGTCCTTAGACTCATAGACGGCTTTTTCGGTTACATCTTCAACAGAACCGTCAGAAAAATAGGCAATCACCTTGAGCTGTGCTGTCTCTCCGACATCAGATAAGACCAAAGTGCTGGGTTCAATTTCGAGTTTCCTCAAGCGCGGCTCGTCATCAGAAAAGAGGGCACCGGCTTCAATCCATCGCAGAATAGTTAATGCGGTATCTGAATTAGGCTCAAACCGCAGACCGCCTTCATGTGGCACCTGCCCAGTGGGTTTGAGAAAAAAGAGACTCCGATCTGGTTCAATTAGATTGATACGCCTGCCTCGACTATGGTGAACGATCGGTTCATAATCCGATTCAGGATTCAGGGTTAGCAGAGAGAGATTTAGGCTACCCTGTCCACCGAATTTCCCGTGGCACATGCCGGTTGAACACCCCTGTTTATCAAGGATAGGTGCTATGTCTTTGAGGAAATACGGCGTGGATGTAGAAGGACTTGTCCTACCTGTCATATTCGCTTGCGTGAACGCAGCAGCACACAGAAACACAACAGCGAGAACGATAAAACGATTGATATAGGAGGTGCGGGGATGTAACTTTCCCACCGTTATTCTCAATAGATGTTTCATGTGAATACCTCCGTGGGTATTTCATGCAAAGATCTCCGTGAATATCTCGTTGACATGTTCAACAAATAGAAATTCAACACCTGCTTGAATATCTTCAGGCACTTCAATAAAGTGCTTTTTGTTCCCCTGCGGCATGACGACTTTCTTGATGCCTGCCTGCTTTGCAGCGAGGATTTTTTCCTTCACGCCGCCGATAGGTAGCACCCTACCTCTGAGCGTAAGCTCACCTGTCATGGCGATTTTAGGACTGATCCGTTGCTGCGTGGCAATAGAGGCAAGGGCAGTAGCGATCGTAATACCTGCCGAGGGCCCATCCTTTGGAATCGCCCCTGCAGGCACGTGGATATGGATATCGTTTTCTAAGACGCCTGGGTCAAATTTAAGCGCATCGGCTTGGGATTTGACATAACTGAGTGCCGTTTGTGCGGATTCCTGCATAACATCACCAATCTGTCCGGTAATGCGAAGTTGTGCGCGAGTATCTGTCTTCTGTGTAGCGGCGACCTCAATGAAGAGAATCTCGCCGCCGGCGGGTGTAACAGATAGTCCGGTTGCGACCCCGACATCGGCTTTACGACTCGCAATTTCAGAATCGAACTTCGGGGGCCCTAAATACGACGGGATGTCCTTAGCCGGAATATTTGTTACCTTCGTGTTCCCTTCGGCAACACGACGTGCGACTTTTCGGCAGACGGTGCCGAGTTCACGCTCCAAATTCCGCACCCCTGCCTCCCGGGTATACTCACCGACGACTCTGTTAATAGCGGTATCTCTGATGTTTATCAGTTTCTTCTTCAGCCCATTCGCCTCCAATTGCCGCGGAATTAAGTATTGTTTGGCGATAATCAATTTTTCGTTGGCGGTGTAACCGGGAAGTTCTATGGTTTCCATTCGGTCACGCAAGGGTGGTGGAATCGTATGGAGTTGGTTCGCCGTCGTGACGAACATCACCTTCGACAGATCAAAAGGAACATCAAGGTAGTTGTCGGTGAACGAGTGATTCTGCTCTGGATCAAGTACCTCCAGAAGTGCAGCCGCCGGATCCCCTCGGAAATCAGATCCGAGCTTGTCAATTTCATCAAGCATAAAGACCGGGTTATTAGACTCCGCTTGGCGGATGCCTTTAACGATTCTGCCGGGCATGGAGCCAATGTAGGTACGCCGGTGCCCTCGGATTTCTGCTTCATCGTGCATACCGCCCAATGAGATACGTACAAACTTTCTGTTCATCGACCGCGCGATAGATCTACCGAGCGAGGTTTTCCCGACGCCGGGCGGTCCAACAAAACAGAAGATAGGTCCTTTCATCTCAGTTTTCAGCATACACACAGCAAGATATTCCAGAATGCGTTCTTTGACCTTTTCCAGATCGTAGTGATCTGTATCCAGAATTTTTTGCGCAGCCGCTAAATCTAAAACATCTTCGGTACTCACACACCATGGCAGATTAAGCAACCAATCTAAGTAATTCCGAGAAACAGTTGATTCAGGTGAGAAGGACTGCATTTTGGCGAGTCGTTTTAATTCTTTTTCAGCTGCCTGTTTCGCTTTATCTGGCATTTCAGTTTCGCGGAGTTGTTCGCGCATCTCATCAATTTCAAGTCCGAGGTCATCTGCTTCACCCAGTTCGGTTTGAATAGCCTTGAGTTGTTCCCGGAGGTAATATTCGCGTTGTCCTTTGTTAATAACCGCTTGTGCGCTATTTTGGATTTTGCTTTCTAATTCGTGCAGATCAAGTTCTTTAGCGAGAATAACAGCGAGTGCGCTTAGCCGTTCATAGACAGATACAGCCTCCAAAATGCGCTGTTTGTCGTGAGGTTTTAAGTCCAAGACAGCAGCAATATAATCGGCAAAGCACCCTGGTTCGTCAAGCATAGTTTTGGTGATACTACCGTACTCTTCCTGGTAGCGCGATGACATCTGAACGATGCGTTGGAATATTTCATCGTTGCTGCGAACAAGTGCCTCAATCTCCAAATTTTGGTCTTCACCTACGTCAGGCTCTTCTTCATCATTTTTAATGATATTGACTCGAGCTTTGATGAAAGGCTCGGTGTGCAAAATCTTCTCAATCCGAACGCGTTCGCGACCATGCGCGAGAAACAGGACATCATCATCATCAGTTTTGTAGCGAAGGATGTGAACCAAACTCCCGATCGGACTCAGATCACTCGCGGTAATGTTCTTGAAATCATCCTTTTTCGGACGAAAGATGCAAAGCATCCTCTCATCGTCCATAGCGTCCTGAACAGCCTCGGTTGCCATCTTGCCTGAGAGCGCAACATGATGTGGCGGAAAGGGCGGCACAGGGGGCATGTACGGAAAGACAACAAGATCATCAAGTGGAAGAACTGGTAGTTCTTGCGTGAGTTCTTCTTCATCCAGAGTATCTTCCAAGTTTTCGTTTTCGTTTTCTTTGATTTCCATATTTTTTCTCCAAGCTTAATAGTTGTCAGTACGGAAATCTGATACACAGATTTCCTTTCGGTTGTCGGTTAAGAGGCAGTCGGATTAAGGCAAATCTCCTTAACGGATAACTAATAATCCTTAACAATCAGGGCCAAAATTGGTACAGCGTGGTATTTGCGATCACACTGCCTATGCTCCACAAACTTCCGCATAAGTAATCTCCGAGCGCAAGCCCCAGAAAAAACGGCACGGTACGCCTATAAGCTTTAAGTCCACCTTGATGTAACACGAGTGCTTTCAGTACCCATGCGGTGAAAAGACAACTCCAGAGATTGTACATACCCCAACTGTTTGCCATCGCGTAGCCGAGTGGATGCAAGGGCCACCACAGAAATCGGGTTCGCAGAAACATTAGCCCAAGTGCGATGCCCGCGCCACCGCCCATAAAGGCGAGAGCGGGAACATCCGTACCCTGTGGATAATTCAACCAGTTTTCAAGCTGTCTATAAACGCCTCTGCCAAAGCCGAGTGCCCAAGGACCATAATAACCGGTTTCAGCACCATGTCGGTAGTAACTATCTAAAAGTAGCCAGAATATGACTACGGCACCGACGAAGGTTGCGATAAGAATAGCAGCGGCGATGTGTCCTGGATGTATATGTCGCCGCTCTGAAATCTTCAAAGCCTCCAATTCCTGAGGCATCGGATGTGCCCGATACGCCCGATTAAAAAACATATATAACGAAAAAACCGTTTTTGTGCTTGTCGTTAACCGTTGGGTCCCCAATGCTGTCACAATTAATCCGTGCGGGTCAACTCTGTGCAAATCGTGGACTAAGAACCCCAATTCTGCGCGCAGGCGAGCAATCATTATCGCGAGCAGAAAATATAAACCGAAAAAGATGGGTACCACCCATAGCGCCATTCCCGCCTTATAGGAAAAAGCACCCAAAAACAGCAGTCCAGCTACAATGCCGAGGCAGGCAATGTGATAAGGCATCGGTTCCCGCCGCATATCTATCTGCGACTTGCCGCGGAGTCCATCTATAACTCCGGCGAAAATTCGCTTGAGATGTGCCCTACCAACCCAAGCAGCAGCTCCAAGAAGCACCATATATGCCCCGAAACTTTGCGCGTCAGCATAAGGGTATCCCGGCAAATTCCGCACGCCCAGCATACTACCCGCCATTAACTCAAATTTGTATACCCAATAGAACGCCCAGCATGAAAAGAGCAGATCTAATGGGATAAGGAAGCTTATACCAATCGCGAAAGGATAAAACGAGAGTCGCACACCCCCCATCGCGTTCCAAGGGCGACCTGTAAAATACTGATGAATGTTCTGCCGTTTGACTGGCAGATACGGCACTGCCGGATAAATTGAATTCAGTAAATTCAGGATGCTAATAGCTGCTGCAATCCCGAAGCCTAACCACATCAATTTATTCTTGAAAAAACTCGTATTCGTCTCCGTCATCGCAAGCGGCAGTTGGATAATCGGATAAGTTAGCCGCTCACGTTCAGTCCACTGGATACGGAGGAGTGTGTTGATACACAACATGACGAACATCAACACAAGAATAAAAATTGTCCACCATGCAGCAGGTCCTGCCCAAGCAGCGAGATGTGCCTCACGGTAAAGGCTCGATTGTCCCTCGTAATACCCAGACAAGACATTCGGATCTTGAACGGTTAGCCATGTTGGTAGCTCTTTCCAAAAAAGCTGTTGCCACTCATTCTCGGATGTGGCAAATCGAAACGGATGTCCAAGGATAGTGACTAAAATTTCCATCATATCGTGCGAACAGAGTGAAGAGACGATGCACAACATGACATAGATAGTCAGCAATTCTGCAGATGTCAGTCGCAGCTTCGATGAAAATTTTCCTAAAGCTGCGCTAAAAACCAATAGCCAGAAAATGATGAAAATGACATTGGACAGTGGATGGATTAATGTCGGGTGTGTATAACGGACTACCTCAAGCTCGATAATCCAGAAAACGTTAAGAGGAATCAGAAGTATCGCGATAACAAACGCCTTAGGCGTTAAACCGCGTTCACCTCTGAAGTCGAGTCGCGACTGGGAGATTCCTTCTACCTGTCCCGTATTGCTTCTCATATTTCTCCCTCTTACTCTTATCGAAGCGTCGCGAGCGGGATCTTTTTCTGTTCCCTTTACTTATCGAATCCATCCGCGTTCGCCTTCAATGATTACCTCCGTTTCAAGTTTCGCGCAGCGCCGCTGATAATCTTGTAAGGTTCTTATCGCTGGTTCTCCTGTGAGGATACTGGGAAACTGATTCACACTTTCGGATGTGGCTAGTGTTTCCGTAGGTTTTGCTGGTCGGACGGGTGTCTTTAATGGATCCGTCAAAATTGGAATTAATTCAATTGATTTCAGCACGCCAGACCCAAACGTTGCCTTCGGAATAACTATATGTGAGTGCTGTTTATCATAGGTATCATAGATGAAATCCGTGAGACTATAGATGATGGGTTTACCCTGATACAATTCAATACCACCAAATGTATGAAGCTGCTGACATAATATCATATCCGCTCCGGCATCAATTAGCGCGTGTGCGAAAATCCGCTGGCGCCTAATTGATTCATCTGCAGAGCGTCCCTGACTCCCCCAGTGTAACCAGACTATCACGAGTGCTGCTTTCGTTCGCGTCTGCTTAACTGCCTCTATCATTTCACTATAAACGGCGTAAGCGATCGGATCTTCGGTGTAACGTGCGAACTCATTTACCCGATAGTAGCCGAGCAATCCGACCTCTGTAGGTTCTGTCTTCCCATTGACAGAGACCCACGCTGGAAGTTTTGCTGTCTCAGCATTTGTACCGGCACCGACTGGTTTGACATTATACCACTCCAGTTCGGTGATTGTGTCCTCCAACGCCTCAAAGCCGAAGTCCATTACATGCGGGGTGGCTAAAGAAACAGCATCAAATCCTGCATTTGCGAGTGCCCTTCCAACCCCAGGTGCTGCTCGAAACGGGTTCTCGATGCCGTACCGCGGTTCACCTCTCTCAGAGATGCTGGTATTTAGCGAAGCGGTGGCGACATCTGCTGATTGAATCAGTGCAGCAGTGCCTTCAAAGAACACACCTGCCCCCTTCCTCTCAATCAGGGGTGTCATACGGCTACTGACGGTAATATCGCCGACAGCAAGAATTGTAACCTCGCTTGCAGGCGGTATTTCATCTACTGCAAAACACTGCGGAATCTCACTCCAGATCGTCACAAGAACGACTATCAGCACGCTTGCTGCGCAGGCTTTCAGTTGACCGTACAGATAACTGAGAACTCTAACAAGACATCTAACCTTCATCATTCTCTGAATTTCCATCTAAAGTTTCATCGAAGTCGAGATTTATCCCCAACTCATCCAGCAAATTAGCATCTTTCAATTTCATTCCGAGCATAATGAGGGTTTCGGCTAAGGTTAGCCGATCAACTTTTGTGGTTTCAAGTGTCTCGGTTTCGGAGATTAATTCGGTGCGTAGTACCTCCTGATTCCGACGTGCCTGTTCCCGCAGGAGTTTGGATTCGTCGCTGAGCCGATCGATTTCTGTTTGGAATTCGTGGGCGAATTCGTTTATCAGGGTCGACAATTTTTGGAGATCCGCCTCGCCGCGTGCAGTAATACCATCAAGCCTGGCATCAATCTTCACGTCAACGAGTCCCTCAATTTTGTCTAATGTTACCCCTATGTCCTCACTTCCAAGCTTGGCGGAAAGGCTGCGAATATCAGCCTTAACCGCTGATATTTCCTGAGTAACGTGCTGATCTATACGCGTAAGTTTGTCATCAACCCGCTGCCGCACCTTTTCCAATTCTTGGCTGAGAGTGCGCAAGCGCTTGTTATAATTCCTGATATAACTCCCAACTATACTGTCCCGGAGATGTGCCTCCAGCTGCTCTCGTGTCGGTTCCGCCTCAGTTTCCACACTATCATACCCTGAGTCTTGGACATCCATCGGGTCTTGCATATATGCTGTTCCTCCGCTGCTATGAATATGTTCCTTACTGTCTACGCTGTCGGTGAGATTACAGACCGTACCCCCAAAACATGTTTATGGATAATTATAGACGTTTTCTGATTGCCCTGGGGTATCTGGATCCTGGAAATCGGCATCCGAGTTTTGATTAACGCCGCGATTGGCGTTGAATTCACGTAAGATACAACTCACAATCTCCTCGGTATACGCCTGTGCCTTAACAGTCTGCTGATTTGCCTCCCAAGCCATTCGTGCGGCGGCTTCAAAGTACTCGGCATGTTTATAAGCGTCAAGAAGATCGCTGCCTCGTGAGAATGTGCCGTGCCCGACCCAGTAGAGAATGTATCGTTCTGGGCTTCCTCCATTTTGAAAGAGGCGCAAACTCTCATAGGACAATTCTGGAATGCCCGGTGCGCGTTCTTCCACAAATCCGATACCGCTGGAGGCGTCGTATATAATCGGAGTTTCCGGCTCATAGCCCCTGAGGAAGTTGTAAAATCGATCTGGCGCGCCATGCTCCGTGCGAGAAATTAGGTTCAAGAATTTCGGTTGCAGATGGACAAGCGCATTAAACCCCTGGCTTTCCAACTGTTCAAAAATGAGAAGATAGTGGAACATCTCACTTGTTGGTGCTGGTGGCGCAACACCGTCCCGATTCAGATCCAAAGCCGTCTGATCTGGCGTTCCGAACCGCATCCGATAATGCACGCCATCCGGTTCAACCTCAATCAGCGTTAAATTAAGAGCAGGATGTTCAATGCCAATCATGTCTAAACGTGAACCCGATTTTGTCAGTAGCACGTGTCTGCCAGCCAACCCTTTAACAACAATTTGTGGTGGTAATTGGTAACGCGGCGATACCTCATAAGGCATCAGACATACGTCCTCAACGGGTTCTGTTAAAACGGCTCCCATGTTTCCAGCAGTCGCCCACAGATATTCGTGAGCGTGTGCATGTGCGCCTACCCAGCCCATCTGGCCTATTAAGGTTCCGCATTCGCTGTCAGATGAGATTGGACGTAGGTCGGGATGGTAACCCCGTTCTTGCCAGGACCTATAGCGGTAGGTCTGTGGCGGCGGTGGTGTCAAGCTGTTCGTTAGATAGGGATTGGCTAATGTTGAATCCACTCGTGATATGACCCCTCAGTTGAATAGTTGTCAGTTATAAGAGCAAGATTGTTGAAACAGAGTTCTCTTTAACTGATGTGCTGGTGGCTGACTGCCATTCTTTAACTATAACATGTCTAAGAGAAAATAGCAAATTTTTAGCAGGGTTACTCAGTTTTCGGTTATCAACTATGGGTTTTTCTAAAATCTACCATAAATGACCTTAGTCTTACACTACGGTTGTTCAGTTTTAAGATATAGGTTTACTTGTGTAAAGGAATTCTCTTTTTGGACGCCCGAATTTATTCGGGCCAGCACACTTTTCCCGAACAAGAATGTAATACAAGGAATGGATTTCGTCTATTCCCAGACGAAATCCGGGCATCCAGAAGCAAATTATTGGAAAACTGAATGCCCTGAGTCTTACACCGTCTTTACTTGCAATCTGCTGAGAACTGATATATAATACTTCACATAAATGTATAGATTAGGAGGGCAATACGGGAATGCGAGACATCAAACCGACACATAAGCCGATAAAAACCTTTTATACAGAACTCAAGCAATATGAAAATCTCGGTGCAACAAATGAAACCGAAATCCGACTCGCCTTCGCAACGCTCTTCCAACACTACGCCCGGCAAAACAATCTAACGCTTATTTGTGAGAAATCCCTCCGAACACCACAAAATACCACAATTTACGTTGACGGCATGCTCGCCGATAACGACTTCGGCTTACCGCGCGGCTACTGGGAAGCGAAAGACCTTCACGACAATCTCGCTATCGCGGTCAGACAGAAATTTGCGGCAGGCTATCCACAGGATAACATTCTCTTTACAACCCAAGAACGGGCCATCCTCTATCAAAATGGACAAGGGGTCATGGATGTCGGTATCGTTGACGCGGAGGCGTTCATTCGGGTGCTTCACGCCTTCTTTAGGTACGAACAGGCGGATATCGCTAATTGGGAACGCGCCGCTGTTGAATTCAAGGATAGAGTGCCAGCACTCGGACAACGCGCAGCGATATTAATCCAAAACGAAGAAAACACTAACTCTCGGTTTCAAAAGGCGTTTGCAGACTTCCATCGCCACTGTCAAGAAGCGATTAACCCGAATCTTTCAAAGTCTGCCGTAGAGGAGATGCTCATCCAACATCTTTTGACGGAGCGGATCTTCCGAACCGTCTTTGACAATCCCGATTTTACACGGCGAAATATCATCGCACGCGAAATCGAAAATGTGATTGATGCGCTCACATGGCACGCCTATAATCGATCGGAGTTTCTCCGGGAGCTCAATCCCTTTTATAGCGCGATTGAACGTGCCGCTGCAACCTTCATCGACTTCTCGCAGAAGCAACATTTTCTTAATACTGTCTATGAGCAGTTTTTTCAAGGCTTTTCCGTCAAAGTCGCAGATACACACGGCATCGTCTATACCCCACAGCCGATTGTTGACTTCATGGTGAAAAGCGTCTCACATCTGCTTGAAACTGAGTTTGGACGTTCACTCTCTGACAGCGGTGTACATCTCATCGACCCATTCGTTGGTACTGGCAACTTCATTGTGCGGCTTATACAAGCGATTGATAAAACCGCGCTCAAGCCGAAATATAGTGATGAACTCCACTGCAATGAGGTGTTGTTGATGCCTTACTACATTGCGAGTATGAACATTGAGCATGAGTTTTACGTTGCTACAGACCAGTATCAGCCTTTTGATAACCTCTGTCTTGTGGATACATTCGATTTGACAGCAGAACGGCAGTTATCCATGTTTGCCCCAGAGAACACGCGTCGGGTTGAACGGCAGAAGCAGACAGAGATGTTTGTGGTGATTGGAAACCCACCTTACAACGCGCGTCAGATGGACGAGAACGACGCTAACAAGAACCGCAAGTATCCTGAACTGGATAGACAGATTCAGGAGACGTACGTCCAAGCCTCCAGTGCGACGAACAAAACCTCGCTCTATGATCCCTACGTTAAAGCGATTCTCTGGGCATTGAACCGGATTGAGGGTGAAGGTATTGTCGCATTCATAACGAATCACAATTTCATCACCGGTCAGGCGTTCGATGGGATGCGGAAACACCTCGCTAATGCATGTGATACGATTTATCTGCTGGATTTAGGTGGCAACATCCGTAAAGGACACACTGGTGATTCCAATGTCTTCGATATTCAGGTGGGAGTAAGCATTAATCTATTTGTGAAAACGCGCCAGCATGGCGGCGAGGTTGGGCGGGAAACACCCAAGCAAAAACACCTCGCCAGCGAAGTGAGAGAGTCTGCGTGTATCTTCTACAACAACGAGACGGCAGAGATGCCTAAAGAGACAACGTTTGAATTCCTTGAAAAGTGTGAACACATTGGAAATGTCAATTGGGATCGCATTCAACCCGATGCGCGCCATACGTGGCTCACAGAGGGACTGCGTGAGGATTTTGAGACCTTGGTGCCGATGGGGAGTAAAGAAGCGAAAGCACAGAAGGGTGAGGCTTCAGGTGTGATTTTCCACCAATTCAGCAGTGGGGTAAAGACGAATCGCGATGCGTGGGCAATCAACTTTGACAGAGATACACTCACGACAAATGTCCAGCAGATGATAGAATTCTATAACGCCCAAGTGTTTAAGTGGCAAGGTATAGTGGACAAATCAAATATAAACATTGACGATTTTGTAGAATATGACGATGCGAAAATTAATTGGAGTCGTGACTTAAAAGCAAAATTACGAGGCGGTAGAATTGCTGAATACGATGAATACAAAATGAGAACATGTCTTTATCGTCCGTTCGCGAAAAGGGAAATTTTCTTTGACAGAATCCTCAACGATGTCGTATATGTATTTCCTTCCATTTTTCCAACACCTGAAAGTGAAGCGGAGAATCAGGTAATTTGTGTCAATGTTTCACGAGAGAAATCGTTTACCTGTCTCATAACTAATTGCATCCCTGAACATATTATGACAGGCGGCTTCGGTTCAGCTGGGCAATACTTCCCCTTTTACATCTACGATGAAGATGGCACAAATCGACGGGAGAACATCACGGATTGGGCACTGGTGCAATTCCATGAGCATTACAGAGACAAGCAAATTACCAAGTGGGACATTTTCCATTATACTTACGCACTCCTGCATCATCCTGTGTATCGCGAACGGTATCAGGTGAACCTTAAGCGAGATTTGCCGCATATTCCCTTTGCACCGGAGTTTTGGGAGTTTGTTGAAGCGGGGAGGCGATTGGCGGAGATTCATGTCCATTATGAAGACCAACCGCAGTATAAGTTAGACTTGATTGAGACGGAAGGGATGTCTCTTGACTGGCGTGTGGAGCGGATGCGGCTCTCTAAGGATAACACACAAATCCGATATAACGATTTCTTGACGTTAGATGGGATTCCTGGAGAGGCATTTCAGTATCGGTTGGGAAACCGTTCGGCGTTGGAGTGGGTGGTAGATCAGTATCGCGTGAAGACGGATAGACGGAGCGGTATCGTGAACGATCCGAACCGTATAGACGATGAGACGTACATCGTGGATTTAATACGGAAGGTGATTGGTGTGAGTTTGGAGACGGTGGAGATTGTTGAAGGGTTGTCGGCGTTGGAGATTGGAGGGGAAGTGTAGTATTTCCCTCACTGCTATTTTTTGACAGCTAGTTTTTTGTATGGTATAATATTTAGGCGAATGACCTGACATAACAGCCAAGGAGCAGGCACTCTCTGCAACTACCTAATGCACATCACTGGACGAAATGTACTAAACAAATTTGCCCAGAAACACCCGAATGACAAATCAGCACTTAATCGTTGGTATAACCTGATGCGTCAAGGTACTTTCAATTCATTTGTTGATTTGCGCAAAATTTTTCCGAATGCAGATCAGGTAAAAGTGCGTAAAGGTAGATTCAATCAAATGCCTCAAGATGAAATATGGACCGTGTTTAACATTGGTGGTAACAATGTCCGCCTTATCGCCTCTCTACAGTATGCCTCAAATGAACAGAGAGTCACGATTAATAAGATTCTAACACATGCAGAATACAATAAAGGGAGATGGAAGGAGTAAGCGATGTTGACAGATATACAAACTTTGCCTAAAGTGGCGTTACCGCTTATAGCCTTGGAAATGCCGAGTATGTCCCAATTGTTGGACAATTCTAAACTGTTACAGACGCGAAATTCACAGACTGCCGTACACCCGCGCTATCCGGAAAGCGATTATAATTGGCTCGCAGGAGTGTTAAATGAGTTAATCGAGTTTATGCGTCGTGCCGAAAATCACAGCGTCCCTGAATTGACCGAGAACGATTATGATTGGGCTCATGCATTGTTGGTAGAGTTAGTTGGTGCGGTAGGTGAGAGTGAGACACATCCTTTGCGTCCCTTAATGGAATTTATTATTCGGCTTATTGCCAACTATGAGGACGCTTACGTTCCAGAACTGACTGAACTGTTTCCAGAGTTAGCGGAGGAAGCACCCATAGAAACTGTAAATGAAAGTAAACAGTCCGTTTCAAATATTCCTAAACAAAACGACAGTGAACTCGCTGCGCATGCCTTTTTTTCAATTGGTTATCTGCTTGGGGAAGGCAATCTGACGAAAAAAGCTCTCGCTGCTTATGATAAGGCAATTGAATTGAAACCTGATTTTGTTGAAGCATATAACAATAGAGGTGGGGTGTTTCAAAAACTTGGCAAACATGATCAGGCGATTGTTGAGTTAGGAAAGGCAATTGGGTTAGAGCCAGATTCTGCGGAACTTCACTATAAACGCGGTTGTACAAAAGGTAGTTTCAACCAATTTAAATCCGCAATTGTTGATTTTGATAAATCCATTAACCTGAATCCGAATTATGCTGAAGCTTATTGCTGCAGAGGGTTGATGAAAAGCGGACTTGGGGAGTATAAATCTGCAATTGACGATTTTGATAAATCCATTGAATTGGAACTGAACCCAGACTTCATTGACATCTATTACATAAAGGGAATTGTGAATGCTGAATCTAAGCAATACGAAAAGGCGATCACCGACTTTGATGAAGCGATCCGTCTCAAATCAGATCATGCAGAGGCATACGATAATCGCGGAATAGTAAAGGGTTTGCTTAGGCGATATGAATCTGCTATCTCCGACCATACCGCAGCTATTGATATAACGCCTGATTTTGCCGAGGCTTACGCGCATCGAGCGGGCGCAAAAGCTGGATTAGGAAACATTGATGAAGCAAGATCGGATATTCAGACTGCCTTAACATTAGCAGAACAGCAAGGTAACGTTGATTTCAAAACTCTCGTTGAAAAATGGTTACAACGACTCAATCTAGCAGCCTTAAAACAAGGAAGCCACAAGAAACCGCGTCGTGGTGGACAATGGAAGGGAAAAGTGAAAATAGCTGAGGACTTCGACGAACTCCCAGAATCCTTCATGGAATTCTTTCGTGGGGAGGACGAATGAATCTGCTATTGGATACCCACGTCCTGCTATGGTGGCTTGATGACCCAACAACACTGTTGTCTGAACAAGCACTGACAGGCATAAGAGATTCAGATAACCAAATCATTGTCAGCGTTGTGTCAGCGTGGGAGGTTGCGATTAAAAAGGCACTGAACAAGTTAGAAGCTCCGGAAGATCTTAAGGAAATGATAGTGGATTCAGGATTTGAATTGATGCCCGTTGATTATGAACACGCATGGCAAGTGAAAGACTTGCCACTTCACCATCGTGACCCATTCGATAGACTGTTAGTATCCCAAGCCAAAGTTGAATCTCTGACTTTTGTTACCCGTGATTCATGGTTAAAGGCATACAATGTTCCTATCTTGGAAGCCTAATACCAACATGAGTTTGATATAAGAGTTTATGTGTAGAACTTTCTACCTAAACATCTCCAACACCACAAATCCAGTACAAATTAGCCGAAAACCTGCCTTGACGACAGAAGGGCAGGCCAGAAGCAATCGTTAAAAGGGCATAGATACACAATGCGAACAGAAACAGACAGTATGGGGACGCTTCAGGTCCCCGATGATCGATATTGGGGGGCACAGACTCAGCGCGCCCTCCAGAATTTTAAGATTGGTGATGAACGCTTGCCACGTGCTGCTATATGGGCACTGGGTACTATTAAACAGGCAGTGGCGCAAGTTAATGCTGATCTCGGTCTGCTTGAACCTGAGCTTGCAGAGACAATTAGCAACGCAGCACAAGAAGTTATTGACGGGACTTTGGATGACCATTTTCCACTCCGCATCTGGCAGACAGGTAGTGGAACACAGACGAATATGAACGTCAACGAAGTCATCTCGAATCGGGCAATTGAGATGCTGGGCGGCGAAATGGGTAGTAAGGATCCCATTCATCCGAACGACCATGTCAACAAATCGCAATCAACGAACGACGTTTTTCCCACCGCCATCCATTTGGCAATGGTCCGACAAATTCAGGCACATCTGTTACCACGACTGACTGCGCTGAAAGAAGCGTTTGCAGAAAAGGTATCTGAGTTTGCAGAGATCGTTAAAATTGGACGAACCCATCTGATGGACGCAACGCCGCTCACACTCGGACAGGAATTCAGTGCTTACGTCCAACAACTTACTGCTGCGGAACAGCGCATTGCAGCTGTACTTCCACACCTCTGCGAACTCCCTATCGGCGGCACGGCTGTCGGGACGGGTTTGAATACGCATCCTGACTATACAGCACGCGTTGTGGCAAGGCTTTCGGAGACAACAGGGAACTCTCAACTCAAACGCGCACCGAATGCGTTTGAAGCATTGGCATCAAGAGATGCGGTCGTGAGTGCCAGCGGTGCCTTGAAGACACTCGCTGTCGGCTTGTTTAAGATAGCAAATGACATCCGATGGCTCGCTTCGGGCCCGCGGTGCGGACTCGGTGAATTGCAGTTACCCGAGATGGAACCCGGAAGTTCTATCATGCCGGGAAAGGTGAACCCGACCCAGTGCGAAGCCGTCACGATGGTATGCGCACAGGTTATTGGCAACGATACGACATTGGCGTTTGCTGGTGCGAATGGTGCGTTGCAATTGAATGTGTTTATGCCTGTGATTGCCTATAACGCTTTGCAATCCATACAACTTCTCGGTGATGCGTGTGAATCGTTCCGCACGAATTGTGTTGTAGACATTGTTCCAAACACTGATATGATTGGAAGACATTTGTCAGAGTCTTTGATGCTTGTAACAGCATTGACTCCACATATCGGGTACGATAGGGCAGCAAAGGTAGCACAACATGCACATGAGCACGGATGCACGCTTCGCGAGGCTTCTATTGCCTTAGGGGCCCTGACAGGCGAGGCTTTTGATGAACTTGTTGTGCCGGGGGATATGACAAAACCGAATCTTTAGTTGTCAGTTATCAGTACGGGTGGCTTCGAATCAGAATCAACAGTATTCATGCCTAAATCAACGGTATGAAGTCCGTGTGGACTTCACCGCCTTTCAGTTGTCAGTTACAACGTGTGTGGCAGTGAAAAACGTTGGTAAACACCACAACGTACTTTTACTAACAACTGAAAGCGAACACAGTGAGCGTACTGATAACTGATAACTATTATTTAATCGTCATCACTGGCTTCCGCAAGTTCCGAGTCAGTAGGGTCAACATCTAAATTTCGGAAACCTGAAAACCCACTACCGACTGGAATGAGTCGTCCGAGGATAACATTTTCTTTCAATCCGTAGAGCCTATCGGTTTGTCCACTAACGGCTGCATCTGTCAGGACTTTCGTCGTCTGCTGGAAGGAAGCAGCGGAGATGAAGCTATCCGTGCTCAAGGAAGCCTTACTAATACTCTGGAGAATGGGTTCACCTGTAGCAGGCGTGCCACCTGCTCCTTCAACTTCGTTATTGATGCGTTCAAACTCTTTGCGCTGCACCTCATCATTCGGATAGAAGTTTGTATCGCCAGGTTCGGTGATGCGGATCTTGGTCAGCATCTGCCGCACTATTGTCTCAACGTGTTTATCGTTGATAGTGCCTTCACCATAGACCTTCTGAACTTCGTCAACGAGGTATGCCCAAACCGCTTCTTCGCCTTCAACAGATACCCCCTCGATTGCGGTCCGCCCGATGCGTAAGATATCGTGCGGATTGAGGAATCCGTCAGTAAGCGAGTCCCCGGCGTCCACCCAGTCGCCTTCAGCGACGCGACGCTTTTCATCAGGGATGGGATAGAGACGGCTTTCATACCCTTCATGCTCAATGCGATAGTTGGGAACACCATTCTTGGTGCCTGCAAATCGGACGAATCCTTCGATTTCGGCAATTTCGGCGGCATCGTCGCTTTTCGGACGTCGCGCTTCAAATAACTCTGTGACACGTGGGATCCCTGCGACAATATCACTATTTGCCGTTCTTTCATGGAGTTCTGCCAGTGTCTCGCCCGCACGCAGACTATCCCCCTCTTTAATATCAAAAGAGTAGCCTGGTGGGATGACGTGTGGCACTCGAGTGCCATCGGCTGTCTCCACTTCAATACGCATCCGCAAGGAAAGTTCATCCACTTCAAATCCCGGATACTGTATCCTCGCAGTTTCGTAGTCTCCCTCTGACAACTCATCGCCAACGGCATACCGGCAATTCGGATGATAAACCTCTATGACCGTATGGGTTACCCGCTGGTTTGCCTTATCCAAGGCACGATAGTCTTTTGAGAGAAGAATTGTGCCTGGCTCGAGCCGGGTATCTGTCTCCCGTTCGTCCGCAATGACTCGGTACACAACTTCAGTGTCAAACCCTTTGAACTTTCGATTGTACGTCCGATATTCCTGCTCAGTTAGTTCCTGACCAACTTTCAAATCCAGTTCAGGATGATGCCCACTAACGACGTGATACAGGCTCCGGACCTTCCCAGCAAGCTCAGGATCCGTCTTACGGAGTGCTTTATACTCAATTTCGGTGAGGCGTTGACCGACAGTCAAGGCAGTGGCACCGTCTTCAACGTTTACGACTTCATAATGACGGGCGACCTCCAGTCCTTTGTACTGCCGGCGCTTTGCGGTCGATTCGCGTTGTGTCAACAGTTCACCCGCCTCCAACGGACAATCTGGGTGGTTAACAACCGTGACACGATACAATCGCTCGACTTTAAAGCTACCTGTTTCAGCTTTAGTTTGAGACGTGGTAAACCCTAAGAAGTTTTCACCTAACTGCTTCGCTTCACTTTCGGTAAGCAGGTCACCAGGCTTGAGCGTGCAATCTGAATGATGTACGCGCGTTACACGGTGTCGCAGTTTTTGTGCATCAAAACCTGTAAACCGCTTGTGCGCGCGGAGCAATGCGTCCTTAGTTAGCTCTTCTTCAACTTTAAGTGGGCATTCGGAATGATAGACCTGTGTTACGTAATACCGTTCTGACTCTTGCCTCTCAACTTTAAATGCACGTTCAAGTTGCTTGTACTGTGTGCGCGCTTCCGTGAATTCACGCTCCGTTAACATCTGCCCAACTGTAAGTGGTGGAATATCCGAAGTTGCCCCTTCATCTGACAAAGCAGTCTGTTTAAGAAGTGCAGGCGCGTCGGCTATCTCCTCCGTCATAACGTAGACCGGCTTTGCATCTACCTCAAACGGCGTCAACCATGGCATGATATCTTCCGTAGGCACCTCATCTCCCACCTTAAATGGAAAGGCTTTGTTTGTCTTCTCGGTTACACGATAAACCCGCTTGAAGCTATCATCGCCTTCTTTACCACCAAGGGAGGCGTCAACCGTACCTGTCTCAGAAAGACTTTCAGCGGCAAGACGGGCATCCGTTTCTGAATCCAAATAGTGCCACTCTCCATCAAACCCTTGTCGAATTTCTGTCTTCAACTTTTCCACATCATCTGCAGTAAGCAGATCACCAGCATTCAACGAAACATCGGGATGGTGCACATTTGTTACACGGTAGTGTAGTTTAGCGAAACGCTGGAAGCCGTACGTCTCTTGCGCCCTCGCGTACTCTGCCTGGGACAAGCGATCAGCTACCTTCAAGTCACAGGTATTATCGAAGACGGCAGTAACTTCGTACTGCCACGCTTTGGTATTAAAACCTTTATAGCGCTCTGTGTTTTCGATGTACTGCTTCTCGCTGAGAAGTTCACCTTCACGCAATTGGCAATCGGGATGATTGATCTGCAGGACTTTATAGGCAGGTCCATCAAAGTTCATGCGGTTTTCAATGGCTATCCAGAGCTCACCTTCTTTTCTTACTGTGCGGTCAGGTTGGAAATCAAGGAAACGAACCGTCCCTTTTTCCTTGGAGAGGATTCGCCGCTGACGGGCTTCGGAAACGTCTTCAACAGCACCACCAGTGTGGAACGTCCGCATCGTAAGTTGTGTGCCGGGTTCCCCGATAGATTGGGCGGCGATGATACCGACTGCTTCACCAACATTGACGAGGCTATTGGTTGTGAGATCGTTGCCGTAGCACTTGGCACAGACACCTTCTTCAGCTTCGCAAGTCAGGACGGAACGGACCTTCACCACTTTTACGCCAAGTTTGTCAATCCGATCTGCCATTTGGATGGATATGACAGCATCAGCAGGAACAAGTACGTCCCCAGTCTCTGGGTGGCGGATGTCTTCCGCAGCGACACGTCCACTAATCTTAAAGGCAAGGTCTCCTCCAGCTGTTGCGAATTTCTGGATGCTGTTAAGTGTCCCGCAATCTTCAAGGGTAACGCGAACATCCTGGGCAACATCCACAAGCTTCCGGGTTAGATAACCCGACGCAGCCGTTTTCATTGCTGTGTCCACCAACCCCTTACGCGACCCATAGGTAGAGTTAAAGTAGTCAATCACATCTAAACCTTCACGATACGAAGATGTAATCGGCGGAATGAGGATTTCACCACTCTGTTTCGCCTTCAACCCGATAACGGCACTGATTTGCATAAACGGATTTTTTCGTGCACGCGCACCGCTATCTGCCATGATATGGACTGGACTGAAGCCTTCTATGGTTTTATCGCTTATCTCTGACCCATCGGGATCAACGTACGGGTGAACCTTACGCGAGTCTCCGCGCTCAACAAGGGGCGTCTCCAGCTGCGGTAAGGTATCGAACATCGTATCTTCAACCGCTGAGAGCGCTCTCAACCAGATACGAATCTGTTCGTTCTCATATTCCTCTCGTTCAGTCGTAGATGCACCTTCAAGGAGCGTCTCAATTTCTGTCCGGGCTTCGTTCACCAGTGCGTCCCGGTTTTCGGGGGTCAGATAGTCTGTGATACCCGGTGAAATACCACTCAGTGTTGCGTACTCGAAAGCAAGTTTCTGAATGTTCTCAAGTACCTCTGTTGTAACGCGTGTTCCTAATTCATTGAAGCATCGATCAACTATCTCGGATAATCTCCGTCCGCCGGCTTCTCCATTGAAAAACGGTATACGCTGATGCGAATGTTCGTCTTCCCACTCTAACTCAGATGGAAGGACTTCGTTAAAGATAATCCTACCGACTGTAGTAAGGACGGGTTCTGTAGCTTTCCCACCATTTTCGCTATGCGCACAGAAGAACTGCAGATTATCGTGGAGTTTAAGCTGACCCGCGACATGGGCTGCTATTACCTCTTCTGGATGGGCATAACGACGATGATACCACGGTTTTTCACGAAGCGCATCAAGAGCAGATTCATCATCCGTTGTATACGCGGCGTGCAAAAGTGCTGCATCCTCGGCGTGTCCGGGTAATGTCTTCGTCAGGAAACTGGGACCAAGCACCATATCAAGTTCGGGAACTGTAATCGGACCACCGTGTGAAGGCTTGAGGATATTATGGCTACTGAGCATCAGCATTTTTGCTTCCGCTTGTGCTTCAACCGTGAGTGGCACGTGCACTGCCATCTGGTCTCCGTCAAAATCGGCATTGAACGCTTTACAGACAAGCGGCGGAATTCTAATGGACTTACCCTCTACCAAGACGGGTAAAAACGCTTGAATACCAAGTCGGTGCAACGTCGGCGGACGATTGAGTAGTACAGGATGGTCAGCGATAACTTCCTCTACGACATCCCATACGGGTGAGTCAGGATCAACCTGCTCGGCGAAATGTTTCGCTCGTTTAATCGTCTGCGCGTGGTTATGCGCTTGGAGTCGTTCAATGATAAACGGCTTGAATAATTCCACTGCCATCCGTTTGGGGATACCACATTGGTGGAGTCCTAATTCAGGTCCGACAACGATGACACTACGACCAGAGTAGTCAACCCGTTTCCCAAGAAGATTCTGACGGAATCGTCCAATTTTCCCCTTAAGCACATCAGCAAGGGATTTGAGGGGACGATTACCCGGACCAGTGACGCGGCGACCGTGTCGACCGTTGTCAAAGAATGCATCTACTGCCTCCTGCAACATCCGCTTCTCGTTTCGGAGAATCACTTCCGGAGAACGCAGTTGTATCAACTTACGGAGTCGATTGTTGCGATTAATGACACGACGATACAGATCATTGAGATCGCTGGTAGCGAAGCGTCCACCTTCAAGGGGAACAAGTGGTCGTAAATCTGGGGGAATAACTGGAATCACATCGAGAATCATCCACTCAGGGCGCTGTCCAACTTCCGCAAACTCGGCTATCTGTTTCAGTTGCTTGGCAACCTTAAGTTTTTTCTGTTGACTGGTGGTTTCCTCCAAAATCTGGGTCAACCGCTTTATCTCTTCTTCGAGGTCAATACCGCTTAAAATTTCACGAATAACTTCGGCACCAGTGCCAGCGCGAAATCCACCTCGGTACTTGCTACTATACTCCAGATACTCAATCTCGGTTAGCACCTGTCGCGGCTCCAGCGGGCAATCTGGGTCGGTCACTTCAACGACAATAAAAGCATCAAAATAGAGCACGAGTTCAACTTGTCGTGAAGAGAGCTCACAGAAAGTGCCAATCCGCGATGGAATACCTTTGAAATACCATATATGAGAAACAGGAGCGGCAAGTTGGATATAACCGAGCCGTTCCCTTCGGACGCGTTGCTGTGTAACTTCAACGCCACAACGGTCACAGATTATACCCTTATGTTTAATACGCTTGTATTTACCACAGTTACATTCCCAATCCTTCTGCGGTCCGAAGATAGCCTCACAGAAAAGCCCTTCGGGTTCAGGTCGAAAGGAACGGTAATTAATCGTTTCTGCCTTCTTGACCTCGCCGCAGTTACATGTGCCTTTCTCCGGGCATATAAAGGGACCATCTGCAGCGTCGGCAGGGTTCCTACGTCTACAACTGGTCTGCTTCGATGAGTCTTTAATCTGATCTGGCGAAGCGATCTTTATGGAGATGCTGTCAAATGCCGTGTTCATCAGTTCTCCTTTTTTTAGAGTTTTCAGTTTTCAGTACGCTCACTTCGTTCGCTTTTATGGCGAATTTTACAATTACTTGGACACTATCGAAGAGTGCCCAACCCCCCTTTATGAATCAACGGTATGAATGCCTTAGGGCATTCCCCGCCCCTTATCAGGAGGGTAGGGAAATTCCCAGATATTGTAATGTCTACTTATTTATATAATCCACCATAGTTATCAGTTACTGGCGACTGATAATCTTATTAAGCCTCAGGGTCATCACTGTCTTTGTCGAGCGATACATGGAGTCCAAGCGTTTGGAGTTCACGGACCAAGACCTTGAAAGATTCCGGCGTGCCGGGCGGTTCCGGATTGAGTCCTTTCACAATAGACTCATAGATTTCCCTTCTGCCAAGAACGTCATCCGATTTGATAGTGAGCATCTCTTGGAGCGTATGCGCTGCGCCATAAGCTTCTAATGCCCAGACTTCCATCTCACCGAGCCGCTGTCCCCCGTGCTGTGCCTTGCCACCCAAGGGTTGCTGCGTTACGAGGGAGTAAGGACCCGTGGAGCGGGCATGCATCTTATCAGCAACGAGGTGGTTGAGTTTCAGGAAATAGACGTATCCGACTGTTACCTCCTGTGCAAACGCTTCACCGCTCCTGCCGTCATAGAGAATGCTTTTACCGGTCTGCTTACTACGTTCCGGGAGATCGGTTTTGGCGAGCATACCAAAAATTTCTTCCTCTGTTGCTCCATCAAATACAGGGGTTTCTGCTCGGATACCGAGTTCATGGCATGCCCATCCAAGATGGATTTCCAAGATCTGACCAACGTTCATTCGAGAGGGGACACCCAACGGGTTCAACACCAACTCAACCGGCGTACCATTGGGAAGATAGGGCATATCCTCCTCAGGCAAAATTTTGGCAACAACACCTTTATTGCCATAGCGACCTGCCATCTTATCGCCCACAGAAATCGGACGCTTGCTGGCAACATAGACCTTCACACGCTTGATAACGCCGGGTTTTAACTCATCACCCATCTCCAACTGTTGAAGTGCTCGTTCTTTTTCTTCTGTGTAAGCGGTTATTCTTCCCTGTGCCATCTCTTCAACACGCTGGATATGTTCCATCGCCTCGGTGTCGGTCACGCGAATGTCTGAGAGGGACAAACCACTCTCCTTGCGTGCCTTCTGATAGTCAGCATCAGAGACTAATTCTCCCGCCGATAGTGTACACTCCGGGTCGAAAACAGCGGTAATACGCCAGACGCTCTCAGTTTTAAGGTCTTTAACAGTTCGAGTGAGTGACGCCAACTCCTCGGGCGTGAGTTGCTGTCCTGCTGGGACCGGACGTGCTGGATAATCATTGTATGCACGCTGGTACTCAGCATCAGAGATCTCCTCGCCAACTGTCAATGGACACTCCTCTTCAAAAACTGCTGTAATGCACCAAAATAGTTCGGTTTCTAAATCTGGTGATGTCTGGATGAATTGTTCCCACTCACTCTGGGTAAGCGTTCCCCCTTTCGCAAGTGGACCCCGGGATTCCTCTAATTGTGCAACAACAGCTTGCTCAAATTCAGAACGCGTTTGCGTTTGCAGCTCGGTATTGTCCACTAACTCATAGAAACTCCAGGTATCTGGTTCCGAGTGCTCTTCAGTCACCAATATACCGAATCGTGCTCCTGTTGCAGCGAGTGTCTCCTTGAGTTGTCCGGAATGATATCCTTCATCGGTGTGTGCCTCTTCGCAGAGCGCAACAGCAACCGCACTACCATCAGCACCCCGAAGCACAATATCAACAGAATCCAATTGTACATCCAAAGGTTCTATCGCGTCCTCGAAAAGCGGTTCAGTCTTTTCCAAGAATGGTTTGCCAACTTCACCAAGATATCCCTGTACTGCACTGATAGTTTCGGGTTCAAAGCCTTGTGGTTCAGGAATCTCTTCTATCATCCCTTCGGTTTCATCGTCCTCAGAAGATAACGGTTCCGTAATCGAAGGATCTGGATAATGAACCACAACAGTAGGCGCAGGTTCCGTTACATCGGTTACTCTATAGAGAGCTTCGGCAACGAAGGCTTCAGAGACTGTACTCTCGATTACTGTGTAGTATGCATCTGCTGTAAAACCCGAGGTATAGGTATCTAAAACCTCGGCAGTGAGAGCATCACCGGCATCGGCGTCCTCTATAGTGGCACCATCAACTGTGGAAAGTGGATTAGCGAGATTGCATCCAATGAGCGTTTTGCGAGTTTCTTCAACCCTCCGATAGCGAATAGAAGCGACCTGTTCGCGCCAAGTTTCCTCAATCTCTTTACGTTTCGATTCATAGCGTAAGTTATCAGGCATCGAGGCACCCGACTCGCCTTGGGTCCAATCCCCGCGCCTTTGCGTAACATCTGGCTTACGGGAAAATACTTTTACATCAATGACGACACCTTCAACACCAGGACGGACATAAGTAGAAGCATCTCGAACTTCCTTAACTTTCTCACCAAAAATCGCACGCAGCAGTTTTTCTTCCGGACCATACTCGCTTTCACCCTTTGGTGTGATCTTTCCGACGAGTATACTACCCGTGCCAACAACACTACCGACGCGAATGATTCCCTCCTCGTCGAGTTGTGTCAGTCGCTGTTCACTAACGTTTGGGATGTCGCGTGTAATCTCTTCTGGACCAACTTTCGTCTCGCGTGCTTCTACCTCAAATTCCTCAATATGGATAGAGGTGAAAGTGTCTTGCTTAATGAGGCTTTCACTTATGAGAATAGAGTCCTCGTAGTTGTGCCCACCCCACGGCATATAAGCACACAATATATTCCGTCCGAGAGCGAGTTCACCATTTTCTGTAGAGGTGCCATCTGCAATAACCTGCCCAACCTCTACCTTATCGCCTACCGAGACGATCGGGCGTTGGTGGATACAGGTGCCGCTGTTACTGCGTTTGAAAGTTTGGAGCTTGTAGACATCATAGCCCATTTCACTGAACGTATTCTCACCTTCATCGTGGTGGAGGGTTTCACCAGAGTATATGAGGATCTCATCAGCGGAAACACTCGTAACAATGCCAGCGCGTGTCGCGGTTATGAGCGCCCCTGAATATCGCGCAGCGGGTTCCTCCATTCCCGTGCCAACCAGAGGTGATTCGGGTTGGATGAGCGGAACAGCTTGGCGCTGGTGGTTGGATCCCATCAATGCGCGGTTAGCATCCTCGTGTTCCAAGAATGGAACAAGCGCAGCGGAAACACCAACAATTTGCTGTGGAGCGACCCCGATATAGTCCACCTTTTCTACTGGAAGGGACAGTACATCTTCGCCACTCCGAACCGGCAGAATCGACTCAGAACCATTGGCATTCCCATTTGTATCACGCGATGCTGTCTTTGCAGCAATGTAAGCAGTATCCTCACTATCTGCAGTCAAGTATTCCACCGAACCTGAAACCGACCCACCCTCTACCTTATGATAAGGCGTCTCTATAAATCCATAAGGGTTTATTCGCCCATAGCAAGCAAGCGAAACGATGAGTCCAATCGAAGGCCCTTCAGGCGTTTCTAAGGGGCAGACACGTCCATAGTGTGTACGATGCACATCTCGGACAGCTGCAGTTGCCCTATCCCGATGAAGTCCGCCCGGACCAATCGCCGAGATACGGCGTTTGTGCGTCAGTTCATCGAGCGGATTAATTTGCTGCATGAACTGCGACAACTGATTTGAACCGAAGAATTCACGGAGTGCCATCATCAACGGTTTGGGATTGACAAGCGTAGATGGTACAATTTTATCAATATCGTTGGTAGTACTCAATCGCTCACGTGTTGTCCTGCGAATCTGAAATAACCCCATTCTGAACTGGTTTTCAAGGAGCTCACCGATAACACGCACACGCCTGTTACCGAGATGGTCAAGATCGTCTTTGGGCGCAAACCCGTTATGCACATTAAGAAGATGGGCAACTGTGGAAGCAATATCTTCAGGCCGCAGTGTGCGAAGTGTCTCTTCTGGCGTTTCTCCATAAATCGGCATATTCCCGAATTTCTGGTTAAGCTTGTATCTCCCAACTATGCCTAAATCATACCGATGCGGATCAAAAAGCAGCCATGAAAGATGTTTGCGCGCATTTTCCACATTTGCGGGATCTCCAGGTCTCAGTGTTCTAAAAATCTCAAGCAGCGCTGCATCTTGCAAATCGTGCTGATCGGAGTAATCCGCTTGTCGATCGCGTTCTAAGGTGTTACGTAAAAACCGGATATCTTGGCAATCCTTTTCATCCAGCACAGTGAGTGCTTCAACATCAGATTCCTGGAGACGTTCTAACTCGGTTTTAGTCAGTAGGGTATTCGCTGTGAGGAGTACTTCACCGGTTTCTTGATGGACCACATCTTCAGCACAAACCCTACTTTGACTGTCTTCGGGTACAAACTGTTCAACTGTGAACGCCTTTTTGCCATAACGAGCGAGTGCCTTTTCGTACTCAGAATTCGTTAGTATTTGCCCGACAGTAAACTCACAACCACTGTTATGCGTATCAATGACGCGTTGGAGAAGCTCGGTTTCAAACCCCTTCCATTTCCTGCGGAAGCTGGTGCGTTCTTTAGACGTAATTTCTTGCCCGACTTCCAGTGGACAACCCTTATCCGTTTCCGTTACTGTAGTAACGCGATAATGCTTCTCCGTCTCAATCTCCGGATAATCCTTCTTTGCCTGCCGAAATTCCGCAGCATTCAGTAAGTCTCCGGTTTTAATCTGCTTTGCTGGCGCCTCAACGCCGGTGACACGCCATCCAGCAAGCACAAGCCTTTCTGTCTTAGCATAGAGTTTCAGAATATCTGCATCGGACTGCCAACCGAGTCCACGAAGTAGCACAGTGGCGGGTAATTTTTTGCGTTTGTCAATACGAACATAGATCTGATCCTTCGCGTCCACTTCAAATTCAACCCATGCGCCTCGATATGGAATGATTTGAGCAGTCGGTGTACGCCGTCCGGTTGGCAAAGCTTTTTCAAGAAAAATTGCGCCTGGGGACCGATGCAACTGGCTGACTATCACACGTTCACTGCCATTGACAATGAAACTACCATTTTCAGTCATTAGGGGGACTTCGCCGAGATAGACATCGGATTCACGGATATCCACAACATGTGGCTCATCGGCATCCGGATCTGCCTCGCGTAGGACCAACATAATGCGTGCGGTGAGCGATACTTGATAGGTTACACCGCGCGCAACGCACTCCTGCAGCGTATATTTTGGAGTGCCGAGGCTATAACTGACAAACTCGAGGCTGTTAACATCCGAAAAGTCGCGAATGCCGCTCTTGTTTCCTGACACAAATACTTCTCTAAATACGGCTTGGAGGCCCTGGTCTTTACGTTCATCGGGAGAGACATCTCGTTGTAGAAAGGCATCATACGAGAGTCCTTGGGTTTCTATTAGATTTGGGAGTTGCGTGCTAACGTGGCTCTTGGCGAAAGACAGTCTGGTATTTTTCTGGCTTGGCTTTTTGTTCACTGAATGGAGTCCCCCTATTTGGCGGTGGTTACGCAGCGTATAACTTGACTTTTGAAAAAGCCCGCTTCGCTAGCTGCTTTTTCCGTCTGAATATGGTGACATAGCATAACAGAATATTATACATTATAATTCAGAAAATGTCAAGAAAAAACGAAGAAACATATAATTTTTTCACATTTCCAGAAAACAGTGTGTGATATATGGCTTTAAATCTCAATTTTAGACAGGAACAGTCAAACATTGACACGTTAAAAACCGTCTGGTATACTCAATACAGACAATTTATGGTAAACTGGTATATGGAACGCGCTTCCAATTAGGCTACGGAGAACAACATGGGAACAATCACAATACCACAACCTGTCAAAGCCATCATTGGTGTGCTGACTCCTGAACCGTGTCTCCTGCCAACTGTTTATACCGAACTGACACACCGGCTGGGTCGGATCGACTTCGCAAGTGAACTGCTACCTTTCACAAACACGACTTATTACGAGAACGAGATGGGATCAGGTATCCAAAGACAATTCATCAGTTTTGAAAGGCTCATTAATGCAGGCACACTGGCGGAAATGAAGCTATTTACCAATAAAGTAGAACAGGCTTTTAGCATAAAAAAGTCCGATGGAGAGGCACGACGTGTCAATTTAGATGCAGGCTACCTCTGCATGGCAAAACTGGTGCTCGCATCAACGAAGGACAATGCACACCGCATTTATCTTCGCGATGGCATCTATGCCGAAATTACCCTCCGCTTCTACCGCAAAACATTTCAACCGTGGGAGTGGAGTTATCCTGACTATCGCTTGCCAACATATATCGCTATTTTTAATCAAATTCGAAAAATTTATAGGAACCAATTAGAAAATGCAGAAATTTCTTAAAAAAACACGAGATATTAGACTCTCACACAACCTGAAAACGCTCATTCTTGTCGTTCTCACAAGTGTTTTCTTGGCATACGCTATATGTCAGGTAAATGCCGAATTCACAGACCCGGATACTCGAGCACGCGCACGCGACATCGGCATCGAGATTGGAAGTCTCCCTACAGGTTTATATAATGCTATCACGGACGTAAGCGGCGTGAAAGTGGGACACGTTACCCTGAACGAAGGTGATTCAATTCGTACCGGCGTTACCGCTGTTCTTCCGAGTGATGACATCTGGACAGCACGACTGTTCGGGGCAGCGCACACCATCCACGGCAACGGTGAAGCAACCGGTATCGCCCGTATAAACCAAGCGGGATGGATTGAATCTCCGATTTTACTCACAAACACGCTCAGTGTAGGAGCGGTCAATGATGGTGTCGTGCGCTACATCGTGAAGCGATACCCAGATAATAACATTGTACTTCCGATTGTAGCAGAATGCTACGATGGCGGTTTGAACGACATTAGCGGTCTTCATGTGACAGCAGAACACGCTATTGAAGCCATTGAAAATGCCACGAGCGGTCCAGTCGCTGAGGGATGCGTTGGCGGTGGCACCGGTATGCGGTGCTACGGATTTAAAGCTGGTATTGGTACTTCCTCCCGCGTTCTCCCCGAAGAACGCGGCGGCTGGACAGTCGGCGTCCTGGTTAACTCCAACGGCGGTCGCCGCTCTCAATTGCGCATTGATGGCGTTCCAGTCGGCAAAGCAATTACAGGTTCTCCACCGAAACTCGGCAGAGACGGATCCTTTATTATCATTATCGCGACAGACGCACCACTGACGCACCGCCAATTGAAACAGTTAGCAATACGTGCAACACACGGACTTGCTCGGACAGGCACACCGAGTACTGATGGCAGTGGTGAATTCGTTATCGCGTTTTCTACCGCAAATATTTTTCCAAGCAGCACTGAAAGCGGCACTTTCCAAATCCAGATGTCGGTTAACTGGAGATTGAGTTCGCTCTTTCAAGCTGTCGTTGAGGCAACGGAGGAAGCCGTTGTCAATTCAATGACAATGGCAACAACAACAACAGGCATCAATGATAGGACAATGTACGCGATTCCTTTGACAGCACTGCAACAGGTAATGAAAGCACACGGACGTTGAACTTTGCCTAAGCCGAGATAACCCGGTTAGCACCAGGAGCAAGAGACTCAGGGACAACTTCGTAATGTGAAAATTCCAATGTGAAAGCACCCCGTCCCTGCGTCATTGAACGAAGCTGGGTTGTGTATTGAAATGTTTCTGACAACGGTATAAAGGCATTGATGACGGTGATGGATCCATCTTGTGTCGTGCTCTCATTAATCTGGGCGCGGCGTGCGTTTAGGTCTCCGATGACTTTGCCAACATGCTCGTCAGGAACAGTGATATGTATTCGCATAATCGGTTCCAAGAGCAAAGGATTCGCTTTTCTGACCGCACTTTCAAATGCGAGGACTGCCGCCGCTTCAAAGGCTATCTCTGAGGAATCGGTCGGATGATAAGAGCCACCCGTGAGCGTCACTTTTACATCCTGCATCGGATACCCGATGCGAGGTCCTGTTCCCATCGCGCCTGCCAGTGCCTTTTCAATGGACACTATGTATTGTCGCGGAATTAGCGTTTCATCCGTCTTATCCTCAAACTGAAATCCGACGCCGCGCTCTAACGGCTCGACGGTGAGTAGCACGTCACCGTAGATGCCTTCCTCGTCCGTCTTATAGATGTGTGTCCCGCGTGCCTCTGCAACAGTGCTGATAGTTTCCCGATACGCCACCTGGAGTTTGCTAATCCGAGCCTTAACGCCGAATTCACGGATCATCCTATCTGTCAAAATCTCCAGATGAAGTTCGCCCATTCCTGAAATAATCCGTTGCCCGGTCTCCTTATCAATGCCCACTGTAAACGTCGGATCTTCGTCCATCAACTTTTCGAGCGTCTCCTCCAATGTGTCCGTATCACTCGCACGTTCAGGCTCAATAGCAATAGAGATAACCGGATCCGGAAACGTGATTGATTCCAACAGAATTGGATCACTTTCATCGGCAACTGTATCTCCAGTTTTCGTATGTTTAAGTCCAACAAGGGCAACAATGTCCCCAGCGTAAGCTGCGTCAGATACCCCCTCTTTATTCGCATGCATCTGCAAAATACGATTGACCCGTTCTCGTCTCCCAGAACGTACATTATAAATAACTTCCCCGCGCTTGAGTGTGCCTGAATAGATACGACAGTAAACAAGTTTATCTACTGTCGGATGGTTCGCCACTTTAAATGCCAAAGCTGACAATGGAGCAGTATCGTCTGCTGTCCGCGTTACTTTATCTTCTTCAGTAGATATATCACCCATGGATTTAGAACGTGTAGCATCGGAGGTAGGATGTGGTCCTGTCCCTTCGACAGGTGGAACATCAGCAGGCGAAGGCAAAAAATCAATCACCGCATCAAGCAGTGGTTGAACACCTTGGTTCTTTAAAGAACTTCCACATAGGACAGGGACCAATGTACGACGTAACGTCGATGCACGAAGGCACGCCAAAAGTTCAGCACGCGTTATCTCTTCACCGTTTAGATACTTTTCAAGCAACGTATCATCTTCAACGGCAATACTCTCAAAGAGACTTTCCCGCGCCTGTGCCACTTCATCTTGAAATTCAGGTGGAATTTCTGCTTCCGTATACGTCTGCCCAAGGTCGGTCCCATCCCAACGCATTACTTTCTGCGTCACCAGATCAACAATACCCGTAAAATCGGCACCTTCGCCGATCGGCAATTGGAGTGGCAGCGGATCCGCCCCTAATCGCTCTTTCATCATCTCCAGAACACGAGCGAAATTCGCACCAACCCTATCCATCTTATTAACAAAAACAACGCGTGGCACATTGTAGCGATCGGCTTGATGCCAGACGGTTTCTGACTGTGGTTCTACCCCACCGACAGCACAAAAAAGCGCAATAGCGCCGTCCAAAACCCGTAACGAACGCTCGACCTCTACGGTGAAATCTACATGTCCAGGCGTGTCAATGAGGTGAATCGCGTGTTCACGCCAGAAACAGGTGGTAGCGGCGGCGGTGATTGTTACACCGCGTTCGCGTTCCTGTACCATCCAATCCATCTCAGCAGTGCCATCATCTACGGCACCAATCTTATGTTTTTTGCCGGTGTAAAAGAGGATCCGTTCAGTTGTAGTCGTTTTGCCAGCATCAATGTGCGCCGCAATGCCGATGTTGCGAACGTTTTCAATCGGATATTCGCGTGCCATCTCTTCCTTTCAATTCTGTGCCTACATGCTGTTCCACTGAAGAATAACACCAAGTAAGCCAGGATTCCATTCCATGAGCAGTTGATATGCCTTTGGTGCGTCTTCTCCGGGGACGCGATGACTAATCAACGGAGCAACATTAAACCGCCTTTGCGCGATGAGCGATAATAGTAACAGACTATCGCCTTCAAGGGTCCAGAAGTTGGGTGAAGATTCTTGGCGCGGGCGAATCGCATTGTGTGCCCCGTAAATGATAAGTCCCTTCTTATGCACATCACGATAGAAGTTCACATTCGGAGTTTCGCCACGTGTGCTTGCCAGTAATATCACTCGCGCACCCCATCCGGCAGCATCTAAAGCGGTGCTAACTGCGTCTGGGTGTCCCGTTGCTTCAATAACAACTGCGGGTCCATCACCTTTAATCGCATCACTTAACTGTTCGGAGAAATTAACATCTTCAGGATTAAGCGTATAGTCTGCGCCCATATCCTTAGAAATTTCAAGACGGCTATCGGTGAGGTCTGCGGCAATCAATGGCATTGCGCCACTCAACTTCGAGAGTTGTATCGATAACAAACCAATAAGTCCCTGTCCCAAAACTAACGCTGCCTCCCCCAATTCAATCTTTGCCTTGCGAACCCCTTGCAAGGCGATCGCACCGAGATTAAAAAAGACAGCCTCTTCGGCTGGAACATCGGCAGAAGGCACCTTCAGTAAGCGATTCGGCGATGCTATAAAGTGGCTGGTATGTCCCTGTGTTGAAGCGACACGTTCACCAACCTTGCAGTCTGTGACTGCCTTCCCAACTTCTACGACTGTACCGATGTTGCTGTACCCCGGACGGGATGGGTACCGTCCTTGTGCATTCGGAAGTCCCAACAAAAAGGCGCGTTCTGTACCCGGACTGATGAGCGTGCACTCCGTCGCGACGCGTACTTCATCATCTCCGAGAGGTGGCAATATCCACGTTTCAATATCAACTTTTGCACGACTCGGCCAAACAACACGTTGTCCCTTCATCCGTAAACCAAACCTCTCTTATAAACAAATCTTTTCATTGAAAGCGTTCCTTTATTTCCGAATCAACATCTTACGGGTAGCAGTAAAATCACCAGCCGTAAAGGTATAGAAATAGACACCGCTGGCGACGGATTCACCCGCATCGTTTCTACCGTCCCAGTACGCCGCACGGCTGCGATTCTGATAGATGCCTGCACCTTGATGTCCCAACATCAAGGTCCGAACCAAGGCACCCCCCGCAGCATAGATATGCACTTTCACATCGGCGGGTTCCGCCAGATGATACGGTATCCACGTCTCTGGGTTGAACGGGTTTGGATAGTTCGCCAGCAGTGCTGTCTCTTCTGGAAGGAGCGATGCCAAAAGCCGTTGGGGATTCCCTATGCGCTGTCGGAAGGTAAATGCCCCGTCATTCATCGCGAGGTTGGAAGGTGCGGCTGCAGTCACACGGATACCGAAAATGAGTTGTCCCGGTGCGATTAACCCTGTAACCACATCTTCAATATCTGTACCATTAAAGTTTGCCCGTCGGATGCGTCCTTGTGTATCTGTCCAATACAATTTGCTGCCTGCTCCATCGACAGCAACGCCTATTGGCACACTATTCCCTAACGTGATGAGGCGTTGAATTCGTGTTGTCTGAAGATTCGCGCGTCTGATTTTTCCGTCCGATCCGCCTACCTTCTCTGTCCAGTAAAGATGATTACCGGCTACAATGATGTGTCCTAACGTACCCGAGCCCGAGATTTTCGCAAAAGTTTGGACATTTCTTCCATCGAGGTTTGCCTGTTGGATGCGTTTCGTTCCCTCTGTCCAATAGAGTTTACCGCGTGCTGTATCCACGGCAATATGTTTGGGGGAATTTAGCCCTGTGATAAGGGTCTGAACACTTGAACCATCAAGATGGCACATTTGAATGTTACCACGAACATTTGTCCAATAGAGTTTACCTTTCAAGGGGTCAACAGCAATACCAAGAGAGGGGCTCCTGAGTTTCACAATTTCTATGGGATCAAAAAAATTGGCTTCGGGAGCAGAGCAGTAGATTGCCCCACAATAAGGTCCATCCTGATAGTCAACCTCTATCCAATACACTTGGCGATTCAACCCATTAAAAACAACACTCTCTACATCGCTTCCAAGTATCCATTTGCTATTATCAGGCCCAAAAAGGGTACCCGATCCGCTTAACGTGTCTATCCAATACATTTCCGGGTATTCTGACCGATTGATTAACACTTTTTCGCGCGAAGTCACATTATTAAAATGAACCGTCTCGGAAACGCCCACGGCACTCACGTGGACTACGGGGTTGTAGTAGAGTTGATATCCAAGGCGCAGCAAGCTCCGGGCCCGCCCATTGGCATCGGTACGGGGATTTGGATCAGAAAGTACACCGTAATCGGTACGGATTTCTCCTTCTGGAAAAGATTCTTGGGGGTAACCGGTCGCACGAAATAGGACTTCAACGTCTACTACTGGATCACCATTGGCATCCAGGACTTCAACGATAAAGGGTTGCGGTAACCAACTGTTTGGAACCCCCTGCTGATTATCCCCAGAGATTTTTCGGAGAGTCACAGGGATTCGGGCGTCAGCATTCATAACACGATCACCGTCGATATCTACCCCGCTTTGAAGACCTTCACCGACAAACTCTCGAATAGAGAAATACTCCGACGTGAAATTTCCGTGCTTATCAATAACAGATAAACTTTCACGGGCATAGCCATCATCAGCGAGCAGTTTCAAGTCGGAGGTGACAAATTCAATCGTGGCACTTTTTCCGTTTAACGATTTACAAGCGATTAAACTGGAGCTAAGGTAACTCACACCGGGTTTTGGCATTCCCTTGAGCTGTGCTTGATGCAACCCATCCGCATCAGTTATCTCAAAGCGGAGCCGGATCACATTCGGTGGATAGGCAAGTGGCGGAAGGACTTTTATTCTTGTCGGTGTTGTATCAATCTCGGTTGGGTTACTGTTGAAGAAACGATGTACATCTAACCATTCCGCAAGGCACTTAGACAACGATAGAAAGGTACGGGCCCAACCATAGGACATGATCCCAGCGGTGCGATAATCGTGAGGTGCTCCAAAGGCATGCAATAACTCATGAGTTAGGATGCTGGAAACATCATTAATCGGATAACAACTACTAAGTACTGCGAGTCCCCATCCATTATGAGAACTTCCTCCATCACTTACACCACAAGTGTCCCGATGAAGATTTGCTATGACACAATAGACGTTCTTAGACATATCAAAATGTTCATCGATTTCCGGTATTACTTTATGTGCACAGTCTATAGGGGAAGGCAGGGCATAATGTGAACTGAGGAACTTCCCAGTGACGCGATGCACAACAACCCTATCTAACTCATCAGTTTCAAGCCTGAAGGTTTTTCTTCCAAATCCGTGGCGTTCCATTTCGTCGGCGACAAACTGCTGGATGTCTCTCATTAATATACCGACTTCCTTTTCTACATTCAGGTGCGGTTGGCTGTCTTGTGCGAGAAAATAAACGACTCGGACCGCATACTCGGGTGGATCCTCTTGGGCAAAACTGTTTGACCCAAGCGTGAGCATCACAAAAGTGGTGAGTGTGAATATAAGAGTGTGTTTCGTTATCATGAATAAATTTCTCCTTTCTCTACATCTCACCGCTGTCTTTTGAAGACGGTCCCTTCATTTTGAGTAGTGATCCTGCCAGCATTATAACATAAGGATAGTTGTTTTCGAGCAGTGTAGCACAAAAACAACTATCCGTCAAGCATTAATCGGCGGGTGGAACGATAAAGTTAGTGTTCTTTACATTAATCACCGGTCTGATGTTGAAACTTTCACTGTAACATAACCCCCACCGCGCCCATCTGGCGATTTGACATAGAGGAGAACCTTCTCTTTATTCTCCTTCTTCAGTTTCGCGACGAGTTTGGAATATGTTTCAAGATTGTCAATCGGCATCCATTCCATCTCTTGAATGAGATATCCGGGTCTGATGCCTTCCTTCTCAGCCTCACTACTCTCTGCGACCTCTATGACAACCACACCTGATTCGTCTGAAGCGTATCCATAACGCTCAGCAACTTCTGGCGTCAGATTTCGAACACGGATACCTGCGAACAATTCTTCTGATTCCGTCCGAAACATTCTTTGTTCAGATCTACCAACGACCTCTGCGGTTCGTTCTGCCAATTTAACAGTGAGTTCCTTTTCTTGGTTTCCGCCTCGAAGTACTGTTAACTTGACAGATTTGCCCACCTTTGTGCCAGCAACAGTGTGCATCATATGCTGTACGTCTTGAACCGTTTTGCCGTCAAATTCAAGAATAATATCACGAGGTTGGATTCCAGCTTTTTCAGCAGGACTATCATTAATAACTCTACGAACAACAACACCCCGTGGGGACTCAAACTGTAGTTTATCTGCCAAATCATGATCGACTGCGCCCATATAAACGCCGAGCCAGCCGCGAACAACTTTTCCTTTTTCAATGAGATCTGGCATAAGTTGCTGCACCATGTTACTCGGAATAGCAAAGCCGAGACCGATATTCCCCATGGAAATGCCACCCGTGGTAATCAGTGTATTAATACCGACTAATTCGCCGCGAATGTTAACAAGCGCACCCCCACTGTTCCCTCGGTTAATTGGGGCATCTGTCTGAATGAAATCACTGTACCTAATTCTACCGCTGAACTCATCTCTGCCTTTCGCACTAACGATACCGCGTGTCACACTCTGAGAAAAGCCAAGCGGCGACCCGATTGCAATAACCCATTCACCCACCTCAAGAGCGTCCGAATCGCCGAATTGTAGGGAAGGTAGCTCATTCTCATCAATTTTGATGAGTGCGATATCACTACCGCCCCCATTGCGTTCTGCGGGGTCGCTTCCGACTAATTCCGCTTCATACTCGCGACCATTTGCTAAGATAACAGTAATGTCATCAGCACCATCAATGACATGATTGTTCGTTAAAATATAACCGTCTTCACGGACAATTACGCCAGAGCCAAGACCCCTAACAGGTTCGGGTTGCGTCTGTGGATTAGATTCAGGACCGAAGAAGAATCTGTAGAAGTCGTCGCCAAAAGGGTTACTCGGCTGTTGACTGTTAGTTCGTTGTGTTTTCGTTGTAACTTGCACAACAGCAGGACGCGTCCGCGTTACTAAATTAATAAACGCTCGATTCGCGCGATCCAAATGCTGAAAATCTTCTGATGTTTGTAGTGTGTCATTCGTCTGCCCGACGGCAGTTTGCAGCGTAAACTCATCTGTACCCCGTTCGATAACAATTCCCGCTACGACAATGAATGCTGCCAAAATCAAAAACACCCGGACAGGGTTTCGGAGTGTGGTTCTGAGCTTAGACATAAGATATACCTCCTGTGTAATTTAGTATTAACTCCGATTTCTGGATGACCAAAACCATTTTTTAAATTATTTTATGTTTACGTCCTAAAGACACACCTATTAGAAAATAAAGTTGCAAAAAAGTTTGAAAAAAATGGGTGGGTCTGAGAAGGACATTTCTGGTAGGACGCTATTTGTTTACTGACCTCGTGAAATCCGATCCACATGTTCTTGGACAACGTGCTCGGGACATAGCCGAATAAATAACCAAGCACCCGGCACAAGAATCACAAAAGCACCAATAAAAAGATCGTCAATACGACCAAAGATCGGGATAAAATCGAGATCAAGAGGATTCACTAAGTAGGCAAAAGCAAATACAACCGCCACCAATTCAGCAAGGATGAGAATCGCCTTCCGATAGATCGGAACGCGTTTGTCGCCAAACAGCCGCCACGCTAATCTGACAAAATTTGGGAAATGGAGAAGGAGACGTAAAAATCGAAAGGGACCTCGACTTCTACCTCCGAAGAAAAAAGGGTTTATCATCAAAAAATACGGATTGGAAACCTCATCCTGAATCAACGGTATGAATGCCTTATGGCATTCCCCGAGGTTGGGGAGGAAAATCCGCCCTCGTGTGTTAGACCAAGGCGTTTCTTTGAAAAAAACACTTGGCAGAAAACATCAAAAAATGCTATAATGTTCTTACCAGTTGGCAGACATGAACAGCACCATCGCAAGGTGGTGTGTCTGCCTACCCACTGTTCAGGGGTTAAAGACTGGTAGCTGGTAAAACCTTTGCGAACGTACAAATATCAGATACGCGAACATCCCAAGAACAAACGCTTGGGCAATCTGCTCGATGACCTTTGCGATGTCCATAACCACTTTCTGAAGTTGGAAAATCGCTATTATCGTTGCTATGGGAAGTACGCGGGTCGTTTCCGTTTGCAACCGCACCTCACAAAGTTGCTCCAACGGACCAAGAAACACTGGTCTTGGATACCGCGGGATACCCTTGACGCTGTGATTATCCGACTGCACATCGCTTGGGAGCGTTTTTTCAATGTCCAAGGCACAGGTAAACCGAAATTCAAACGCAAAGGCCGCTACCGTTCTGCGAAGTTCCAAACAGGCTACAAACTTCAAGAAGGACGCGTGCGTATCTCCTTCAAATCGTGGGACACATCCTTGCAACGTTTGAAGTTTGACAAACGTTGGTTTTCCTTTCACCAGCTCCTCAATTGGAAAGGCAACGTCCGTTATCTCCAAATCCTTCGCGATAGTGTCGGCACGTTTTGGCTTTATGTCATGACCGATGATGCCAGTAAAGAAGTCCTGCCTGCTACGGGTGAAAGTGTAGGTGCAGACTTCGGTATGAAAGACGCTTTTCTCACGCTCAACACCGGTGAGAAAATACAATCGCCACAATTCTTTAAACGCTCCTTGAACCAACTCCGAAAACGCAACAAAGCCGTCAGTCGAAAAGCCAAAGGGTCTGGCAACTGGTGGCGTGCCGTTCACGATCTTGCGCGGCTTTACCGCAAAGTTGCTGACCAACGGCGCGATTGGCATTGGAAACTCGCAACTGACCTGTGCAGAAAGTTTGACCTTATCGCTACCGAGACGCTCAACCTTGACGGTATGAAACGCTTGTGGGGACGAAAAGTGTCTGACCTCGCCTTTTACCAGTTTGTTGAGATTCTGAAGTTCAAGAGTTTGAAACATAATCGTGAGTTCCGTCAAGTCGGGCAGTGGACTGCGACAACAAAACCGTGTTCCGATTGTGGACATCCCAACGAAAATCTTTCACTTTCAGATAGGCAGTGGATATGTTCTAAATGTGGTTCACACCATGACCGAGACATAAACGCTGCGATAAACATTTTACGGGCTGCTTGCGATCCCGTTGTGGAGACAGTGTAAGACGATTTCTTAGAAATCGCAGTTGTCCACGAAGCACAAGCCCCTGCCTTTAGGCAGTGGGTGCCTTGACACTTTACAGTTTACCAAACCCGTTTTTTAGATGCAAATCAATTTTTTAGAATAGACGCAAAGCGCAATAATGCACAATGGAATGCCTTTTGTCAGGTGTTGGGTTTCACTGGATATGTCTACGATAGTGGTTGTGTTGATAGGATTGTTTATTGTCCGAATCACGGATTTTCGCGGATTAGGCGGATAACGCGGATTAGATGCTCTTCTCAACAACGCTTTTTGTTAAATCCGTCTGAACCGCGATTTATGGGATTATCGGATTTACAGGACTATGGACTTCAGCCCCCGGGGAATGCCATACGGCATTCATACCGTTGATTTCAGGGCGATAGGTGTATAGCACGCACGGATCCCCAACCACAAAAGCCCCAGCGGGGCGATAGGTGTGTAATTGATGGACTGATGAGGGTGTTTATTGTCTGAATCGCGGATTTTCGCGGATTAGGTGGATGACGCGGATTTTGGGGTTTCTGTGTATTCAACGCGTTTTGTAATGTCTTGGGTTTTGGACGAAGGTCTTTTTGGAGCCTTGATTTCATTGAAAGTTATTTATCGCTGGGGTTGTGTCGCCGACACAGTTGGGCTTGGGAACTTTCACCACAGAGGTCCCCAAGAACAACTTTCGCTTTAAACTCAGCGGTGAATCTTCTTCGTTTTCGTTTTGCCATCGAATATTCCTTTCAAGCAGATTGTTATTGTAGCATAATCTTGGTTTAGAGAGTGGCCCGAATTCCCGATGGCAGTACACTTATTTGCGTTAGACCAGAAAACTATCTTTGAATTCTTCAAATGTTACGAAACTGAAAAAATCAAATCTATCACTTATTGGTTTAAGTACTAAAGGGAATGTTTTTTCAGCTGTGACAAACCGATAAGAGAAAGGCACATAATTACAATACATCAAATCATTGAAATAAGACTTATCTAACCCTTTCATCCCTACTGCTTCGCCTGATAATAAATAACAGATCATCCAGTGATGAAATAATATATATTTATGACTATTACTATAAGAATTATACGGTATTCCACTTTTAATGATTAATTTTATTTCTTCATGGGTCAATTCTTCTTCATCTTTAAAAAAAAACTCCCGAAATACCAAATAATCAACAGTTTTTGCAATGTCATCAGGTTCTTGGCTTGTTCCAAGCATGCCTATTTTCTTGAATTCATTTTTCATTTCTTTTTTATCTATACTATCATCCTTAACAGCCAACGAGTCTATATATTCGTTTAGTGATAAACCCTCGGACGAACCATCTACATATATGTTATATCCTCTTTGGTTTAGATCCTTATTATAAAAATCCATTAAATTACGTAACCATTTTAGACTTAGTGCTTCTAATACTTTTGTTGGGTGCATAAAACGTAAACACCTGCGATTCACGTTCTCAAATTTAAGATGCCTAGAACTAATCTTATCTAATATTCCTCGATGTGTTAAGAGTTCGTCAGAATTTTCCTCTACAAATATATACAAGCCATCAAAACGAGATATTTTTTTTGTAATGGCTTCTTTTCTAGCATCGTTACTTGGATTAAAACATTCGCTCAAGAATACGTCTGGACATACAATATGAAATCTTTCGTTAAATTTTTCTATATCGGAATATGAGAGCTTCTCAAACGCAGATCTATCAAGCAAGATTATCTGTTTATGTGTAACTATAGATAACATTTTTCTCTCCAAGCGAGTGTAGGATGCCAACAATAGTTTTTCGTTTATCAGCAAATTCAGAAAATACCTTGACTAAGTCTATGTCACTTGTGGATAGATATTCTCTTGTATTTGTGGTGGAAAGGGGTAATGTGTAGAGACTGGGCAGGCGCGTCGGATAATGTATGTTACTTATTTTGTAGATCGCCAGAAACACAATAGGGGGAATCTCCAAATTCATCCCCCTATCTCCATCCTATGGATGTTCTAATTCATCCATTCACTAAGGTCCTTCGCTTTTCTTCGTGTTTTATTTTTTCCTGTTGCTGTTAAGTAATGTTTAAGATATTCGATCATATTAGTCCCTCCTTCAATAATGAATCCTGCAGCTTTCCCAGCTACAATTAATTTTGGAAGGTTACAGATAATAATATCAAACGCCTCAAGTAGACCTATGCTGTTAAGCCAAACCTCTTGCAGGAATATACCAAGCACACATATAGACACGAATTTAGCGAAAGGTACCAACGTGCCCATACCCTTTTTAATGGTGGGCGGTACACACTCTTTGGCTCAGATGTGCCATATTTTGATTATACCACATTTTCAACAGCGTGTAAAGGAAAAATGACCGTTGATAACCTTAGTCACCAACCACCTCAGAAGGCAACCCTTCAATAATCCGCGCAGATTCCACACTCACATAAACAATCCGCTCAATTGCCGTGATGAGGTCACGAGGGTTCTCAAACCAGCAATTCGCGTCGTTGAGGATGCCGTTATTTTTTTCCGGCAACTTGATTACATACCGATTCATAAACCACTCCAGTGGTGTCTTACCATTGACTACATATCGATGTGCGTCTTCTGGAATGCCGGATAATTGGACATGCTCGTTGATGATGAGTGTGTCCTTTGTGTTTTTATCAGCAAAACGCATTGCCCGCTTGCCCAGTAGGAAATCCTCGGGTTTTTCTTCCCAAAATATGTCCAGAGTACGAGACTCAACACGAAGGTCTGGATATCGCTCACATGTCTCGTAATTAAGATGGATATCTGCAAGTGCTGCCCCTGCTTCAGCGAAGGCGCGGAAGTCTGGTGCATAAGGGATATGTGGTAGCATCTTTGACAAATCATTTGCGAATTGTTCTGTATAATTGGGGGCGTGCAGGATGCCGTAAATGTAGTCGAAGATGTCATCCTTTGTGATAGGGTCGTTTTTATAACGATCACGGAAGGCGTGTAGTGCTGTGTCTGAAATGTTGTCAATACGCTTATGTTCGATTCCACTTGTTATTTGCTGTGTGTTTGCAAGTTTCGGATATCGCCAGCGTGGAAAACACTGTGCTGCCTCAATAAAGTGCATGTCGGGCATCGTTTGGGTCATCAGGACTGAAAATGGATTTTCCGATCCCTTGTTAGGAAGACAAATAACTCGGTTTTTGCTAGATCTATCTGGGAAAATTTCGTCTATCTTGCCTTTTCGTTGTGCAAAGATATAGTCAGCATAACAATTTGTGGCGACAAACGGACGGTATGAGGCTTTTCGGATATAACTATCCCTAAATTCTGCCTTTTTTTTCTGTTTTAACTTCTTCTTGAGATCTCCATCCCATTTGATATTTGTGGCATAGAAGGGCGTTACCTCATCCACCGTGAGTTCAGAGTTTTCCTCAAGTTTAGAAAGCGCGGAGAGATAATCTCGCGTCATTCGCTCTGCATTTTCGGCGCAGGCATCGCGTGAAAAGTTATAGATATGTGCGTCTCTACCTGTCTTATATCCTGTGCTGAATAGTTTGAAGATCGCATCATCTGCTTTTCCAGCTTTCGCGGCTTGTGATCCCAGTGGATAGAACTTTTGAAAGGCTTCACTGCGTTTCTCAATCCAATCATGGTACTTATCAGGTGTGATTATTTCCCAATCGGTAAAACCTTCTATAGATACTGCATCATGCAAAGTATCCATTTTTTCATCGCGTTTTAAACCTGCACCAATCTCCCGGTGCTTAATGAGACATCCATTGTGTGTAGAATTTGGATTCTTTACCAATATTGTTATAGCGACAGGCAATTGTGTAGCGTTCCCAAAAACGCCTTCACCTTCCTTTGATGATCCCTGTGCCTTACCGAGAAGGTTCAGAACATTAATTGAATTGAATTCCTCTCGTAAACAAGCACGTATCCCCGCGTCAACGTTCCCATCAATCCACGTAGCAGGAGTAACAAACGCGATGACTCCTTGTTCCTGAATTCTGTCAGATGCCCATCGAATCGCCATCTTGTATGTGTTATAAAGACTGTTCTTCAACGTAGTCTTCACGCGAGAAGCGTAAGTATCTTTGATACGTTCTTCCAGTTTCGGATACTCCACGTTCGGGTTGTCATCTGTTGCTCTTTTCTGCCACGCTTTCCAAGGTGGATTACCGACGATAACTTGTATTGGCAGTTTCTGTTGACGCTCGGCGCGGTCGTTATTGTCAGGCAGCCATTCTTGTGGGAGAAGGGATTGTTGTGCTTCTTCTTTGTTTGTGTTCAGGTTGAAGGTATCGGTCAGGATAATACCGTTAAACGGTTCGTAACCGCTGTTTTCCCCACGCTGCCCTCGGAATGCTTCTTCAATATTTACAGATGCGATGTAGTAGGCAAGTAAAAGAATTTCGTTTGCGTGGAGTTCTTTGCAATACTTCCGGTTGAGGTCATCCGGCTGGATAAGTCCAGATTGCAGGAGCTGTACAATAAATGTACCGGTACCGGTGAATGGATCAAGCACATGGACCCCTTCGTCGCTGATAGTTTTCCTGAACTCCTTCTGTAGAACGTTGTTGACACTATGCAAAACAAAATCCACCAGTGGAATTGGTGTGTAAGCAATACCGAGTCGGTCTGCTTCTTTTTTCAGTGCCTTTTTAAAGAACTGTTCATAGAGATCCGATAGCACCTCTTGCCGTCCTTTACTGCTCTTGATACCGCTGGCACGCGTCTCGACGCTGTCATAGAACCCTTGTAAATCCCGTGTTTCGTTATCAAGTCCGAATTCCCCAAAATCCTTTTTCAGGTTATCCAGCGCAATCGCGACAGGGTTACCAGATGAAAAGTCGTAGTCTTCAAAGAGCGCATTAAAGACTGGGCTGGTTAGGATGTGCTGTGCCATCATGTCAATAGCGTTGTCGCGAGTGATCGATGTGTTAATTGTCTTTTTCAAATCGTCGTGGAAACTTCCAAATCGTTCGCTCAATGCAGCGTTTTCAGGATTATCCAATAGATTTACAATACGGTCAACGATACGGTCAAAAATCTCGGCGACATCCTTTGCCCAGTTCTCCCAGTATCGCTTGTCACCACACTTTTCTACTATTTTTGAGAGTATTGCCTCAACAGGAATTTCAATTGGCAAAAGCGAAAGTTGTTGACCAACCCAACTGGAATCTCCGTCTCCGCTGCCCCCAATGACAATAGAATCAGGCATCTCCTTATTGAGATCAATACTATTGATTTGAGCGTCAAACCTGTCATCGTGCGAACGGAGCGCGTTTAGAACGCTCCAGACATTAGAGAACCGTTCATTGTCATTTAGTGCTGCAGCGGGGTCTTTATCATCGGGGATGGCGACGGGCAGTATGACGTACCCATATTGCTTTCCTGGTGCCTTCCGCATGACGCGACCCACCGCTTGGACAACGTCAATGTGAGATTTTCGGGGTTTATAGAAGATCACAGCATCAAGGGCAGGCACATCAATACCTTCAGAAAGGCATCTTGCATTGGAGAGGATACGGCAAGCACCTTCAACATCGCCTTTTAGCCAATCAAGGCGTGATCTTCGATTCAGGGCGTGGTCTGTTCCATCAACATGCTTGGTTTCGCATGTAAAATTGATAGGGTGTTCATCTTCCGGCAGTTTTTCAATGGCATCCTCAATAACATCATTCCAATAACGCGCCAAAGCTTTTGACTCGTCAATTTTGTTTGTGAATGCAATAACGCGTCTCAAGGGTTGAAGCGTTTCGTCATCTTTAGCCTTATTCTCGGGATTTTGTAATGCTCGCCAACATCCGATGATTCGGGTCGCATCGTTTATGTTGATTTCGCTACCGTATCTGCCGGTATTGCCTGCGAGTTTCGCATTTACTTCGTGTTCTGATATGCCAAAAATAGCCACCTTGTAATCGGAGAGTTCACCTATTTCAACGGCTTTGGAGAAAGGGAGGCAATGAAATTGCGGTCCGTATTTCTTTTTGTCGTTCATAGAGAACACTTCAACATTATAGTCTGCAGCCTTGGTTTTTGCATTTTCAGTATAAAGTTTAGGGGTGGCAGTCATATAGAGGCGTTTACTGGCGCGAATGCGATCTCCATCGTGGACGAGAACAAATGGTGAGGTTTTATTTCCAGGTCTATCAACACCAGTGGTTCTGTGTGCTTCATCGCAAAAGATAATATCAAATGGCGGTGCGCCGTTGTTCTGTACCTCCTCAATGAGTGGTAGCGACTGATATGTGCAGAAAACGACAGTCATTTTGCTACTGTCGAGGTTCTGCAGTGTATGGAGGATTAATGAAGGATCTGTGGTTACGTCAATCTTAAGTTCTTGAATGGAGGCATCCTCGCTTGTCCTGCCAGCACTTGTATCGGAGCAGATGCCGATATAACTGTGTGGTACTCCCCGTTGATCAGACCATTCTCGCATCGCTTGTGAAAGCAAACCAATAGATGGTACGAGATATAGCACTCTACCTTCGGTTCCTGCGATTTCCTCAGCGATTCGGAGTGCTGTGAAGGTCTTACCCGTGCCGCACGCCATAATCAGTTTGCCGCGGTCGTATTTTTTGAAGCGGTTGATAACGTCGTTAAATGCCTCTTTTTGATGATCTTTCAGATGGAAGCGTTTCTGTTTATAGGTGAGTTGTTCAGGTTCTTGTAGACTCAGGTCGGGCCATTCAAAAGGGCTGTTTTCAAGGACACTGAAGTGGACGATTCGGAATTTGTTTCCTAATGGTTCTACCATTCTGAGAGCATTTGCTCCCAGTTCACCACCTGTGTTTACGAGAAATGGGGTTTGATCCTTAAAAGGCGGTAGGGAGGCTGCAGCAAGAAATGAATTAAGATCGTCCTTTGAAATACGAGTCTCAGGGGCATAGCATTTGCATTGGATAGCATGGTAGCCGCCATCTGGGGCTTGGGCAACGAGGTCTATTCCTATATCAGTCCCGTCAAAGTCTGTCCGGTTTGCTGTCCATTCTTTCCAAAGCCATACTTCAGAAAACTGGTCTTTGTAGTCTGGGTCTTCCGTGAAATATTTCTGCATCAATCGCTCGAAAAGATCACCCTTCTGGCGTTCAGATGTGGCTTTCTCTCGGATGTAATCGAGGGCGCTTTGGAAGCCGGGGTTGGTTTGTGTACTTTCGCTTTCAGTGGTAAAGTACGTTTGTACTGTTTCTGTCACATCTGTCTCCTTGCTCGGTTGGGGCTGTAGGCATGGGATTTATCGGATTTTATGATGGCTGCTTACTTAATGTTATGATAACCTAAGTTGCCACCTAAGCAAAAAAGTCGCAAAAATTTCAAAAAGGCATATAGCATCAATGTATTTAAAACGCGATAGTAAAAGAGATACCTCGAAGCCAGACACCTCATAGATTTTGGGTAATTTATGCCGTATTTGATCGTAATCGGGGAATCGCGTTTGTTTTTATAAATATACACAAAATTGGGAAAAATGTCAATTTCCTACAAAAATCGTCGGATATATGCGGTTTTTAGGGGTCGGTTGAAGGGAGAAGGAGGGATTGAATGGACTTCCCCGTATGCTACGAAAGAGCAATATGCGTCTGTCCTAAATTAACTTGAACACGCCGCTTTTTTCTGATATACTATCAACCGCAAAATAGTATATGCCACACAAAAGGAGAGATTATGGCAACACAAAACATGCCTTCTGCGCAGCAAATCGCAGCGCAACTTTATACTGTTAGAGAATTTACCAATACTGAGGCTGACATTGTAGAAACGATGAAAAAAGTCCGGCAACTTGGATATGAAGCGGTGCAGTGTTCAGCACTCGGACCGATTTCACCTGAGGCACTGAAAAACATCGTTGATGGTGAGGGGCTCAGTATCATCGCCACACATACCGATTACGATCAGATGCGCGATGAACCTCAATCCGTGATTGATGAACATCAATTGTGGGGGTGTAAGCACGCCGCAATAGGTGGACTTCCGGGTGAATATCGTACGGCTGAAGGATACGCCAGATTCGCGAAAGAGGCATCTGAAGTCGCAGCACGCCTTGCTGAAGGTGGAATAACTTTTTCCTATCACAACCACAGTTTCGAGTTGGAACGCTTTAACGGGCGTACTGGATTGGAGATTTTGTACACCGAAAGTGATCCCAACTACTTTAAAAGCGAGCTGGATACATACTGGATTCAGCACGGTGGCGGCGACCCAACAGCGTGGATACGAGACTTAAAAGGACGCGCTGACATCATACATCTCAAGGATATGGCGATGCAAGGTTCGACACAACGCTTTGCTGAAGTTGGCGAAGGCAACCTCAATTGGAGCGCTATTATAAACGCTTGTATCTACGCAGGCGTTGAATGGTATATCATCGAACAGGATACCTGTTATGAACGCGATCCGTTTGACAGTTTGGGTATCAGTCTCAGAAATCTGAAAGAGATGGGTTTTGCATAGACAAACCATTTCTGACTAACTATGGTAGATTTTAGAATTAATTAGATATTGTAAACGGGCGAGGTTAGGAAACCTTGAAGAAACACCCCAGCAAAAACCCTACCGAGCAGGGGTGAAATGTCTATCTATTTTTCCGGTCTACCATAAATGTCACAATTTTGCTGATATGCTGCCGTAGTGTGTGTAGGAAACCCCGCTGAATTGCCCTACAGGTGCTGAAGTTTCTAATTTTTATTTGACATTGCCCCTGGCTTATGATACAATTATACGTGGACAGAACCTGATTTTTAACGGGGCGTGGCGCAGCCCGGAAGCGCGCTTGAATGGGGTTCAAGAGGTCGCTGGTTCGAATCCAGTCGCCCCGATTTCTGATATGTAATACCGGCTTGCAAGCCAGATCTGTGCCTGTAAGCCACGCAGCAAATGTACGGAAAAGAGGGAGTCGCAGTAGTGGATAAGTCATATATTAACGTTGGCATCTTAGGGTGGGGAACCGTCGGGACCGGCGTTTCCAAAATTTTGATGAATCAGCATGCCCTTATTGCCAAAAATAGTGGCACGGACTTAAATCTAAAAAAAATAGTGAAACGGACGCTCCCTGCCACGCGCGAAGGGGTTGAACTTCCCGCAGATTGTCTGACGAGCAATCCGGCGGAAGTCGTTGATAACCCAGACATCGATATTGTCGTCGAACTTATCGGGGGTGTTACAGAAGCACATAGCCTCATCAGACGCGCCATCCAAAACGGTAAACATGTCGTTACCGCAAACAAAGCCCTCTTAGCAGAACACGGTGGCGAATTGTTTCAACTTGCCTCAGAACATCAAGTGAGTCTCAATTTCGAGGCGAGCACAGCAGGTGGTATTCCGATTATTAAAACGCTCCAGGAAAGTTTCGCTGGCAACCAGATCCATTCCCTCTACGGCATTGTAAATGGCACATGTAACTACATATTAACCGAGATGCACGAGCACTCGGTCAATTTTTCGGACGTGCTGAAAGCCGCCCAGGACATGGGTTACGCTGAAGCCGATCCAACCCTCGACGTTGAAGGCATTGACGCTGCCCAGAAACTCATCCTCCTGATAGCTCTCGCCTATCGGAGTAGCATTTCGCTCCCGCAACTCCACGTCGAAGGTATTACAAACATCACCGCACAAGAAATTCAATATGCCCGTGAACTGGGTTATGTCATCAAACTGCTCGCTATTGCGAAGTTGACAGATGGAAATTGTGTGGAAGCGCGCGTGCATCCAACACTCGTGCCGGAGCGGAGCCTACTTGCGAACGTCGGTGGTGCATTTAACGCAGTTTGCGTCATCGGGGACGCGGTTGGTCCGACGCTGTTTTATGGGCAAGGTGCCGGGGAGATGCCGACTGCAAGTGCCGTCGTTGCCGATATTATCGATGCAGCCAAATCTGTGCAACAAGGGGTGAGCGCACCTATTTCGCAAGCGTGGCTTGCCGGTGGACAGGCGGAAGTCGGTTTTGCTTCTATTGACGACATAGAAACACGTTATTACATCCGATTCGTCGTTGCTGATCGACCGGGGGTTCTTGCGAAAATTGGCACGATCTTAGGGAACTGGCAAATTAGTATCGCTTCTGTTATACAGAAGGATCCACATGGCATGGATACGGTATCACTTGTTATGCTGACACACACGGCGCGGGAAAAGAACATGAGAGCAGCACTCTCGCAAATTTATGCCCTTGAAGAGGTGAAAGGGGAGGCACAACTCATTAGGATCGAAGAAGAAGTCGCTTTTTAAGTTGCATATATCTCCATATATTATAAGTGTAGTAGCCATCTTTGCCATCTGCTTATAGTGGCAGAGAATCCCTGCAACTTCTCCTAACAGATACTTGAGGTGAAAATTGAATATGAAGGAAGGCATAAGAGATACGTTAGTATTCGACGTGAAAGACCTTCGACACGAGGACTTCAAGCAATATGAAGCACTTGTGCCACCCGAGACCCTCGGTCTGATTTATGAGGAAGCAGAATTTGCTAGTCCGCTATCATGTACAGTTCTTTTACTTCTCCAAGGAGGCAACAATATTTGTGTGACAGCCGACATCACTTCAACGCTTTTAGCGGAGTGTCGCCGTTGTGTTAAGCCGTTTGAAATTGATGTAGCTACTACGCTGAATCTGTTCTTCTCTTTCGGCGATGAACCTTCGGAAGAAGATGAAGCGGATATGCGATACTATGACGGAGAAACATTAGACATTTCAGAAGATGCTCGGCAAGCACTTATTCTTGAAATACCGATGTGGTCACTCTGCTCTGAAACATGCAAAGGTCTCTGTCTACAGTGTGGTACAGAACTCAATGATGGCGCATGTTCTTGTGAAGCCGAGAATGAAGCACCGGTAGCGGCTTCTAATCCGTTTTCGGTACTCTCAAAGATGCTGGAAAATAGTTGAAATAATAAACTCAGATTGTAGAAGGAACTCTGAATAGTGATCTTTTAGAGAGTTAAAACAGATTTTTTGACATTTAAGTAAGACAAAGGAGAAAACCCATGGCGCACCCAAAACGGAGAACGTCAAAATCGAAAAAAAGAATGCGGAGAAGTCACAACGCACTCTATGACAAAGCGCTAAGTGTTTGTTCATACTGTGGGGAGACTATGATATCCCATCGTGTCTGTCGCGAATGTGGGTACTACAACGGACGTCCTGTGCTAAAATCCGCCGACGAGGCATAGATGGAGTAAGAGATATAATGACGCAACTTCGACATGCAACAATTACGGGGACAGGCTCTTACCTCCCTGAGCAGGTTATCACTAATTTCGACTTGGAGAAATTGGTCGATACCAGCGACGAATGGATCCGTCAACGTACAGGTATTAGAGAGCGGCGTATGGCTGAAGACGATGAGGCTACTTCCGATCTTTGCGTTCGTGCTGCCCGCTGGGCTATTAAGAATGCCAATATCAATCCGCTTGACATCCAAATGATTCTCGTTGCTACCGTTACGCCAGACACGTTTTTCCCCTCAACGGCGTGCTACGTCCAGAAAGGTATCGGGGCTAAACACGCCTCTGCCATGGATATATCTGCTGCATGCGCTGGCTTCCTTTATGGGCTGGATCTCGCAGATGGATTGATCAGATCTGGACGATATGACACGATTCTTGTCGTTGGTGGTGAGATTTTTAACAAAATCGTTGATTGGAACGATAGAGGCACATGTGTTCTCTTTGGAGATGGCGCAGGTGCTGCCGTGGTTCAAGCCACGGATGAACCAAAAGGTATCCTGGCATCTTACATCGGATCCGATGGTGACTATGCAGACATTGATCTTCTCGGTATCCCTGCAGGTGGTTCGAGAATGCCAGTCACACAGAAAGCAATCGACCAAAAGTTAGATAAGATTCAGATGAATGGACGAGAAGTCTTCAAGTTGGGTGTTCGGCTCATGCCTGAAGCCGCCCAACGTGTCCTACGTCAAGCGAACGTCAGTATTGAAGATATTGATTTGTTAATCCCGCATCAAGCGAACTTGCGCATCATTGAGGCAGTCGGTGATAGACTCGGTATGCCACGAGAAAAGGTTTACATTAACGTTGACAAATACGGTAACACCTCTGCAGCGACAGTGATCATCGCTTTAGACGAGGCTATTCGTGAAGGCAGAGCAAAACCGGGCGATCTACTTCTGCTTGTGACTTTCGGAGCAGGCTTAACATGGGGAAGTACGCTCCTACGATTATAGCTGTCAGCCATTAGCAGCCAACAATCAGTAAAGAGGCTTTATCTAATTCTATCAGTTCTCTGTTTGATTTGAGGATTTTAGAAAACCGAAAGGGTCCCGCCGACATCCGTTCACGAAATAAAAATGACACAACTGGCGTTTATTTTCCCAGGGCAAGGTTCACAGCAGGTCGGCATGGGTGCAGAATTGGCACAAAACTATCCAATTGCTGATGCTACCTTTGAAGAAGCCGATACAGCCCTTGGACGCGGATTAAAGCAACTCTGTTTTGAAGGACCGGAAGCAGATTTAAAAGAGACCGAAAATACACAACTTGCGATTTTGACCTGCAGTGTTGCAGCGCTGCGAGTGCTAAAGGCACACAATATTACGCCTAATGCTGTCGCGGGACACAGTTTAGGGGAGTATTCAGCACTCGTAGCAGCGGAAGCACTCGATTTCTCAGATGCATTACGGCTGGTACACGCACGCGCAAGCTTCATGGCGGAAGCAGGAAAAACACAGCAAGGCACGATGGCAGCAATCCTCGGCATGGAAACCGAACAGCTTCAAACACTCTGTGAAACGGCTGACGGGATTGTAAATATCGCCAATTACAACTGTCCTGGACAACTCGTTATCTCTGGAGAGGTTGATGCAGTTGACCATGTCGTTTCTCTCGCCAGAGCCGAAATTGGCGAAAGGCGGTGTCGTCCATTGCCAGTAAGCGGTGCGTTCCACTCGCCATTGATGGCGCCAGCACAACAAAAGTTTAAATCTGTCCTCGATTCAGTGCCGTTGCATTCACCTCAAATTGATATTGTGATGAACGTGACGGGTAAATCTGCCACGGATGCAGATAATATTAGGGAACTTCTATCTCAACAGATAACACAGCCCGTTCAGTGGGAAAAAACGTTGCACACTATCAAGCATACCGGTATTACGCATTTTGTTGAGGTTGGACCAGGAAAGATTTTATCGGGTTTAGTAAAACGCACGCTTTCCGAAAGCAACGCCATGAATGTTGAAGACCTTAAAACGCTGTCTCTCGTGACAGACGAATATGGAAGCGATAAATAAAAACAATGGCTGTAACAACGGCACAAAGCACATTTAGGGAAGATTTGTTGAATGGCAAAACGGCAATTGTCACAGGAGCGTCGCGGGGCATAGGTGCAGCGATCGCACACAGACTCTGTGAAACCGGTGCCAATGTCGTTATCTGCTCGCGCTCTGCTGATACCATCACACAGGTCGCGAATACACTGCAGGATAGTGGGCACACTGTGCAGGCAATAGTCGCTGACATTTCCCAAAAAGCAGATGTTGAAACACTCATCAAGAAAACTATTGCGCAATTTGCGCAAATCGATATCCTCGTGAACAATGCCGGGATTACCCGCGATATGCTGCTCATGCGTCTCAAAGATGAGGACTGGGATGCCGTGTTACAGACGAATTTGACCGGCACGATGTATTGTACCCGTGCGGTGCTGCGTCCCATGATACGTCAGAGAAGTGGACGAATTATTAACATTTCATCAGTAATTGGTTTAATGGGAAACGCAGGACAAGCGAATTATGCTGCTGCGAAGGCTGGTATTCTCGGTTTGACAAAAGCTACTGCCAAAGAGGTTGGTGCCCGCGGCATTACCGTGAACGCTATCGCTCCCGGTTTTATTACGACGGACATGACAGCACAAATACCGGAACAGAGTCAGGAACAAATCCTCGAGATGATTCCCTTACGAGGATTTGGAGACCCAGAAGATGTGGCAGACGCTGTCTGTTTTTTAGCATCGGATGCTGCTCGCTATATCACCGGCCAAACGCTTCAGGTTGATGGTGGCATGGTGATGTAATTCAAAAGTTGTCAGTTAACAGTTAACGACCATAAAAGGTGTTGTTTAACCCAAAATCTCTTTCAACTGACAACTGTAAACTCTAAAAAGGAGATGAGAGAAACGCTTATGGCAACGAACCAAGAACGCCTTATCGAAATTATTGCGAAACAACTCGGTGTTGACGAAGATAACGTTACCCCAGATGCCTCTTTCATGGAAGACTTGGGCGCTGATTCACTCGACACTGTGGAACTGGTCATGGCACTTGAAGAGGAATTCGACCTCGAAATTCCAGATAGCGATGCGGAGAAAATTACGACTGTTCAAGATGCCCTGAATTACTTAGACGAGCATGTATAAGTTAACACATATCACTGGAGGGCGTGTAGCGGGATACTATAAGCCCTCCTCAGCGCGTACAATGTAAAGCAAAGACAAATTTTGTCCGTGTGGGCAAAATTTGGTCACTTTCTCAAGTACGCCTGCAACCCGAATAAAAAGGATCGGTCTCGTGGAGCGTGTAGTTATTACAGGAATCGGTGCTGTCAATGCAATTGGCAACACGAAAGAAGAATATTGGGATGCGCTTGCCACCGGTAAAAACGGAATCGGACCTATAACCTATTTCGATGCCTCGGAGCATCGCACCCAAATTGCCGGAGAGGTAAAAAACTTCCAAGCGGAAGCGTATATGGATCGTCGATCGGCATCTCGGTTGCCGCTTTTCATCCAATATGCGCTTGCTGCCTCAATCATGGCACATGAAGACGCAGATTTGGAACTCGACAAGGTTGACCCATACCGTGCGGGGGTCCAAATCGGTTCTGGCATCGGCGGCATTGGGGTCCTCGAAGATAACGCAAAAACGCTCGCCGAAAAGGGCGTTAAACGCGTGAGTCCATTTCTTGTGCCCTACATGATTATTAACATGGCAGCGGGACGGGTCTCAATTCATTTCAGCCTCAAAGGTCCGAATTCTTCATCTGTCACGGCATGTGCGAGTGCCAACCACTCGATTGGTGATTCCTTTCGCATCATTCAGCGCGGTGAAGCGGATGTAATGTTCACTGGAGGAACAGAATCGGCGATTACCCCTTTGGCTTTCGCGGGTTTCTGCTCAATGCGGGCGATGTCGGAGCGAAATGATGCGCCTGAACGCGCCTCGCGTCCGTTCACTAAAGACAGGGACGGCTTTGTGATGGGAGACGGTGCTGGGGTCCTAATTCTTGAATCTTTATCACACGCCAAAAAACGAGGTGCCCATATCTACGCAGAAATCATCGGCTACGGCATGACTTCAGACGCACATGATATGGTAAGTCCACCTGAAAACGGTGAAGGTGCAGCGAAAGCAATGGAATTCGCACTTCAAGACGCAGAATTGCCATTAGATGCTGTCGATTATATCAACGCGCACGGCACCTCCACCCCGATAGGCGACGTCGCAGAAACCAACGCCATCAAAACTCTTTTTGGCGAACATGCGTACAAAATCCCTGTCAGTTCCACCAAATCTATGATCGGGCATCTACTCGGTGCAGCTGGAGCCGTGGAACTCATTGCCTGTTTAGGTGGGATGGAAAAGGGCTATCTGCCGCCAACCATCAACTATGACATGCCGGACGAAGCCTGTGACTTGGACTATGTTCCGAATAAAAGTCGCGATGCGAAAATCGAGGTTGCCCTCTCCAATGCGTTCGGTTTTGGTGGGCACAACACGTCTATTGCTATCCGTAAATTTTCAGGTTAGACAGATGAGCGAAAGCGCGAAATATATCAAAATCGTCGAATGGTCAGACGAAGACGAATGCTTCATTGGATATTGTCCTGGCATCATCGGCCCGTGTTGCCACGGCGACGACGAAGTTGAAGTTTATCGACAGTTGTGTGAAATTGTTGACGAACTGCTGGATCGCGCTCAGAGAAAAAATAAAAGTCTTCCACGCCCAACTATTGGTAGGAATCTTGAGGAACTTTTAATGACTGCCTAATCAGTTAGTGGACCTCATGAATTGCCCGGGGTGCAGCATGTCGGCATCAACTGCAAACTCCATGCACTTAGCATATATTGGCTTCGGAAGCAACATCGGCGATCGGCTCAAGCATCTCCAGAACGCCATCCACGCCTTATCGAAAACGGAGGGAATTAACTTACAAGAGATTTCCTCCATTTACAAAACCGACCCCGTAGGATATGAAGCACAGGGACAATTTCTGAACGGTGTCGCTGCAATCCAGACCAGCCTTTCTCCCCTATCTTTGTTACAGACCCTAAAAGACATTGAAACCGCTATTGGTAGACAACACCGCATCCGCTGGGGTCCGAGAGAGATTGACCTTGACATATTAATCTATGGTGATCTGCGCATCCAGACCGAGAAACTTGTCGTGCCACACCCAGAGATGCATCTTCGCGATTTCGTATTGGTCCCATTAGTGGAGATCGCACCGGATTTGGTGCACCCCGTCTTTCAGGAGTCTATTCAAACTTTGCTCGAACGCCTTGAAGATGATAAATCCGTAATCCGAACAACATCCGTCTTATGTTCAGGACCTACATAAACCCACTTGATTCCGATGTAAAACTACTATCCATCGCCAAATTTGATCAGTTTGGACTTTATGCCCTTACTCTTCCGCTACAGCAATTAGCTTGTCCGACCCACCTTCAAACAGATAACGCTTACCATCCAAAAAACCGACTATATCGCCGCGTTCCTCGATTCCATCTGAGTCAATCAACTGCCAGCCTTTCGGTATACTCATATAGGTATTAGCACTATCATCAACTAAAAATAAGAAATCCTTGTCGTGCCCATTTTCTTTTGGACTGAAGACAAGGAGTTCACGAAGAATGTCATCACTCCCGTCAATGCGAAAACCGTCGTCAATGCGAAAACGGGCTTTATCTCGAAAGCACTCTACTTTCTGCATTGCTTGTACGCTTTGACTGGTTTCTGGATGGTGATATGACCAGTGGTATTGCCAATGTAATCGAAAAATCTGCGCGAATTTCTGCCAAAATTGAACAGCTCTTATGATATTTGTCATCTTTATTAAATCCTCCATTTGATGAGACAACACTCGTTTAACACACGACCATTCTTATGCCACTCGACATCTGAAAATTAAAGTCTTTCAGACAACCGACTATATCCGTTGCTTATGTTATTATAGAGTCCCCAAAGTAAAAAAGGATAGTAAAAATTTATACATACACTGTAAATACACCTGAGCAACAAAGTCAAGGAATCTGAAAAACTTGCAATCTTGCCTCAACTATGATATAATTCCTAATGTGTTTAACATGGGAAACACTCCAAATACATCAGCAACTACAAATGCCAAAGGAACGCTACCGCAGCCGATAGAAAATGAACATCCACGAATATCAAGCCAGGCAAATCTTAGAATCTCATGGTGTCAATACGCTACCCGGCGGGGTCGCTGAAACGCCCGAGGAAGCGGAAACCATCGCTCAAGAACTTAATTGTCCAACATACGTTATCAAAGCGCAAATTCACGCTGGTGGCCGCGGGAAGGGCGGCGGGGTCAAACTCGCACACTCGACCGCTGAAGTGAAAGAACAGGCTGAAGCGATTCTCGGTATGCAACTCGTAACACCACAGACGGGTCCCGAAGGAAAACTTGTCCGAAAAGTGCTTGTTGCCGAAGCCGCGGAGATAGAGAAAGAATTCTACCTCGCTATACTCCTTGACCGAGAAACTTCACAACTCACGCTCATCGGCAGCGAAGAGGGTGGGGTCAATATTGAGGAAGTTGCGGCACAAACACCCGAAAAGATTATCAGGACACAAATTCATCCAGCCTTCGGGTTAACTGAGTTTCAAGCACGAGAGTTTGCCTACAAATTAATCACCAATGCGACCTACCGTTCGGTAATTCCTAAAGCTGCGGAACTGATCTTCGCACTTTACAACGCCTTTACCGCTTGCGACTGCTCCCTCGTAGAGATTAATCCATTGGCAATTGTAACAACAGACGACGGATTGGATATCGTCGCACTCGATTCTAAAGTCAACCTCGACGATAATTCACTCTGGCGGCATTCGGATCTCTCTGCGATGCGCGACCCACATGAAGAAGATCCGAGTGAATTAGAAGCCAGTGAATCTGGCTTGAGTTACATTCGCCTTGAAGGCAACATCGGCTGTATGGTGAACGGGGCAGGACTCGCGATGGCAACGATGGATATCATCAAACAGAACGGTGGTGAACCGGCAAATTTTCTCGATGTTGGCGGTGGAGCGTCCGTAGAGGCAGTTACGCACGCCTTCCGTCTTATACTCGCTGACAAAAACGTGACCGCCGTTCTTGTTAATATCTTTGGCGGCATTATGAAATGTGACACAATCGCCAACGGCATCGTTGAAGCAGCGAAACAGGTTAAACTCAACGTTCCGCTCGTAGTTCGGTTGGAAGGAACAAATGTGGAACTTGGAAAACAGATTATTGCCGAATCGGACTTGAACGTTCAACAAGCAGAGGGACTCTTTGAAGCGGCACAGCTGGCAGTAACAGCAGCAAATTATGCGTAAAAATCAACGTTTCGACTGTGTAAGGTAAAACTTGCAGAAAACTTAGGCTTGGGGAGAACCAACACGTGGCAACACTTGAGTTAAAGGACATAGACGTTACAGGAAAACGTGTTCTCGTGCGGGTAGACTTTAACGTCCCTATGAAGGACGGAAAGATCACAGATGAAACCCGTATCACTGGTGCTTTGCCGACCCTTCTGGCACTCATCAACGCCGATGCTAAAATTATCTTGGTGACACACTTAGGTAGACCCGAAGTGGGTTCAGCAGCCGATCAAGAGACCTTCACAACACAGCCGATTGCTATAGCACTTAGCCAAAAACTTGGTAAGCGCGTCGAACACGTCAACGATTGTATCGGTGAGTCCGTACAGAGCGCTGTTGCTTCCATGCACAATGGTGAGGTGCTACTCCTTGAAAATGTCCGCTTCTACGCTGAAGAAACCGAAAACGATCCAAAATTTGCACAGGAACTTGCCTCGCTTGCCGATGTCTATGTTAATGATGCTTTCGGCACAGCGCACCGTGCACATGCCTCAACGGAAGGTGTAACACATCATCTGAACCCGTGCGTCGCCGGATTCCTCATGTCACGTGAAATTTACTATCTCAGCACTACTCTTGAAGATCCTAAACGTCCTTACGTCGCTATTCTTGGTGGTGCGAAAATATCCGATAAAATTACACTGATTGAAAATCTACTGGGGAAAGTTGATAAACTCCTCATCGGTGGTGGCATGGCATATACATTTTTGTCAGTGATAGGGCTTAGTATTGGCAACTCAATTGTCGAAACCGAAAAACTTGACATTGCCAAGTCTCTGGTCGACAGGGAAGCATTCTCAGCGTCCACCCTACTACCTATAGACCACGTTGTTGGACGAGACTTTGATCCCGAAACCAAATCTCAGATTACTGACAAAGATACCATTCCTGACGGATGGCAGGGATTAGATATCGGTCCTGAAACGGTATCGGCGTTTGGAGAACAGATCGCAGCAGCGAAAACGGTGGTGTGGAACGGTCCTTTAGGTGTATATGAATTTGAGAAGTTTGCACAAGGCACAATTGCAGTAGCGAAACAGATCGCCGATTCGGAATCGGTGAGCATCATCGGCGGCGGCGACTGCGTCGCGGCGATACAGAAAGCCGGTGTTGCAGAGCGGATGACACATATTTCAACGGGTGGCGGTGCGTCCTTAGAATTTTTAGAAGGAAAATCTCTACCCGGTATTGCCGCTTTGACGGACGTTTGATTTAGAGTCGTAAAGGAAAAAAGATGTTTGATAAAATAGTTCCCCGTAGTGAAGACTACGCAAAATGGTACACCCAAGTCATCCGTCAAGCGGAAATGGCAGATTACGCGCCCGTACGCGGATGCATGGTAGTGCGTCCTTATGGCTACGCGCTCTGGGAAAACGTCAAAGAACAACTGGATACCCGATTCAAAGAGACAGGACATCAAAACGCCGCTTTCCCACTCTTCATTCCTATGAGTTTCATTGAGAAGGAAGCCGAGCACGTCGAAGGCTTTAAACCGGAACTCGCTGTTGTTACCCACGGTGGCGGGAAAAAGTTAGAAGAGCCACTTGTGGTCCGCCCAACTTCCGAAACCATCATCGGCTACATGTATAGTCAATGGATCCAGTCTTACCGCGACCTACCGGTGCTTATTAATCAGTGGGCGAACGTAGTCCGATGGGAGTTACGTCCCCGCCTTTTCTTAAGAACGATGGAATTCTTCTGGCAAGAAGGGCATACTGCGCACGCAACCCATGAAGAAGCAGAAGAAGAGACGCTGCGCATCCTTGATATCTACACCGACTTTGCAATCAACGAAGCCGCAATACCTGTTATCCCCGGTCGTAAGAGCGAAAGTGAAAAGTTCCCGGGGGCATTGACTTCTTACACGATTGAGGCAATGATGGGCGATAAACGCGCCTTACAAGCGGGGACATCACACGATCTCGGACAAAACTTCGCTAAAGCCTTTGATATCCGATACCTTGACGCGAACCAGAAACAACAACATTGTTGGACAACAAGTTGGGGCGTAAGCACTCGAATGATCGGTGCTATTATTATGACGCACGGAGATGACCAAGGATTGATTTTACCGCCGAGACTCGCGCCCACACAACTCGTCATCGTCCCGATCGTCCCGAAAAACAGAGAAGACGACAAACAACCCGTTATGCAAGCCGTCGATGCGATCTGCGAAACACTGGGCAGTGTGCGTTACCACGTTGACGACAGACAGGATCAGTCACCGGGTAGGCGATTCAACGAATGGGAACTTAAAGGTGTTCCACTGCGCATAGAGATAGGTCCCCGGGACTTGCGTAACCAGCAGGTTGTCCTCGCACGACGCGATATACCCGGTAAGGAAGGTAAAACGTTTGTTCCGATCGCTAACGCTGCTGAGGCAGTAACGAAACTACTCGAAACAATTCAAGCGGATATGCTCAAACGGGCAACAGACTTCCGCGATGCGAATACTTTTGAACCTACTACCTACGAGGCATTCAAAGAGGTTATTGAAAACGGATTTGCACGCGCTTATTGGTGCGGTGACGCGGCATGCGAAGACAAAGCCAGAGAGGAAACACAGGCAACTATCCGATGCCTCCCAATAGAACAATCCGATGGAGGTGGCGAATGCATTGTCTGTGGCAAACCCGCAGAAGACGTCACAATTTTCGCACGTGCGTACTAAGGCAATTGGTGATTAGTAATTGGGGCGTTCGCCACGCTCACTTTTGGCGATTGGGTGTTGGCAACTTACCAACCGCCATTCGCCAATGACTAATAACTGAAAACTGAAGACTAATAAAATATGAGTATACTTGTTAACAAAGATACGAAAGTGATTGTACAAGGCATCACAGGTCGTTCTGGACGTTTTCATACGGAGCAGTGCGCGGCTTACGGCACCCAAATTGTCGCTGGTGCAGTCCCCGGTAGAGGTGGAGCTGATGTGAACGGCATTCCTGTATATGATACAGTAGCAGAAGGTGTTGCAGCAACAGGGGCAAATACATCAATGGTTTTCGTTCCCGCACGCTTCAACGCGGCGGACTCTATTATGGAAGCTGCCGAGGCAGGCGTCGAATTGATTGTCTGTATTTCCGAGCATATACCTGTTCTTGACATGGTTAAAGCGAAGGCGTTTCTTCAAGGAAAATCGACTCGGTTAATCGGTCCAAACTGCCCTGGTGTTATCACACCCGGCGAATGCAAAATTGGCGTGATGCCTGAGTTCGCCTATACTGCAGGCAACGTTGGCATCGTCTCGCGAAGCGGAACTTTAACTTACGAAGCTGCCTATCAGCTGAAACAACTCGGTATTGGTCAATCCACTTGTGTCGGCATCGGTGGTGACCCTGTGATTGGAACGAATTTTGTTGATGTTCTTAGACTGTTTGAAGCAGATGATGACACACACGCTGTCGTTTTAATAGGGGAAATTGGTGGAACGGCTGAAGAGACAGCGGCGCAATTCGTGAAAAAGGAAATGACAAAACCTGTTGTCGGTTTTGTTGCCGGTCAGACTGCCCCACCCGGTAAACGAATGGGACACGCCGGTGCGATTATCTCCGGTGGGCAAGGCACTGCTGCGGATAAAATTCGAGCCCTCAAAGATGCAGAAATCATTGTGGCAGATAACCTCACGACTATTGGGAAAACCGTGGCAGAGGTCTTAGCTTAAAACGATTTCTCGGTTGGGATTACGCGCGGAGGCAAGCGGAAAAGTGAAGAAAGACATCACTTACCTGCACACCAAAAAACGAGAGCAGCAACCGATCACCGTGTTAACCTGCTACGATTACCCGACTGCCTGTTTGCAAAACGAGGCAGGAATCGACATTGTCTTTGTCGGGGATAGTGTCGGTACCAATGTGCTCGGCTACAAAAGCGAGGTAGAGGTAACAATGGCAGATATGCGACACCATCTTCAAGCGGTGCGTCGCGGTGTGACAGATGCTTATCTTCTCGTCGATATGCCTTACGCTGCTGACCGAGATGTGAAGCAAGCCGTTACCAATGCCAATCTTTTTTTGGATGATGGGGCTGACGGTGTCAAATTGGAAGGTGGTATTGAAAAGGTTCCGATCGTTACTGCCCTCACCAAAGCAGGGGTAGAGATCTGCGCCCATATCGGACATAATCCGCAAATCCATGGCACTAAAGCGGCGACACACGGAAAAACATTTGCGAAAGCGAAGCGACTCATCGAATCAGCAGTAGCACTCACAGATGCCGGTGCGAAACTCATTGTCCTCGAAAAAATCACCGAAGAGGTCAGCCAAATCATAACGGATACCCTTAATATCCCTACCATCGGTATTGGGGCGGGACGGTTCTGCGACGGACAAGTCCTCGTTATCAACGATATATTAGGGATAGGTCCTCCCTTCAAACACGCTAAACGCTACCAAAATTACAACCATTTGACTTTTGAGGCAATCTGTAAGTATCGGGAAGAGGTAGCAAACGGCACATTCCCTACAGACGCGAATGTCTCACACATCCCGCCAGATAAACTCGTGCGAGTGCAGAAGTGGTTGGGATCAGAACGTTAAGGTGTTCCACATCTCACATCCGCTTTCGTAGTATAAATTGTCAGTCTGTGCCACCATCGCACAAACCCTTAGTAAACCGGGGTTCCGAATCGTTGACGATTTGTCTTTATTTTCTCCAAGTGCCTGGGGCTGTGAAACGCGTAGAAAAATCCCTTGATCTTTGAAAATTCAACCGAAAGGTGATACGAATCGTCCAAACTTTAGTTACTTCTTAGACCCAACTCACGTTAGTATAGTTGCCTTTATTTCTGTATGATCATCTTCCGTGTAGCCGTGAAGTCGTCTGCGGTGAGGGTGTAAAAATAGATACCACTCGCAACAGACTCACCAACTTCATTCTTTCCATCCCAATAGACGGCACGACTCCGATGTTGATAGATACCCGCGGGTTGATGTCCTACCTCTAACGTCCGCACTAACACACCCCTCGCCGTGTAGACACGCACCGTCACATCCGCAGATTTCGAAAGTTGATACGGTATCCACGTCTCCGGGTTGAACGGATTCGGGTAGTTGTGGAACATGATTGTCTTTTTAGGGACAAACAACGCCAGCAACTGCTCCAGTTTTGCGATACCACTCCGGAAGGTCGGGGACCCATCATCCGCAGCACGCAAGAGGTCTAAGGCATCTTGAACCGCTTTAAACGTGACGGCTGAGGGTAACGTAAACGTCGCAGGGGCTGCGGGTTGATTTTTTTCACCGAGATGCTCGGCGACAAGTGCGACGTCCTTCGCATCTACGACACCATCTCCATTGACATCAGAGCGTGGGTTCACTGGGGTTTTTCTATCCCTATCCGATAGCACGATGAGGAGGTCTGTGGCATCGGTTTCTCCATCTTCGTTGACATCCCAAGCAGGAACAGTCGGGGCAGCGTTATCAATCGTGACGGTACCGGGTGGAATAACAGTGTATTCCGTGCCGGGGGCGAACCCGAAGAACCCGCTCCAACCTCCGCTCCTTTCGTAGACAGCGACTAACAGTGTATTATACCCCTGTTTCAGACTGACCAGGAACCTATCCTGAAAATCACCGGCTCCTCGATTCACAGGATTGTTATGAACCAATTCTCCGTTAAGCCAGATCTTAACAGCGTCGTCACTGCCGACCATCATGGTCACTTGTTGATTTTTCGGTGATTCTATGGTGAGGGCACCGTAAGCCACGTGATCGTCTATATTACCAAATCCCAAGCCGGTGTCGTTTGCCATGTCATTGAGGTTGTCGCTGCCGGTCGCCGATAACTCACCGGCTTTCCAGACTTTATCGCCGACGGGGTTTCCTTCGGTGGTACCGTTGGTAGCGACTTTCAGTTCCGTTACTTTTCCGTTACTGGCGACTGATAGGAAATCCACACCGGAACGCGCTGCCGCCGCGCCGCCGCTATCACCTGTTGACACGATCATCCACAACCAGGGACCTGTTATTTTGAGTCCGAGTCTGCTTGGCACGCCGGGACCAGGATTCCCTTCTGTCCGAATCGTGGTTTGGAACGGTAGTTGGTCTAAAGGCGAAAAGTCGGTTATCGCGTTGTTCCGCAAGTCGAGACGTTCCAAGTTTCTGAGGCCTGTGAGGGGTGAGACATCTGAGATAACGTTGTTTTCAAGGTATAATACTTCCAGATTTTTTAATTCTGTGAGGGGCGAGACATCTGAGATGACGTTCGCATCCAGATTCAACGTTCTCAAATTTTTCAGAGAACGCAACGCCGAAATATCTGATATTGTGTTATTCACCAATTCCAGCCACTCCAGTTGTGTGAATTCCTTCAAGGGAGAGAGGTCCCTGATACTACAGTTATTGAGTTCAAGCCGCCGCAGCCGCTTGATCCCCTTTAGGGACGGAATAGTCGTTACAGAAGCATCGTTCCCGAATTCTATCCACTCCAACTTCGGTAATTGTGTCAAGGACGAGAAATCCGTGATAGGTGTATTCCAAGCATCTATCCGTTCCAGACTGGTGAGACTGGCGAGGGATGACACATCGGTGACGAGGTTTTCCGAAATGCCGATCCCCTCCAATTTTACCAATCCCTTCAATGGCGACAAATCCGTGATGACGTTCTCTTCAAGCCCCAACCAGTCCACACTGAGCAGGTTTGCGAGGGGTGAGACATCCGAGATGACGTTATCCCGCAACTTGATGTTATTCAGTCTGATCAATCCTTGCAGCGGGGTCACGTCAGAGATAGCGTTACGGCGGAGTTCTATCCGCTCCAGGTTCGTCGCATACTCTAATCCGATTAGGTCTTGGATGCCTCTGCCATCGGCACGGAGTTGTCTCAATTGTTTCATATCTTCATCCGTAATCGGGGCATTCGCGGCTTTACCGAGTGTTTGCGCAATCGCCGCGCGGAGGTTCGTATCTGGAATATAAACGGTGCCACCCAGTAAGGGTTGGGTTACTGGATTGACGGCAATAACCGGTGCCGGTACATCTGGTGAATGCAACGCTAAAACTACATCCGAAAATTGTGAGGTCCACACGTCCCGTTTCACGTTCCCACCATTGACGAGACCCGTTAAACCGAGCCCCTGTAAACTCAACTTCTTACCGATCTCTGAAAGAAACGCCCCTGTTTCTAAACCGATCGATGCAGCGGCGTATGCAGCGTCTACAGGTCCCTGATAAGTTTCATAGAAACGATGCACAGGTTCAATGCCTCCAAACACGCCACCTGTTTTTTCTAAAGAGGCCTCGTAACGTTTCGTATCTTCATCCAAAAGACGATCCATCGTGGGTTTATCCACATAGAGACGTAAGGTGTGTGCTTTATCAAAACTCGGATTGCGCGTCTGTTCAATAACGCCTCGTACTGCATCTTCAAACCGTTTCATCCCTTCCGTGTGGCAACCGATACACGATAAACCGTTGTGGACAGCCGGATCACTCGCCGCCGGGTTGGACACGATGTTTGTCGGTGCAACATCTATCCGATTTCCAGCACCGTCTGAGATATAGTACGCCTGTAAACCGTTGGGAAGGTTGAACACCACTTCACCGCCATCCTGTTGGAAAGACAGTGGGTGCGTGAAAATGTTCTGCGTCCCAACGCTCCCCGCAAAGTCGTAACTCTTCCAGTAGGCACCATACCGAGACGTGTGTCGTTCTACAACGCGGTTATGATTAGAAACTCCCGAATCGTTGAAACCCGCGCGCCAGACGCGACGCCCCGGCGCATTCTGGAGATTCCGCAAAACGTCCACCTCAAGGGCCCGTTCTAATTCACGATCCGTCTGTGGTAGGTCAAGGATGTCATGATAGAGCGGCGGAAGAACAGCTGTCGCTAAGAACCAATCGACATAAACGTAAGGCACTTCGCAGTTCATCTCCTGACGCAGCTTTGTGAGTCTCGTAAACAAAACAGGGCGCTTTGTGGCATCAAACTTAATCGCGTAGGGATAAAGGGCTTCAATCTGTGTCCACGCGTCACGGATATCCCACTCATAATCGCGCAAGTCGATGTAGAAGATCGTTTCGGCAGCATCAATCGGTTGCGGATTGATAATCTCAAATCCCCACGAGAGACTATTGACGAGTTTTGCGAGTGCGATTTTGTACGCATTGAGGGCTTCAAGCGTTTCGCCCGCGTTATAGAGATGCGTCATCGTGAAATACCGCGCGAAGGGACGGTCAAACACATCAAGCGTTGCCAAATGCCTCTGAATGGCAGTAAGCATCGCACCGGTTGTAATGAAGGTGATATCGTGTTGGACCTCCCAACTGGGCGCGCCTGCTTGAATCCATTTCCTAATGGTGCTAATTGCTGCAGCGGAAAGTTGAGGTTGTCCGAGGGGCATCCGTTTGATGAAGTCATTTTCAAGGAGCCGCGTGTAGAGCTCAGAGGTACTGGGGCTACCTGGAACAACGGCACCCGTATTCACCAAACCGGTTGCCGACTCAATGACGAGATTTTCGGTAAAAGAGCCGTGGGTGCCGTGGCAGTTGAGACAGTTTTGTTGCAGGATAAGATACGCTTCTTGTGCAAGATCCTGTTGTGCAAATGCCGTTGTCCACGCTATGAGAATAAGTACTAACAGCGTTAGTGTATAAAGCATAGGGTTGGTTTCTCTTTGTGTTTTCACGAATGTTCTCCTTAAATAGCTCTGCCCAAAATTGTGGACACTACTCCTTGATCTCAGTTACGAATGTAATGATACCCGGTCGTGACCAGTTACGTGCCTTATCCGACCATGAAATCTCTATTGTATAGACAGTGCTATCTTTCAAAGGAAGCCCCTCGTCAAGCGCGAGAAATATTACCTTTTTATCTTGTATGAAGTGGGTCCATTCCATATCAACTTTTCTACTATCGTCAATGAGTTTCAGAATTACAGCGTCTATTTCCTCATCAAAAGTGAAAACAAAGCGATCAATGTCTGAGTTAACACCTATATCACCATGACTTATAGTAGAAGCAATTAAACGAGGTGATTGATTATCTTGAGGACCTGCTCCCTCTGCTGAAGTTATAAACGTGATGAGGACCACTCTGGCGTTCTGGTGTTCATCTTCAACTGTGCCAGTTATCGAATACGGGCTTTCCACTTCTAAACCCTGCCCATCAAGCTTAGTCAGAAGTACTTCTTTCCCCTTAATAAATAGCGTCCATTTCAAGTTTACATTGTCTTTGTTGACAATCTTCAAGTCGGATTTACTGATTTTTTCATCAAAATTGAGCGTAATGTCCTCTAAATCAACATCGACATCAACCGCTCCAAAAGGTATACTGCTCTTCAAAAGTTTCGGAGCTACTAAGTCCCGAGCGCCACCATGAGGTGGCACGGGTTCTGGTTCAGGTCCCTCGACAATCGGCTCTGGTTCTGGAATCGGTTGTAGTTCTGGAACGCGAACAGGCTCTGGTGGTTGTGGTTGGGTTTCAGTTTCTATTATCACGGGTGGTGTCGCGAAGATAGATTCTGATCCATCATTACTGCTATCTGTTGAACAACCAACGATGCAAAGTATCAGTAAAAATATGAGTGAAAATTTCATCAAATTTTGTCTCCTCTAATATTAGTTATTCACGGCACCTTCATCAATCCAGTCGATAAAGAGCTGGACCTGTTCCGCATTGAGAGATGGAGGGATAGGGGGCATGCCGCCACCGTCAATACGTTTAACTACAAGACTGTCTTTACCGTTACCAGGGATGAATGCTGCACCACCATTTCCACCTTTTTTGAAGGTATCGTATTGGTTGAGGTTAAGCCCCCGAGCTCCAAGTGCAGCATGGCACCCCGGAATGGCACACCGTTCGGCGAGAATAGGCTGAATATCGTTCTTAAAAGAGATTTTGACAATTTTTTCAAATATATGCGCGGGAGCGACTAAGGTTTTGATTTGCGTTCCAAACCTTCCATCTGTGTAATCAATTGCGCGAATTTTCCAGCCCTTGTTATCCTTCTTCAGTGCGGCAATCAGATCTCCCTTCTGATTGCCCCAATCATACGTACCTCGCAAAACGGCCTCTTTGCCTCGACTATCAATAGCGATATAGGTAATGTCAACATTCATCTTCCCGCCGCGGAGCCGAAAAATTCCCACCCATGCCTTCGATACTGCCTTCGTTCCTTCGTTTTTTTCAAAGGTGCCAGCCCAAAATGCCCAAGCCGTAAAAATGTCTTTGCTCTCGTCTGAGAGCCAAACCTTTGTGAGCGTATCCTCGTCTTGGTCGCCATGGGCGGCAGCGTACACTGCACAGAGGTCACGAATGGCTTGTTCCTCAGCCACAAAGTCGATAAACTCTGTCACAAAGGTAATATTGAAAGGTGCCGTCCAATTGTGGGATCCATCTGCAACGCGGATAGTGATTGTATAAACATGTCCGCCTATTAACTGCAATCCTGTTCCCAAATTATGGAATAATCTTGCTAATTCTACCTCTTTATTGCGCACAAAAGGTACCATCCCATATTAAGTCCTGTTGTGTTGTCAACGAGTTTTATAAAATTCGTGGCAGCAATATCCTCACTAAAAGTGAAAATGAAGCGTTCTATATTTAGGTCAACATCTATATCCCCATGACGCACAGAACTATTGATGATCTGTGGGGCTATATTATCCATCAATTCTGCTGCTACCACAGGTTCAACAATAGGCTCTGGAACAGGCGGGTTCACCATCTCTATTTGAATTTCTGGAGTAGTTGTTTCTTTTTTATTTTCAGAAATTATTGGCGGAATTGGGAATATTGAATCAACATCACCATCATCGGTGCTTTGCGAAGTACACGCGATCAGACAACACACCAGTAAACACACACACACAGAGTTGTATAGCATACGACCTCCTCTTAAAACTTCACTAGGCAGCACCGCATTATTAGCGAAAAGAGAAGTTTGTCGTTAAATTTTTTACTAAAACGCCTTCCCAGATACCGGGTTCCCTTAATCGGTCTAATCTTACAAGCAAAATATCTTCATTCGTTATGACACGTCCAAGCTCCGGGGTTATACCTGGAGCAGCCTCAGCAAGAACGATCTGAATAAGAATTGAGTCGTTAATTTCTAATACCAATGTATAGTAGTATGCAAATGTCTTTTGATTAATACTTTTTCGTCTATAATCGGATTTAGCTCTATCCAATTTACCGCTGATATACTCGCCTTGAAAATCAGGTAAACATTCAATAATGGGTTCAAGTAGGTTCTCTGACGAGTTGTTATTTTCGTTATTATCTCCCTGAGCCAGGTTATTATCTTCCTCAGCCCCTGTTGGCGGAACAGGAAATATCGGGTCATCCCTGTTCTGCGAAGTACAGGCAATAACGCAACACATCAACAGACACAGGCACAAAGCGTTGTATAGCATACGACCTCCTACTGATTAATAAGCGTAAATGTATAGCGTATCGTAACACGTCTACTAATTGGTTCTCCACTCCATATAGCAGGATAGAAAATCGTTTTCTTCAACGCCTGAATCGCTGCTTCCTCCAGTCCAAATCCGAGGTCTGTGAGTGCTACAATGTCTATCGGAATGCCCTTCTCATTGATAGTCGCTGCTAAAACGACTTCACCTATTTTGTCCGCGTTCTTTGCGTCCTCTGGATATTTCGGATCGACTTTGAATTTGTATTGGGGACCGGCTACCTCAATATGAGGATCGTAGTCAATACCACTCGCTCTGCTGACAAGTTCTGGAATCCCTGACTCAATTCTGCTGGTTTGTGATCGCACTTGACGCGGTATATTCAGAGTGGGTGCCTGATAAAAGTTCAATCCAAAGCGATACAGCAATTCCGAACTCTCGAACGAGAACTCAATACTCCCGATAGCACTCATCGTCTGGGACATCTCAAGTTCTACTCCCGCTTCGCCGGTAAAGAAATTCTGTGACGTGTTCAAATGCACTTGCTTAGTTGTAGAGACGTTATTCCACGCCTGCGTATAAAACATCCCAAAAAACGGTTTCAGACTCCACTCATAGTCTGTCTGTAGAATATGTAAAAAGCCTGCCCCCCCTCGGAGTGCCATGTTCACGGCGTGCAGCGGTAAGTTTCCAGTCCTAACAACATTCATATACTGCGTTCTAAAACCGCCCAATATGAAAAATTTCAAACCTGTCATGTTCATATCGTTGACGTTTAAAAGGCGAATATCAATAGAAGGACTCGGTGCTATCTCGTAGGGATTTTCGGTGTTAGCCTCAAAAAAAGAGACACCGGGCAGCAGCGATACCTTCAGATCACGGCTAAACGTATAATCGAGATTGCCTAAGATCGTTTGTGCACTAAAGCGGAAGGGGGCCTCGCTGCGTTTCGGAGGTCTATAACGTTGGTATCCCATACCAATTGCCATCTTTCCAGCTGGTAATCTATGAAAACCTGTCTGTGCAGATACGGACACGGAAAACATTACAAGTACAAAAAACAGGACAAAACCAAGAATTCGCTTATTCAATAGTGTATTTCTCCTTCCTTGATTACAATCAAATTCAGCACGCTGTTCCCGATGTAACAAAAAATGCCCGCAACAAGCTACTGTCTAAAACAGAGCGCGTGCGGGGCACGAAGCCATCCCATCTTGCATTTAACAGTGAGATAAAGATATGTATTAATAAAATACTTAACAGAGAATAAGTTGACGGGGGGGGTAAATCCTAACTTGATAAACTAAACAACCTGAAACACACAAACATGCCATAGAAATTCGCACAGCCGGAACAATACCCTGTGTACAAGCTGAGACTTGCGATAGAAAACTAACGGTGTGCATCTTCATATCTGTTACCTTGCAAGAATGTGATTGTTCAGTAATCTGTAAGGTCTATAAATATTATACAGAAACTTAAAATAATTGTCAATTTTTTTTGAAACCCGCAAAAAAATGTAAGGCAAAGACAAATTTTGCGGCGTAAATCAGAATCAAAATCAACGGTATGAATGCCTTATGGCATGAACTGCGGGCAAAATTTGGTCCATCAACAATGGTTGAAATCAGAGCACTAATGTGTCCAGTTTTTACATTGCGGTTTCATATGTGAGGTAGTAGTATCCAGATGCCTCAACGACCTGTGTACTTGCTAACCCTACAGCTTCCTTGAAAAACGGGGCATCTAATACCCACGTGTGGTATTCACCTTGTTCTCCGCAAAGATCAATTGGTAACTGCTTTAACTCTAAGATGAGTTCCGCATCCAAATATCTACCGGCGATAGTAGATTGGAAATATTTTTTGTAGGCGAGAGAGCAGACGACTTTAAATTGGTTGGCGATCAGTGTCTCTAATATCGCCTCCCGATCCAATTCCCACAGCGGTTTATCAACATCCACCAAACCGGCAGCGACGCCATCAATCCAATTGGGCATTCCATCCACAATAGAAATGTCCCCGGTAATCAATACTTCAATCCCATTGTCTCTTATAGTCTTAATTTGTTGACGATAACTCAATTCATAAGGCTCAGAAATCGGCATGAATTCAATAGGAATCCCGATTTTTCGCGCTTGTAAGGTCATGAGTTGTGTCGGGTGTGCATAGAATTGCCGGTTATCTGCTGGGACAAAACAGACAAGCCGCCTTATATCGTAAAGATTTAAGGAGACTTGAAGTGCAAGGGCAGAATCTTTCCCACCCGTCCACAGGACCGCTGCTTGCTTCATAATATTGCTAAAATTATCCGTCTAAAGGTACTACATCAGCATAGACGTATGTGGGCGAGGTGTTGTTTCGTGAGTGAATTTTGTCATCCTTGTCTTTAGCAGAGACAATATCCCTCTGAACAACCTGACCCGGTTTCGCGGCAACAGGCGAACTAAACATAGGTCCATCAACGACACATGTATGGAATTCACCGTTTTCGCCGAGTGGATCCACGCCATCTGGCAAATCTGCAAGGAGGTCAGCATCAAACCATCGTCCCGCAAAGTTGGCAGGTACCTTGGTAGGATTGAGTGCTGTGACAATCGCGCGCATGCCAGAGGTAATCATTTTTTCAGCAAGCTGGGTAGTATCCTCACCCCATACCGGAAAGATCGGTGTGAAGCCAGTTCCTTTGAGTTTATCCTCGCGGTATTCACGGATGTCTTCGAGGAACAGATCCCCGAACGCGAAATGTGATGCTCCCAAATGCTCAGGCAACGCTTCTACCTCGGCAAGAAACTTTCGCATCGCTGCCTCGTAAATTGCATTAGAACACGGATAAGGAATTGGTATCTCGTACAACGGCACCCCAAGCTTCTCAGATTGCTGTTTCAGCACCCACGCCGGCGTAGAGTGAATAGACACACGGTCAAACGTCTTTGTGACGGTGGTAAAGATACCGCGCACGTCATAGTGGTCCGGCTGCTGCCGTAGCGTATGTAGTGCCCATGCGGAATCTTTACCAGAAGACCAAGAAACCAAAACCGGCATGGGTGTTGTTTCGTTCGTCTGCTTTGTCATTATTAAACCTTTCTATTACAGGACTTACGCAAATTGAGCAAATATCGGACATTTGGACCCAAAAAAGCGGTATTTTCTATATTTTTAACCCCCTCAAAAATCAACGGTATGAATGCCGTGTGGCATTCACCGCCCCTTATCAGGGGGACTTTAAGAAGCAGTGCGTAAGTACTATATTATCTATAGTGCCAAAAAGTTATCCAGTAAGCTCTTTCCAGCAGCTGTCAAAATTGACTCCGGATGAAACTGCACACCCCAGATAGGTAGCGTTTTGTGCCGAAGCCCCATGATTTCGTCCTGATCTGTCCATGCTGTAACCTCAAGGCAATCCGGCAGCGTCTCCTTCCGAACGATGAGCGAATGGTAGCGCGTCGCCTCAAACGGGTTATCCAACCCTTCAAAAAGATCTGCCCCGTTATGGATTATCATAGAGGTCTTGCCGTGCATCAACCGATCCGCACGAACGACATCTCCCCCGAATACATCACCGATGCATTGGTGCCCAAGACAGACCCCTAAAATTGGGACCTTTCCAGCAAAGTGCTTTATGACATCGTTGGATATACCTGCTTCCCGCGGTGTACAAGGACCTGGGGATATTACAATCCGCTCCGGTTCCAGGGCGTCTAAGGCGTTCAATCCTATTTTTCGACTCCGATGAACTTCCAATTCAGCACCGAGTTCGCCCAGATACTGCACGAGATTGTAGGTAAAGGAGTCGTAGTTGTCAATCATTAAAACCATCTTTTTAATTTTCCTTGCGGTTCGATGAAATGGGTTTGGACCTTGAGGTTCTTCTCCGCAGAGATGAAGAAACACCCAAGCAAACCCTTCCACTTCGTTTCAGGCTTGCGATCTTTAGAAACCAAAAGGAAGAAAGTTTTTTGTTCCTTTAACGACAAAAATCGACGATTATTCCTCACAATAAGAAACCTTGCTCTGCCAATGCAATAGCACTGAGCATTGCTCGCGCCTTACTGACGGTTTCGTAATACTCAGTTTCAGGAACTGAATCAGCAACGATACCACCACCTGCTTGCACATAAGCGGTGCCATCTTTGATGACCGCGGTTCGGATCGTAATCGCTGTGTCTGCACTACCGGAAAAACTGAAATACCCCACCGTTCCGCCATACGTGCCACGCCGCGTCGGTTCAAGTTCATCAATGATTTCCATTGCGCGTATTTTCGGGGCACCAGAGAGCGTTCCAGCGGGAAGACAGGCGCGCAGCACATCAAAAGCCGTCAGATCCTCCCGTAATTGTCCAATGACATGTGAAACGATGTGCATCACATGCGAAAAACGCTCAACGATCATAAGGTCGGTCACTTCAACGGTGTGATATTCACAGACCCTTCCGAGATCATTCCGTCCCAAATCAACAAGCATTACGTGCTCTGCCCGTTCCTTTGGATCGGAGAGAAGCTGCTGCTCCAATTCCCGATCCTCCTCAGGAGTTGTACCACGCGGGCGTGTCCCTGCAATTGGAACGGTCTGGACGAGCCGATCTTCCACTCTCACCATCATTTCCGGTGATGCCCCCACAATATCAAAACCATCAAACTTCAAATAATACATATACGGTGACGGATTGACCATTCGCAATGCCCGATATATTTCAAACGAATCTACAGACACCGGACAACTGAACCGCTGCGAAGGCACGACCTGGATGATGTCGCCTGCGGCTATGTATTCCTTAGCACGCCTGACCGCGGCTTCGTAATCGGATTTCGTAAAATTCGATTGGGGGTCGGATATAATTTTCTCATACCCCTCCTGCCCCTCGCCGCTATTGGTGTGTAAACGCGTTTCAGAAACAGCTGCAAGTTTCTCGACCAACGCCTTAATCTTCGCAACAGCATCTGCATAAGCCGCATCTACATCCCCATCAATATGTGCGTTCGCCACAACCTTGATCTGATGGTTCACATGATCAAATATCAACATTGTCTCAGCAATCATGAAGAAGCAATCCGGAAGCTGCAGTTCATCTTCGGTATTATCTGGCAATTCCTCGACAAAACGCACCATATCATAACTCATATAACCGACTGCACCACCGTGGAATTTTGGTAGTTCCTCATTGTCAACAGGTCGGTAATTCTGCATCAATTCCTCAAGAGCACTCAAAGGATCTTCACACTCTTGAACTACGGTTTCGTCTTTTTCCAAATATTCAATGGTAACCCGATGCCCTTTACTATAGAAAAGCACCGAGGGTTGACTTCCCAAGAAAGAGTAGCGTGCAACATTTTCACCCCCTTCAACGCTTTCGAGTAAGAACGTATAATTATCTGGCATCAACTTGTAAAAAGCAGACACCGGCGTCTCCATATCCGCTAAAATCGATCGATATACCGGTATTGTGTTTCCTGATTTTGCTTCCTCGCGAAAGTCTTCCAACGTCGGATAATACATCATAGCTCCTTGGAATGGCTATCGGTGGTCAGGTCGGGTTGCCGCGCAACCCTTTCAGCCGTCAGGGATCAGTTATCGGACACGAGAACATTGTGGCAGGTAAAACCTTAGCAACTGCCAAAACACTGAACTGAAGATTGATAACTAATAATCGAAAGCGAACAAAGTGAGCAACCCGATAGCCTTTGCTAATAGACAGCATCTGCATCGAAAATCTTTTCACCTACTACACGCGTTGACTCTCCGTCGGGAGAGACTTCTCGAAAGAAGCAGGAACGATAGCCAACATGACACGCTGCGACCTTTTGCTCAACTTTAATGAGCAGGGCATCGCCGTCACAATCAATCGCGACAGACTTAACCGTCTGTGTATGCCCTGAAGTCTCCCCCTTTATCCAGAGTTTCTGACGGGAACGGCTCCAGAAGCAGACGCGCCCGGTTGTTAGCGTCTCTTTTACTGCTTCCGTATTCATATAGCCTACCATCAAAATTTCGTTGTTCGTGTAATCTTGAATGACTGCAACGACTAAACCGTCACTGTTATATTTAAGTTCCGATAGAATGTCCATCTGGGTTCTCCTTTCAAAAGCAAGTTCTGGAAATCTATGCACTTTGCAAAAAAAACACCTTATGCTGCCGGGCTCGGTGTGCATAAGGCTTCAATAGGATTTAAAAATAAAAAACGACGATCTTCAATCTCTGTTTTAGTTATCCATTTGAGCGCACACTCCCCAGCAAGCAATTGGAATGCCACCAAATTCTGCCCACACGGGCAGAATTTGTCTTTGCTTCACATTGCCAATGTTCGGATACGCTGTGCAAGTTGGAGTGTGAACGTACAAGTGTCATGTTTATCACTCTTTGCAAATAGATCAACAACTGTTAAATACGCGCCTTCATCTGTGTCGCATTTCAAAGACTGACATTAATAATAACACATCTGCCTTACATTGTCAAATTTTTATGGAAGAAAATTTTTGGTCAATATTTTCCAACGTTTCACAAAAAATTTGCAAAAAACAGAGACACGTGATATAATATATGTATTACAATCGAATAAGCTGAACGGTTCAGGTGCCGGAAAAGCCGGAGAATAGGGAAGCGCGGTGAGAATCCGCCACGGCCCCGCCACTGTGAACGATCATAAATATCCACTGAAAAAACCACTGTCAATTTACTGATGGGAAGGTTCAGCGGACTTTTGTAGGTGCAAACTACGTAAAAGATCGGAAGTCAGGAGACCTGCCTGAATCGCGTTTCACACATCTGCTTTCGCGGGAAAGCAGTGGAACAGCGCGCAGCAATATCCTGTTAGACTACGGATCAAATACCAGCATAAGGTATGGAATTCTCACACATCATTACAGGATAAGACTTACACAGAATGTCGCCGTCCCCTCTGCTTCTCGGAGATGCTTGCTACAAAAAGCCACGAAAGCAGGGGTTTTTTGTTTCATTACGGAGGTTTTGATGAACAAAGTTTTTTTCGCCTGGCGGCATTTATTGTGTTCACCATGTCACAAACCACTCTCACTCCTACTTACAGGTATATTACTCCTAACGCTTCTCGTTAGTCCTGCCCTTGGACAAACAGAGGTACAAGACCTGGCGGTTGTCATAAATGCCTTGACACATCCCGACTTGGGTATCACCGCTTCACTTTCACTCATCAATCAGGTGGAACCGAATGAAAGACGGGCGGTCGACAATGAAATACTCCGCTTCGGGATTGATCCTATACTGCGGCGGCGCGCAATTAGCCTCTCCATTCGTGGACATCTCGCGTATGTCCCGACTTTCAACTTACCCGTCACCGGCGGCACAAGTTCCGGCGACAACATCTTTATCATAAATTTGGAAGACCGAGAGTTTGTCGGCGAAATCCCGATCCAAGCGGGTACAACTCCGCAGCAGATCGCTTTCGTCAACGATCAGAAACTATACGTCACGTGTGCAGCAACACATGAAGTGCATGTCGTTGACATTCCTAACCGTAACGTAACGAAGATTCTGACCGGCTCCTTCAACAAACCGACGGGCATCACGCTACTCAACGGCAAAGCTTACGTTTCAAATCCCGCATGGGAGTGGGATCCCGCTGCTGGGAAAGTAAACTATTACGATAGCACTGTCACAGTGATTGATACGGAAACAGATTTCGTGTTGAAATCCATACCAGTGCCAACAAACGCAAGCACAATTGTTAACGATGGCGACTCTACCGTCATTCTCAAAACAACTGGGAATTATAATGACATCCTGGGGCATCTCATTCTGATTGATACAGCGACCGATGAGATTGTCGAAACAGTTAAACTCGATTTCACGCCTGGCTCCATCGCCCTTAATTCACAAAAGCAGCTGTTTATGCAAGGAAGCTGGCAAAATCCAGGTTTGCTCATTTACGATGTTGCAGCACGAGACTGGATCCGTGACGAAGACGATCCGATCGCTAATTTCAGCGACGATGCAGATGCGCCTATCAGCGGTTCCTTGGCTTTCGCACCCGATGGAAATCTCTATATCGCCAAGCCCGACTGGGGCGGCAGCGGGCAGGATTTCGTGCGCGTTATGAACGTGATAGATGCATCTCTTCTGAAAACCTATCACGTTGGACCCGGCGGCTCCATTGTCGGATTTGCACAGATCATTCCGCGCCCCGAAGATGTAAACAACGATGGATTTGTCAATGAGGCGGATTTAGTAATCGCGAGCCGGTTCTTGGGGGACGAGGGTCCCGGATTAGTCGCTGATGTCAATGGAGACGAAGTAGTCAATGTTCTTGATTTAGTGCTGATAGGTCAAGGACTCTAACAACTGAACATTCGCGGGCGCGGTTTACAACCGCGCCTGTATTACTTTTAACGCCAAGAAATAGGCAACGGAATCGGTGATCTCAAAGGACACTGTATGAGGCATTTTCTGAACCAGACCACAACAATAGAGAAGGTTTGCTGGTGCCTGCCACTTTTCCTTTTCCTGCTCAGTTGTACCTCAGAACCTAAAAAGGAACCGTTCTCATGGAAAGTGACGTTTTTTTCATTGGGGGCAAAGGCACAATTGGGAGCAGAAGCACCGATACAGCGTCTGAATGCCTTTAATTCCGACGGCGTGATGGTTGCCCAACTCAATTTCCCCGCGCCGCCTCGCCAGACGGAATCGCTCTATTTTGAGTGGCGCGAAGGAGAAACCTACAGGTTTGAAGCGATCTTGTCAACAGGTGATGTGGATGTTCAAATAGTAACTGCTCCGCGGACATACACACTGGGCACTTTAGAAATTGCCATCCCTTATGGCATTGCGACGCACTCGGATCCAGGAAACGTGTCAAACAACCAAGTTGCTCTTGTCTTGCACGAAAGCGAAATGACAGCCACAGTCGTTGTTACAAACGGAAAAACACCAGCAAACTTTGAAGTTGAACTTTGTCTACCACCAGCATTAACTGTTGTTCGTTTGCCTACAGACTGGAAGGCTGAAACAACTGATACTGGCGTCTGCCTCTCTACCACTGGCAGATTTCGTGTTGCATCGGAGGTGTGGTATCATGAGTTAGTCCTGAGGACCTCCACAGCCAATGACGCCAACAGTCAAAAAATTTTGGGGATGATTCGTTTCACAACAGATACTGGACAAACGTGGGAACAGCAAGCAACAGTGCAGTTACGTGTAGCAACCGTGCCAGAGATTGCTGAACATCTCTCAATAGCATCAATCGAGATGCCCACAGACGCAACAGGTACATCAGATCGGAGACAGCGGGAAGATACCATTTATTATTCACGTCCGTTATTCGGTTGGTTTGGAACATCGCAGACGAATCCATTCGAGCCGGTAATGTATCAGACAGTCCGCCTCCTCAATCAAAGCGAGGAAACCATTCATGTAGTCGTATCATCAATCAACAGGGATCTGAAGAGTGGTGAAGTCGTAACATTTCTTGCACCACCGGAGTCAACTAACGGAGGCACGAATCAGAGCGTCGCCTTTGCGAGTCTGCCGGGTGGCGAAGTCACTGAGATTCCTCTACCTATCTATTTTCATCCGATTTACCTAAAACAGGGTAAGCCAGAACAAGCGACTCCTGGAGAATATACACGCGATATCGCCGTGAAGGTCTGGGGAAGCGATGTAACGATTTTACGCGAAGAACGCTCACTGCGCCTGATTGTTCCGAACCAACAGGCACTCCTTGTTAGCTTATTGGCAATCATTAGCAGTAGCATCGGATTAGCAATCGTCCTAAAGTTGCACAAGCAACTGTTCGCCAGTTTCACAACGAAGCAACTCATCGTCATCGCACTTTTTGGCACAACGGTTTTTGTGGCAGTGATGGTCCCATCAACGCTGTTCCTTAACTTAATCCGTGCTGTCCTCGGACCGATCTCTGTACTACTGACGGGTTTGATAAATGAGACGCTTTACTATGCTTTGCTGACTGCGCTGTTAATTTACATTAGCGGCGACCCCGAAAGCACCGAGCGTTCCGATTCAAGGTCATATAGTAAAGGTAGCGGTGTCATCTTGCTCGTCTCAGCAGTGCGTTTACTTCTCAGCGGTGTGACATTCGGGCAGTTCACACCAATGGCAATTGTTTATACTGGCACCAGTGTTCTCTTGTTAGAAACTGGCTTTCTGTTCGTGCGAGGACGGAGTTTGTTTACATGGGCAGTCGTGTTAGGTATGTGCGACGCGGTCGCCGTCTACGTCGATTTTCAAATTTCCATCTTGTTCTATCGGCTTTTTTACGCCGATTGGTATATTATTCTCCGGATTCTGATAGAGGGATTCGTCTATACATTTATCGGCGTCCTGCTCGGTGCAAAATTAGGACGCGGGCTCTGGCGTGTGGCAGATTAAACCATTACACCCAAAACTGGCAGATTCAGTTTCCTGACCACATCGAGCCATATATAAAAACCTGTACAATCTGCAACGCAAACAGCATAGAAAATCTATAAGACAACGGGAGTTTGATAATAGACGAGGTTAGGAAACCTCGCCAGCGGTACTGGGCGTTTTCGAAGCTAAAATTAGTTGAAATTACCCATTTACACCGGCAATTTACCATAAATCAAACTCACGTTATAAGGTAAGGAAATACATCAATGAAGCGAATTCAATTTTTTACTCTGCTCTGTCTGTTTATCGTGTCGTCCATCAGTATTGTGACAGCCGATATGGACATCACATGGGTACGGACAGGTGTCGTACTTGAAGTTCAATCCAAAGACGGTGTTAAAGGCGAAATCAACGTCGCGACGATGTCCAAGGGCACAACGCATCCGTTAACCGAGCCCCCCACAATCCAACGAATTGATGCAAACCGTGTTCTGCTACAGTTCGTTTGGCAACCGAACGAGAATTACCAATTTCGCTTGCGTAATAGCGAAATAACGACGACTTCACCGCTGAAGCCGGAACCCTATCTTATCCGTACCGTTGCGTTAGATGGACTTCTATCGTTGATGGAAAACCTACGTCAACCCGCAACACCATCAGCAGTCGCCTTAGGAATCGGAAACGTGTCTAACAGAGAAAAATTGGCAATTGCGACGAACAGTGGTCACCTTGCGATCCTGCAGCCAATTACGGGTGAAACGCTTTGGAAAACTCGCATTTCGGAAGGCTACGTGAGACGAATGGCGTTCAGTCCTGATAATACCTTGCTCTACGTTGGGGAACAGGCAGCAGATGGATTCATTTACTGCTACGATCTCACAGGTGATACACTAACACTCCGCTGGAAATATCGTACCGCTGACGACATTGAAACCTCCACACCAAACGACCCAGGCAGTGTCTACGCATGGGTAAGCTACCCGGGTCCGTCTTGCATGCGAACACTGATGGACGGCGATCTTCTGGTTGCGAGTGTACATTCATGGACAGAAAACGGGACGCCACTTAAGAAATCTCAACTCTATAGACTTGATAACGAAACAGGAAACGTTATCTGGAAATGGCCCCATGACAGCGCGATCTCAAGAATAATTCGCTGGTTTGACGTAAGTGCTGACGGAGAAACAATCGCACTTGTAACAGATGCCGGACACAATTTACAAGGAGCGACAGGTAAAAACGGTGCTGGCAACGGAAAACTTGCTCTCCTTAACGCGAAAGATGGATCAGAAAAATGGCATACCGATATTGAACCCCTAACCCCCTATTTCGCACAGGTTACGTTTTGGCGTGGGGTGAGCGTATCGCCTGATGGTAAGTTTATCAACGTCACAACGGACGACGGGCGGGCATTCATTTTCGACGCGAATAAGCCCGAACCGATATGGAGCGAAAACTTGACGACCCCATTAGAGGTGAGCGGTATCCCGATTGTTGCAACTTCAGGAACAATTGGAGCGACGGATGCCGCGGCACTCTTTGTCACTGGCGATACATATATCCCCTATCATCTCCGAAAAGGCGCGCAACGACCTTCGGCATCACACCCAAATGGGATGACGCTGTTCGCCTACTCGTGGACCGGTGAAAAAGTCTGGCAGTGGCAACTTGAGAACATGCCACAAGGCTTACGGATCGATGCGAAGGATCGCTATGCCCTGTTATCTGTTTCTAAGCGTACTCAGGATCCAAATGAGAGTCTCCACGGCGTGTCGATGTTTGACCTGACAGCAGAAGGAAGCGGTTTATCGAAATACCTATATACCTACCGCACAGAGGGGCAACTCCCTTATGATACACTCGCGATTAGTGCAGATGGTGCGCTTGTCGTTGTGGTTGAGGTGCCGACCGCGATGCCAGATGAGACGCTGCGCGGGAAGAACCGGGTGCATGTGCTGTACTGATTTTGTAGAACGAAAATTAGTGTTGAAAAATTCTGCCCTGCTCTATATACTTATTACATCTACGAAAATCAGTTGTCGCTGAAAAAGAAACGATTAAGATGTCTCAAATCAATCGGAAATCAAAATGCAAGACTTTACAAACACAGAGTTGTTACAAATCATCGAAAACGATGAAGCTGATCGCGTTGAGTTCAAAGAGTCTTTATCTGGCAGTGCGCCAAAAGATATCCGGGAAGCAATCTGTGCTTTTGCTAATGATTTACCTAACTATGCCAAACCGGGCTTCGTTTTCGTCGGAGTAAGAAAAGATAAGACTATTGTAGGCTTTTCAGTTACAGATCAATTGCTGCGGCAATTAGCGGACATGAAAACTGATGGAAATATTGTGCCGCCACCATCACTGACAGTGGAAAAGCGTTTACTGCAAGGCAAAGAAGTGGCGGTAGTTAAAGTAGAACCATCCAATTCACCTCCGGTTCGATGCAGAGGCGCGATCCATATCCGAACTGGGCCCCGCCGAGATATCGCCACAGCACAAGATGAGAGTATTCTTAATGAAAGACGGAGATCAGGAGATTTGCCCTTTGACTTGTGTTCTATTCCAATTGCTAGTGTGTCAGATCTCAACTTAGTCCAATTTAGGTATGAGTACCTACCCCAAGCATTTTCCTCCGAGATATTAGAGGCCAATGACCGAACCTTGAATGAGCAATTAGCTGCCACAAAGATGATCACTTCCGCCGATCAACTTACTGCCACTGTGCTCGGAATTCTCACGCTTGGAAAAAATACGCAGGATTTCCTGCCTGGTGCGTACGTACAGTTCCTCAAAATTGATGGGAATGAACTCACCGATGACATCCTTGACAGCGAAGCAATACGTGGTTCAATCCCTGATCAGATCCGCCGTTTAGACGACAAACTGATGGCGCATAATCGTATTGCAGTTGATATTACGTCGGGCCCTCTCGAAAAGCGAACTGCCCTCTATCCAATAGAAGCAGTGCAACAAATTACCCGAAATGCTGTTATGCACAGGACTTATGAAGCGACGAATGCACCAGTCCGTGTCCATTGGTACAACGATCGGATCGAGGTTTTAAGTCCTGGTGGTACATACGGAAGGGTAACTGTTGAAACTTTTGGGCTGTACGGAGTGACCGATTATCGCAATCCGAATTTGGCGGAGGCAATGAAAACCCTTAATTTAGTACAGCGTTTTGGGGTTGGAGTACAGATAGCGAGAAGGTTGCTGGAAGAAACGGGACACCCAGAGCCGGAATTTAGAGAAATTGGGGGCAACGTCCTCGCTACGATAAGAATGGTGCAACAGCCTAAGGAGATATAACAATGCCTGTTCCAGTCCTAACTTTTTTCAACAATAAAGGAGGTGTTGGCAAAACATCCCTTGTCTATCATCTGGCATGGATGCTACACAACCTCGGTCATCGAGTGCTGGCCTGTGACCTTGATCCACAGGCAAATCTTACGGCTGCGTTTTTAGATGAGGAAGGTTTGGAAAGCCTCTGGGACGAAAGTAATACCGCCTCGGTCCCTAGAAACACAATTTTCCAGTGTGTAAAACCGCTAATAGAAGTTGGTGATCTGCACTTGCCTCATCTTCAATCAATTTTATGGCAATTGGACTTCGGACTGAGTGATCTAAAATTGATTCCAGGCGACTTAGCGCTAGCAGAATTTGAGGACACCCTATCTGCTGAATGGCCAAATGCTATGGGATCCACCAGTCTTCATAGATCCTTTAGAATACTAACGGCGTTTTCGACTATTATGCAGCAGAGTGCTACGGAAATGAACGCCTCAATTATTTTAGCTGATGTTGGACCCAATTTGGGTGCGATCAACCGCTCCGCATTGATCGCAAGTGATTATGTTGTGGTTCCACTTGGAGCAGATCTATTTTCGCTCCGCGGGCTACGAAACCTCGGTCCAACCCTCGAACGATGGCGAGAGGATTGGCAACGCAGACGAAATAACTGGTTTGATTGGCAACACAGGCAAAATAACAAGAATATGCCGAATTTCCCCCTTCCAGAAGGAGGCATGAAACCTATCGGGTACATAATGCAGCAACACGGCGTGCGTTTGGAACGTCCTGTTAAAGCTTACGATAAATGGGTTAACCGAATGCCCGAAGAATACGCACGAAACCTGCGAGGAAATGAGACAGGTCCCTACGCTGCGACTCCAGAAAAGGATCCAGTAAATTCCTTAGCTATTCTTAAACACTATCGTAGTCTCATTCCTATGGCACAAGAAAAACGTAAACCCATTTTTCATCTCACCACAGCAGATGGAGCTTTTGGGAGCCATGCAGCCGCTGCTAATATGGCGCGCCAAGATTTCAAAATTTTGGCAGAGAAAATAGAGGAAAGAACAGGTATTAAAAGGGTATAAGCATCCCGACGAGACTTCTTAAACTATTGTGCGACCAACTGTATCTGACAATATTCTTAAGCTTTTATACCCCTTTCTGCTAGATAAGGTACAAACACAAAAAATATAGGGGAACAACTGTCGTGTTGTTCCCCTTATTGCATTGAAACAGAAGAAAAATCAATTCAGAAGAAGAAGGTATGAAAGGTTTAACAGAAATAAATTGCACTTCGATTGCACAATTCAGAGATCGCTCCTACCGCTTCACTTCGACATTGTATACTGAGAAACCGCGTTTTGAGTAGAGACAAGCACACTTTGCAACGCCTGAAAGTAGTTCATTTCAGCCATCTTGATCGTGTGGTTATCCTCGGTTGCTCGTGCGCGTCTGAGTGCCTCCCAACTCAACGCCAGCATCCGATTCGTTTGCTCTAAAATTCTCCAATCCGCGTTCGAAATCATGATACCCTCCCGGAATTCATGTCTTATGCTATTGGCGGCTTGTTGTTCCGCTCAAACAGCGCGTTCAAAGCCTCGCTTAGCAGGCTTTGAATACTCGTGTCTTTCTCAAGCGCGAGCATCTTTAACTGTCGATGCACATCTTTGGTGAAATGCCCAGAAATCATCTTTTTGCCCTGACGGGATGGCGGCGCCGTTGCGGTTGGTTTCGATGTTGTTCCAACGGCAGTTCCGTCCTTGTCCGACAGAATTGCTACTGTTCTCATATCGTTTATGCCTCCGTACATGTAGACATGTGTACATGCAAACATGTAGATATGTATGAGAATATAAAACGTTGGCTTCGCGGATAAGTTTCAGAAAAACTCCCAAAAAATTGAAAAAAAATGTTAAATATCTTTATGCAAAATTACGTAAAACTTTTAGTAAAAAAGTATCTGTAACCGCTCCAGTCTGTGGGATTCACGTTATTTAAGAATTACCATCCTACGCGTGGTTTTAAGGTGCCCCACTTGCAGCGTATAAAAATAGCTACCACTCGCGACAGGTTCGCCTGCAGCATTACGGCCATCCCAGTATGCAGCTCGAGATGAGGTCCGGTAGGTTCCAGCCGCCTGGAAGCCGAGTGATAACTGTCGAACAAGTTCTCCTTTTAAACTATAGATATGGATATGGACATCTGTGTCTTCGGCTAAATCGTAAGGTATCCAAGTCTCCGGATTGAAAGGATTTGGATAGTTGGCAAGAAGCTGGGTCGTTTCAGGGTTTGTTGACCCGGATAATGCGTATTGCGGTGCAGCGGGATCCACCGGTTGCTCAATACCAAGTGTAAAGTCTCCAGGCATATCTAACCCTGTGACGACAGCTTGAATTTTTGAATTCTTGAGGTTTGCCCACTGGATTTTTCCACCCGAGTTCGTCCAATACAACTTATCGCCTACACTATCAACGGCAATGCCAAAAGGAATACCCTGGATTGAGATAAGCTCCTCAACGTTTGTGCCATCAAGGTTGGCACGCTTTACTGCTCCCATCTTCGCGTCTATCTTTTCTGTCCAATAAATCTTACCATTTACAATAGTTATACGTCCCAGGGTTGCTAAGTCTGTAACCAATTCCTCTCGGTTTCGTCCGTTGAGGTTAGCACGCCAGAGGCTGTCCGGTTCTGCATAGTAGATTTTACCGCCTCCCACATCCAAAGCAATGGCTTCTGGCGAATTCAAGTTTCGAATTAGGTTTTTAATTGACTTCCCGTTGAGATTGGCGCGCCGAATCCTCCCATGTGAATCCGTCCAATATAGTTTTCGGCCCACAGTATCAATAGCAAGGTCCAGAGGAATTCCCACTCGCGGTGAAGCAAGCATCTCAAGATTTGAACCGTCAAGGTTCACACGATGGATTTCCCCTGTTTCATCGCTTGTTTTCCGTATGAAGTAGATTTTACCGTTCGTCGTATCTACAGCAACACTCGTTCCATTCCGAACGCTCGGAGCTATCGTCTCCACTTTCGCACCCACGAGACGCTGAAGCTTACCAGACCTCGGGCTTACCCAGTACATTGGGGGACGCTGCGCTGCGGGGACGCGTATTTTAACACTTTTCTTGGGAGCCTCTGGTACCAAAACGTTTAACGCGAGATGTGTGGGTGTCCCTAAACCCGTAACAACATTTTGAATCCCTGAACCGTTGAGATTGGCCCTCCGAATTCTCCCACGGGAGTCTCCGTAGTAGAATTTCTCACCTATACCATCAACAGCTATACCCTTGAGAAAGACATCTTCGGCTGAGATGAGTTTTTTAGGATATCTGCCATCAAGATTAGCACGTTTTACTACCCCGATATCAGCTTTCACCTGTTCCGTCCAGTAAATATGATTACCAGCAACAGCGATGCCCCCGATTTCTCTCACGCCTGTGACTAATTCTTCTGCCTTTTCACCGTTGAGGTCGGCATGCCAGATACTGCCCTGCTGTGTCCAATAGAGTTTGCCACCTGCCACATCCAAGGTTATCGTCTTTGGTGAATCTAATTTTTTGATGAGGTTTTTAACCACCTTTCCCTTGAGATTTGAACGCTGGATCACCCCACGCGAGGTGGTCCAGTATAACCTGCCCCCTTTACTATCAACGGAAATACTGAGAGGAATGCTCGGTAAGGACTTCAACTCTTCAACTTCTGAACCGTCAAAGTTCGCCCGATAGATTTTTCCGGCTATCCGAGTTGTTTTCTCTGTCCAGTAAATTTTTTCACCTACTGTATCCATGGCGAAACTGGTTACATTTTGGAAGTTTACCGCCACATTTTCCACCTGAGCACCTGTGAGGTATTGTAGGATTCCGAGCTCTGTGTTTAGCCAATAAATCGTTGGGTGCTTTGATTTAGTAATATGTGCCTTCACTTCCCCACGAGCACCTGGCGAACCATAGTTTGTAGACAAAAAGTTCTCTCGTACGTTTGATGCCATCCAACTGGTCGCAAGGCTGCCATCTGGAACGGTTCCTGTTACGTAATCAATCACGCGGTACATCGAAACCGGAAATTCGGATGGCTGGAGGCCCGAACTACGCTCTGGTAGGGACCATGATAAGTGCTTTTGAGAGCCAGCGTTCTGAACTCTATCTATAACTTTCCATCCCGCATAGGGCTGAGTCGACGGGATCACTTCCCTGTCCAAATACGTCCCCGTGAACAGTAACGCGAAACGATTGTTCTCAAGCGTGATGCGTTTCTTTGGACTGTAAAGTTCTATCCACTGATTATCGGAAGGGGTTTCATGACGTCCCCACATAATTTCACTAATGATAAGATCTCCAAACTCGACTTTCGTCCTGGGGTGCACAATGAGTTCGATAGTACCGCCCTGCCCGTCACTTCTAAAACTATCAAGCGTCTGGTTAATACGGTAAGACAGTGTTCGCAGTCCAGCATTATCCCCTCTGAATTCTGAACGCTTAAGAACCACGGGGTTAGCCTCAATAAATGTCTGCCAATCCGGATAGATTATCTTTACTTTGCTTTTTTGAATAGAATGATTTTGACTTCGGCTCAAGACGATAAACTTGCCAGTTTCAACCATTATGGAGTTAGCGGTCAGAGGGAAATTCACAGTTATTGGATTATCGTTAAGAGAGATAGACGCATTTTTCAATGTCGTGAGCGGACTTATATCAATAATGGCATTATTCTTGAGGTCCAACCACCTTAAGTTTTCTAATCCAGCGAGCGGACTAACATCAACAATAGCATTTCTCGAGAGTTTTAACCGCTTTAAGTTTTTCAATTTTGCAAGAGAACTCACGTCAGTAACGGCGTTGTCACGGAGATCTAAGACCTCTAACTGTGTCGCATATTCCAGCCCAGTGAGATTTTTTATCTCAGTGTTCCGAGCATATAGCAACATGAGGCGTTGCATTGCCTGCCTGCTGATAGGTCCGCCTGATGTTATGTTCAACTGCTTTCGAACCACCGCTGCTAAATTCACATCCGGTATATTAACAATTTGGGCATTTACGATGTTAAACGAACAACTAAAGACGAAAAAAGTAACAAGAAATGTGCAAAATTTTTTCATGGTTCTTTCCTTTTATTTCGTGAGGGTATCGCCCAACTAATCGTAGAATATATTATATTCATAGCGAATGGAACAAAGGGGTTCCAAAGCAAACCATTAGTAGGATACTGAACAAAAATAGCCCGCGAAATACTCTGTGCCAGACCGAGTATTCGCGGGCGCGATAGCAGAACATCAGTGACTGCTGATGCTACCTGATTTAAGAGAATAAAACTAAACTTATGTGAAGTGGGGGGGGGGGGGATAGCCTTGTTAATGCCCTCTGAAGGGCACAAGGCATAGATGAACAAGCAATACAACACCGCATAACATTACCGCGCACCGTAAATTTGAGGTGCGAGAAAATTGCTTTTGCTCTGTTAAAATTGATATGTCGATTTTGCATTCTTGTTTTCTTTATGAGGTTCAGATTATTGTGCGTGGTATCTATACGCGCTGCACGTTTCACTTGGTGCCATTAAACAAAAAATGCTAAAATTTGTCAACATTTTTGGGGTCATCGATGGCTACAAATGTATAATCGTTTGAATGTTGCGGTCAGGAGACCACTCCTACAGGATAGGATACCAATTCCCTCAAAATATACAAGCATAAAAATCCAGAATGTGCTAAACTATGGTGAAGTTTAGAATTAATTAGACACTATAAATGCACACTCAACCCCCTAACGAATCAGAATCAAAATCAACGGTATCAATGCCTTAATGGCATTGCCCGGGTATAAAGCCTATAAAGGCTTTACCGGGGTATGAATGCCTTATGGCATTCCCCACCCTTATCAGGGGGGAATTTAGAAGTTTCACCCACCGAGAAGTGTTTATTTATTTTTAGATTTTACCATAATTGTAAACTGGAGTCCGGATAATAGGAGAAGAAACATGGAAAAATGGACAATATGCTTAGCAATAATTCTCTGTTTCGGGGTTGCATCCCAAAATACCAGTGCAAAAAAACTCACATTAGACGATATTTTCCCAACCGATCGGGTCATAGACGTACAGATTACGATCTCGCAGCGGGATTGGGATACAATTCGGTTTCAGTCGCGGGATATCAGGACAGCACTCAGCGCTTCGCGGCAATTTGCGCCGATGGAGAGTCCGTATAGCTACGTTGAAGCAACTGTCAGCATCAATGGCGTTGTTTTCCCGAAAGTTGGGTTGCGTAAAAAAGGGTTCATCGGTTCGCTCAGTCATACTCGTCCGTCTCTCAAGATCAAACTAAATCATGTCAATAAAGAGGGTGAAATTGAAGGGTTAACGAACCTAACACTTAATAACAACAAACAAGACACAAATCTAATGAGCCAATTTATGGGATATGCGCTGTTTAATGCGATTGGATTGCCGGCACCGCGATGCGCTTATGCGAAAGTGACTGTGAATGGCGAAAATCTGGGGATATACTCACACGTGGAAACTGTTCGGAAACCCTTGTTGGAACGCGCCTTCGGGAACAGCGATGGTCCCCTCTATGAAGGGACAGTTGTAGACTTTTACAAAAATTGGGAGAACAGTTTTGAACATAAACGGGGTGATGACACACGCGGCAGAGCACACATTAAGGACTTGATTGACCTTCTGTCGGACCCGAAAGCAACAGAGGCTGAGATCGGTGAATTGGTGGATTTGGAATTATTCTATAAATTCTGGGCAGCTGAAAGTTTAGTCGGATTCTGGGATGGTTACTCCGGAAACAAAAACAACTTCTTTGCCTACTTGAACCCTGAAGACAACAAATTTTACTTCATTCCGTGGGGGATGGACTCCATCTTTACCAAGCAGAGCAAACTTGAGTTCATGAATGACCCACGGGCACCCATATCTGTAAAGACACAGGGTCTGATCGCCTACAAGTTGTATCAATTCGAGGCAGGACGGCAACGCTATAGAGAAGTGCTCACCGAGATTTTAGACAAACACTGGAATACAGCAGAATTGTTAGCGACGTTAGACAAAATCGCTGTGATGGTCGAGCCGCATTTAGTGCCTGCTCAGCGTGTGATTGCGGAAGAATGGAGCAGAGGCAGAAATTGGGGAGCACCCAAGCCAACTTTTGAGAGCGAATTAGCGGCAGCACGCAACTTCATGCACAATCGCAAAAGTGATATAGAGAAAGAAATTGCGAACGGGATGCCGGTATGGAACAAACGCCCCGACCCGCCGTTCGCTATTCCTGAAAATGGCGATTTCATGGAAGGATTCCTAAAATCAATAGAAAACACCTTAGTAGGTGCTGCGCGTATGGGGAATATCGAAGCCATCAAACGTTACATAGCGGAAGGTGCCAATGTTAATGATATGCGTTTTGAAATGCCACCGTTGGCATGGGCAGTGATGATGGGACAGACAGCCGCCGCTGAACTCCTACTTCAACACGGGGCGGATATCAACGGCAGAAACACGGACGATAACACGGCTTTGCATCTCGCAGTATTCTTAGGACATGCTGAAACTGCCGAGCTGCTTCTAAAGAACGGTGCTGACGTAACTGCAAGAAACGACGACGGGGCGACACCTATAGATATGTTAACGGTCCCTTGGGAAATGACAAAGATGTTATCGGAGCCGTTAGGCATAAAGTTGGAACAGAAGCAGGTCGAAATGGGAAAAACCAAGATTGCTGAGATGCTCAATGTGAAATCATCAAACTTATCTAAGGGAAAAAGCACTCTCCCGGTAGAAGAGGTATGGGATGCAGCATCCACAGGTAATCTCAATGTGGTGAAACAGGCAATGGCAAATGGAATGGATGTCAACATGAAAGACCCAAAATCGGGAGGCACGTTGTTGGCTACTGCCGCACTGATGGGACACACGGAAATTGTGGCATTACTTCTCGCACACGGTGCGGATGTCAATGCGAGAAGCAAAGATGGTGGAACAGCTTTGCATGCGGCGGCTTTTCTTGGGCGGGTCGAGACAGTGAAACTCTTACTGGATAAAGGCGCGGATACCACGCTTCGGCATAAGATGGGCGGTACAGCGATAGATGGTGCGAAACTGAACTGGCTGTTGACGAAGGGGATACTCAGCACGATGAAAATCAAAGTAGATGCGGCAGAAGTAAAAGTAGGACGAGCCGAAGTTGTGAAACTCATTACTCAGCACAATAAGAGATAAACGCTAAAAAAGAGGTCAGAAAACCTCACCAATATAAGAGAAAACCAACGCTTAATTCGCAAACAAACCTTAAGACTACTCAAAATATATAGAGCGGACACGCAAACTAACAAATCAGAATCAACGGTATCAAGTCCGTGTGGACTTGCCCGGGTATGAATGCCTTGAATCAACGGTATGAAGTGCTTATGCACTTCCCCGGGCATTCCCCGTGCACTACAAAAGAGGTGTCCAAGCAATTTTAAAATTTACTATAACTGTTTGAATAGAAAGCCTGAGCGAACATAGGGACCTACCCGAATACCTAAAAGAAATGGAGACATGGCACAATGGCAAAACCGATTAACTATACTGATATTTTGGAAACTGGCGATAGCAGTATCTATGACCTCCAAACGCACGCTGCCGGTCCTGAAGGCAGCCTACCGCTCACGGCAGAAATGCTCCTCACCCGACCGAGCGGGGATGTATTTGGCTTGACCCACAATGCTGCTATGGGCTGGGCACCAACTGAACTGAGACGTGAAGAATTTCTGATTCTCAGCACGCAAGGCGGTATTCGTGCACCTGATGGCACGCCTATTGCCCTCGGGTACCACACTGGGCATTGGGAGGTCGGACTCCTTATGCAGGCAGTTGCGCACGAACTCAAGAAACTCGCAACGATTCCGTTCGCAGGCTACTGCTCTGATCCGTGTGACGGACGCACACAAGGCACCGTTGGTATGATGGACAGCCTCGCCTATCGCAACGATGCAGCACAGGTTCTTCGCCGACTCATCCGTTCCCTACCGACGCGAAAGGGGGTCGTCGGTGTAGCCACCTGTGATAAAGGCTTACCTGCAATGATGATGGCACTCGCCTCAATGCGAGAATTACCGGCTGTCCTCGTTCCGGGTGGCGTGACACTACCGCCTACGACAGGCGAAGATGCCGGAAAAATCCAGACCATCGGTGCACGCTTTGCACACGGTGAAATTAGCCTGCAAGATGCTGCTGATATGGGATGTCGCGCCTGTGCAACCCCCGGTGGTGGATGCCAATTTCTTGGAACTGCAGCGACCTCACAGGTCGTCGGTGAAGCGTTAGGAATGAGCCTGACACACACGGCATTAGCCCCGTCTGGACAGAATATTTGGTCAGATATGGGACTCCGCTCAGCACGCGCTGTGACGAACTTAGCAGCGAAGGGCCTGACGATGAACGATATTGTCACACCGGCGTCAATTCGGAACGCGATGGTAGTGCACGCGGCGTTTGGTGGATCAACCAACCTCCTACTGCATGTTCCAGCGATTGCACATGCCGCAGGACTCCAACGTCCAAGCGTAGACGACTGGACCGAAGTCAACCAGAACGTCCCACGTCTCGTTGATGTGCTACCGAATGGACCGGTTGGACACCCCACGGTCCGTGTTTTTCTCGCGGGTGGCGTACCGGAAGTTATGCTACACCTCCGCGAACTCGGATGCCTCAACGAAGATGTACTAACGGCAACAGGTGAAACCCTCGGCAGCAACCTTGATTGGTGGGAAACTTCTGAACGACGAGGACGCGTCCGTGAAATTCTGGAGACCAAGGATAACATCGCTCCTGATGAAGTGATCCTGAGTCCGGATGCAGCACAGGCAGCGGGCTTGACAAGCACTGTCACGTTCCCACGAGGCAACATCGCTCCAGAGGGCTCTGTCATCAAAAGCACAGCTATTGACCCAAGTGTCGTTGATGCTGACGGTGTGTATCGAATGACAGGACCTGCGCGTGTGTTTGTCCGTGAATCCGATGCAATACAAACCCTTAAAGGTCAAAGGGAGAGTAGCATGCAACCCGGAGACATTATGGTTCTGTGTTGTCGGGGTCCACAAGGCACAGGCATGGAAGAAGTTTATCAACTAACAGCAGCACTGAAACATCTTTCGTTCGGTAAAAACATTGCCCTGATCACCGATGCGCGATTCTCTGGGGTGTCAACGGGGGCATGTATTGGGCATGTCGGACCAGAGGCACTCGCAGGCGGTCCCATCGGGAAGGTGCTTGATGGCGACATAATTCAGATCGAGATTGACACCCGACAACTGGTAGGCAGTATCGATCTGGTAGGACACGGTAGCGAGCATTTCGGCGCAGAAGCGGGTGAACGCCTGTTAGCGGAACGCCAACCGCGACCAGATCTCTCGCCAGATGAAGCACTGCCAGATGATACGCGACTCTGGGCGGCGCTGCAATCTGTTGGTGGGGGCACATGGGGTGGCTGTGTTTACGATGTTGATGCAATCCTTAATGCCTTGAAGTAAGGAGCGGTCAGCAGTCAGTAAGAAACATTTGTAGTAGGCACAATAGAAAACCTTGCCACACGATTAACTGACCGCTGAAAGCATTCCGAATGAGGATTCACAAATAAATTGGGTAATTCCGGTGCGGTTGCAAACCGCACCTCCTTGATTCCTTGATCGGGATAAATTGGTATTACCCGATTAAATTCTTAAACTTCATAAGGAATGCGCCCTGATCGCTGACTGCCAATACAATATGCGAATCTTGAAGTATTGGGCACCGCCCCTTCTGTACATGGTCCTCATTTTCGTCATCTCGTCCATGGAGCAACCACCGCTCCCGATGCCGGAGTTTGAGTGGCTGACAATTGACAAACTCTACCATTTTATCGAATATGCCATACTCGGTGGATTACTCACACGCGCCTTTGTAGGGGCGAAACCTTCAATAGTACCATCACAATTGGTATGGTATATCGCAGCACTGCTCTCGATTCTTTATGGCGCGAGCGATGAATGGCATCAGACCTTCGTCCCGGGCAGATTTGCTACCATTGCGGATTGGGTTGCAGACGTGTTAGGATCAATTGCCGGTGCGTTTGGTGTCTATCTCTATTATGGTTATCAGTCATCAGTACGTTCGCTACGCTCACTTTCGTTTATCAGCCCAGAGCCTACTGTGGACATTAATAACTTTAGCAATCGCCATAAGAACGTCCCGACAACTGACAGCCGACAACCGACAACGATAAAAAAAGGAATTAATATGCATTCACTTGTTGACTTAAAGGTGCCAGAAGGTGCTGTTGCTGTTCACTGGTTTGAACAGAGCAGTTTCGCGCTGAAAGATTCAGCGGGCACGATTGTCCAAATTGATCCCTATTTCCCGCGGGAACGTCCCGCCGACCGTTTTATTCATACCCAACCCCCACTCGATGAATCAACACTTCCAACTAATTTTGTTCTCTTGACTCACGCGCATGGAGATCACACCTGCTCAGAAACCATACGCCGCATCTGGGAAACTTCCAATGCCACTCGGTTTGTTGGACCTGAAGAGAGCACACGCCAAATCTCGGAAGAAACAGATGTCTCGACAGAGAACATTTCAGAGATCCGAGCGGGAGAATCAGTAACGCTAAACAGACTCACTGTGCATGCCGTTTATGCAAAACCGCCCGACGGTGACCCGTCCGCGGATATAGCACCCCCCGATGTCACGCATTTAGGCTACATCATCGCCAGCAACGGCGTAACACTTTACTTCAGTGGCGATCCGATTAACAATTTCGCCGAGCATAACAAACTAATTTCGGCAGTGGCAGCACACAAACCAGATGTCGGTTTCCTGACGAATCATCCCACCGAAGGTGAGTTCCCATTCTACGATGGATGCGTGAAAATGGCAACGCGAATCGGGCTGACACACGCTGTGCCGGTGCATCGCGCCTGTTTTGTCACTCGCGATTACGATCCGAACGAGTGGGCATCCAACTTTCCTGCCGGCGGTCCTGAACCACTTATCATTGAGAGAAATTCACACATTATTTATTCATAGAAAGGAGTAGTTGTCAGCCATCAGTTGTCACGCCCAGTTTTTTAACTGAAAACCGATAACTGAAAACCGATAACTGATAAGATATGTCGCTTCAAGAACAGAAAACTCCCCTTGTTGGTATTGTAATGGGAAGTGATTCCGACTTAGAGAAAATGGCAGAAGCCGCAAAGATTTTAGAGGAATTTGAGGTCCCATTTGAGATAACCGTCTCCTCGGCGCACCGTTCACCAGAACGGACAGTCGCGTGGACGGAAAAAATCAAAGCAGAAGGCGGACAAGTAATTATTGCTGGTGCCGGACGCGCAGCGCACCTTGCCGGTGTTATTGCAGCACACACAACACTACCAGTGATTGGTGTCCCAATTGACGGTGGTCCGCTCAACGGTGTGGACGCCCTTTATGCAACAGTGCAGATGCCTCCAGGTATCCCTGTCGGAACGATGGCAATTGGATCCGGCGGTGCACGAAACGCTGGACTTTTTGCTGTCCAAATCCTGGCACTCCAATTCCCTGAACTGGATGCAAAATTGTTAGCATACAAAGAAAAGTTGAGTGATGGTGTCGCGGAGAAAGCGGCGCGCCTCCAAGAAGTCGGTTATCAGAATTATTAAATGGTTTTCAGTCTTCGGTTATCAGTTGTCGGAGGAAAGGTCATCGGTTTTCAGTGCGTTCACTTTCGGTTTTCAGTCACATATCGAGCAGGGAACGTCCTTTTATAAACGCCGGAACCGACAACCGAAAGCCTGCGTAGCAGGCGAACCGACAACTATGTAACCGACACCTATTTAACGAGAGGAGGCTTCTGCATGTCCAACGAACAGAAACAAGGGCGAGACGATACAGAACTGTTTGATATGATGGAAAAGCAGCTATACGCTGCTGTCCTTTCGGACGCTTTGGACGCAGCCGGGTACCGCGAGCAGGTACTACGACACACAATCCGTCCGCTGTATCCTGATGCGATTGTCGTGGGCCGGGCGATGCCTGTGCTATGCGTAGAGGTTTACGAGATGCCAGATGAACCCTACCAGCAGGAAATCGCGGCGGTGGACAGCCTTAAACCGAACGATGTGCTTGTCTGTTCCACTAACGAGAGTCCACGCATCTGCATTTGGGGCGAACTCCTTTCAACGGCAGCACGTGCGCGTGGGGCGCGTGGGGCTGTCATCGAAGGCTTCATCCGAGATGCTCGCCAGATCATGGCGATGCAGTTCCCTGTGTTTATGACGGGTTTATCGCCTATTGATTCTTACGGACGTGGCGATGTGATGGCATACAATGTTCCAATCGAATGTGGTGGTGTCACGGTTAATCCAGGTGACATCGTTTTCGGGGACATAGATGGCCTCGTTGTTATTCCACAAGCGGTGGAAGTAGAAGTGATTGAGGCAGCGTTGGCAAAGGTGAGCGGTGAAAACCGCACACGAGACGAACTCCGCGCCGGTGCGACACTTCGGGAAGTTTATGATAAGTACGGAATTTTGTGATGAATAGGACTTACGCAAAATTGTGTTGAAACACGTATCTTTGACAATAAAGATATTTCCCACCAGAGGATCGGTGCGGAATGTAAAGCTAAGACAAATTGCGCTTTAATACCACAATTTGAAACCGCTCCTACCAGTGGAAAAGGAAAATTAGAAAAATGATTTATGAACTACGCACGTATCAGGTCGTGCCGGGAAAAATGAAAAACCTGAACGACCGGTTTGCAAACATCACTGTCCCCTTGTTTGAAAAGCACGGGATGAAGGTTATCGGTTTTTGGGAGACCGCTATCGGTGAGTCAACAACAACAGAGCTTATCTACATGCTCGCTTTTGAGGATTTAGGACACTATCAGCGAGCGTGGGACGCGTTCATTGCTGATCCCGCATGGCAAGAAGCGAAACGACTGACCGAAGTCGGCGGTCCGTTGGTAAACGTGGCGGGTTCCAAAATCCTGGAACCGACGGATTATTCACCATTGCAATAAAGTAAGTGAAGTCCGAAAATACGTCTCGTCTCCACGGTAGAGATCTACACACCCCTCGTAGGGGTTGGGTTACCTAACCCCTACGGTGCCCGCCGAATGCACAAATAATTATGGGCTTTACTATAATCAGAAACCTCTTTAACCAACAACTAACAACCAATAATCATTCAACGTAAAATGGCAAGTTTCCCTATCTGCTCAATTTTACTTCCATCTTCCGTGCGGGCAATGACCCGATAAAAATACACACCGTTGGCACACCGCACTCCCGTCTCATCCCTACCATCCCAACGGGTTTCGTTAACTCCGCGTTTGGCACTCGCATCAGCAAGTGTGCGCAGCAGTCTACCGCTGACGCTGTAAATTTTGATTGTGACAGTGTCCGGTGCTTGTGCAAGGTGATAGGTGAAAAAGGTCTTTCCATCAACCGTTGGGTTTGGAACGTTGAATACCTCACTCAGTGTGACCTCCTCATTTAAGATAAAGGTCACAGCAAGTTCCGCTGTGTTTTCACTGGTATCCGCAGCAGTGATCTGGAACTGATACTCACCATTAGCGAGATCCGGGGCATAAGTGATAGCGGCGTCTGCTGGCGCGGCAGGATCAAAGGTTTCGGTATAATCACTCGTCTCTAACAGTTCAAGGGTTTCGTATAGATTACCGAAATCGAGACGAAAAGAGGTTTCGTCAAGGGCACTGTCATCGGTGAGTGTAATTTTAAACCTGGGTTGTTCTGTGAGTACTGCGCCATCTATTAAGGGTTCGTCGACCGGCTCACGCGCTGAACCTGTGCCGAGTGCAGTTATTTGGACGTCAATAGTAGGAGGTGTGAGGTCGGGGGCTTCAGTGACAAAAAATCTGTAACTAATGATTCCCTCGTCGTCCCCGACAGTGTTTCCATTGAAATCCCGCACAGTGATATTAAACGTATGTTCGCCCGGAAAGAGAATTGGTTGGTAATCAACCGGCACCGTCTGCGTATTCTCCTGTACCCGAAGTTCATAGTCGGTGACAGGTTCAAAGGGCCCTCCATCCTTTTTTCTTTCAAAGGTAAAGAATTCTGTATCAATACCGTTGGCATCTGCCAACACGATAGAGATAGTAGGGCGTGGCGGAATCACACTCCCGGTTTGCGGTTGAATGCCATCTACCCATATATTGAACGTAGGCGGCTCAGTATCGGTGCTCCGCATGAGCGCAAATTGTGTAAGCTCGCTGACCTCCGCTGTAATGGTTCCAATCTGAGCACTGCTAAACTTAATCTTATCACCGAATTCAAAGCTTTCGGAACTCCCAGTGACGAGAATCTCCAATCCGAGGTGACTGAGATAAATCGGTTCATTTACCTTGCCTCTGATTTTAACCCCATTCGGGTAATGCGTAGGTTCGGCAGAAGCATCGCGAAGTTCATAGCGTTCAGGTTCGACAAAGAAGATAAACCAATCGCCTATTGCGAATTCCCCCTTGGCTCCGGGTCTACTCTCCACCGTGGCATTGCCATTACCCATGTTAGTGTTCCACGTGCGCCTAAGAACGACATCGCCTTGTGGGTTATAATCGGTTTTAAAAGCAAGAATATCGGCAAATTCAAAGGTGTAATTGACCCCTAACGGCGTGCTCTCTTGTCGTGGGATCCGCAACTCTAAACCGAAACCTTCCTCTCTGAACGGATTATCTAATTGCCCCGCCTGATCAAGCTTCTGCACAGTTGATTCTCCCTTCCGCTGGAGAAACACTTCGTATTCATCAGTATCCAAAAATAGAACTACCCAAGTCCCAGCAGGCGTAAGATTCGGATTAATCCTAATAAAGGAAGCCTCCAATTCCTGCTCGCTGGCATTCTCCATTTGCGTCGGCGTGACATAGTTTTCGAGCAGAAAATCCTTTTCAGAGGTGTAACCAATTTGAGATGACAAACGCCGCCACGCCGAAAAATCCGCTTGCCAGGCATAGACAGCCAACTGATCGGCAGTTTCCGCCAACGCTGCTTGAAATGCTGGTGTCCCAGATTGGAGCAATGTCTCTTCCCGAACAATATCCTCCAGAGCACTCACATCGAAGCGGAGCTTGATCTCAGCTGGTTTAGCGAGTTCTGTTATACCTGTACGAAAGGTGGGTTCGTAGTATTGGGCGACCTCTGTTCCCTGTCGGATGAGTCCGCGCCGGAGTGCAGCAACCCGCGGAATGGGTGCGAATCGAATATCCGGTTGGGATGGATCAGTAGGCGACTGTGAAGAAACAGAAAGTGGAACACCAGCATTACCTTTTACCTCAGTGTCGAGTGCATTCGTCGGGAAATGGATGTCAAACACCCTATCCAAACTAAACGCTGTTAGTTCCTCTTGTGGTTTATAATTAAACTCATTGACAATAAAAGAGACGTGTTGTTTGTTATCAAATTGGCGCGATTCTTGGACATTCCCGAGGATTTGGTCATCAATTCCTGGATCATCAGGATCTGCGATGACATAGATTTTGTGTACACCCGTTACAAGAGGCTTTTCAAGTTCCAGCGTCGCGGTCACATATTGCAATACAAATGTGCCCTCCACCCAATCAGTGGGTTTGATGGTCAGACGCCCTAAGATATTAGCATCTTCGTCAATGATGCTATCCCCTTCTGCATCCGGATTGCCCTCAGCAAACACTACCTCAATATCAGCGCGAACAGGACGACCACCGGCATTGACGATTTCCGCGACGAGTTGGTAGCCGTTTTTCTCTTCATCAAACTCATATCGGATAGGTGCCTTGTCTGCTTCATCCGTACCAACAGCAATATTGGGACCTTCGGGGACTTTAACGATATTACGTTCTAATTTCGATGGAATGGCTATCTCATGCCCTGTCCTATCAGTGATAAGGATTCGATATCGGACCTGCCGTCCGCCTTGCGGAAGCGGGATAGGTGTTTGGAGTTGATACCACTGTCCACCCAGCGGCACATCACCAAGGGGTACAGGGGCTTTAACCATAGGTATTGTTTCGTCTTTGAAGGTAGCGGTATCATCCCATAAGACGTTGATACTTCGTATACCCGCTGGCCCGCGATCATCAACAATAAGGGCACTGATATTGAGCGTATCGGTGACTTTGATGTCGAGTGTTTCTCGAATGTCGTGTACAACCGGGGTTTCGACCCAGAATCGGGCACCGCCGACAGCGGCACGGATATCGTCATAAGCAAAGACGCGAGCGACACCGCCGCCCGGTAACGCGCTATTTGGAACATCAATGCGAATCGTTCCATATTCGCCCTGCCAAACTCTACCACGGGTCCGTGGGGATAGTTCATTATTAAGGTCATCGTCGAAATTATTTGCGAAGACCGCGACAGCAGAAAGTGATTCTGTACTAAAATCGGAAGCACGGGTGAAAGTCGGACTTCCTGTAACCCCAATCTCCGAATTTTCAATTATACCTACCTCGCCCGCCTTTATGACAATCTCATGCGTCTTGTTGACTGCGATGCGTTCCAATTCGACCTTTATATCAAATTCGGGGAGGGCGAGGCGAGATGCTGGATCACCAAAGAGCGTATATTGCTCGGTACCGGGAATCCACTGCGTGTTCCTGATACGGGTAAGAAAACTAATCTTCGCATTGGCAATAACATGTCCTACTGTCGCTGAAGTGGACGGTGTCTGAAACCCTGTATCTAAATTCCCGGCGCGACCGACCTCGAATAAAGCCTCAAAGAGATCCTCGTCAAACTCAGCATTTGCTGCCCCATACGTCAAGCGCGTTGCCGAAAGCGCCGCAATAGCACCATGTTCACCCAACAAAAATTGCTCACTAAGACAATGGTTTCCTGCCTGCTGCGGTTTATCAAACTGCCCATTAAGGCAGGTTGTCGTTATAACAAAAGGCAGGTTTCGGTTTCGTAATTCGAGAACATCCTCAAGCCGGAAAATAGATTCATCCGCCCAAGTTTGAATGCCACCGTGTCCCGTGTACTCAATTAGGAGCGCGCCTTGATTGATTGCGGAACGGATTCGGAAGCGTGTAAGTTCTGGACTTCTAATCTTTCGGAGATAGATTTGGCGGGTGTTGTAGCCTACCGGTATAATTTCCTCTATTAGTTGGTCGCGCGATACCTCAAAAACGCCATCGGACGGGTTGTCCGTGTGATCATCAGCTACCTGGATTAATGTACCTTGCCACGATCCTGTTTTAAGATTCTTTTCATAGTTGATGATCTTTTCAACCATAGTTGTGAGATCTTCAGGGTTTTGAACAGAGAGTCTCCCAATTAGCATATCAGGCAGCGCATCATCACCACTGACGTTGACGAAGCGCTGATCCATAGCAGTTTCACCACTTTCAGGTGACCAACCGTGGAACGTCGGCACGAAGATTGGATAGAGGTTATAAGTGCCTCGGAATGATGGATCTCGACGATAAAGTTCAACGGTAGCCCTCTTGTAATCGTAGTGAGCATCCCCAATCAGAACAACGTAAGTAGGAACAGGCTGTTGCCAATTGTTATAGACATATCGGAGAAACTTTTGAATAGCGAGCGGGTTGAAAAGACCATCACTAAATTCGTTGTAGATGTCGCCAATATCAACCACCATAGCAGTTAAACCTTGTGAACGCCGGAACTCAACAAGAGGCTGGATGGCCTTAGTAAAGGTCGGATGTGTTATGACAACGTAGTCAGCTTGATTGGCGGGGTTCCGAAGCAACGTTGGTGGTGTCGGAACAAGGGCATTGATACTGCGATAAGCGGTACGACCTATGACAAAATAGCGCGTATGTCGATTGACGGTATCCTCAAAGAGGATTTGATAACTGGCACCTCTCCGAGAAACCTCACCGCCAGTGAGTTTACTCGTAATGCCGTTATCATCAAGCTGATACACATCTATCGTTTCCTGGAAAATGTTACTCACCCGATATTGGACTTTACCGCGGTTGCGAGGTTCGGTATTGGTATTAAATTCCAAGCGGTTGGTATTTGCCTGAAAGTTCCGCCAATAATCGAGTTCATACCAATCCAGATAGAAATCAGTGGAACCTGCGGGGGTTTTATTCGCATCAAGTGCATCAATACGCATAAAATTCACTTGGTTATGGTGGATGCGCGCCTGTGGAATATTGCGGGTTGCGATCTGCGACGCTTGACGTTTCCACTCCTCAATCCTACCAAGTTGAAGTCCATTGAAGGAGATTCGTGCCAAGTGGAGTGCCGACCCTCTGCGGGAAGCTCCTTGGAACTTGAGACGTAGGAGTGCATTGCGATTGACCTCAAGACGCGGTACTGCCATAGGCAATTCTATAGGGAAATCCTTTCGACTCGTGTTAATATTTCCACCACGGAAGGAAACCCAGAAATAATGATCAGCAAGTTCAGACTTAACATCAACACCGGACAAAGTATCGTGATGCACGTTTTGTTCAAAACGTTCGCGTGTTAGAAAGGCGGTTGGCGCTACCAAGTTTTCCGTACGTGGTGTCGCGTCTCGCGTCGTCACACCGGAAGGCTCAAGATTTCCGGCAGGTGCTCCGCGCAAAGCAAAAAGGAGCCAATAGACATTCTCATCAGTAAATTTATTGTCCGACAATGCACGCCCGTAAAAGACGATCTGTTCACCAGTGTCAAGGACATCGTTTTCATTTTCATCAAAGATGTAAACGCCCTGTTTCTGTCCCCCGCTTTCCAACTGAAGTGTATCAAGATTAATATCCTCTGGTTCAACACCAGCAGCCTTAATGTTATTATAAGTAATGCGATAGAGATCTGTTTTGACAACCGGGATTTTAAAGCGGTATGTGTTAGCACCCGTTAATGCTGGTGCCCCAGGAATGTTGTTCCCACGCGCGGCACTATAGGACATCCGCCGCCGACTCCGCCACAATTTCGCTTGCTCGTAGTTTCGCAATGTATCCCGGAACATGCTCTCAAAGACGGGACTGGCACCTTGAACAGATTTTTGAGCAGGAGAAAATGTGTTGCCGACAGATGTTCCGCCCGCTACTGGCGCGTAGGGAAAATTAATGCGGAACGTCACAGACGTGAATATTCGCAACTGTTTTGTCCGTGAATTGTATTGCACTGGGTTGATTTGCAGGCTGGCGATGCGCTGATCACGTACAAAGCCGCTGGGGATAATCTCTACGAGTTTCGAGGGATAAAATCCTTGCAAAGCACGGCGAGGTGTAGAAACCGAAGTTGGAAAAATGGGGTCGTCGGGTGTGACACGTACATTCTCAACACTTCTTACCTCTGGACGAGCCTGAATGACTGTAACAATCGGGGTTCCAGCGACAGGAATCCCGATGCACTGGGCGTAGATAGGGAGTCGAGGTCTACCTACGTCAAGCGTTCGATCTGCACCCGCAAAATGGATCTCGGTTCCCAAATCTGCAGCATCTCCTGCAACAGAAGGGGAAGGGGTCTTTATCTGAAGTTCTGGTAACTCAAAACGCGCCGTGAGTATATCCCCTGTGATCGAAAGCACCCTTAGAGGTGACGCTGGATATGTCTGTCCTATCGCAATGGACATTGAATCAGCATAGAGTACAAGAACTATCAATACAAAAATGTAAGTCTTTTTCATAATTTACAGTTTGTGAGTCTACGACTTTGTGAGTTGTGAAGCACACCTGAGCGCTGCTACCAAACTTGTTGCGTTAGCAAGCCCTTTACCAGCTATGTCAAACGCAGTGCCGTGGTCAACGCTCGTGCGAACTATCGGCAAACCCAAAGTGACATTTACAATCTCACCGAACCCCAAAAGCTTTATCGGGATATTGCCCTGATCATGATACATAGCAATAACAGCGTGCCACTCTCCTTGTATTGCTTTCACAAAAAGTGCATCGGCGGGGAGCGGTCCGTCTATTCTGCCGACTTGTGCTTGTACCTGCTCGATGGCTGGACAGATAAATTGCGTCTCCTCTTTTCCGAACATGCCCTCTTCACCAGCGTGTGGATTCAGTCCCGCAACAACGAGCCGTGGTTCAGAAATACCACTACGCATAAGCGCACGATGGGTGATGCGAATAACATCAGCGATTCGTTGGACAGATAAGTGCTTTGGCACATCAGCCAAGGCAATATGGTTCGTCACAAAAGAGACAGCAAGAGAGACCCTATCGTAGATTGGTTTGGCACGGGTTGTACCCAAAATAGGTTCGGGCAACAGGGCACCAGCCGTACAGAGCATCATCACTGCATCGGGTGTGTTGGTTAATGCGGCAAGCATTTCTGTGTGTCCAGGATAGGGCATTCCGGCACGGTGTATAGAAGCTTTACAGATCGGCGCGGTTGTAATAGCGTCCAGTTCACCGCCCATTGCAAGACGTGTCGCCGTTTCAATCGCTTTGATAGCAGCACCACCAGCACTGGCATCTATAGTGCCGATGGAAATATCTTGTGGAGAGAGCGAAGAGACCCTCAAAACATCAATTGTCCCGCGTGTTGCAATCGCCTGCGCCGGCGTTTCGATGATATTGAGTTTTAATTGTGGGACATTAGGGGGAGTGAATCGAACAACCGCTTCCCGAAAAATATCTGGACTACCAATGACGATCGGGCGGCACACCGAATATATGCTTTTACATGCGAGTGCCTTGACGATGATCTCGGGACCGATGCCAGCTGCATCGCCCATCGTCACTCCAATCTTTGGTGTACGTACATCGGATGACGTACTTGTTGGGTGGGTTTCCGCTGCTTCGTGTCGGATTTGGACATCTTCGCGAGTCATTGCACGGTTCTCTTCCTTGATCAAGTTAGTTGGCACTTGGCAATTAGCGATTAACTATTAGCAAGAGGTCATTCGGAACTCGTAATCTCTCTGTTCTTTCTTGCTCTCTGCGAATTGCCATAAGTGGAGCGTAGCGGAACGCCCTAATTGCTGTCCGCTAATTACCATCAAGAGATAGAGGCTACGGGCTAATTTTGCGATAGAGTGTTGTGGCACGGGCACGCGAGACGTTCCCCGAAGGCAGCTCAAGAACCTCATATTCAGGTTCAACAGTTTCCTCTCCATCGGGATGCCCCTTCCCAGTAACAGGTGGGATGGGTTCGGCTTTCGGCAAACGGATCACATCACCGATAGCGAGCATTTTCCCGGCTTTTGCGATGTGTCCGTTGACCCTAACTGCCCCTCTGCTACAGAGCGTGTTGGCAATCGTCCGTCGTTTTACGAGGCGGCTCACCTGTAGAAATTTGTCCAATCGCATCTTTTTAACGATTCGCAAGCGTTCAATCAAACACTTGGTTTAATAATAATTTCGCTCAAGAGTCGCCTGCGCGGTTGTTGCAGGCTGCCATCATTTCTAAGTTTTCTCTCTGCAGACCTTGTAAGCCTAATAGCGTTTCTAAAAGGGTTCTATCCTTCACCGCAACAAATAAGAAACCCTGGCGCTACACAGACGGTTGAGAGGCAACCGGTACTTCTACAGGAACTTCGGATTCCACAATTGGTTCCCTGAGTGCCTGTTCCAGTACCTGCGTCATATCGTTGACTTTGTGGAAACGGATCCCCTCCCGAATCTCGGTCGGAATATCAACTTCATCTTTCTCGTTTTCTCCTGGAATGATGATGTCGAAAATACCGTTACGGTAGGCGGCAAGCGCCTTCTCTTTTAAGCCACCGATCGGTAGCACTCTGCCGCGGAGCGTAATCTCTCCGGTCATAGCGACATCCTTTCGGACAGATTTTCCTGTTAAGGCAGAGAGAATGGCAGTAGCAACAGTGATACCTGCCGAGGGACCATCTTTCGGTACAGCACCTTCTGGAATGTGGATGTGAATATCTTGCTTCTCAAACTGCTTTTCAGAGATTCCAAAAGAATCCGCACGGGATCGAATGTATGCAACAGCCGTTTGGACTGATTCGCGCATCACTTCCTGCAGCTGCCCTGTCATATTGAGTTTGCCTTCGCCCGGCATTGTTGTCGCCTCAACGGAAACAATGTCGCCACCAATCTGTGTCCATACCAGCCCCGTAGCGACTCCAACTTCATCGCTTTCTTCAGCTTTTGTGCGGGTCCATTTCGCCGGGCCCAGATAGTCGCTCAAATTCGCTGGCGTTATCTCAATATTGAAGTCAGGTTTCTCTTCAGTGACAATTTCTTTCGCTACCTTTCGCATGACAGTTGTGATTGTCCGTTCGAGACTTCGTACACCAGCCTCACGCGTGTATTTGTGAATCATCTCATAGATAGCTTCGTCGGTGAAAGCAATGTTATCAGATGAAAGCCCGTGGCGCTCAAGCTGCTTCGGTATAAGACCATTCGGTGTGAAAGTAGCGATGTTATGTTTCTCGAAATCGGTGTAACCCGGCAATTCGATAATCTCCATACGGTCTTGGAGCGGCGGCGGAATCGTGACACGGGTGTTAGCCGTTGTGATGAACATCACATCAGAGAGGTCAAACGCAATATCCATATAGTGGTCTCGGAAAGTCGAATTCTGCTCTGGATCAAGCACTTCAAGGAGTGCTGATGCGGGGTCTCCACGAAAATCTGAGCTCAGTTTATCAATCTCATCAAGTAGAAACAGCGGATTTTTTGAGTTGACATCTCGGAGCCCTTGGATAATTCGACCTGGAATCGCGCCGATATAGGTGCGTCTGTGCCCACGAATTTCAGCCTCATCGCGTACCCCGCCGAGGGACATTCTAACGAACTTTCTACCGGTGGCACGAGCAACCGATTTACCGAGTGAAGTCTTTCCAACGCCTGGCGGACCGACGAGACAGATAATAGGGCCTTTCAAATGTTTGACGAGTTGCAAAACAGCGAGATATTCAAGTACATTCTCTTTCGGCTTCTCCAACCCATAATGGTCCTCGTCGAGTATACGTTCAGCTTCAGGCAGGTGGAGTTGATGTTCAGTACTCTCTTTCCACGGTAGTGCGAGTATCCAATCAACATAAGTACGGATGACGCCAGATTCAGCGGATTGTGGTGGAATCTGTGAGAGTCGATCAAGCTCCTTGAGTGCCTTCTCTTCCGCTTCTTCGGACATCCCTGCGTTTTTCACCTGCTCTCGCAGTTCGTCAACTTCAGCGATATCATCGCGACCGAGCTCTTTCTGGATAACCTTCATTTGTTCTTGCAGGTAAAATTCACGATGCGTTTTCTGAATTGATTCGCGGACCTGATTATGAATGTCATCGCGTAACTCATTCCGCTCCATCCCTTCCTTCAAGTACTGAATGATGAGTTGGAGCCGCTTGATAGGGTTAAGCTCATCAATGACATCTTGACGTTCTGGTGCTGTGAGATTTAGAAATCCAGCGATCGTATCAGCGAGATGTCCAGGCTCCTCCTGTTCCGTAATAGCGCGTTTGACTTCTTCGGAGGTCAATGCATGGGACTGCGAGCCTTGTCCTTGATCTTTCTGTCGCGCTTTTGCGTAACTATTGAAAAGTTTCCTCGCCTCTTTCATGAGAGACTCAGAGGTATTCGCCAAGCCTATCTCCTCATGCACAATTTGCACGTCCGCCTTTAGAAAGTCATCAGCTTTAGTATAACGGAGGACAATCGCGCGTTGCTCGGCTGTAATAGCAATACGGATAGTGCCGTCGCCAGGTTCATAAGATTCAATGATATTCGCGACAGCACCAATAGCGTGGAGGTGTTCGGGTGCTGCTTCTTCCTCTTCATCCAACTCCACTTTTTGGTGGAGAAGAAGTACATGCCGCTTTGAACGGAGCGCAGCATGCGTCGCTGCAACGCCCATTTTGCGAGCGACATTTAAAACAGATTTCGTCCTCGGAAAGATTGTGTCAAAATCCGGAGGCAAATAGATAACGGGTAAACTTACCGTTTCATATTCTTTCGTTGCTGTCGAGTTCATGATTCTTATCCTTTTCGGTTACTGGTTCGCCTGCTGCGCAGGCTTTCAGTTGTCGGTTATCAGTTAGGAGCAATTGACGCGTGTCAAGCCCCTCCTACTGATAACCGAAAGGATTGCACAGCAATCCGAACTGACAACCATTATGCAGTTTTCAGTTCTTCGGATTTTCTGTAGATTAGTTGCGGTGGTTCACTCTTGCGCACAGAGTCTTCGGTAATATGACAGGCTTCGACATCTTCAAGCGAAGGAAGACGATAGAGCGTATCAAGCATAATCTTTTCAAAAACCGCTCTCAACCCGCGCGCCCCTGTTTCTCGTTCGATCACTTCATCTGCGATAGCAGTTAGTGCTGCATCGGTCACGTGGAACTCCACACCCTCATAAGCCAAAAGATGACTATATTGTTTCACAAGGGCGTTCCTCGGCTCAGTAAGAATCTGAATTAACGCCGCGGCATCTAACTCGTGGAGGGTTGTGACAATCGGCAGTCGCCCAATTAACTCCGGTATAAAACCGTATTTAATAAGATCCTTCGGTGTTCCCTGGGCAAGGATCTCATGAATCCTTGTTTCATTTTTGGATTGTATAGCAGTCCCAAAGCCGATGCTCTGTTTTCCGAGCCTGTCCTTAATTGCCTTTTCCAACCCGATAAAGGTCCCACCACAGATAAATAACACTTTGGTGGTATCGACCTCAATCATCTCTTGGTGTGGGTGTTTCCTACCCCCACGCGGCGGCACATTCGCTGTCGTCCCTTCAAGAATTTTAAGCAATGCTTGCTGGACGCCTTCACCAGAGACATCACGGGTAATCGACGGGTTCTCGGACTTACGTGTAATCTTGTCAATTTCATCAATATAGATGATACCCGTTTCAGCGCGGGCAACATCGCCATCCGCTGCCTGTATCAATTTTAAGATGATATTTTCAACATCCTCACCAACATAGCCAGCTTCGGTCAATGTTGTTGCATCGGTAATAGCAAAAGGAACATCTAAAACTTTAGCGAGCGTTTGGGCGAGTAGTGTTTTTCCTGTACCCGTTGGACCTATGAGCAAGATATTGCTCTTGTCTAATTCAACTTCATCCGCAGTTTCGCCATGATGTAAGCGCTTATAGTGGTTATAAACAGAGACAGATAAGTTCTTTTTTGCTTCTTCTTGACCTATTACATATTCATCAAGTTTTGCTTTTATTTCTTTAGGCGTAGGCGGTCGTGCGAGTGCCTCTTGTTGCGTTTGTGTCTCCGAATGCGTTGCGCTGGCAGCATCTCGGGCTTGTACACGCTTTGCCCGTGAACGCTGTCTGCTACCAACCCCGTGGTGTTCCTCTGAATCTTCTTCCATCGACACATCAAAGCTACCATCTGGCTGGTGAGCGAGAATGTCGTTACAAACAGCGATACACTCAGCAAGACATTTTTCACAGATATTCGCGTCAACGCCATTAAAGAGTCTTTCAACTTCTGTATTATCGCGCCTACAAAATGCACAAGCAGCATCTTCTGCAGTAGATGCTGACAGCCGGACAATACATTCAACGCAAATATTTGCTTCTCTGCCTTGTAGGAGGCGCCGAACTTGTGTACTATCCCTTTGGCAGAAAGAACAGAACAACTCACGATGGATGGATTGTGACATACAGATTTCTCCTCTCTTGGCAATTAGCAATTAGCAATTGGCAGATAGCAATTGGCAAGAAAAAAAGAGGTTTCCGAGTTATCCAATTACCAATTGCCAAAAATGGCTTCGGCTTTCAAAGTGAACGCCCTAATAGCCAATAGCCGAATCAAACTTCAATCCTGCTGGACGGCACGTTGCGTAACAACCTGATCAACCAAGCCATATTCAAGTGCCTGTTCCGAAGTCATATAAAAATCTCTGTCGGCATCGGCGGCAATTTTCTCAACATCTTGACCGGTATGTTTGGCTAAAATAGCGTACAGTCGATCTCGCTCATGTAAAATTTCCGTCGCATGAATACTGATATCTGAAGCTTGCCCACCAATGCCATTCGCTATTGGTTGATGAATAAGTGCTTTCGCATGTGGTAGCGCATAGCGTTTGCCTGGTGCACCCGCAGCGAGCAAGATAGCCCCCATACTATAGGCTCTCCCCAAACACCAAGTTTGTACATCTGCTTTGATGTATTGCATTGTATCGTAAATCGCCAAACCGGCAGACACAGAACCACCGGGAGTGTTAATATAGAGCACAATGTCGGCATCTGGATCTTTTCCTTCAAGGAAAAGCATCTGTGCTGTTACGATATTTGCAACGGCATCATCATTAATGGGAGTCCCAATCATGATAATACGATCTTCAAGCAGGCGAGAATAAATATCGTATGACCGTTCGCCCCGGCTTGTCTGTTCAACGACGACAGGTATCAGATTCATTTCTTTAACTTTCCTTGCGGTTCGGTCAGGCAAGTTTTGCAAAAACAATCCTTGGCGTATATCCAGCCCGGCCCGTTGGTTGGGCTTACGAACTTTTGGCTATAAGACGTGCAGAATTATTAACGCCTCCCCGTCAAATCCGATGCCTTAGCGTGTGAGTTGGATCACGTAATTATCAACGCCTGTTTAGCAGAGGCACGGTTAATGAGGAACTGATAGATTTTTTCGTGTTGCAGCTGCCCGCGAAAATCCTCTAATCGATTGCTTGATTTGAGGAGCGCAGCATATTTTTGCGCATCGCGATTTTGCTGCTCGGCAGCACGCCGAATCTCATACTCCAGTTCATCATCAGATACAGAAATGCCTTCCTTCTCGGCTATAGTCTCAAAAATCCATGATTGCTTCGTCTGTTGAATAACATCCTTCCGCAATTCAGCGGGCAGCGTATCCATGTCAATCCCAGCCTCTTCTGGCGTTCTATGTTCATTTTCTAACTGCCGTGTGACATTCTGAAGGGTGTGTTGCACATACTGATCCACCAACGGCTCAGGAATGGCAATATCAATTTTTTCAATGAGCTGCTCCAACAATTCCGCTTTCTGCTTGTCGACCTGTAGGCTTGTCTCCTCTTCAACAAGATTATTCCATATTAACCCATAAAGTTGAGAATAACTCTCATATCCAAGATCCTTCGCGAACTCATCATCTAAATCAGGAAGTTGTTTTTGCGTGATGGCATGGAGCGTAACTTCATATTGAGCAGATTTACCAGCAAGTTCAGCGAGATTGTGTTCTGCTGGAAACTCAATATCCACAGATTTTGTATCCCCAATTTGCATTCCAAGCAGTGCCTGTTCAAGCTTTTCGTGTATTGCAGCGACGCCGAGCTCTATGTCAACGTCTTGTCGCGATTCAGGGTCTATGCGCTCACCATTGCGAACACATTCCCAGTCGACCCGTACACAGTCATTTTCCTCTACTGGACGTTCAACATCAAGAGGTTCATAAGTCGCAGATTGCTCCTGTAACCGTGTAATATAGGCATCAACGTCTTCGCGAGGCACATCAACTGGACTTTTATCTGCTACGAGTTCATCGTAATTCGGGAGACTGATACTGGGGCGGATATCCACCGTGGCTGAAAATGCGAATGTTTCATTTTCTTTAACCTGTAATTCATTGAGCGGAGGGGCAAAAGTAGGTTGGGCAAGCGGATTTAGTCTTTCTCTATCAATTGCTTCTTCGTAAGCAGGAGCAACGAGGTATCGGACAGCTTCGGTGCTGACATACTCGGGAAATCGAGATTTAAGGATTGCTACAGGGACGCGTCCTTTGCGAAAACCAGGTATAGAGACTTGCGAGCGCAAAGTCTCATAAGTTTCTGCCAACGCTGCGTTAACGTCTTCAGAAGGAACCTCTATGTCCAGACGAACTCGCGTGGCATCCAACCTTTCAATTTGAACTTTCAAATCTTTTGTCCTCATGCCGAGACTACAAAGCCCCGATACTTTAAATCACAGTTCGCTTTCTATTTCATCCTACCAAAACGCGAACTAACACACTTCACAAAATAGACACCCTGTTAGCCAGTGCTTCGTCAAGTTTGATTTGATGGAGAGCAGTCGGGATTTGGAAATCCCTCCTACCGGTAGCAGTTAGGTTTCTTGTGAAATCTAACCGTCCTTTTAAGGTGAACAAAGCACCAGATGCCACGTTTACAGCCAACGATAGAAAAATTTGGCAATACTTATAAAAACAAAAAGTTTCGGCTATTAAGTACTACCAAACTCGAAAAACGGAACTTAAGAGAGAGTTGTTGCCTTAGAAATGCTGACTGCTATAAACTATTGTCCTGACTAAAACTTACGACTATGGGCGAGGAGGGACTTGAACCCTCACGAGGCGTAACCCCAATAGATCCTAAGTCTATCCTGTCTACCAATTCCAGCACCCGCCCAAATTTTGTTCCACGGACTCTCACTGCGAGACCGGGGAATGCCATTAAGGCATTCATACCCGGTAAAGCCTTTATAGGCTTTATACCCGGGGAATGCTTTATAGCATTCATACCGTTGATTTTGATTCTGATTTACGCGCATTCCGCTGTTGGTTGACGCGGCAAAATTTATTTTTCCCTTACATTCGTCCTAAATTATAAGGATTGCGCCGTGAAGGAATCGAACCTTCAACCGCCTGATTAAGAGTCAGATGCTCTGCCAATTGAGCTAACGGCGCGTCTGTTGTCTGTCTTTAATACCGAGACACATTTTATACGCATCCACTCTTAACTCTGGTGCGATAGGTCCTCGGTACTCCATTAGCAATGCGCCGTGAAGGAACCGAACCTTCAACCGCTATTAATGTCCGTATTCACCTGAACGCCCCTTCCCAGTAACGGGCAGGGTGCCGGGTAGCCCCCGGATACGAATGAAGGTGGATGATGGGATTTGAACCCACGACCACTTGATCCACAGTCAAGTGCTCTACCCCTGAGCTACATCCACCACATGCTGACGCTGCCTTGAGCCGTATGAAAAGCACGCCTAGCAGGAATCGAACCTGCAACCTACGGATTAGAAGTCCGTTGCTCTATCCAATTGAGCTATAGGCGCTTGTGTTAAAAACCTTATTCTGTTTTGAGTCGGGGCGAGAGGATTCGAACCTCCGACCTTCTGCTCCCAAAGCAGACGCGCTAGCCGGGCTGCGCTACGCCCCGAAATTTATCTACAGCATACACTTACAAGCAACAGAGCGGTAATTAAAGACCGCATTTGCAGATTTAATACGTGCCTGCAAGTCACGCTGTCCATCTTTTCCTGTGTCTAAATTATACATCATTTTTTCCGACCTGTCAAGTTAAATATCAAAAATCCTTGTCTTTTTCTTACGACTCATGCTAATATAACCCAAGTTGCTACTTAGAAGATTTTAGGCATATAGGGTTACTTTTTTCACTGGAAACGTTGAGGATCCACAGGGTTTTGTAGTATATCCTGTTAGGTTGCGTGCTTAAGATGCACAATGTAAAAGATTGTGCTACAACTCGCAACTTGCGCTAATACAGTGAATCATTAAAATACATAGACTCTTCAATGAACCAAAGACGCGAAAACGCACCTCTCCTCAATGGTGAGGTCCCTTAATCTCGCTCCCTTACACGATAACTGTAAGCCATACTACATAATATATACACACATAACTGCAAATCCTGTTCCCAATAATGCTTACACCACAATTCCTGAAACAACTTGACCCCTTCCACATCGGCGCGAAACACTCGTTTCGAGGAAAATTCAGAGGTGAACGGCGAAGTCTCAACCGTGGCACAGGTATGGAATTTGCCGATTATCGGGCTTATGAACCTGGAGACGACCTACGGTATGTCGATTGGAACATTTATGCACGCTTAGGCAAACTATTTATCAAACTCCATCATACCGATGAGAATCTGCCACTTGCACTCCTCCTCGACAGCAGCCGATCTATGGAATTCGGAACACCCACCAAGTTGACATGTGCGAAGCAGATTGTAGCTGCACTCGGTTACATAGCTTTAGCACACGCCGACAGTGTCGCAATTTACACCTGTACCGAACGCCTCTCGGTAGCACTGCCGCCCACGTCAGGCAAATCACAATTCTCAAGGCTCACAAAAGCAATCACCGCAATTGCAGCAGATGGACAAACACGATTGACGGAGTGCCTCAAGCAACTCCCGATGTATCAACGGTCCCCTGGAATGGTTGTCATCCTTTCGGATTTTTTGGACCCAGACAGTTACGCAGCAGACTTCAAATCACTCTTAGGACGCGGATTCTTAATCACAGCCATACATCTGGTGAGCCAAGAAGAAATAGATCCACAAGCACACATGGAAAACGTGGCTACAGGCAGTGATTGGTTGGTCGAAGACGCTGAAACCGGTGAAACAAGAGCCATTACACTTAATACCGAAATCCTAACGCAATACCAAGCGCAACAGCAAACTTTCTGTGCCGACTTGCAACGCTTCTGTATCGATCAAGGTATTGGTTACGCCCAATTAAAAAATAATAGTCCTATAGAACCCTTTGTTTTACAGGAGTTGTACAGGACAGGCTTGATTCAGAGAAACCGATAACGAATCCTATCTAAGAAAAACAAGGAGGCAGTTCAATGACTACACAGACGTCAGAACCAGATTTATCGCTCACTCAAGGCGACATCACGAAAGCACAGGTTGACGCTATCGTGAATGCAGCAAATAGCGAACTCATCGGTGGAGGCGGTGTGGATGGAGCAATACGCCGCGCTGGTGGTGACGAAATCGAGCAAGCTTGTGGGGAAATTCGTAGGCGTGAAGGCGGCTGTCCGACAGGTAAGGCAGTTATCACACCGGGTGGTAATCTCCACGCGAAATATGTTATTCATACAGTCGGCCCGGTGTGGGAAGGCGGCAATTCAGGTGAACCAGAATTGCTTGCGAGTTGTTATCAAGAGAGCCTTCGACTCGCTGCAGACAACAGTATTCAGAGCATCGCTTTTCCTTCTATTAGCACCGGTATCTACGGATACCCAATAGAAAAAGCAGCAGTCGTTGCTCTGACAGCGGTAAAAGATTTTATCAAAGAGAACAATGTCGCGCCAAAAAAGATCCAGTTTGTCCTGTTTGATGAAGCAACCCACAAGCACTATATGGACGCTTTGTCCGCCGTTTTCCTGAAATCGGAAACAACACATTAGGAAGCCAGTGGTGCTGAAAGTCATCCAAAATTGAACAACCCTAAATTTAGCCGAGTCTCGTTGATTCTTCCGATCTATATTCCAGCATTTTTGTTGGCGATAGGTGGGGGCATCGTTTCACCAACGCTCTCAATTTACGTTAAATCGTTTGAGTTATCCTATACCTTGACAACGGTTGTTCTTGCTGTCGGTGTACTTGGAAATATCCCAGCGGGTATCTTGGTGGAACGGCTGGGTCGCAAACTGTCGATGTTGCTCGGTTTGGTAATGATAGGGATATCAACCGTTGGCATGGGCACAGCGACGCATTTCTTTCAACTGATCGTGTCACAATTATTCGGCGGTATTGGAATGGCGTTGTGGATGCTCGCTCGGCATGCGTATATGACAGATGTCATTCCCATCGCAAATCGTGGGAGAGCAATTGCCCTCTTCGGCGGTGTAAATCGGATGGGCACCTTCGTCGGTCAGTTCTGCTCTATCTTCCTCGGTGTGAACCTCCGCCTTCCCTTCTTTATTTATACAGGTATTTTGGTGTTGAACTTTGTCCTCTGTCTGTTTTTTATTCCAGAAACACGTCGCACCATACATCAAACCACCGATAAGAAGGTGCCGTATCTTAAACAACTGATCCAGATATCGCGTCAACATGCGCGGCTCCTCGCTACTGCTGGAGTAGGGCAGGTGTGTGTACAGACGCTACGCCGCGGTTGTAATATCATTATTCCGCTCTATGCCGACGAGGTCGTTGGATTAACAACACAGCAAGTGCGATCAGTGGTTATGATTTCCTCGGCGGTAGATATGTCAATGTTCCCGATCGCAGGCTACATGATGGATCGATTTGGTCGCAGATATGCGACAGTACCGGGTGTTTGCATTTTTGCCACTGGCATGGTATTGATGTCGTTTACAGGCACATTTACATGGTTGCTGCTCACAACGACCTTCATGAAAATGGGCAATGGTATCGCTTCAGGTACAATGATGACGCTTGGAGCAGACCTCGCGCCGCGCGAGGGAACAGGGGAATTCTTAGGCTTGTGGAGACTCACGGGAGATTTCGGTGGTTCCGCGGGACCGGTTATCGTCGGTAATCTTGCCGATTTGTTCGGCTTGAGCTATTCCGGCTTCGCATTAGGAGGTATCGGCTACCTCGCAGTGGGTATTTTTCTGTGGTTAGTGCCAGAAACCCTTAAAAAAGAATAAAGCATGTAGATATGTTTGAAAAACAAATCTGCATGCTTCAAGTGTCCTTGCTACAGATGCCGGGAAAGGGGCTCGAACCCTTACGCGCGTAATGCACACTAGACCCTGAACCTAGCCTGTCTACCAATTCCAGCATCCCGGCGAGCAATTATAGTATACTCTAATTCTCGGTCCTTGTCAAATTAAATTCCGAGGCGCAGACGAGCAGAAATCAGGTTAAACCTATAATGCTCTTGGCAAGTCTAACACAATTACACAGTAATCACATTTCTGCCAGTGGGGCGAATCCGTGGTTACGACTCCCCACCTAATACAAAAGGACGGCAAACCCATGGAAACAAAATTATTTTTCTGCATTGTCCTGGTACTAAGCCTTACTATCAGTTACACGCACGCCGAGATTGACCCAGACAGAATCGTTGGTATTTGGTTACTCGATGAAGGCAAGGGCGATATCGCTGAAGACGCTTCTGAAAACGGACGTGAAGGTGCGATTACACAAGGTAAATGGGAAGAAGGTAAGTTTGATGGTGCCCTTGAAATCAAGAAAGGTGGAACTGTCACCATTCCGCTGGGTAAAGGCATTATTGAAGATAAGGTGACTTTCACCCTTTGGCTACAGTTTACCGACATCGGCGGTCAGCAGAACTATTTCTCTATATGGGATCAGAGCAACAACCGCTATGTGCCTTATAAAAACGGTGGAAATCTCCTCCGCAGCTGGACGAATACTTGGGACATCGCCAGCGGCGTGACCGTCAAGGATGGGACATGGTATCACGTTGCTAACGTCTACAGCGGAGAAAGCTGTAGTATCTATATTGATGGTGAAGAAAAAGTTTCACAAAAGGTCCCGAAGTTTCAACTCCAAGACCAAGATCAGACCGCATGGCTCGCCACTGATAGAGGCACCGGTTTCCTCTCCGCCGTTATTATGGATGAGGTCGGACTCTTTAACGATGCGCTCACTGAAGATGAAATTCAGGGTATTATGAAGGACGGCATCTATCATACCGCTTTTGCTGTGGAACCGTCGGATAAACTCTCTGTCCTTTGGGGAAAACTGAAGGCGTGGTAACAATTGTGAGGTCCCCATGTTTGTCTCACGTGGGGACCTCTCTTTGCAAACGGAACAATTGATGAAATATTTCGCCTACGGCTCCAATATGAACTTCTCGCACATGCAAGAGCGATGCCCCGGTATCACTCGTATAGGGAAGTTCCTCCTCGAAGGTTTCCGTCTCGTTTTCAACTATCACGCCGATATTATTCCTGAGGACGGATGTTTCGTTCACGGTGGACTCTGGCAAATCACAAGAGACCACGAAAAAGCACTTGATAGTTACGAAGGCTACCCAGACTACTACGGGAAATATTACCAAGACGATCTCATGTTTTACAGGATGGCAAAAGCGTACACGAACCCAGAACCTCCCGCAAAATGGTATCTGCAAATGGTTGTTCAAGGCTACCACTATTTTGGGCTAACACAAGAAGACTTTGAAGAGAGCCTTGGTGTCGAACAACTTGGATTAACGCAGACAGCACTGCAAAAGAGCCTCGGTGTGTCAATGGCTGAATTAAAGTATATGTTTTCCAGTGCCACGCCCACTTGTACCGATTAGCACCTTCCATCATCTCAGATGTCGTAGGTTGGGTTGAACAGTGTTGAAAAGCAAGTGCCGAACCGCCAAAATATATCAAGTCTAACATACCCGTGTATACACCCAAGAAACCAGTGAAACCCAACACGCTTGGCGTGAAACGCTGGAAATTGGCATTAAGTTTGCGTTGGGTTTCGCTATAGTTTCCTTGATTTCTATGAAGGTGTAGGGTGCCGAAGTGTACTTGGCGGTATCAATATGGCTTTTCTGGGTTCTGCTCAACCCCGGTGAATGCCCTAAGGCATTCATACCGTTGATTTCCTACACTGCTTTAGACATTAAAGGTGCTGATAACCATTGGATCGGTGCGGCATGTAAAGCTAAGACAAATTGTGCTTTAATAGCACAATTTCAAACCGCACCTACTGGTGAAGCGCGTAAGTCCTATTCAGATGACCCGCTTCACATAGACGTAATACGCCCCGATTGACAATTCGCCAGTTTCGTCGGCGAACTCGGTATGCATCCGCGTTTGACCCGCGGTGAGATCAAATGTAAAGGTCACACCTTTCGCATCCGGCGCAATCGCTTGCGTCGCAGATTGGTTACCAACCCGGATCTGTGCCTTCTTTAAGTCCAACGCCTTGCCACCGTTGTAGAGATCAATGTGTTCACCGGGTATGCCGTCTGTTATCGCTCTATCCTCTGCGTAGGGCCAGCGTCGCAATTCAAAACTGTACGCCCCATCTTCGGGAATCTCAATCGCCCAATACCCGTTACATTCCATCCCGCGACGGATCATCCCTTGACTCCACGCGTGTGCCTCCCCGTGCCAATCGTGTGTTGTGATACACGTAACAGGTTCATTCTGGGTCCCGATTACAATCGGACAGTCCTCATCAAACCGCTCTGAAACCAGTTTCCACCACGCTTCATAATGCTCGCGGAGTTCGGCTACCACTCCTGGATGCCCGTCGGCTACATCACGCTGTTGACCGGGATCCGCTTGTATATCGTAAAGTTCAGTGCCGTTGATGAGCCGCCACCGTTGCGACATTGTTGCACTGTCTTTCCACTTGATCGGATTTTCAACGCGCTGTGAATCGGTGACGATAACCCGTTCTTCCCATGCCTCCGTTTCATTTTTCAGCAACGGGACAATACTGGTTCCGTGGAAATTCGCACTTGAGGAGACTTCGAGATCACAAAGATCAATCAGCGTTGGAAGTAGATCGATGTTTGCGGTGAGTTCATGCACCTCATGTTTTTCAGTGAAACCTCCATCGGGCCAATGCATAAAGAGTGGCACGCGATGCCCACCTTCATAAGGCGACCCTTTTCTACCGCGCATTCCGGCGTTGTAACCCGCTGTGACAAACTGCTGGACATCCAGATCGCATCCCATTGCAGAGCCGTTATCGGTCATGAAGATAAGAATTGTGTTCTCTTCAATCCCTAAGACTCGGAGGTGGTGCCGCAGCCGCGCCATATTGTCGTCGATATTGGTTACCATACCCCAGAAATTCGCACGTTCCCCTTGCACGCCCTTCCTTCGGTATACCTCACTGTAGTCATCGGGAACGCGGAAGGGCCCGTGGGGCGCATTTGTGGCGAGATAGCAGAAAAACGGGCGGTTCTGATCGCCATCAACCTGTCTCTCAATAAACGCCATTGCCTCCTGAAACCAGACATCCGTGCAGTAACCATCGAACGGTTGTTCGGAACCGTTGCGAAAATAGGTATCATCAAAATAGTCGTTGCCCCAATAGTCCGGGGTTTGACTGATACCGCCACCACCGTGATAGAGTGCCTCATCAAAGCCTCTATCGTGTGGACGGAACGGGTAGTTGTCGCCGAGGTGCCACTTGCCGAACATACCGGTTTTATAACCGTTGCGCCGGAAGATATCTGCCATCGTGACCTCATCGCTGCGGAGAAGCGAACGTCCACCAATGGTATGCCACACACCCGTAGAGTTGCAGTAGTGCCCCGTCATTATACCCGCACGTGTCGGGGAACAAGTGGGTCCCACGTGTAGATTTTGCAGTTGGACGCTCTCCGCGGCGAGGGCGTCCAGATTCGGTGTATTGATAACGGGATTTCCGGTACTTCCCAAATCGCCGTAACCTTGGTCATCGGTGATAACAAAGACGAGGTTTGGTGTCGTCTGTTCTGCCACGATTCTATCTCCTTTATCGTTTGATCGTCTATTTAATGTAAGAGGTGCAATGAATTGCGGACTACAAGGTGGTTAGCGTAAAACGCCCTGTGCTTTCAATCGAGAAATTAATTCGGCTTGTGTGCCTTGCCCTTTTGTGGAGTTGCAGGCACCGCAGAGGAGTTGTAGGTTGTCCTCGTGATGGGTGTTTGGTTGTCGGTTTTGCGTTATGGGTTGTTGGGTTTCGCTGCGCTCTACCCAACCTACAGATTTCCACAGAATGTCCAAGAGGCAATGAATTGTGCAACTACAAACGAAGATATTCTTAAAATCGGCGTAGTCTGCGTAATCCGCGATTCAGACAATGGCGGGGCACAGAAACCCCGCCTCTACAATAAGGCAAAAGTTGGGTTTACAAAATCCTCCTACAAGAAAGCATCATACTATTGCAACGCCTTTTTGATGCGATCCAATCCGCGATTAATCTCCTCTAACGAAGTCGCGAAGGAGAGACGCAAATGGTTATCTGCTCCGAACCCGTCTCCCGGCACAACGCCAACCCCCGCCGAATTGAGCAGGTAATCGGTCATATCCATTGAATTTTTGATTTTGTTCCCATCAAGCGTTCTACCGTAGTGCCCAGAAAAATCGGGGAAAATATAAAACGCACCCTGCGGTCTGGCATAACTAATTCCCTCGATCTCATCAAAACGTTGACAGATGACATCCCGGCGTTCTTCAAATGCTTTACGCATCTCTTCGACAGCATCCTGTGGTTCATTGAGTGCGACGACAGCGGCTTTCTGTGCAATCGAGGTCGGATTTGAAGTGCTGTGCGATTGGATACGCGACATCGCCGAAACAGCGTCTTCGGGACCCGCGGTATACCCAATCCGCCATCCTGTCATCGAGTAGGCTTTAGACATCCCGTTGACAACAAAGGTAATCGATTTCGTCTCTTCGTTGAAGGAAGCTGGACTCTGATGTGTTGCACCATCGTAGAGCAACGCCTCATAAATTTCATCGGAGATGAGATAGACCTGGTGTTTGACGGCAAGATCTGCAATCGCTTTGAGTGTATCCGGATCATACGTAGTGCCGGTGGGATTACTTGGACTGTTAACGAGAATCGCTTTCGTCTTTGAAGTGATAGCGGCTTCAACTTGATCGGGTGCCATGCAGAAGTTTTGTACAGGCGTTGTCTCAATGACGCGGGGGACTGCCCCGGCGAGTTTGACCTGCTCTGGATAACTCACCCAATACGGCGCAGCGAAGATGACCTCGTCGCCTGGGTCACAGATCGCTTGGAAGATGTTATAGATCGTGTGTTTGGCACCGCATGAGACGATAACTTCGGAGGGTTCATAACTCAATCCGTTGTCCCGTTTGAATTTCTCTGTGATTGCTTCACGGAGTTCAGGGGTGCCGGGGACAGGGGTGTATTTTGTAAAACCTGCATTGAGTGCCTCAATTGCAGCATCTTTGATGTAATCGGGTGTATCGAAATCGGGTTCGCCTGCCCCGAATTTGACGATATCTACGCCATCTGCGATCAAGGCGTTAATTTTGGCGGTGATCGCTAAGGTAGATGATGGTGTTACGCTTTGACTTCGTTGTGATAATGAGATCATTCGTTCTCCTTAAATTCTTTTGAATATGAACAACAATAGCTTAAGTTTCTGCCAAGAGCAAATTTAGCCTATCAGACAAGATAAACCGAATCCAAGGTTTGAAAATTCCCTAATATAACAGTTATAAGCTTCCTCATCAAACAAGACAAATTGAATGCGTTCTGGAACCATCTCGCTATTTTGTTGTTCCTGTTCTACAAATTCTTTCACGGCATTCAGGGCAATAAAGGTTGCTTCTTCAATAGGATAGAGATAGTTACCCGTGCTAATGGCAGGAAAAGCAATGGATCTGACTCCGTTTTCCACTGCCAACCGAAGGCTGTTTTTATAGCAATTGGCAAGTTGCTCAGGTTCGCTTGAATTTCCACCTCGCCACATGGGTCCCACAGCATGAATCACATACCTTGCGTAGAGATTCCCGCCTGTCGTAATGACTGCATTTCCAGGAAGACAGATTCCCTCACTTTCGATAATATTCTCGCAAGCATGATCAATTTCTGGACCACCAGCATCTCGAATCGCTGTATCTACTCCACTCCCTCTGGTTAACTCAGCTTTTGCTGCGTTCACAATAGCATCAACCTCAGACTCAACTATATCTCCTTGGATAATTTCAAGACGCGTTTGAGTAGGTGGTATTTCCGGTGCTGGTTCTACACCGAGTTCTCTCTCAAATTGAGCACGGGTAATTGGATCAAACCGGTGCAGTTCATCATTTTTCTTAAGAAAGGTCCATTCATAAGGGTCTGTATTATCTGCAAATAACCCCAATTTAGCAACAGTCGGATTGATATATCCCTGTAATTGAACTATTCCATCATTTCCATCGTATCCAATTTTTTTGCACTCTGCAATGGCAACAGGATTGCCTTCACTATTCAGCAATGCAATGTCTGCCCTTCCTTCTCCATTCGTACCCCATGTAATTCGATATTCCCGTTCTGTAGAAAAATTTGAAAACTTTGGCGAATCAAAATAACGCTGAACTGCACCGACAACAATTCCTTCGTAAGTTAAACTGGCATAATAGCATATATGACACAACTGATCTCGCAGCCTGTTAAAATGCTCATGGCATTTCCTACATCTATTTAGGACAGGGGGTCCCGGCGTTGGTTGTTCTGTTACCTGTACTATGTTATTTGCGTTGCCAATCTTAATTCGATATGTGCTTGCGTCCGTAAAAGTGTCAAGTATTCCTTTTACTATTACCTGATCTTCCCGCCGGAGCAGAAACGGAGAATCAATTTCCGGAGGGAGTGTACATTCAATAACCTCATCAGCTTGTTCATCCATATTTACATTCCTGAGTTTCAAGATTGTAAAACCAGCCTGCGATACAAAAACATTGACAATTTCACCTTGAACCTCGACAGCAGGCTGCTCCCTTAGGGTAGATCTCAGAGTAGTGGTCAGATCATTAACCGAAAAGGAAGGAGATGGTGCAGCATCGCCAGTCCGAGGGATATCTGTGACCTTAAACCTATATTCGCTGATAGTGTCATAGACATAAATCTGTCCTTTGACAAACACGTTGCTTCCAACTCGAGGCAAATTTTCTTGTAAAGATACCCATTCGTTGAAAATGACACACTCAATCTTTTTGTCCCTATCTGTGAGTATAAAATTGAGAGTCCCGTTTGGTGTACGGCTGACCCTTGAAATTTCGCCACGTATCCAGACATCTTGTAAGTTAGGTTTTCTCTGTATGATGTTTTTCAGATGCTGCGTAATCCTACTAACATTCAATATGCACACCTCACTTTCATGCTATACTAAACTATTGATATAAGACTTTTACAGACACATTTCGCCCCGCTGGGGCTTTATCTTTCGAGCAGATAGCATTTCTATAGACATACCGCCCCGCTGGGGCTGCCTCTACACTTAAGCAGAATTCACATTCTCAGATAATTTCTCGGAAGCCTTTGCGAAACGTTCTCGTAATTCAACCACGAAAGGTGATGGATTCCGTAGTTGTTCTTGTTCCGCCTCCTCGTCAAGTTGCCTCACCTGTTCAAGATATGCTTCCACTTCCTCTTTTTTTGCCAGATAGTAGAGGATAGTTGCGTGTATTTTTTCAAGACTTAAGGTCGGATAGCGTAGTAAAATCTCTTCGGGACTTGCGCCTTCCAGATAATCTTCCAACACAATCTCAATGTCAATACGATTCCCTTTAATCCGGATGACCCCTTTTTGAATGAAGTCAAAGTAACCTTCCAGTTCCATTGTTAAACTCCACGGAGAGCACTGAATATCAAGCGGAGTTGCCGTTTGCCATCAAAGTCTGCATAAACGCCTCCAAGTTCTCTGCTTGTGCCGCTGTCCGGAGTAATTGCTCAAGGCGTTGCAAATCTTCAATACCCTCAAGGGATAGCTTTAACGTTTGCTCTGCTCCCACGCGGAACCGAGCATCAAGAACGTTAAGGATACTTTTGACAGCATTTTTCCTTTCACCTTGTTCAATACCTTGTTCAATACCTTGTTCAATGCCTTGTTCAATGCCTTGTTCAATGCCTTGTTCAATGCCTTGTTCAATGCCTTGTTCAATGCCTTGTTCAATGCCTTGTTCAATGCCTTGCTGCAGGATATATCGGTAAGTCGATGATTCTAACATGGGGACCTCCAACAGATGGTGAATTTTGGCAGGATCAACGATCAAACCACTCAAAATCCATTGCCATATCAATAAGTTATTCTGTAGATCCGGGGCAAGCGGGAGGGCAAACGTCATCTCATGACACTGCTCAACCCATTCAACCCTGGATATGCCTTCCGGTGGTCGCATCAATGGCGTAAACGCTATCAGACTGGTCTGGTCAGTATCAAAAATGGATTGTCCATCAAACTCGCTTAGTCGGATCACCTGATACTCTATCAGAACATTGTGTCCTAGAAAATCTTGACTATATTTGCCTGGGTCGTTTCTACCGGCATCTGAACGGAGATAGATGGTGAAAGACAAAATCGGCAATCCGTATCTTTCAAAGCACCTTCCGAAATAGCCAACCTTTCGCTTTAGTATCTCTGGTGTACTTTCACGACTCACTTGGAACTCAATATGCACCAAGACTTCTCTATCATCAACCTCGACCTTCGACAAAACATCCATGCGCCGTATCTCAACAGTCGGCAGTTCCGTCTCAAGTTGTTCTACGAACTTCAGTCCGGGGATATTGGTGAGTTTTCTCAATAAATCTTCGGGGAACGTCCCGAAGATGTCTTTACTTACAATATCGAATCGGTTGTGCGGTAAGTTTTCAAAGAATTCGTGTAAGATATTTTTCATACAAAGACCCTACACCGATTTTCTGAATCACATATTACGCGGCGTTGAATTAAAAGGAACATAACACTGGCTTGATGCTGGTTTGTATTTGTCACAACGTCTTATCAAGTTCTTTTAGCAAATTCCGCTGCTTGCGAGACAACGATTTCGGTATCTCCACAATCAACCGCACTCGCAAATCGCCCTTTCTACCAGAAGCATCTGCTGCGCCCCGCCCGCGCAAGCGTAGTTGCTGCCCAGGTTGCGCACCCGGTGAGATCTTCAAATCTACATCGTCCGTTAGTGTCTTCACCCGAACGGAGCCGCCCAATGCCGCCGTTGTCATAGAGATTTTTGCATCTGTCAGCAGATCTAAGCCGTCGCGCGTCAACGTTGGATGCGGTTGCACAGCAACTGTCACCAACAAATCACCCGACATACCTATCCCCAGAGATTCCCCCTGCCCGCGAATGCGTAGGGTTTTGCCATCTTCAATTCCGGGTGGTATTGTAAGCGTAAGACGCTTGCCTTCGACATTCACTTCTTTCTTGCTGCCTAACACTGCGTCAGAGAAGGGGATACTGATGTTCATACGGACGTCGCGCCCACGAGTAGGCGCAGTCGTGCGTCGCTGTCCGAAGGCGTCCCCGAACGCATCGCCGAATCCACCGAATCCACCGAATCCACGCCCAAAAATATCGTCCAAATTCAAGTTCGCGAAAATGTCGTCCATCGTCCGGTAGCCTTCAAACCCCATACCGTCAACCCCAGCGTGTCCGCGTGTATCATAGACGCGTCGTTTTTCCGGATCAGAGAGTACCGAATACGCATTCGACGCCTCTTTGAACTTCTCCTCCGCTACTTTATCCCCAGGATTCTTATCTGGATGATACTGAACTGCGAGCTTGCGATAGGCTTTTTTAATTTCTTCTGGCGTAGCACCTCGGCCTACACCGAGGATTTCATAATAGTCTCTCATAAGTATTTAAAAAGGTGGGACGGTGTATACGCATTCGTTAAAGCATGGCGATGACCGCTGCGACATCTTGAAAAGACCGATGCTGTTTAACAAGTGTTGTTCCGAATTGAAGTGCTGCCCTTTCTACGCGTAGTTTTCGCGGTATATCCACAATACCTTCTATATCTTTGACATGTGCAGCACCGATGAGCCGGCGCAGCATTTCCAGTCCAGCAAACCCAATGGCATCCTGGAAGATATTTTGCAACGTCTGTGCTTTTAAACCGGCATCAACTGTTTTGAATTCAGTGGTATAAGCGTGCCACGTTTGCACAATCGCTGTTTTGAGTGCCGATTGCACACGCAAGGCATCTTGATGCGAAAAATAGGACAAGAGGTAATTCGCCCAATATAATCCGAGGTCGAATCCCACAGGACCGTAAAAAGCAAATTCAGCATCAATGACTTTGGCTGTGTTATCTTGGATCAGAACGCTACCCGTATGTAGGTCCCCGTGGGTTATGCCTTGCTGCACTGTCAGGAAAAGCTGCTTGAGATGCGATGTTTGCCGCAAAAAGTTTGAATCCGTTTTCAATTGCTGGACATCCGATGCCAATCCAGGTGTCCAGAAGTTTGTCTCATGCTCAGTATACGGGAAGGTGAACACATAATCAGCCGTTATCGACTGCATAATAGTGTTCGCAAATTGCCGTCTACAGCAATGCGCGGTTTCTCCATCAACGTTGTCAATATAGGTGCGGCTATGCACGATGCCCATAAACCGTCCGACCTGTTCAGCGATCAGAGGGTCCACCGTACCAGCAATTAGATCCGCCTGTAGCACACGGGCATTTCGAAGATCTTCCATCGCTATGACCGCTGATTCCGCATCGAAATTGTACTGGACAGGGGCGGCACCACTGACTAACCGATTGTAAACATCCAACGCACGGGATTCATAAGTCAAACGTTCGGTGGATAACGGATAGTCCGGTCCTAATACTTTAATATATGGAGGTGCGTGTTTTAAGACAATCGAGCATTCTGGACGTGCTGTATCTGAAACGCGATAGACGGTGTTAAGGTTGCCATCACCAATCTCTTCTACGCGAAACTCTGTATCAAGACCAAAAACACCGATTTCCGCGTGTCGGTTGCGGAGATAACCCTGGAGTGTATCAGGATTGAGTTCCATACCCGCTCCAACAAGCCTATAACAGTAGATTCTCAGCTATCTGGATAGCATTTAAGGCTGCGCCCTTGCGAAGGTTGTCGGCGACTACCCAAAGATTCAAGCCGTTTTCTATAGAGGCATCATCACGGATTCTGCCAACATAAACATCATCTTTGCCTGCGACATCTACAGCAAGTGGATACTGCTGATTGATCGGATCGTCTACAAGCTTCACACCCGGTGCTGCAGCGAGACATTCTCTTGCTTCAGCTGGCGTGAGTTTATTGTGTGTTTCAACGTTTATCGATTCAGAATGTGCAAAGAAAACCGGTACTCGGACAGTTGTAGCAGAAACACCAATCGTGTCATCCTTTAATATCTTCCGAGTCTCGTTGATCATTTTCACCTCTTCCTCGTTGTCCCCACTGTCTAAGAAGGGCCAATCAAACGCAACATTGAACGCCATTTGGTGTGGAAATTTATCTAAAGTAACCGGTTTGCCTTCAAGCGCTTCAGTCGTTTGCTGTACCAATTCCATGACGGCGCGCCCACTCTTACCAGAGACGCTCTGATATGTCGAAACAACTATCCTTTTAATGCCAACAGCATCATGAATAGGTTTGAGTGCCACCATCATTTGGATAGTAGAGCAGTTTGGGTTGGCGATGAGTCCGTTGTGGGCACGGGCAACATCCATGTTGACCTCTGGAACAACCAGGGGTGTAGCTGGATCCATACGGAAGGCACTTGTATTGTCGATGACGAGCGCGCCTTTTTTCACAGCCGTTGGGATGAATTCGTGGCTGATAGACGCTCCCGCCGACGAAAATACCACGTCCACATCTTCAAACGAATCGTGCGTTAATTCTTCAATAATAATCGGGGCATCTTTAAAGGACAGAATCTCACCAGCGGAGCGGTGGGATGCTAAAAGCTTCAGGGAGGCAATAGGGAACCCTCGCTCCTCCAAAATCTGCAACATAGTGTTGCCAACAGCACCCGTCGCGCCTACGACTGCTACACGATAACTTTCATGCATTTTTGATATTTTCCTTTATTGTGTCACTTAAGCAGAATACTTAGTAAACTTTATCCTATAATTTTACCACAAACATACCCTTAAAGCAAATATTTTGATTGGGTCTAATTTCCCGCGCTTTACCCAACACACAAATACACAGTAGGAATAATCCCTTAATCACGACACTCCCCCGAAAACGTGCCAAAATTTGAATCGGTGCCAAAGCTTCTGAAAACGAAATAGCTGCGGCAAAAATTCGATTCGACCCAGAAATTCATTGCTTTAAACGAAAAAAATTTGACAAACACTACAATCTATGGTATTAATTTTAAGAAACCTATTGTATTATGTCAGGTTAACTTTGCTAAGTAGCAGAGCAATTGAGTTCTCAGGTTCCCACATTCAGAACAGCAAAGTCTCCCTATAGGATAACTGAATCACTCCATTAGCTGTCTTCTGTTGTTATGGTTTCTGTTTCTATAAGGCATCTGCAGGCTGTTCTTGATATTTTCGCCTTATACTCCTGGCTAACTTTGGCACTGAATGCATTTTTACCTTGACATATCTATATCTGTATAGTATAATATAATTACTACTATTAGTTTTTTGTTAAATCCAATTTATGCCTGAGGTGGGAAGACTGCCGTTTCTTACTTATTGGGAAAATTCTTTGTTTTTCTGCGCGGGCTTAAAATTAGAGGAACATTTAACATGGCAAAATTAATGAAGAATGATGTCGTCAGCAGTATTGTAGAACAGACTGGTCTTAGCAAGAAAGAAGCAACCGCTGCTGTTGACGCTTTTACTGCGACTGTTAGCGATGCTTTGAGCAATGGCGATTCCGTTGGGTTGATCGGTTTTGGAACATTTGAAGCCAGAGTTCGACCAGCCCGTACAGGTCGCAACCCACAAACTGGCGAACCGATCGAGATTGCTGAGAAGACAGTTCCTGTCTTCAAGGCTGGTAAAAAGCTTCGCGACGCCGCTTCCTAAAATTAGCGGTTATTTTGCTCAGTTTTTAGGAAAAGCCGCGGGGTTATGCCCCGTTCATCAATTGGGAATAACCGCGGCTTTTCCGTGTTACACCTATTATCACATATTTTATCGCTTGCTCGACAGAGATTGCCTTCGCAAAACATCCTATTACTATTGCCTTTAACAACTGGCATATTCTTTTCTTTTTTTATTTTTTGCAAGGTCAGATCTCTATCTTCCGTTTACATCATCTGTGAGTTTGCTTGCCTATTCTTCCGCACTATTTATCGATATTCTTCGCAAGCGTGCTCGTTAAAAACCGATGTCAGGAGACTCGTCATGCTAATTCGAGCGAGAGCTCCAGTCCGAATTGACTTTGCCGGAGGGTGGAGCGACGTAGCCCTCTTCACTGAGCATTCAAAGGGGTTGGTCGTTAACGGAGCGATTAACCTATCTGCTTACGCAACGCTCCGCTGTGAACGCCAAACAACGCAGGACGATTCCGTTGAACTGCAGCGAATTTTAGATAAAAGCATCCGTATCTACTCCGCGGATTTCGATACCTTCATCGAAGCCGACGATGTCCGTCAACTCGAATACGACGGTAACATCGATTTAGTGAAAGCAGCGGTCCGGCGAATGTCGATACAGATCGGGGGATTCGATCTAATCACCCAATCCAACGCGCCTCCAGGCAGTGGATTAGGCACCTCAGCTGCAATGGGAGTTGCACTCGTTGGCGTCCTTGGTGCCCTTAAAGAAGCCACCTACCTCCCTTATGAATACGCCGAACTCGCCAGCACCATCGAACGGCATGAACTTGGAATACTCGGTGGAAAGCAGGATCATTACGCCAGTGCGCTCGGTGGTATCCACTTTATGGAATTTCAAGGCGAAGAGGTAAAAACCTCCCCATTGAGACTCCCTCCCGACATCCGCTATGAACTTGAAAAGAATCTCGTCCTCTGTTATACCGGTAAATCCAGACTTTCTGGCAATATCCATCAAAATGTGACAAGCGCATACGAAAGCGAAAACCCAAGCGTTCGCGAGGCATTGGAAGCCCTCAAAACTACCGCTGAGGCGACGAAAATGGCTCTTATGCGTGGTCGCTTAACCGAATTCGGCGAACTACTTACCCAAAACTGGCACAATCAGAGGAAATTGCACCCGTCTATTACAAACGAGCAGATCGAGCATCTCTTTAAAATCGCAACAACACACGGCGCGATCGGAGGGAAAGCCTGCGGTGCCGGTGGCGGCGGTTGTCTTCTGTTTTATTGCGAACCAACACGCGAACATCGTGTGCGTCAGAAACTCGAAGATGCCGGTGCCCGCGTGATTGATGTTAATTTTGATTTCGATGGACTCCAAATGTGGAGAGTCTCCAACTATTAGACCCTAAAAATATGAAAAACGATACACCTGTTACGCAAACTGTAACCGATATGGAAACTGCTGAAACCTTAAAAACGGCGAAAGAAAACATCCTAACCGAACTCAAAAAACGAATTATTGGACAAAACGAAGTAATCGAGCAGCTCCTCATTGCCCTGTTCTCACAGGGCCATTGCCTACTGGTTGGTGTACCGGGGTTAGCGAAAACACTGCTCATCAGCACATTCGCCCAGATTCTTAAACTCCCTTTCAACCGCATCCAATTTACACCAGATTTAATGCCTTCCGACATCATCGGCACCGATATTATCGAGGAAGACGGGACAGGTAAACGTGCCTTCCGATTTATTAAGGGCCCTGTGTTTGCTAACATCGTTCTCGCCGATGAAATCAATCGAACGCCTCCTAAAACGCAAGCTGCACTCTTACAAGCCATGCAAGAATACCAAGTTACGGCGGGTGGTAGAACGTACACACTTGAACGTCCTTTTTTTGTTTTAGCCACACAGAATCCAATTGAACAAGAAGGCACCTATCCTCTACCGGAAGCGCAACTTGACCGATTTATGTTTCATATCACCCTCGATTATCCCGACAAAACCGCCGAAAAAGAAATTGTGATGACCACGACAGCAGCTTATGAACCCGAGATAAACGCCGTCATCACTGGCGAAGAGGTTATGCAAATACAGCAGATCGTCCGGAAAGTCCCTATCGCTGAAGCGATCGTAGAGTATGCCGTGGAATTGAATAGCCAGACGCGCCCTGCTCCAGATGCCCTCGATTTCATCCAAGACTGGGTCCAATGGGGTGCGGGACCGCGCGCATCGCAATATCTGGTTCTTGGTGCAAAGGCACGTGCCATTCTCCACGGACGCTATCATGTCTCATACGAGGACATCAAGGCGGTTGCCATACCCGTACTACGCCACCGAATTCTGACCAATTTCAATGCCGAGGCTGATGGTATCACAAGTTTGGACATTATCAACAGGTTATTGGAAAACGTCGAACCGCCACCGGTTCAATGAACGGAGGTTTTAGACAAAGTTATGCGTGCGATTGATGCTTTTAAGATGGATAAGGAAAAATTTTCTGTGCTGTCGTCTTTTGAAGAAGCGGATGCGGCTGACAAAGCATATTGGCATTCTAAGACACCCCAGGAGCGCATGGAAGCCCTCGAATTGATGCGTCAGATCAACTATGGCTACGATCCAACTACCGAGCGACTTCAAAGAGTTCTTGAAGTTGCTGAATTTACACCAAGTTGAGTATCCCCTTATCGGTGGATACGCTTTTCTATTCCAGTTGAAATTAATCAAAAACCATCGTGGAACGATGACCATATTTGACACATAAAAAATGAAAATTGCAATTATAGGAACAGGATACGTTGGGCTAACCACAGCTGTCGTACTCGCCTACCTCAATCACAATGTCGCTGCAGTAGATAAAGACCAAAGTAAGTTAGGCCTTCTGCACCAAGGGAAAAGCCCTATCCATGAACCCGGCATCCAGAACCTACTTGAAGACGTACAACACACTATCCGTTTCACACCAAGTGTCGCCGATGTGGTCCCAGATGCGGAACTTATTCTAATTGCCGTCGGCACACCGCCAAAAAAGAATGGAGAAGCAGATACGCGGCATGTTGAACAAGCTGCAAGGGAAGTCGCCCAAGTCTGCCTCCCCGGAAAACATTATACACTGGTCATCAAATCCACGGTTCCCATCGGGACCAATCAGCGTGTTACCGAGGTTGTCGAAACCGTCTTTTCAGCACGTGGTATTCAAGGAAATATCTCTGTCGCTTCAAATCCAGAATTCTTACAAGAAGGATTAGCACTACAAGGCGCATTCTATCCCGATCGGATTGTCGTTGGTGCAAATAGCGAAGAAGCCATTGATACATTACGGCGACTTTACAAACCGATCCTCGAACAGACCTTCGATCCACCCAGCACACTTCCACGTCCCTCAGCTTATCATCTGCCACCGATGATGACCACCGATCCAAACAGCGCCGAAATGATTAAATATGCTGCCAACACATTCCTTGCGCTCAAAATTAGTTTTATCAATGAAATCGCCGGGCTCTGTGAGAAGGTAGGCGCGGATGTCACAGAGGTCGCACGTGGTATCGGACTTGATGCGCGTATCGGAAATCGGTTTCTCCAAGCTGGCCTGGGATGGGGTGGTAGTTGTTATCCGAAAGATACTTCTGCGTTATTAGGGGTCGCAGCCCTATCTGGATATGAGATGCCGATTACAGAAGCCGCGCGTACTATCAATCTTCGCCAGCGCGAGTGCATCGTTGAAAAATTGCGAAGTGCGCTGAAAACCCTCAAAGGCAAAACTATTGGTATCCTTGGTCTTGCCTTCAAGCCAAACACGGACGATGTAAGAGAAGCTCCTTCGCTCGACATTATAGGCGAACTGCTTGCTGAAGGTGTGATCGTCCGGGCACACGATCCGATCGCTATTGAAAATGCAAGGCGCGCCTTGAACGGAAAAGACACATCTGCCAACGCTTTGTTGCACTTCACAGAAGATATAGACGAACTCGCTTACGACGCAGATGCGTTAGTGCTTGTCACTGAATGGGAACTCTACCACAAACTCCAACTTCCTAAACTCGCCAAACAGATGAAAACACCTATTCTCATCGACGGACGCAACATCTATTCACCACAAGACGCGAGAAATGCGGGTTTTCATTACATCGGAATTGGCAGAGCATAACACGTCTCTGACGATATGGATACGTTTAAACAACCCAAACCTTTTGAGGCAAACTGGTACCGATATTGTCCGCAAAAACCGTTTCCACCGTATCGACATATACCGGGTGTTACTCCGCATCCGATACGAGATCCGCGTGGACACAGTTATGGTATAGAAGAAGTACACGACGTTGAGCCTCTACCGGCAGAAGACTGGCAGCAAAATGAGGATTACCTCTACGGTGTAGATCTATATAACTTTGCTTATTGGTGGGAAGCGCACGAGGCGTGGGAAGGATTGTGGCACGAAGCGGAAGGGACGTATCGCCTTTTCCTTCAAGGATTAATTCAGGTCTCGGCGGCTCTCATCAAACACCACATGCGAATGCTGCGACCACTGCGCACACTTTCTACCGCCGGACGTGACAAACTACGGCAAGTTATCGTCGAATGCGACAACGTATCGGGAAACTATATGGGACTCAACTTACCCGAATTTCTGGAAACCACTGACGCATTTTTCGCCCCTTTCTTCGCTGAGCGGATCACAGAAACCACTTACCGCCAGAACACTGTGAAACCGCTCATACTGCTGACAAATTAACGAGTTGTGTTAATTATTTTTTACGCTCGGTGCAGGCTTAATTTTTGCAGAATGCAAGCAGCATTGCAACAACGACGCAATGCGGAACTTACACCAACAGCGTTGTTAAATTGATAACGCTATTTTACGCTTGGCGCGAGTTTAAAAATGCCTTTTCTCATCTTCAGCCTTTTCTGTGTTTTTATCATTGGGTTGCTCTTTATCCTTTTAAAGATAGGTGCCCACTTTGGTAAAAGCGACGCTGATGAATTTCGCGCCGTCCGGTGTCCAGAGTGTCAAACCCGACGGAAACCCGAAAAAACAGGTAATGTCAGAAACCTCGTCGAACTTGAAATGCGATGCCCGCGCTGCGGGCACATCTCGTGGGATATTCCTCCGAAAACAAACCTCTCTACCCGACCCAATGATCGAAACAACATGACATAAAGCGACGCGCTTGGAGACGTGGTTAAAAGTTAGAAATCTGCGAAAGCCCCATCGTCGGCGTGCCAGAACATGCCACGCAACCGAAACGTCTCATCTCGAACCGCCTCAATAGCCGCATCGTCCATATCCACACCGAGTCCAGGAGTCGTCGGAAGTTCAATGAATCCATCTTTAAACGCCAAAGGGGTCGAAAATAATCCTTCACCGCGTCGGTGCCCGCCCTCGCATATCAGCAAATTCGGTACGGTTGCCATCACATGAACCGAGGCGGCAACGCCAACAGGACCCGCGGCGTTGTGCGGCGCGACTACCATGTTGTGAATCTCTGCCATCGCAGAAATCTTTTTCAACTCCATCATCCCACCACAGTGTCGGATATCGGGTTGCAGAATCGCACACATCTCACGTTCAATTACCTCTCTAAAGCCCCATCGTGTCAAATGCCGTTCGCCGGTTGCGATCGGTACGGTTGTAGACCGAGACAGCACCAATAACGCCTCATTATTTTCAGGATGGCACGGCTCTTCGGCAAACAACAATCGGAACGGCTCCAGTTCTTTGACCAAAATCATTGCCATGGTTGGGCTCAATCGTCGATGCAGATCAACAGCAATATCGACCTCGTCTCCCACTGCCTCCCGCACGGCTGCCACCCGTGCCACCATTGCGTCAATCGCCTTTGGCGTATCAACAAACCTAACAGGTTGAGACGAAGCACCCATCTTCACCGCACGAAAACCCGCAGTAACTGCTTTACGGGCACTCTCTGCACATTCTTCAGGTGTTGTCCCGCCTATACCCGTATAGACGCGAATCCGATCCCGTACCGAACCGCCTAACAGTTTCCATACTGGCATCCCGACAACCTTGCCGAACACATCCCACATCGCCATTTCAATACCGCTCAGAGCACCGATCAGTATCGGCATGCTCCGGCTGTAACTTGACCGGTACATCGCCTGCCAGTGATCTTCAATCTGTAGTGGATCTTTGCCGACAAGGTATTCTGCCATGTCTGCCACGGCTTGTGCGACAACGCGCCAATGCTCGTAGTTCATGGGTTCACCATAGCCAATGATCCCTTCATCGGTGAACATTTTCAAGATCATCGCCCGACCTTGGATCGGTATCGTCTCAAATCTGGTAATTTTCATAGTGTTTGTCCTAAACTGGTTGCCATCGGATAAAACAGAAGCGTGAGTTTCCCGTGGCGTTTTCCCATTTACTGACATCGCCGTAGCAGGAACCGATAAAGGTTAATATTTCTTCACCGTCCAAGCTAATGTGCCGTGGGAAACCAGCAACGTGTCCGTGACAGAGATAGTAGACTTCATTGTGCCAATTTTCGCCATGGTCATCACTTACCATTGCTCTACCCGTACCGAGTTCGCGGGGATAACGGTGGTCGTACGCCACAACAACACGGTTATTGGAAAGTCCGACAGCGGCACCATGACATTGTCCATGCACAGTGGTCAGCTGACGGAGATTTATCCACGTAGCACCGTTGTCCACCGAGTCGGCAAGGAAAACGGTTTTGTTCGTCTGGGGTTGATCTGATGGACCGGGTTGGTATCGGATGACCGCGAGGAGCCTACCGGGGAAAAGTTCTGCGATGTTGACCTCATTGCCATAATCCGACAAGAAGAAACGTTCCGAGAAGGTGTGCCCATCATCGTCGGAGACGAAAACATAAGTCGGGTTCGTGCCTTCGTAAAACGGATCATCTCGCCTCTTAATCGGCAAGAGAAGCGTGCCATCACTAAGTCGGGTCAGGCTTGAACCAGCGACGGTCTTCTGAAATGGCGCAACGTTTATCTCACTCGTCTGGTCCCATGTTTCACCATCATTGCCAGACACCCAGACGGTAGTTGGTTGTTCTTCACCCTGTTGACTTATGTTAATCAGCTGCCCGTGTTTATTGGCTTGCAACAACCACCCGTTGAAACCAAAGGCAGACGGATCTCTGTTGAGATGTTCCCAAGTCTTGCCGCCATCTGTTGACTTGGAAATGATAGTGTGCTGCGCTGCATAGATAGTGCCGTTGGGAGCCAACACCAGATTTAGTCCCTGATAGTGCCCTTGTGGGTCCAAAGGCATACGGATTTTCTCAACTTCCACCTTGTTCAGTACACTATCGCGGGCATATAGGATATAATCATCCGCTTGCATATCGCTCAATTGGTTCGGGGTGACAACAACGCCTCCCATGTTTTCGGTTGATAGCATTTGCGGTCTCCTTCTACAGCAAATTTTTTCTTGTCTAACACGATGACTTATGGCAAAATGTTTGAGAAATCCTATCCTGTTAATTTACACCATAGCGCCGGACAATGCAAGCCATATTTGAAGGAAGAGAAATATATGAACATATTTGATGCAACTCGGAAACATTACAATGCGGCGGGTGTCCACCCGACAACTGATCCTGACAATCCGAAATCACAATTTGCCGTTGAGAGATATGAAAACCATCTACCTAAACTGATAAAATCGGGTACGCGCGCATTAGATTTAGGATGCAATGCAGGACGATATACCTTTGCTATGGAAGAGATGGGAGCCATAGCAACAGGTATTGACTTCGCAGAGATTCCACTCCGCCACGCGAAAGAGGTCGCACAGAAAAGAAAGAGCAGATGTCAATTCAATATCGGGAATATAGCTGCGCTACCCTACAAACAGAATTCTTTCGATCTTGCGTTGCTTCCTCAAAATAATGGTTACTTATCGTATCAAACGCTGGAGAGTTTAACACTTCAACTTAAAGAGATTCTATCGGACAACGGCATCTTCGTTGTCATTATACACGATGAATTGGTCAAAAGCGCAGGAGACGAAACCTTTCCAGAGCGATACGATGTCCAGACAGGTTTGATGGAAGGGAATAGGGCAATACCCGACAAAGGTGTGTACGCGGCTCCATGGGTCTTTTGGACAGTTGCTTTTGCCAAGTATATTATTGAGAAGCTCTTTGTTTTGGAAGATATAGAACAGATAGAAGAAAATAGATTTATGTTGGTGTTCTGTAATAAAAAGGAAAATGGAGTTGAGTAAATGGCACAACAAGACGCAATAGAGCATCTCGAAACATTCGGTTATTGTTTGATTGAGGATGCGATTCCCGCAGCGCAGGCGGATACAATGGCGGAGAAATATTTCCAACTCCATCAAGACCCAGCGAACCGTCAGATTTTTCAAGATCCAAATGATGAATTATATCAAACGCTTTTCGGGGTGGTCAACCTTGATGAGATGTGTTGGAAATGCATCGCGCACCCACAGGTGCTGCAGGTCGTCCGTCATTTTCTCGGCGACAGCGCACGGCTCGGCGAGGCTTGTACGAAATGGGTCAAACCGAAGGCTCCACAAGGTGGTATCCACTCCGATTCGACGCACGACTTGCCAGCACGCCTTCCCGAAACACCGTGGATGATTAATTCGATCTGGATGATAACCGACTTTACCCTTGAGAACGGCGCAACGCTCGTTGTGCCATTCAGTCATCGTGCACGGCACAGACCTTCGGTATCCGATATAGCCGAAAGTCATCCCATATCTGTCTGCGGAAGGAAGGGTTCCGTGCTGTTGTGGCACGGTGGGACATGGCACGGGCAAGGCGCAAACACAACAGATGACCAACATCGTATGGCGTTGAACATCGCTTACTATCCGGTTTGGTGGAATCTCATGCGTGAAGGGGGACACCAACCCGTTTTCCCAGAGACATTTGCCCGGATGCCAGAAAACCTGCAGGCTCTTGTGAGACATAAGGTTGCGAAACGGCGTGCGGATATCTATGAATTCTAATTCCCTCTTATTTTCACTTCCACAGCCAATTATTTCACCCGTTGTCCGGCTTGAAATACCGCTGTTACTCGACTAAAGGCGCCAATATCGTTTGTCGGATCACCGTCAAAAGCGACGAGGTCAGCGATTTTTCCCGGTTCGATTGTCCCGATCTCATCAGCCATTCCAATCGCCTCTGCAGAGATCCGAGTTGCTGAGATGAGTGCCTCTGCAGGCGTGAACCCAACCTCAATAAGCAGCTGTAAGTCGTAATCAAGGTGACCGAATGCGAGATTGCCAACTCCTGAATCGGTACCCGGGACGATCCGGTCCCGAAGGTCGTAGTCGAGCATCCGTCGCATCACATCTAAACGCACTTCCGCCCGCGCCTCGCTTCGTTGCAATTCATCTACTTCATCGGCCGAAATTGTATCGGTGTCCCGCTTTGCGCGAAGTTCAACGATGCGTGGATAGCCCGTCCACGCTTGGAGCGTTGGACTAATCCAGATACCGGATTCCGCCATCATCTCCGCAATTTTGGGGTCAAATCTGAGTTCACCATCTGGATCGAGAAATTCGGCATGTTCCATCAAATCAATGCCTGCTTCAACCGCTCGCACCATTGATTCTTTCGCCCGACAGTGCGCCACGGTGAGCCGATGGAAATGGTGTGCCTCATGGACAGCGGCGTGCAGCTCGGCGACAGAGTAACTGGCACGTCCCGGAATCGTTCCGACAGTCCCACCGCCTGATGCCATAATCTTAATATAGTCTGCCCCCTCGTGAACTAACCGACGTACCGAGCGCCGCATCTCCGCCTCGCCATCCGCCGTTTCATTACACATGTGGAAATGCCCACCCGTGCAAGTAATCGGTCGTCCGCTCACTAATGCACGTGGTCCGGGAATATAACCGCGTTCAAGCCCTTCCTTCAGCGTGAAACCTACCATGTTCCTCGCGCCATGCTCACGGAGTGTCGTAATCCCTGCAGCGAGATGGCGTTGCAGATTCATCGCTCCAGTTAGCACCATCATCTCGTCTGTCTCAGAGAACATCTGAACGTAACTCCGTCCATCGCCGGCAAGGCTCAGATGTGTATGTCCATCAATGAGGCCCGGCGCGAGATACACATCGCCGAGATCAATAATTTGCGCCTCAGGTGGTGTCTGTTTTGCAATTTCCGCCTGATGCCCAACAACCTCAATCCGTCCATTGGTCACAAGTACCGCCTGATTGCTTTTGCAAGATGTGCTGATTCCGTCAACCAGCTGAGCGGCACGAATTTGAATAGTTTGATTTGACATATTTCTACTTATGACTCCTGAGCTAAAGAAACACCCAAGCAAAAACCTCTCCATTTCATGACGGGCAGATTTCCAACCGTTAGGAAACCATCTCTCATAGAGAGCAGGTTTTTTAATTTAGCAGAAACCACTGCGTAATGTAATGGAGCAGGGACCAGAGTTAATAGTTTAAAAAATCAGACTTTTACAACAAACTCACACCCTTGTTGAAACCATTCCCGCAGGATTGTATTCTCATTATAAGTCCGCTTCGCCTGCGCCCCTGTGGCTTGTGAAAGGTCTATTGTCGTAGAGATGACGTCATCTCCGAAAAATCCAGCCTCTGTGATGACGTTGCCATCTGGATGCACAATCTTCGAGTTCCCGTGCGACGATCCCGGCGAGCGAATGTCATCAGGATTTGCGGGTGTATTCGCCATCAGGAGATAGATGCCGTTTTCTGTGGCACGTGAGATCGGCATCGCACGGTAAGCAGAAAGCTTATACTCCGATAGTAATCCTGCTTCACAAGAGCAAAAAACGCAGAGTTGCGCACCCATCGCCGCTGGCAGTTTGACTAACTCAGGATAACGCACATCGTGGCAGATGATAAAACAACACGCAACGCCAGCGAGTTCTACAATTGGTAACGGTCCACGATTGTTGGTACACCACTGCTCCCCAGCGAGAAAGGTCTTACCATAACGGTATTTGAGAAGTCCTTGTTGATCAAATACTGCGAGGTCGTTGTGCCAGTTATCTCTATCGTGATGTGCTGATCCGACGACAACAGCCATTCCATGTCGACGTGCAGCCTCGGCAATTTCCGCCTCAGCCTCTTTAAAAACCTGTGGTGAAATATGTTCCCAATAATCTACCCGACAACAGTAGCCAAACAGACACCCCTCTGGGAACGCCGCAATTTGAACCCCAATCTCTGCACACGCCTCAATCTGCTGTAGTACTTTCGCAGTGTTAGCAGAAACGTCTTCGCTTGTGAGCAACTGGCATGCCGCCACTTTAATCTGGTTCTCAGCCATCTGAATGTCCTCCTTTGCGTTTTTGGTATTGTATCAGATCGGTTAATCTAATTCAAGCACCGTGATTGGGTATTCGGTTCTCGGTTTTCCCTCGGTTGTTTGGATAAGTCGGGATTCAGAGATACCTCCTACAAAAGAACTAAATCCCGCAGCCAAACCTAAAAAATCAATTGACAAGTGCCAAGTAATTTGGTATAAGGGATAGGAATTTAGAACAAAATCCAAGGAGTAATGCATCATGAAAATTACTGACATCAAACCGTTTCCTGTTTGGGTAGGACACAGAAATCAACACATCGTTAAAGTAGAGACCGACGAAGGCATCTATGGTTGGGGTGAATCTGGGCTTTCGAGTCGAGAATTGGCTGTGGCAGGTGCCGTTAAGCACTACCGTGAATTCCTCATTGGGCGCGACCCGATGCGGATTGGTGGGTTGTGGCAGGAGATGTACAGGAGCCAGTATTTCGAGGGTGGTCGCGCCTTGACGGGAGCGATCTCGGCGATAGACATCGCACTCCACGATATTGTAGGAAAGGCACTGAACGTTCCCGTCTACCAACTCCTCGGTGGGAAGCAGCGAGATCGTGTGCCGTGCTTCGCTACAACCGGTGCGGCATCGGTTGAACAATTGATAGAAAATGCCCAATTATTGCTCAATAACGGTTGGAATGTCATCCGCACAAATGTGCTGCATCGCGCGAAACCGGGCGAGGAGAACATCTTTGAGCCGCGCGAGTCAATTAGTCTCGCAGCGGAGTGGCTGACAACATTGCGAGAAGCCATCGGATCCGAACCCGTTCTCGGTATTGACTACCATCATCGACTCAGCGTTGCGGAAGCCGCATCCTTCTGCCAACGTATGCCTTCCGGCACGCTCGATTTTTTAGAAGAACCGATCCGAGATGAAACCCCAGAGGCGTATGAATCCCTACGGACAATGGTCGATGTTCCGTTTGCTATCGGAGAAGAATTCTCCAGCAAGTGGCAGTTTCTTCCCTACCTGGAGCGCGGTATCACTAACTTTGCTCGACTTGATGTGTGTAACGTCGGAGGGCTGACAGAATCGATGAAAGTCGCGGGCTTAGCTGAGGCACACTACATTGATCTGATGCCACATAATCCATTAGGTCCTATCTGTACAGCCGCGACAGTTCATCTCGCAGCGGCAGTTCCAAACTTTTCTTGGTTAGAAATCCGAGTCTCTCCAACAGAAGCATCTGGACATTATGATAACGATCTATTTCCTGTGCAACACAAACTTGAAGGTGCAGCTATACCGGTACCGGACGGTCCTGGCTTGGGTGTTGAAGTTAATGAAGGACTCGTAATGTCACAGACTTTTAAATTCTCGGAACCGCCACATCTACGCCGCCGCGATGGGTCTCACACCAACTGGTAGTATTCTATATTTGTGAAAAAGGTGCTTTGTAGATTCAGATGTATAAGTGTGAGAATTGACATAACGCATCTGACATCCCAAATACAATTTTGATGATCTGGTTAGTTAATCTCACAAGCGAACAGAAATTCAAAGGCTGTAGATATTCGTATGCAAATCAATCCTTTTGAAAGAATTCGCGCGAGAGCATTAGCAGGATATGCAGTTCTCACATTTATAACGACCCTCATTATTACCTCTATCTTCTTTGAAAACAAACATGCTCCGTATCCAGAAGCAGCAGAGGGGCTACTCTTATATCTCTTCCTCTCTCTGTTTACCCTCGGAATGTTATCTCGGGTAGATTTGTCTTACAGCCGATTGTTTGGTATCTTTCCCACATGGCGCACCCTTGGGCGATATAACTTGTGGGTAGTTCCCCTTGTTATTGTGTCCATAGCATCTACCTATCTGCTGCTTTTTCCACTATCTTTTCTCTTTCCTGAATTTGTCAAGGCGTGGTTCCTTGAGTTTTCACCAACTATGATTTGGACGAGTGGTGATAACTATATCCTTGCGAACGTGTTAAATTTCCTTGCGATTGTGATAGTCGCTCCGGTTCTTGAAGAGTTCTTCTTCCGTGGTATTTTGTTGACACGATGGAGTGTTAAGTGGAGCGTAGTCCCGGCTGTCATTGTGTCATCAGGAGTCTTTGCCCTTCTGCACACCAATTTAATCGGCACATTCTGCTTCGGCTGTGTTATGGCTATTCTCTATATCCGAACGAAATCGCTTTTCGTTCCCATGTGCCTCCATGTAATAAATAATCTCACAGCATGGATTATGGAACTCTACGGAACATACTTTGGCGACCCCACCCCATGGACGGTTACAACATTCCAAGAATCTTGGTGGATAGGCTTGCTGACACTGGTAATTAGCATCCCGTGCGTTTTTCAATTCTGGAGATCCTATATTTCAAACATCAAATGGCAGGTTCCGTACTTCACTGAATCTCTCAGTGGCGAAAATACTTTGTACGATTAGATTTCACTTAACTATTCGTACAAAGCATGTTATACTATACATAATCTGCAAGAATTAGAATACAATACGCCTCAAGCTTGCCATAATGGAATTTGAATGGGACGAACAGAAGAATCAAGAATGTATCCAAAAACGCGGAATTAGTTTCAAACGTGCTTCCCTCGTCTTTGATGATCCTGACCGGATAGAGCGCGTAGACGTTCGATACAACTACGGCGAAGAAAGAATCGTTAATCGTTGTCCTTGGTCGAAGCGCGGGTCGTCTCTTGTATGTAGTTTATACGTGGCGCGGCAACACGCGTCGCATTATTTCAGCAAGAAAGGCAACTAAAAATGAAAGACAAATCTACTTTAGTCAAATATACGCGTGAAGAACTCGCACACGTTCCTGATGAAACAGATTGGGAGAAAGTTGATACAATGAGCAATGAGGAAGTTTATCAGGACGCGCTCAACGATAAAGATGCCCAACCCACCGATAAAGATTTTTGGGAAACGGCTCCTCTTCCTTCACATCTTATGAGCATTGATCCAGATCTCTTAAAGTGGTTCAAATCCCGTACCGTTGACTGCGAAGCACAGATTAACACCGTGCTCCGGTCATACGTGGAGGCAAACAAACGATGTGCCCACGCGGCTCTATTTGACCTCAAGGAGTTAGTGCTGAATATTTTACGAGAAGCACAATGCGAAGGTCCTATCCAACTTGAAGAAATCAGGCAACGGCTTGGTATACCCAAGGTCAACTACAGAGATACTGCCAGAAGTAACTCACTGGTTTGGGGTATACTTTGTCACCTTCACAACGATGGATATGTTAAGCACACGCCGCGCATTGGATGGGAAATCACTGAGGAGGGTCGTACTGATGAAAACACAATCAATTAGGTATGGAGAAAACGGTGGGGTCGAGATCATCGATATCGATGTATCGGATCCGCAGGCTGGTGAAGTGCAGGTTCAGAATGCCGCATGTGGGATCTGCGCATGGGACTTAGCGACTTTTCGTTATGGTGGCACGGCACCGCCGGGGCACGAAGGTGTTGGCTATGTCACAAAAGTTGGGCGTGGCGTCCGGGATATTGAGGAAGGGATGCGCGTTACAGGCCAAGGGTTGGGATTTGACGGTATTAAGAATTGTTCCGCCGACCGTATGTATGTACTCCCAGAATCGGACATTGGAGACGAATACTGGATTGTTGAGCCGGTTTCATGTGTTGTAACAGGGCTGGACACCGCACCTCTGATGCCCGCTGACAACATTGCAGTCATCGGATGCGGTTTTATGGGACTCATGTTCGTTCAAGCCCTGAGCCAATTCTACACGTATGACCTTATCGCCATCGATATCGTTGAGGATCGCCTGAAATTGGCGAAATCGCTCGGTGCCAAATACGCGTATAATCCGATGGAAATCGATGCTTCCGAGTTGGTGCCAGAACTGAAAGGACGCCCAATTGACGTGATATTCGACTGTTCTGGCAAACCTCAAGGGTTAAATCTTGCGACGAAGATTGTTCGCCGCGGTGGACACATCAATCTCTTCGGTTGGATCCGAGAAGACGTGACGATCAACGGTTCCGAGTGGCACGGTGGTGGGTTTAACTTAGTGAGTTCGTCACCGGGCGCAAAAATACGGGATACGTTTCCGCCAGCGATTCGGCTCCTTGAGCGAGGTCACATTGACCTAAGATCGCTTGTAACGCACATTGTCCCACTTGACGATTATCCCGCACTTCTCAAGGAAGCAACAGGTGGAGACGGAAGCTACATCAAAGGTGTTGTGAAAACGATGTAATGGTTCTCAGTACGGGTTGCTGACGCAACCCTTTCGGTTATCGGTTATTGCGAAGCAAACCGCCAACCATTAAAACAGATATTTTTGCACAACATCTTCTCGCACACTAACCCCAAGCCCTGGAACATCGCGGACAGCGAGATAACCGTCCTCTTGTACCCACGGATCGCTAACCAATTCATGCTGCATCGGAGATTCGTGGGGCTTGAAATCGGCGCAATCCGCATGTGCTGAGGTCGCTAACATGTGCAGACTCGCAGCGGTGTTCAGTGCACTACTCCACGTATGGGCACTGAATTGAAGACTCGCTGCCTCGACCAGTTTGATAACACGTCGGCTGCCAGTGAGTCCATGGCAACGTCCCGGATCAATTTGTACGATATCGACCCCACCGGATTGGATGAGCCGTTTGTAACTCTCGACATTCCACTCATCTTCACCTGTTCCGATGGGTGTCATGACTGCTGATCGGAGCTGGGCATACGCCTCAAAGTTATCAGGTGGTAAAGGTTGCTCAACCCATTTGAGTCGATAGGGTTCAAGATCGCGGAAGCGTTGAATGGCGGTTGGAACGTCCCAAATGCGACGGTGTCCAGGGGTATCAACGACCAACTCCAACTCGTCTCCGATGACATCACGTATACGACGAATCATCTCAATGTCGCGCTGGCGATCATGTCCGAATAACGCCTCTGGTCGCATTCCCCAACCCCCCTTGACAACACGATAGTTTTGCTCCCGCAACCACCGAAATTCGTTGAGCGTCCACTCCAAGTCTTCCATATCAAAGATGATTGACGCCATTGCACCGATCTTGTCGTGTAGTTGACCACCAAGAAGCTGGCAAACAGGCAAACCGAGTGCCTTGCCTTTTAAATCCCATAACGCCATATCCACAGCACTGACAGCGAATGCGGCGATGCCTTCGGGACCATACCACCAGATGTGGTCAAGCATCTTTTGCCAGTGTCGTTCCACATCCAAGGCGTCTTCACCAACAAGCATCGGTGCAAATCCCTGCTCAATAATTATCTTTGTTGCGAGTGTTGCTTCCCGAAATTGCGAGATACACTCCCCCCAACCGACAACACCGTCATCGCTCTCCACACGAGCGAGCGTGATGTAACGTTCGATACCTTTATAGTGTGGTTCTGGGTAGGCAAGCGGAAACGCCTGAATTTTCTGAATTTTCATTTTTTTAGCTATTGCTCCTAGGCCGCTCTCCATTACATTACGAGCGGGTTTCTGGTTAAACCGCGACTGGAATTGAGGATTTGTACCCTCAACAACGGTAGATTTTAGAATTACTCATACATTGCGCCCGGCGCAGTTAGAAAACCTCGCCTACCGGGCACCGGATTACGGCCAGATTCCATAAGTCGGTATATTAAACACCATGCCCAATATTGTCCACAAACTCCCGACAGTAAATTGCCCCAATATCAACCCAAGAAAAAACGGCATCGCCTTTCGATGGGCATTTCTTCCACCGTATTTCAGTAGCACCAATTTCAGCACCCATACGATTCCCAGACTAAACCAGATGTAATTGACTGCCCAACTCCCACACACGGTGGCATACGCTGCGGGATGAAAAGGAAACCAGAAAAACTTCATCCGCATCAACATAAGAAAAAGCGCGAACAGTAAGCCAATTCCAGTAAATCCTAACGCCCAATAGTCCGGCGCAAGCGGATTTGTTAACCATTTCTGCAGTTGCGTCCACGGTTCAGACCCGTATATGATTGGCACGCGAGACATCTCGTGCAAAGCACCGAGTCGGTAAGGGACGGATATAAGTGCCCAAAATTGCGAGAGGATGCCGACGAACAGTGCAATAAGGATTGCAAACAGCATAAAGCGGCTTCGAATCCCTGATGTTGAGGCGAGTTTGAAGCCTTCAAGCTGATGGGGCATTGGATGCGAATCGAAAGTGCGCGTAAAAAACCAGAAAAAGGAGAACATCGAGAGATTATTCGGTCCGAGTTTACGCGTACCTAAAGCGGCAACCATAACGCGTTCTGGTCCCGTATAGTGCAAATCGTGCATTGGCGATCCGAGCTCGGCGCGCATCCGAGACACCGCTGTTGAAAAAGCAAAATAAAGTCCAAAGAAGACAAGAATCGCCCAGAGGGACATACCTGCTCTCAAACAAAAAAAGGTTAGAAACGCAACGCCAGAAACAAGTGCGAGCACAAGGATCCAAGGCGACATCAGTTCATCCCGCGTGGATTTCGGTCCGACTCTTGCTCCCAATATATTCTGAAGATGTTTTCGGCTCCGCCAAACGGCAATCAGAAAAATGCCCATATAGGCACCGAATCCCTGATAGTTAACGTAAGGATAACCGGTGCCTTCTAAGCCCATAACGCTTCCGATGACTTGCTGCCCCTTCCACACCCAAAAGAAAAACCAACTCGAAAACAACAGATCCAACGGAATCAGAAATCCAATGCCTAAAACAAAAGGGTAAATCCCCAATCTGAGCCAACCCATTGCGGAAAAAGGTTTCTCTGTGAATCTGAAACGGTATGCTTTCTCGTATACGGAAGGTATCGCAGGAAAGACGTGGTGCAGACCATTAATGATGTCGAAAACCGCCACAAGCCCGAAAGCAATCCACATTAACCGATTCGTGAAAAAGCCGTCGCTTGTCATTCGCGCCGGAAGTTGGATAATTGGGTACGCCAGTTTCTCATCTTCCGTCCACGGTCTCCGCACGATGATAGTGATGCAAACCATAACAAACAGCATCACAAAGAGAAAGGCGAACCAATTGAGTACAGGCGTTAGCCAGCCCAATAGATGCCGTTTTGTGTGCAGTGTAGAATCTCCCTCGTAGTAGCCCGAAAGAACACTCTTGTCCGCCACAACGAGCCATTCCGGAATATACCGCCAAAATAGGTCTTTCCAATCGTTCTCTGGTGTTGCGAACCAGAAAGCATGTCCCAATGTGGAAACCAAAATCTCCATCATGCTGTGTCCCGCAGTGGCTGAGGCAACGGATAACATAACATAGATGACGAGGAGTTCACCTTGAGATAGCACCAGTCGAGGTAGGAATCGCTTGAATACTTGGTTAAACCCTATCAACACAAGGACATTGAAAACAACCGTGAAAATAAGCGAGACGATTGTGGGCTGCGCGGAGTATTGGACAAGTTCAATATAGGTAATCCAATAACAATTGATGGGGATAAGAATGATACCAATTGCTATAGATCGCCAACGGACTGATGCGGCCGGTTTTGATGGGTATATGGGCAGTTGCGTGCGCGGCATTGCCGCTCCATAGGTGTCAATTTAAGAAAATGTTGGGTTTCACTCGGTACCTTTACGATGAAGTTTTATGAATCAGACCTCGGTGGTCTTTGATATATTAATTCTTTAGATCTTGCCGTTCAACCCAACCTACGTCCCTAATAGCAGACTATTATCTCAATACGAAAAGATCAATGGCAGATGCTCATCATCCGCCAGCACATTGCCGACCTTCAGCTTCGCAACCACTTCATCGGGCAGTGCACTTTTTTTCCCATTGAATGTGGCATCCTCCGGCATAAAGAGCATTGCAAACGCACGGCGGGGGTGCGTCGTCATATTCGGTCCCGCCGCATGAGCGACCATCCCACTGATGAAGACACCCGCTCCTGCCTTCATCTCAGCGGCGTAGGGTTCAATCTCCACCCACTCTGGATATTCGCGGAAGAGTTCGCCGACGCCAGCCTGTCCGAGACTTCCGCCAACCTCAAATCCGCTCGTCTTATGTGTACCGGGCAGAAAATACAGACAACCGTTCTGAACGGTTGTATCATCAAGTGCCACCCAAAACATGATTGCCTGATGTGAATAAAAAGGATCATACGGATTATCAATATGGAAGTTCGTTGGATTTGCCCAGGGCTGTTTAACCATGGCGTGGTCGTGATACAACCGCACGCCAGAAGTTCCGGCGAGATCTGCCGCCAACTTACCCAATTGAGGGTCGAGAATCAACCGTTTAATCTGCTCGCTCGTTTTCCACAAATTGACACACTGAACGAAGACGTTCTTGTAGTAACCGTCTTCTCCCTTTTGATTGTGAAAGGCATCAGAACGACTCACATGTTCTGCGACAGCTTCGTCAACGGCATCCTGCCACACTGACAATTCGGAACCTGTCAGGAAATCGTCAATAACCAGAAATCCATTTTCACGGTAAAATTCAATCTGATCGCTCGTCGGTTGTGTATTCATGGCATCTTAGGTGATCCGAAATATGTGAACCTAATCGTAATTACTCGGTCGATGGTCGCCGAGAAGCCGTCTCTGGCGAGGGTTCACTTGGGCGAGAATCGATTCATCAAACTGAAACTTATTCAGATACGGCGGGTATTTCTGTGTAATCATCCGCATGGCATAGTGCACCTGTAAAAGATAACGGGTCTCATTACTCGTATTCGCAGAACCACGATGCCAGACCTCGCTACGGAAAAGCACTACATCGCCAGCATTGCATAAAATACTTTCTTCCGTCCGACCCTTCCATTCGGTTTGCCCGTTCGGAGAACACCCTGAGTAATGGCTACCCGGCACAAACTTCGTCGGTCCTAATTCTTCGTACATATCGTTGAGATAGTAATGGGCGGTAGTGATGAAGATTGGAACTTTGACGCGTGGATCGGAACGAACGTCTGCCGGCAGACTGATTGGCAGCCAATCCGTATGTAATCCTTGATCGGGACGTCCCGGTCCTGTGATCCAGGATTGCATACCGATACAATGACAATCCTCACCATGCGTCGCTTCAGCGACTTCAATCACGGGCGATTTGTCAAGGAACTGGAGATACAGAGCGTCTCGATTAAATGAGTTGTTAATAATTTTATTGAGGAATTTGTCGCCATTTTGGGGCGTTTGATGCCGATCCAAACACTCAGGAATTGTCTCTAATCGATCCATAGTGTCTCGCAATTCGGCAACTTCTTCAGTATTAAGCACGTTGGGGAAATAGACATAACCATCCCTTTCAAGTGCTTCAACTTGGCTTTCTAAATCGTTGCGTGCCACGAGGGAGAGGGCTTTCGCCATTTTCAGTACTCCTTTGGGAAATGTTGGAACGAGCGCGTTCGTTCGGGCATGGAACCTCAACGAACAGATCCGCCGAATAAGGACGCATCTTAAATTATGTGATGCCCTCAATCATAATTACTTGGTCGATGATCGCCGAGAAGCCGCCTTTGTCGAGGATTCGCTTGCGCGAGAATGGATTCATTAAACTGAAATTTATTCAGATAGGGTGGATATTTTTGCGTAATCATCCGCATCGCATAGTGCACCTGCATGAGGTAACGAACTTCGTTACTCGTATTGGCAGCGCCACGATGCCAGACTTCGCTGCGGAAAAGCACCACATCCCCTGCCTTGCATAATATGCTCTCTTCGCCGCGATTATTCCACTCCGTTGCTCCGTTTGGTGAGCATCCTGAGAAATGGCTGCCCGGCACAAATTTCGTCGGTCCCAACTCCTCGTACATATCATTAAGGTAGTAATGGGCAGTAGTAATGAAGATTGGGATTTGGACGCGTGGATCGGAACGAACCTCTGCAGGTAGGGAGATTGGCAGCCAATCCGTATGTAACCCCTGATCCGGACGTCCGGGTCCTGTTAACCACGAATGCATACCGATGCAGTGACAATCCTCACCGTGTGCCGCTTCGGCGACTTCAATCACGGGTGATTTGTCAAGGTATTGAAGATACAGTGGATCTCGATTAAACGAGTTGCTGATAAGCTTGTGGAGGAATGCATCGCCATTTTGAGGTGTTTCGTCCCGATCATGAGACGCTGGGATCGCCTCTAATCGATCCATGGTTGCTCGTAATTCAGCGATTTCATCGGCATCAAGTACACCGGGGAAATAGACATAGCCATCCCTTTCGAGGGCTCCAACTTGGCTTTCTAAATCGTTGTATGCAACGAGGGAGAGGGTTTTTGCCATTTCCGGTACTCCTTTCGGACGATAGCAACGGGGGAATGTTTCCGGATATGATATGTTAATCTCAACGAAGTTGTCAACATTTTTATGAGCCATTAGCCAAATAGTGGTCAGTCATCAGGACGGGTTGCTCCGCAACCCTTTCAGTTGTCAGTTAAGAGATTTTCGTTTAGGAGAGGTTTCCTCGTGTAACTATTGACTGAAAGCGAACCCAATGAGCATACTGATAACTATAAAGTTGACAGCTATTTCAGTCCTCGTCAATAGACCAGGTGCAGTTGATATTACTGTCCGTGTAAAATCGCTTGAGTGCTGGCTTATCAAACCATAGCTGCATCTCTTTGCTAACAATATGACCGACGCTGCTCACCTTGAGATAAAGACCACCCGCTGTCCAGCCCGGTATGATGTCGTATCGTCCGGTTTGTGCAGCGTAGATGCTGAGCAATGCCAGCGGCTCCATCGCATCAAGGTTAGCGGTTTTATGCGTGTCCTGCAAAATCTCAATTACACTTTTTCCTTCATGCGACTCCTGTAACTCCAGTTTATCCATGACCTTGCTGTGGAGCACAAAATCGTCCTCAAGCGTAAAAAGCCCACTATCAGTATGTTGTCTACTTTGCAGCAGGTTGCCCCCTATTCGCTCTGCCATTGCCAAAAATTCTGCCCTCGGTTCTACTCGGTACAGATCAACCATAGCGAAGATACAGGCGGGTTCCAAGGTGGTTGTATCAAAATTCAGTAGCGGTTGGCAGTTTTTGTCAGCACCGATGTCTCCGATCCCGAAAGTCTTAAACATAGTTCGCAAATAGTCTCTAAACTTACTTTTGCCCCCAGAGACCCGATATCCACGGGCGCAAACGGAGGTAAAGAGCGGCGTAGTGTTTTGAGGTAGAAACGCGCCCCCCTCTTTCGCACCAAAGTAGAGTTTCTCTATCCTAAACGGACCTGTTATCCGAAAACCTGTTAAATCCGTCCCATCAATAATAATGCTCTTCAGCGTATTGTTTTCCTGATCGTAGGCGGCGTTTAGGAAACCTATGATGTGTTGCTCAACTGCGTCTTTGATGTGCGCCATTTCGCCGATGCGACCGTACTTTTGGGCATTCTCTACGATTGTAAGCATACCCATCATCTGGGTAACGGTATGGTTCAACTGGTTGCCTACATAGACCCTCGGTTCGGTCGCCTGCGGATATTGTCTGCCAAATACGTTAAGCCCGCGCTTGTTAATTTGCGGATGAACCAGATTCGGCCAGATGCCGGTATCTGGATCCCGCTGCTGTATAATCAAATTCAATAGACGTTCGCCCCAAATCCGCGGTGCCTCCTCCTGCTTCTGGTAACCCAAACTGTAAGCAGCATAAGCCAGATCCAGCGCCACACTGATAAACGAGAGGTCTGCACTGATTTCGGGTGCCTTGTATCCATCCCAAGGTCTGTTCCAAGTGTTAGTGTGATCGACTTGCTTTCTGAAATCACCGTGTCGATTGTAGTGTAAGGCGTCCCAGTCCTTGATATTTGCCTCCCAAATACCTTTCATCAGCATCTCGCCCCGATCAGCATCCACCGCTCTCAGCAGTTCCCAGTAAGGGTATACATCCTCTATTTCGTGGACGACGCCCTTCATGCCGTATCTATTACCGGTTACCAAGTCTATATAGCCGTGCCCGCCCCAATGCAGAACGCCACTCTCTGGATACCAGTAGTTGTTGAACATGTATTCGGCGGCTTCGCCTGCGGCATGGACATATTTGCCATCTCCAGTAAACTGGCTCAAAGAAGATAGTAACCGCATCAGGTTCTGCTGATTTTGAAAGAAACTCCAAACCGCAGGTTTCGGCTCGGTGCCTGTGCGGTGAGACGTCATAGATCTGGGTGCTTTCAAATGGTCAGTGTGGAGGCAGTCGGCGAAGAGGGGCATATCTCTGCCACTGTCCCTATCTCGCCCGTATTGTATAGCCGTATCTGCGAAGAGACTGGCGGCTTTTAAGAAACGGTTGCCATTTACTTCGTTGGGACCCAACCGGTCTTTACCAATCCACCGATCCAATTTTTTTAAACTTTCCTTGCGGGGGAACCTCGTGGGTTTCATGTTTGCGGTACCTTTCTCAAGAGTCGCCTGCGCCGTTGTTGCAGGCTTACGGTTATATCCTACGCGAAAACCTGATAGATTAAAAACCTTTTTTCCACGCGATGACGGCACATCCGAGCACGGCAAAGCCAAAGAAAGTAAAGGGCATCTGCCACAGCAGAAAACTCATGTGCGTATGAATAAACGAGTGTGCTTTGAAGATTACGTACCACGATAAAGGTGCTAAAATCGAAAACCACGTCGCCCAGATTAAGGCAATGTTCTGCTGCCGCTGCTTTGCAGTGCTACAGATAAATAGTAGAATAGACATCACGATAAAAAGAACGATTAGATAAACATAACGGATTTTCAATAGGAAGTTAGAGACAAATGAATTTGTGTGAGAAAGATAGTTGTTGAGATCAAAGAAAATACCGTTCAGGTAGGTAATGACCACGCCTATCGTACCGGCTTCAAGGCTGGCAGCATATACAGCAGGATAGTCCTGTGCCTCTCCATAAGTGCGCTTACCAAAAGACCAGATCACATGCGCAACCCCATCCATAAATCCATCCTTCGTAGATCCAATCTGGATACATAAAATCGTGAGACTCAAAAAAATTGCTACAACCGACCCAGATACAGATGCAAGTGTCCATTTCAGGCATTGGTGACGGCTCCACTTGTCAAGAATGGCATAATAGATACACGGTGTCACCATCATTATTAGAGTGGTCGTGATATACTCAAAACCGTTGATAAAACATTTAATAAAAACTGCGATGAAGATCAGGATTCCAAACTTGATGAACTGACGGTTCGCTGGAGCTCTGTGGCGTTTAAGAAGGTACAAGACGACAATCATCGGTAGGTAAAATGCCCATAAACTCCACCAGAGATTTTTACCAAAGACTGTCAACCACTGGGAGAGCACCCCTGAACATAAGACGAATATCGCGATCCACCCACCAAATTCGTCATAGAACCAACCTATAATCGCCGTCACTGCGATTGCCGTGAGGAGTGCTGTCAACACATAGAATGACCATAACTTGATCTGGGGCGATAGGGGAATGAATCTATCCAATAGACCGAAAATTATGCCTTGTCCACCGGTTTGTGACATGTACGGCGAGAATTCATCAAAGGTGCCCCTGTTAAGATAGGTTGCATATTGATTGTCAATCTGATTTTCAGATATCCAGTCCTGCTGAATATTCGTCGTAATTCCTGCCCCCGTCAGTCCACCTACCGAGAAGATGCCATCTTGGCGAGATTTGACCATTCTTCCCACAACCAGACTTTCGGTGTCTCGCTGATGCGTATCAAACCATTCCTGTTCGGCAACGTGCCATAAGTTAAAAAGGAACCCAAAAGATAGAAGTCCAATTGATATTATCCAAATTTCACCCCCGAACCAACAGCGGAATGCGCGTGTGGCATTCCGTGGAGTAAAATTTGTCTTTGCTTTACATTTGAACATCTTTCTTGCGAATTCCGATTGACTGAGGTGTTTGAGTTTCATCGTAAGCATATCAAGGCTGATTTACCGCCATAGTGCTACAACAATAACGCAAGCTGCTACCTTTGTAGCACAATAGGTTAGATTGTGCATCGCAGCCCACAAACTAACAGTTTGCGGTACGAAAACATTGTGAATAATGAACTATCCGCATTTATTTGTCGGCTACAGTACCCGCCCCTTTGGGATCTGTGAGTTGGGATACCATCGGGAATCAGAGGGTGGTGCTGGTTCGGGAGGCTGCAGAGAAGCAAATTCAGTCAACTTTGGTCGAATTTCGTCTTCCCATATCCCCTCGACATCATCAAACGTCAGCGGGGTATGATTCGACACTTCTGCTTTATATGCCGCCAGCAATTCTTTTGTCTTCTCCCCAAAATGCGCCACAATATCTGCGACCATCTGTTCCCCGACGCGACGGCTCGAGGACTCGTTGAAAGATCCCATTGCAAAATTCGGTGCGCGTGTATCATCCGTCGGCATCCGCGACATATCTACACAGTCGGGTGCGACTGCCCAAAGTACAGAGGTTTCACCGCGTCCAGCGTGTCCACCCAATCCTTTACCATCCTCGAAACGCTCAATATCTGCACCTATGCTCATCGTCGAATACATCCGAACGCCTACATGGGCTTGCATGATCTCAATCACCACCGGCACATCTAATCGATGCGGACCCGAATGTCCCGAAAACAGAATCGCGCCGTGGAATCCCAATGCATCTACCGCTCGAATGTGATAGCAGATATTCTTCAAAAACATCCAAGGCGGTATTGCCGTTAGCCAGGATCGCTCTTGATTAACTTGATTGTGTCCCCATGAACCGTAGCCGCTAATCTCATGGCAGTGCCAGTAAAACGGGGGTGCGACAATCCCACCGTGTGCTTGCGCCGCCTGACACGAGCACTCATGTGCCCGAATGGCATCCATCCCAACCGCATTGTGCCAACCGTGCGGTTCACACAACCCATAAGGTAGATACACCATTGGACACGCCTCAAGTACTGCTTCTAACTCATCTGGAAACATCCGTTCCCACTGCACCTCATGTCTCATATAATACCCCTTTTCCGTACGTTAGGACTATTCAAGGTTAGGCTTTTTCTCAGTTTTCTCGGATAAGTCGCGACCCGGAGGTCGCTCCTACACCGGAAAGTCGGGATTAGGAAATCCCTCCTACAGAAGAACTGAATGACCCTATCCGCACATTTGCATAAATCTATTGAATATGCGATAATGTCAAGAGTCTAACAGATTTTTAAACTTGATGTCCATTCATTTTTATCAGGATCAATCAGTTTTCCAAACCTGTAGGTTATGGGGGAAACCCAATGATACGTCTAATATTAATTGCCTTCAGTATGTTGTGCTGCCTTGGCATGCTTGTGAAACACAGCACTGCTGAAATCGACCCGACAACTGCTGTTGGCGTGTGGCTCTTTAATGAGACGGATGGCGACACGGCATCCGACTCCTCTGAAAACGGCAATGATGGCACACTGATGGGCGACCCAGAATGGGTCCCCGATGGCAAATTTGGCAATGCGCTGGAATTGGATGGGGCAGGCGATTATGTCAGCGTCCCTGACGATAAAACTTTGGATACCGAAATCAGTGAGACCTTCTCAATCGTCATCTGGGTTAAAGGCACTTACAGACCCAACGATTGGCACGGGTTAGTGACAAAAGCACAGGGGTGGCGAGTCGATATGTGTTACCTGTTGCAACGGGCTGCTAATGGCAAATTCGAGTTTGCTCTTTTTGGAGAAGGAGGCAATGACAGTTGGACAGCATCCGACATCCTTCCAGAAGATGACACATGGTATCATGTGGCTGCTGTCTATACCGGCGACGAAGCACAAGTTTACGTTGATGGCGTGCTTTCTGCCACGCGTGTCTTTTCTGCGGAGATTGCCGACACGAATGCCCCTGTGGTTATTGGAACCAATTATCCAAACGGCATTCAGCCAGTAAATGGCCCCATCGATGAGGCTGCGATTTTTAGTATTGCTCTGGAAGAAGAGGATATCAACGACATAATGAACGATGGCTTGGAAGAGACACTCGGTATATTGGCTGTCGAACCTTCAGACAAATTGGCTTTGACTTGGGGTGACTTAAAAGTCGGCAATGATAAATAGTACTTCCGCTGAGTTGATAACGGATCCACTGGTATAATCCGGTGCGAATAAAGGTTTTATCTACCTATGCTATCACTGACCATTCATAGATTTCATACCGGAACGGTCAGTGATAGCATACAATCCAAGATTCAGCAAAGACTTTTACGTCCGTTTTTCACCGGGTTTTCGATACTTTGACGAATAACTATCCCCTTCTGGATCGTACGAAACGGACACTTGTCCATCTTGTACAACCAGTCGTGGTACAGTCCGGTAGCGACCATCGCGTTCGGGTCCTCGCATGACAGCGAATTGCGCCTCGGTCATATCTTCAACCATATCGCCCCAGCGTTCTTGTGGATCAATCACACCACCGCCCCAATTGGAATTTTTCGACTGATACTTAATCAAAACACCGCGTCTGGGGATCGGATTCTTCCACGCTAAGGCACCGTGTGTGCAACCGCCGTCCATAAAGAAGAGAACATCCCCTGCCTTCATAGTAGGCTGTACCACCAACCCCATCGTGTCATCACACGTCCGAATTCCAAGAGGTCTGGAATACTGGGTTTTATGAGAGCCGGGGACACATGCAAAACCACCGAGCCCTGGCTCGACATCGCGCAATTGCCATGTAATGGTGACCGTCTCACAATAGCTTCGTCCGTTCTTAAAATAATAACCGCGTGATGGACTCATCGGCTCATTACCATCGTGGAGTGCGTGCCCGGATGTGCCTTGAACGGCGCAGAATACGGTCGCTCCACCCGTGCGATAGCCGCTACCGCCCATCCAATTGAGTCGATGCACCACAGACGGATGGGCAATCATACGCAGAAAAGGTTCGTTATAGGGTGCTGGAAGGTCTAACAAACCCGATAAGAGCGGGCGTCCTGTGCCTGCTTGGCTTACTGATCCGCCTGCCAGTTCCTCACCCACAACCACGCGATCTTGAAATTTATCGACTGCCTCATTGGCTTCTGCCAGCCACTGTTCATCCATTACCCCAGGCACTACCAGATACCCATTCAGATCCCAGAAGTAAAACTCTTTTTCATCAATCCCTGAAATCGGGTCGCGTGTATAAATTGATGGATGAATGACAGTTGTATCTTCCTCCACCCACGTTTCTTCACCGTCTGTATTTAACACCGGTGGTGGATTTGAATCTTTAAACCCAGGGGTATACATGACCGCCTTTTGTGCAAGCGTTGCTTCGTCTGCCCATCCGGGCAAAGATTCGGTCTCTGAATAAGGTCCAGTTGGATTGGACTGAATTGCTGCACGCGCCGCATACCAATAAGTCAACAACCTTTTCGGCTCGTTTTTCCAGGGTCGAACACCTTGAAGCGTAGACGCCGCGACTAAAAATAGATCCCCCGCCTTTAGTTCAGGTTGTAACACCAGTCCCATATCATCAACACCGGTTGCCAAGTCGCGCGGTGTTTCAACATTGCTCTTGTGGCTTGCCTGAACAACAACCAACCCACCGTCTCCTGATTCGACATCATCCAACACCCAGATCGCTTTCACGCCCTGAGAACTTCGCTGACCGTTTTGTTGGAAATATGCCTCGGATGGGTTTCTCGGTTCATCGCCTCCGGAGAGTGTCATGCCGATCTCATCCTCGCGATTCCCCAACAATCGCGGTGCTTGATCGAGTCGGAAACCGTGTCCGACGAACTGGTTCAGATACCACACCACTTTGGGGTGTACCAATAGGTCGCGGAACAATTCGCGGTGTAGACCCCCTAAGAGCATCTCATTGTCTCCAACGGCATCCAACGCCTCGTTCAATGCCGCTACCTCTTCCTGATTCAGAACACCCGGAATGTGTAAGTAGCCTGCCACATCAAAAGCATAATTCTCTTCATTGCTCATTAGTTCGTTATCCATTCGTTTCTCCTGTTATTGCTCGTGTTCTGATATGCTGTTTATACGCCCGATTTTCAAATATTCAAGTGCAATACATACAATCGTATTTTTCAGCAGTATGATTATCACACGCCTCTCCGGTTTTGTCAACAAGGGTGTAAATATTTTTGCAGAAAAAAGAGGGACTGGTAAAACCAGTCCCTTTTAGCGTTTCACTGAAATTTGGATTTTAGGCTGCTAATGCCAAAACCGCAGCATTCTCGTTGTCGAAGCGTTCAAAGAGGTTAACGATCCGACTCACCGCCACCAAGTCTTTGATGTGTTTTCCGACATTGATGACCCCGATACGTCCTTTCTTTCGTGCTGCAACGGCACGTGCCTCCATAAGGGCAATGATTCCTGAACCGTCGATCTTATTGACATGCTCGAAATTGATCAGTATACGTGGGATATCAGCAGTCTCTATCTGTGGTGAGATCACTTCCCGTAATTCTGTTACTGAGGATCCTACTATTTTTCCGCTGGGTTCCAAAATTGCGATGCCGTTTTGCTGACGAATCTGCATTTTCATGGTTGCTTCTCCTTTTTTATTTTTAAAACACTTGGGCTTTAACTTTTAGTGTTCAATTGATGTATTCGTTATTTTAATCCAAGTTGCTAACTCACACAAAATGAACGAGATTGGTTCGAAAGAACTGGGAAGTAGCGGACGCATTCTCCCATCCTTTCAGCCTTCACTTTTCTCCTCACTTTGCCTATATAGAGGCCGTTCAGGAAAGAAAGATAGTAAAAAAATTTGTCAAAGGTTTTTTTTGAAAAATCTGGGTTTTTATGTGTAGAACTTGTTAGATAGCAGCTTGGGTTAGAAAATAAAAAAAGCAGACAAAAAATTCACATCTTATCCAATGTATGCTATAATCTGGAGAAATCACGTTATGGCTCGTTAATGATTGCACAAATTTTTCAACTCGAAAGAGGACAGATCATAAGGTTTCTCGTTAAAGTCTGAACTGTGATTTAACTGATTGAGTGATTGACTATGATTGAACGGACAATGTATCACGAAAACCAATCCTCATCAGAGTAAATCACATAAATCATAAAAATCCTGGTCAAAAAATGGGAAAGATAGCGGTATGAGACACCATCCAGTCGGTGACGGGAGTAACGTGTTTTCCGCACACACCCCACATCAAACCCAGTGGACGAAAAGGGCATTGATTATCGGCATCGTCCTGGCAGTCTTAGAGTGTTTAATCGCGCCCTACAACGATTTTGTCATTCGTAACACTTTTCTGGCAGGTGGTCATTTTCCGCTTGCCCCATTTTTTGCCCTGACCGTCTTGGCACTGGTTGTTAATTCCGTCCTAAGGTTCCTGCATCCGAAACTCGCCCTCTCCTCCCAAGAACTCATCGTTATCTGGTGCATCATGATTGCCGTCGCCGGTATCCCGTCATCGGGAATGATGCGAGATGCGTTGGGCGCTTTCGCGGCTTACAACTATTTTGCCACACCGGAGAATGAGTGGCGATCACTTTTTTTTCAATACATCCCCGAATGGCGTGTCGTGCGAGATGAGACCGCGATTGTTTCTTTCTATGAAGGCTTATCCGTTGGCGAAAGGATCCCTTGGGGTGCATGGTTGAAACCGCTCTCTGTGTGGGCGTTGTATGTTTTAACTGCCTATTTCGTTATGGTTTGCCTCGCTGTGCTCCTCCGAAAACAGTGGATCGAATATGAAAAGTGTACGTTTCCACTTGTTCAACTGCCTGTAGAGATCTCCGTTCATCAATCAGGCGTGGTCAACGCATTCTTCAAAAACAGAAAGATGTGGCTCGGCTTCGCTATACCGGCGTTTGTCCACACCCTGAACGGACTTCACGCGTATTTCCCCACCTTGCCACATATACCCGTCCGCTATTGGCTTGACCCATTTCTCGTCGGTAGACCGCTCAGCGCCTTGAGACCTTTTCAGATTGTCGTGTTGATGTCGATGATTGGATTTAGCTACCTTCTTACACTTGAAGTCGCATTCAGTCTCTGGTTCTTCTTCCTGTTTTTCAAGCTACAATGTCTCATCGGGAGCATGCTCGGTTTTTTCATAACAAAGGGTCCAGGTGTAAAATGGACGGCGTATTCGTTCAGTGCGGCACAGGAAGCGGGTGCGTGTCTGACGCTTGGTGCTTGGGCACTCTTCAAAGCAAGGAGACATATCAAACAACTATTTTTGAGTGGCTTTGGACGCAGCACACCTCAATCTGATGCCCAGAACGAACCGATGCCCGCCTGGCTGACGGTATTTGGGGTGATTGGAGGCTTGTTCCTCATGATATACTTGAACCACCTGATGGGCATGTCCCTCGGATTTGCAGTGCTTTTTATAATCTTTTCGGTTGGTGTGTTTATCGCCTTAACCTGGCAGATCATCAACGGGGGTATCCCTTTTATCAATCCCTCATTTTCACCACAAAGCGTTTCCCTCACAACACTCGGAACGGCACACATGTCCCCCTCAACACTAACGGGGTTGTTCATGCAACCCACCGGCTTAACCTCGCACCTCAGAGAGTTTATGATGCCGAATGTGATGAACGGGCTGAAGGCAGCAGATACGGTTAGAGCCAACCGGCGGAAACTCCTCACAGCAATGGGAGTAGCGATGGTGCTGGGATTGTTCGTTTCATATTATTCTATGTTGAAAGTAAGCTACCAACACGGGGCGTTATTCGTGCATACGGGAGGTAGCGGTGGGGTGCGCTGGTTGAGCACCGTCCTCACGAGCCCTTCGATGGGAACAGACTGGACGAATACGAGTTGGACGATTTTTGGGAGCGCGTTTACGATCGGATTGATGTGGATACGAAAAGTCTTCGTCTGGTGGCCGATTCATCCGATTGGATACACGATGCTTAGTTCCTGGGCATCGTTTAAGTTATGGTTTTCTATCATGCTCGGATATTTTCTGAAATACGGCATCGTGAAATACGGAGGACTCAGAGCGTATAGGGAGGCGCGCCCGCTGTTCCTTGGATTGATCCTCGGTGAGATGACACTCGCCGGACTTTGGTCGATTGTTGGGATGATAACTGGCGTCCAAACCGGCTATCGTATCTTGCTGGATTGAAGGTTCATAGATGTACGGAAACACAGACAAAGGAAAGTGAACTATGCGTACGTATGATGATTTTTTAATGGAGTCATATCAACTCAGAGAAAAGATGATCGCCGATAAATTTCGACCGAAATATCATTTCTTACCGCCAGAAGGGCGTTGGAACGACATTAACGGTGCAGTCTTCTTCAACGGCAGGTATCATATCGGCTACCTACAAAAGATAAAAAACGGTCCCGATGAGAGAGACTTTTCAAGTTGGCAACACATTTCAAGTCGGGATCTGCTACATTGGCAATATCACACAGCGTATCTCGACGAGCCGCTTGAAGGAAAGAAGGGCGATTATTTTAATAGCGGCGACGTCATGGAAGGCGTTGAACCTCCAACAATTATTACCAATATGCCCAGAAGAGGAATCTGTATTTACCAATGTCACGATGCTGATCTCTCACATTGGACACCGTTGGCGGAAAATCCAGTGATTCCAATCGATACGGACGAATTCCCGGAATGCGTGATTTTCGACCCGAGCGGCTGGAAAGAAGGGGACACCTACTATGCCTTAATCGGGAACAAAAACCATCGCCCCGGCTATGAAGGCGATTCGACGAGTCTTTTTAAGTCGAAAGACCTCAAGCAATGGAGTTATATCGGTCCCTTCTATAAATCCTCGCGTAAGTGGACAGCAGTGGTTGAAGACTGTGCTTGCTCTGACTTCTTCCGTTTTGGGGAGAAATACATGCTATTGATGCACACTCACTTTCCCTTCAACAAATGCCAGTATTACATCGGGCACTATGAAAATGAGACGTTCTACCCGGAAATCAACGGACAGCTTAGCCATCTCGGCAGCATGCTCGCAGGCCCCGAAACGCTCATTGACGATAAGGGTAGACGCATCTTTTGGGGGTGGCTTAGCGATGCCCGCGATGCCGAGACACCCGGCTGGCAGAGTATTATGACGCTACCCTGGCATCTGAAACCGACATCGGATAACCGTCTCAATATTGAACCAGCTTCAGAATTACAATCTTTGAGATACAATCCAGTTCAAACCGAAGATTTGTCTTTAGAAGCGGGGCAGGAAATTACCGTTGAAGGGCTGGCTTCAGACTGTATGGAACTGAAGCTGACGATAAAATCACAGGCAGCGCAGCACTTTGGGTTGAAACTGTTCTGTTCGCCAGACCTTGAGGAGGAAACGGTGATTCGCTACGACGCGAGGCAGCAAGCCTTTGTTGTTGATTTTGAAAATGCAAGTAATGACAAGACGCTTTCATACCGTTGTGGGCGCGAAGTTTTGGAATCTGGAAACTTCAAGCAAACCGTGCCTTATGCATTGGAAAGCGACCAAGTCCTCGAACTTGATATTTTCGTTGACAGATCGGTAATTGAAATGTTCGTCAATTCTGAGTTGTGTATTGTCCAACGGGTTTATCCGATGCGGCCCGATAGCAAACAGGTACGGTTGTTTTGTGAAGATGGACGGATCGCTGTCAGAAATATCGTCAAATGGGAGATGGACGCTACTAACCCTTGGTAGATTGTGGCTATAAACACCACGCAGAGACGCTTGGGCTATCTTATGCGGGTTTAACTGCCTCCACCTTAACGCTCGCGACCTCCACCTGACGGATTTTCGCGTAGGCTGATTTACTGAGAACCTGAACGTGCTCAAATCCAGCCTGACGCATCGAATCTAAATATTGGTCTTCAGGTAACGCACCTGAAATACAACTCACCCATGCGCTTACTGCGGCTCTCGCCCATCTGGGCATGTTGTTGGCAACCATGTCGGACACCACCAATTTACCGCCCGGTTTGAGGACGCGATAGGCTTCTTCAAAAACCTTATTCTTATCCGGCGACAGACATATCACGCAATTGGAGATGATCCAATCCACACTTTCATCTTCAACCGGCATTGATTCGATCTCACCCAAACGGAAATCGACATTTCTTGCGCCAGCCTCCCGGGCGTTCTGTTGCGCTCTCTCAATCATCTCAGGTGTCATATCGATGCCTATCGCCCTGCCACTTTCACCCACAAGGTGCGATGCGAGTAACACATCAATCCCGGCACCCGATCCGAGATCAACCACAACGTCGCCCTCTTGCACATCCATATATTCCAGCGGATTCCCACAACCAAAGGAATGTTCAGCAGCATCGGTAGGAATGCTGGAAATCTGTGCTTTGGTGTAGCCGTTCTTTTCCGCAGGGCTATCCATCTTGGTGTCCGGACAGCAGGTAAGTGATGAACAGCACGATTCATCAGTTTTTATTCGATCGGCATAATGTTGACGAACGGATTCTTTAATCTGTTTTACATCTTGTGGTTTCATAATTTTTCTCCGAGGTGAGATGCTGTTTTTTTAATGCAACCCAATCTTGTTTTGATTCTGGCTACGAACACCACGCATAAGGACCAGGACCTGTCTGGCGAACCATCTTGGCGATCTGCTGGCGCATCTGCGCGATGCGGTTCTGGTGCTCCGGGCGATCAACAACGTTTCGCATTTCGCCCGGGTCGGTCTTTAGGTCGTACAGATCATCAATATCAAAGCGATTCCGAACATATTTCCAGTGTCCATCTTTTATCATTACATGCGCCGCCAGTTCTTCCGGTTCGTTCGCATCATGATAGATTGCATCGAGGCTGGCGATTTCGGCGAAGATCGGTTGCCGTTCCGGCTCCTGCCTGTTCAAAATCGCCGCCGCAACGGATCGCCCATCAATCGGCTTTTCTGGCGTCTGACCGGCGAAACTCAGCAAAGTCGGCATCAGATCCACGCCAGCCAGAGGGGTCGTGACCCGAAAACCTGAAGGTAAATGGTTCTGCCATGAGATCAGACACGGCACCCGCACCGAAGCCTCATACATCAAACACTTCTCGGTATAACCGTGGTCACCGAGCAACTCACCGTGATCACTCATAAAGGCGACAACCGTATTTGTTCCTTCAAGTGCCTTCAGGAGCCTACCGACTTGATCGTCAATGTGCGTGATTAAGGCGTAATAGTACGTCATCATTCGGCGGAATTCATTGTCGGTCACCGTTGAAGGGATACGAAATTTTCCCCGCTTCTGAAATTCGGGCTTCCCATCGAGCGGATCGCGCAATGAGTCAGGTAGCGGCATCTCTTCTTCGCGATAGCGTCCCGGCAGGTCGGGCGGCACCAAGACCAGCGGGTGAGGGTCTTTGATACTCGCAAACAAGAAGAATGGGGCATCATCTTGCTGCTGAACAAATTCCAGCGCACGGTCGATTGTCCAAGTTGTGCGTTGCTGTCGAGGGTCCGTGATTGTGCCAAACGCCAAGATATTTCCGTACTGCGTCATTCCGGGTGCACCTGAGCGATATAAATTTTCAACCCCCTCCGCATCAAAATAATCAAACAGCGGATCTGGATAGTCCCCAAGATAACGATAGGTAGACCAGAAATCGGTAAATCCGTGTTGTGGACGATGGTCGTCCCCCAAGTGCCATGGACCAACGATACCACAGCGATAGCCAGTACTTTTGAGCAGATCCCCGATAGTCGTCCGGTCGTGAGGTAGGTAGCCGCCGAACTCGCCCATCCTTTGGGGTCCATAATTCCGCATCTGTAAGTGGGCATGCGGATAGAGCCCCGTCAACCAACTCGCCCGCGCGGGTGAACAGACAGGAGACGCACAGTAAGCGTTTTCAAAGCAGACACCGTTCGCTGCCAACCGATCCAGATGGGGCGTCTGAACGACCGGGCTACCAGCGAATCCGGCTGCGTCCCACCGCATCTGATCACACATAATGAGTACGATATTGGGTCGAGATGTTGTCATGCTACCCATCTTAGGCTACTTTGAGGAATAATTTACTTCACAGTGAGAGTTATGGGGTATCGGTTTTCAGAAGGGCAGTTATCAGTTAAAGAGGATGTTTCTCTTGTTAAACGAAAACCTCTTAACCGACTACCGACAACTGATAACTATTTAAATTACGGAGCGAAACTCGATCGCAGTTTGATACCCCAACGTCCTTCTTCGTAGGTCAAGACGTAGAGCGATTCGTAGGAGGCAATGACCGAGCCATCGGCGCGATAGCGTGTGAACTGCGTATCAACATGGACTTTGGACTCTGAGATGTGGACAATGTTACGTCTGTCCCAAGCACTGTGGTGCCAACCTCTTGCGGTTAGATTGGTTCTTATTCTTTCCACATCCTGCTCACCCGGTTTGTTGAGTATTCGCATGTTCCCAGAAGCGAGACGGTAGTGCGGAAAGTGAAACGTTTTTTCCCATGCGATTATATCAAGACGATTGAAAGCCGCCATCCACGTGTCAAGAACCTCTATGACTTCAGATTCGATTGTTTCTCTCATTGCTTGCACCTCAAATAGATATTATCATACGCCAGTCATTCTAACACAAATCCTTTACCTATGCAAATTGCAGCAGGGAAAACGCTCCACCGCCGGAGGCGACCTTGATTCCCTCCGACTTTCCGTTATATGTCTTTTCAAACATCCTCATGATGGTAATATCTTGCTTGTGTGGTAAAAAGCTTTGCGTACATGCCACCTTGTGCAAGCAATTCCTCATGACTCCCCTGCTCAATGCACGCCCCATCCTCAAGAACAATAATTCGATCTGCCATTCGGACGGTTGAGAAGCGATGTGAGATGATCACACTCGTTTTGTTCCGTGTTAAACGCGCAAACTGTTCAAAGACTTCATGCTCAGCCAACGGATCCAATGAGGCTGTCGGTTCATCAAGGATAAGCAGCTGTGTGTCGCGGAAGAAAGCACGTGCCAATCCAAGCTTTTGCCATTCACCCCCGGATAGATCAACTCCCTCCTCTAAGGTTCGACCGAGCACTGTATCAAATTTTTTAGGAAGTCTTTGGATCAGGGAACTTGCATCACTATCTTCCGCTGCTTTTTCCAAGCACTCTGTATCGCTGGAATGTTCTATTTGACCAAAGATGATGTTATCTCGGATCGTCAAATGGTATTGTATAAAATCCTGAAACAGGATGCTAATCTGTTGGCGTAACTGAACGAGATCATACTCGACTAAGCTGCGTCCATCCAGCAAAATCTCTCCCTCCGTTGGATCATAAAATCGAGATAGGAGCTTAACAAGCGTTGTTTTACCCGCGCCATTTCTGCCAACTATCGCCACCGTCTCCCCAGAACGAATGCTAAAACTGACATTCCGCAAGACATATCGATCTTGTCCAGGATACTTAAAAGAAACACTCCCGAATTCAATACCTTTTTCAAGAGATTTCGGGGATACGGATGGATCTTTTGAACGCGCTAATGCGCCTTCCACATCCTGCGGATGAAGATCAAGATATGCAAATAGGTTCGTGATAAAAAGTGTGTTTTCGTAACCTTGCACAACAGAACGCAATACACCGTCAAACCTTTGCTGACAACTATTTACTGCTTGGAAATAAAGCATAATGTCCCCAATGGTTATATGTCCATAAAGCGCCCTGATAATAATATAAACCCACAGCCCTACACCCACAAGATTTGAAAAAGTTGAAAGAAACCAATCGACCCTTGTCTCAGAGACGGTCATTTTTTCATGTGCTTGAATGTATTCTTCCTTATGTTGCGCAAACCGACTATATAGATGCTCAAAAAGTCCGAAGATTCGGACTTCCTTTATACTCTCCCGAGAGGTCATCAGATTCTGAAAATACTCTACGATACGCCGCATTGTTGTATAAGTCATATGCACAAGAAAACGTCGTTTCACATGCCATCTCATGAAAGCGAACGACACAAGCGGAACTATCCCAATCGCCACAGCAGCAAAAACATGTAGCTGAGTGAGGATGAGGATCATCGCGATCAAAGTCAGGGCATCCCGCAGGATCGCTACAAGGTGCCAAATCACATTCGCCGGTCGCCACCCAGCATCTTGTGTTGCATTCGTGAGCATATTGTGGAACTTAGAATCTTCAAAAAACGCATAATCTAAAGTATCTGTCTTTTGAAGTATGAGTTGCTAGATGTAATATTCTACGCGTCTTGCCACAATATCGCGGAACATGGTGTTGAGTGCTCGAAGTGCCGAACTGATTGCCATCACCCCTAAATAAAACCCCAAAAGCCATATAAGTCTACTTAGGTCAACAGCACCTCCAGCCTGATTAACCTGAATCTCCTCGACAACATGGTCAATTATTACCTTCAATAACCAAACTTGAATAGGAGGCACAAGCCCCTCAAGAATTGATGTTATCAAACACCCAAGGAAAGGATACGGGCTTGCCTTCCAAACCAATGTAGCAGTACGAGGATAGAGGGATATTACAGCGCGAAAGTTTAGAAGCGTCTCTTTAAGGGAATTGGTCTCTTCCTTATTCGTCATATGGTGCACCTCATTTTATTATAGTCTTCAAAAAGAACGAGAGAAGACAAAAAGTTGTCGCTTTCTTTCTCGAAATCAGATATACTTCCACAAATCGGTCGGTATTAGAGAACCATCCGTTGCACGGCTTTGCGGCGAAAGGAGAACTGTAGATACAATGAACATTGTTTTTCTATTTTCAGATGAACACGCCGGTGCTGTGATGGGAAATAGTGGGCATCCCGTTGTCCAGACACCACATCTTGATCGCCTCGCCGATCAGAGTTACACATTCGACAACGCTTATTGCAATTATCCAATCTGTACACCCTCACGCCTGTCCATGCTCACTGGACGCTATCCGCATCAGATTGAAGCGTGGGATTTGGCGGCAATTGCTGATGGGCAGCACCACCAGACATGGGGCGACTATTTGACGGAGGCAAGTTATGAGACTGTGTTATGCGGACGAACGCATTTCAACGGGTCGGATCGACTGCTCGGCTTCTCCCAGCGCCTACTTGATGACCTACCCCGGTGGCGTCGCTCAACGGGTCGTCCACCACGGCGTACACCTGACGAACGGCGAGGTTCCAATTCGCACGTTACCGAATGCGGACCGGGAGACCACGAACACACGAGGTACGACAGAAACGTCGCGAACTTGGCAGTAGACTTTCTTAATCAGAAAGCAGATGCGTCAGATGATAACCCCTTCCTCCTCTACTGCGGATTCATGAATCCACACTTCCCACTGATTGCACCGCCCGAATTCTATTCACAGTACGACCCGGACTCGCTTGAACTACCCGCCACGTGGAACGAACCGCTCGAATCTCAACATCCCATAATCCAACACCACCGTTGGGCGTGGCGAAACGAGATTCCACCACCTGAAGCAACCGTGCGTTGTGCGTTAGCTTCGTATTACGCACTTGTTTCGACTCTCGATGCTGAGATTGGACGGATACTTGAGGCAATTGACACGTCCCCGCTACGCGAAAATACGCTTGTCATCTACACCAGCGATCACGGTGAGATGGCAGGACACCACGGCATGTGGCAAAAACAGTGCTTCTACGAACCAGCGGTAAAGGTCCCACTCATACTACGCCTACCTTCGGGTGAGAATGGTCGCGTGGCACAAAACGTTTCTCTGGTAGATGTCTTACCCACTCTGTTGGAGGTTGCAGGTTTGGAAACACCGCGCGATTTACCGGGGGACAGTCTGTTAGGAATAGCCCAACACCAATCAGACGAAACGACACGTTCCGTCTTCTCAGAGTACCATCACATGGGTATACTCAATGCCGGTTTCATGCTCAAACGTGGGAATTACAAACTGTGTCATTACGTCGGGAGCGAACCGCAGCTGTTCAATGTGGCTGTTGATCCATTAGAGAACGATGACTTAGCATCAAAGCCTGAATATGCAGCGACACGTAATGAAATGGAAGTTGCCTTGCGTGCAGTTCTTGATCCAGAACGCGAAGATGCACGAGCAAAAGAGAATCAAAGAGTGCGTAGGTTGAAACTTGGGGAGATTTAACTCTTAAACCTCGCCATCCCAATAACTCAGGCTTGGGTCTTTACGGTAAATCTTCCCAACAACATAAGGCAACACTTTGTTGGAATCTGGATACTCGCTCACATCGTGGGGTGTGGTGGTGCCGAGTATAAATAACACAACCGCAGCATCGCTATTATTGACAAACTTATGCGCGCCGATTGTGCCGGGCGGAAAGGCGATGAAATCCCCTTCTCTTACCTCCGCATCGCCTCGTGGCGTTTTGAGTGTGCAGGTGCCTTCCATTACGTAGCACATCTCCTCACCGAAATTGTGAAAATGCATCGGGAAACTCATCTTACCGGGTAGGAGACGGATAACACGATACCCCAAATTCTTGCCGCCGATAAGTGGGTCAATGTCTTTATCTTCAAAATCATAAGGGTGCGGTGCATTCTTGTACTGCCACTCTATTTCATCAATGTGAATCCGATTGATGTAAATATCTCGCCGTGCTTGCAAACAGTCAACGAGGTGTTGACGCGCATCATTAAAGATGGAGTGCCCGTCACCAACAAGAATCGTGTTGAAGCGAAGTCCCAAAATTTTACGCAGTTCAAGTGCCGCTTTAGGCGGATCAGCCAACTTTTCATCGGCGAGTAAAGTCAACGCCCCCATCGGTTCGCCTACTACCAGATCTCCGAACAGAACAGCCCCTTTCTCTGGAGAGTAGAGTGCAATCTCGCCAGGGCTTTTTCCATAACTGAGATGAATGGCATGTAAACCTGGCACAATCGCCTCTCGGTCCTGAACAGTTCTTGTCGGCGTGATGCGCAACGCATCAGCATCCGCTTCATGCACAATCACTTGGGCACCCGTCCGCTGCTGAAAAACAGCCGCTTCACGTTCATGATCCGCATTTGTCAGCACAATCAACTTCGCGCCGCCGAGTGCCGTGAAGTGTTCATAGTCAGCATCGGACATTGGAACAGGGTCTATGAGAACATTGCCGTCAGGACGCACCCACAAATGCCCGTTAAAATCTACCTGCCGTTCAGGGCTAAAGACACCCCAACTGTATATATCTTCAAAAATCAAGCGTTTCATTTGTATGCTCCTCTGGGGACGCCTCCTTTGAAACAAGCCCGTAGACCTCAATTTCGTGGACAAAGGCTCTACCTAACCGGACTCTCGATACGACTCTACCATGCATCGGATCAAACTCTCCTCGCATCTTTTCATCTTCGGTGGTACCACTGATGTAGATGCGGAGTGCATCCGTTACAACACCACTAACACGCATTTGGACGACCGGACTCTCGTTATTTTGAACTTGCTGAATTGGGTGCCACCGTCCCTCACCTTCTAATTTTTCGTATATCATAAAGCTTGTGATGTTCGTCCCGCGGATGGTGATCCGGTGAATTGCCTTTTGCGTCGGCAAGTTAAGATGAATCCACCGTCCGGCAGCGTATCCCCTCGTTTTTTCATCACCGTCTATCATTTCTGGGGCAGTGCAGGTGACCCCTTCCGTGACGGCATAGTTGTAAAACTCCTGTGGTTCAAACAACATTTGCAATACCTTGGATTGGCATCCCGAAAAAAGTGCCACGGCGCAGAGCACTGGAAAGATAAAGAGGTAACGTCGCATTTCTCTCCTCCCGTTATCCGTTCCCGTTTTTGTGGAATATTATAGCACATTTTTATTCTTCTTTGAACCCGAATTTTGCGAAAGCGTTGTTTTAAAATCGAAACTGCGATATAATAATCCCTTACAAAAATGAGCCTCTAAATCATGCTCACAAAGTTACGCGGTTTCCTACCGCGTCAGCCAAAATGGGTCTCACACAGGAGAAAATTATGTACAAAAGCGCGATTTTAGGATGTCGTGGACGTGCTCGTGGACACGCACGCGCCTATGAACACGCCAAGGGCGGGAAACTCGCCGCTATTTGCGATATGCAGGAAGATTTGCTCAACGATTTCGGGGACGAATTCGGGATTGACGCCCGTTATACCGACCTTGACGAAATGCTCTCAAAGGAAAAGCCGGACCTGCTCCATATCGTTACCGCACCCGTGTTACGTGGGTCTAACAAACGCATCCGCTATCCACTGATGAATCAAGCCTCTGAGCACGGCGTGCCTGCTGCGATTGTCGAGAAACCGATCGCCGTCGAAAGCGAAGACTGGCGGCAGATATCCGAACTCGCTGAACGCACTAAAACGAAATTCGTTGTCAACACACAACTCAATTTCCATCCGCAGAACCTCGCACTTAAGCAAGATGTCGCCGAAGGAAAAATTGGATCAATCAAATTTATCGAAGCGAGTGCACGCAATCCGCCCGTCGATCAAGCACCACACGTCCTACAACTCGTGTCATCTTACATTGATAACTCCCGTCCAGTGAGAGTGCAAGGACAAATCTCAGGATCAGAACAGCTCAATTCAGCACAACCTTCGCCCGCCAACGCTACCGCCCTCGCGACTTACGCAAACGGCGTACAAGTCTCACTCGCATTCGGTCCGACCATGGCACCCCGCGTGCTACCTGATACCTCCAATAACAGGCATAAACGCGTCTGCGTATTCGGCGAAGAAGGATTTGTTCACTGGCGATTTGAGAGTTGGGAACGTAATCTACCCGGCACCGGTTATGAAGGTGGCGATCTGAACTACGGCGCACAAGATGTGCTCGCACAAGGTGGACTCACCGACGCAGTCTTCGAGTGGCTCGACGACGAGAGCAAGGTACATCCGACACATCTCAAGCAATCCCTCGCTGAGTTCAACCTGCTTTTGGGTATTTACTATAGCGGTTTGACGAACACTGTCGTCGAATTGCCGTTCGATCCACCTGACGGCATGATTGATATGTTCCGCGAACGTCTTTAAAAGTAGCCGTCATCTACTATTTCGCTTGCTGGCGAGGTGTTTTGCTTGGGTGTTTCCCACCCAACCTCGCCTATTTTTAAAGAGATAACTTTCACGTGTTCCATTTGGACACCATCAAGAACCGAGAATCCCAATCGAAAGAGACAACCTCATGAGCAATATCATCTACATGGACAATCATGCAACAACGCCGATTGCACCTGAAGTGTTGGAAGCCATGATGCCCTACCTCACGACGCATTTTGGTAATGCTTCCAGCACACACTCGTTCGGCACAACGGCGAAGGATGCGGTAGACAAAGCACGCCATCAAGTCGCTGAGCTGCTCGGATGCTCAGTAGATGAGATCGTCTTCACCAGCGGCGCAACTGAATCCGACAATCTTGCTATTCGAGGGATCGCCTACGCTTGTAGAGATAATGGAAACCACATCATTACAAGCACAGCAGAGCATCACGCAATCCTCGATACATGCCACGCCTTAGCAGCAGAAGGATTCGAGACGACATATCTCCCTGTGGACAAATACGGGATGGTAAGTCCAGAGGATGTGGAAGCCGCGATAACCCCAAAAACGACTCTGATGAGTTTCATGTACGCAAATAACGAGGTCGGCACGATAAACCCAATATCCGATATTACTGCTGTCGCCGCCAAACACGGTGTGCTTTTTCATTCAGATGCCGTGCAAGGGATCGGGCAGTTACCATCGGATATGGAGCTGTTGGGTGTGGATCTCGCCTCCCTGACGGCGCACAAGATTTACGGTCCGAAGGGGATTGGTGCGCTTTACATCCGTCGAAACACCTCTCCACCACACTCGCTTTTCTATGGCGGTGGACAAGAATTGGGGGTCCGACCCGGCACACTAAACGTCGCTGGGATAGTAGGTTTAGGTGCAGCGTGCGAACTTGCTAAAAATTACATGGAGACAGGAAAGAGTTGTGTATCAATCTTGCGCGACACTCTCCATCAGCAGCTGAATGCCCGCTTAGAAGACATCCATCTCAACGGACATCCTGAACAGCGACTACCGGGCAATCTGAACCTCTGTTTTGCGGGCGTACAAAGCCACGCCTTGCTAATGGGATTGAAGAGCGTTGCGGTATCAACCGGATCGGCATGTGATTCTGAGTTGGTGACAGCATCACACGTTTTGGTTGCGATGGGAGTTCCGAATGAACTGGCGTTGACTGCTGTCCGTTTCGGCTTGGGACGCTATAACACGGCTGAAGAGGTTGATATTGTTGCGGATGAGGTTATAAAAGTCGTTAATCGGTTACGTGCGCTGGCACCCGAATGATAATGTTCTAAGCCCCTTGCTCCGCTTGTGGGTGATTTTTGGCGGTATGCTTAGCAATCAGTTCGCGCACAGCAGGCACTAACTCCATAGGCACCTCTATTAGCACGCTGGATTCATTCTGCAGCGCTTCTTCAGCTTCTGCAACGGCTTCATCTTCTGTCTGTTGGTCGTAGTAGGCAATAACACTCTGGACGCGTTTTTCATCCCAACCGGAGGGAAATTCATTCTTTATTTTCATGGTCTGTTTTCCTTACCATTTTATTGATAGATTAGAATAATTATAGCGCAAATTAGACCCAGATTGCAAAGATACGTGTTCTGTAGGAGCGATCTTCTGATCGCTCCTCTTTCGCTGGCGAGGTTTCCTGGGAAAATACCCAATCAAAAACACCTCGTCTTTTTTCATGTTCGCAGAACTATTGAATTTTCCACGACAATATGTTATACTTTTGTTGCGGAGTTTAAGCACATAGCATAGGAGATACGCATGTCATCTATTGCAGCCCGAACCTATCTAACCCCTGAGGAATACATTGCTGCGGAACGAAAGGCGATGCTCAAAAGCGAATACTTGAGCGGTGAGATTGTCGCCATGTCTGGTGCAAGTGATGCACATAATCTTATCACGATGAATACCGCGAATCAACTCTACAATCAATTAACAGAACAAGGATGCCGAGTTTACGTCAGTGATATGCGCGTCGGCATCGGCGCAGGAGTCTCCTACTTCTATCCAGATGTTGCTGTTCCCTGTGATAAACCCCGTTTTGAAGATGATGCTTTTGATACACTCACCAATCCGCAAGTCATTGTTGAAGTCCTTTCTACCTCAACTGAAAGCTACGACCGAGGTGAGAAATTCGCACGTTATCGGCAACTGGAATCTTTGCAGGAATACATTCTCATCTCACAAGATCAGGTTCAAGTCGAGCACTACCTCCGTCAAGGCAAACAATGGATACTCAGCGAATTTAGTGCGCTTGACAACGTGCTGCCATTCGTTTCAATTGAGGCAAAACTCTCCTTAGGTCAGATTTACAGATTCGTCGAACTGGAAACGGATACTGCCGTTCAAACGACTGTAGGAGCCGGGTAACCGAGCCTCTACAAAGAGGAAATCTATCCTATGCTGACTGTTGAACAAATCATCGCTTGTGGATTAGAAAAAACAGAAGCACTAAAGATAGCACAAACCGTTAATAGGCTTTTATCAACACAGGCTTCGACAGCCTGTTGGTACGAATTATCGCGCTACATCCTTACACCACAACACCCCTTTGCACTTCACCAGTTACTCTATGAGACGGTGTACGCCGATTTCGATCGCGCAACGTCCGGACCACCACCTGCATGGTTTCCTACTGACGAAGACATCAGTGAAGCGAATATCACCCGTCTCATGACGGAATTATCCATCAAAACCTATCCCGAACTCCATGCCTGGTCAGTTGACAACCGCGATATGTTTTGGCAGATGATGATTGACACGCTGGGCATTAAAACAATAGCCACAAACACCGAAGCACAAAAAGATGCAACAGGCACCGCAACATACCTCGCTAAACTCAACATCGTTGACAGCTGCTTCAGTGCCCCTCACGATGCTACCGCGATTATTGCCCAACGTGAAAACGACGGAAACCTCGTAACACTTACCTATGGCGAATTGGAGCGCCTTACCAACCGAGTCACAAACGGACTTGTGGACCTCGGTCTGAAGCAAGGGGACGCAGTAGCGGTCGATATGCCGATGAACGCTGAATCCGTTGCCATTTATCTCGGCATTGTCAAAGCGGGATGTGTCGTTGTTGGCATTGCTGATAGTTTCGCGCCAGATGAGATAGCCACCCGCCTGCGTATCGGCAAAGCAAAAGCAATCTTTACACAGGACTATATCAACAGAACAGGCAAGCGTCTGCCGCTGTATGACAAAGTAATCGCCGCAAACGCACCGAAGGCGATTGTATTTAGCGCAGCTTGCAGGCTAAATCTTGCTACGGAAAAGTCGTGCGAGGGCAGCGATACCGTCGCACAGGTCCAGCGAGAAGGAGATATAACGTGGAACGACTTTCTTAGCGATACAGAGACCTTCACCGCTATCCCGTGCGATCCAGATGCACACACCAACATCCTTTTCTCCTCTGGAACCACCGGCGAACCGAAGGCGATTCCGTGGACGCATACCACCCCGATCAAATGTGCTGCAGATGCCTATCTACATCACGACATCCATCCGGGCAACGTGCTTGCGTGGTATACAAACCTCGGTTGGATGATGGGTCCATGGCTCATCTATGCAAGTCTTATTAACAAAGCCACCATTGCGTTGTATGATGGCGTGCCGACAGGACGTGAGTTTGGAGTCTTTGTTCAGAACGCCAAGGTCACTATGCTGGGTGTTGTGCCCACACTCGTTCGTGCATGGAAAAACACCGATTGCCTGCAAGGACTCGACTGGCACGCAATTCGAGCGTTTAGTTCAACGGGTGAATGCTCTAACCCTGATGAGATGTTGTACCTCATGTCCTTGGCTGGCTATAGACCGGTGATTGAGTATTGTGGCGGTACCGAAATCGGCGGCGGTTATGTCACTGGCACGCGCGTCCAGCCCGCTGCGCCTTCGATGTTCACAACACCCGCACTCGGCTTGAATTTCTCGCTCTTCGACGAGAACGGAGAGCCGACCCGAAACGGCGAAGTCTTCATCTCGCCACCGTCCCTCGGTCTCTCTACAACGCTTCTCAACGCTGACCACAACGAAGTCTACTTTGACGGGACCCCAGGACCGAACCTGCGTCGCCACGGCGATGCAATCGAACAGTTAGGCAACGGTTTTGACACTGAACCTTGGCTGGAAGGGGTCAAATATCGCGTCCTCGGTCGCGTTGACGATACAATGAATCTAAGCGGCATCAAAGTAAGTTCTGCAGAGATCGAGGAAATCCTTAACGCCGTCAGCGAGATTCAAGAGACAGCAGCAGTTACCGTCTCACCCAAAGACGGCGGTCCCAGCCAACTTGTCATCTATGCTGTGCTAACAGCATCAGAACCTGACCCAACCAAACAGGAGATTCACGATGCATTGCAAGCCGAACTCTCTCAACACCTCAACCCCCTGTTCCGCATCCGCGATGTCGTCATCGTAGATGCTCTTCCAAGAACCGCTTCCAACAAGGTCATGCGCCGTCTGCTACGTGATCGATTGTAGTAAAAAGTTGGGTTTCACATCTGTTCAACCCAACCTACGTAATTCCACTGACAACTATTCCTACCAGACTTGACAATTTTCTCATAAGATGCTACTATTTTACAAAATCATCTACCCACACTGGAGACCATAATGGAAAAACAGTTCAAAGTTAGAGCAGCACACTGCGATTATCGCGCAACGGAAGAGGAAATTTATCAGACGCTCCGTCGTATCACCGACCCGCTCACTCGTGCTTGGAAACCGATTGAAAACGCCAAGAAGGTGGTCATGAAATTCAACATGATGAAGCCAGCTGAGCGGATTATCTACTATGAGGGTCGCCGCCGAGAATTAGTAGATGATGCCACCTGCCGTGCCGTCCTACGCTTGATTAAGGAGCACACCACAGCGCAGCTTATCGCTACTGACACGAACCCTTATACCCATGGGCATCGGATGCCGCCCAATTTCAACTACGAACATCATCTGAAAGAATTCGACGTGCAATTTGTCGATTCCAACCTCCCTCCGTTTAAGGACTACGATGTACCCGGTGGCGGTTCAATGTTCGATCGCTACACACTGAGTGCCTGTTTCGACGATGCCGATGCAGTCGTCTCGGTAGCGAAGATGAAAAACCACGCCTTTATGGGTATCACGCTATGCACGAAAAACCTGTTCGGATTACCGCCGATGCTACTGCCAGAAGGTCGAACACGCAGCTACTACCACCATCTCATCCGTCTCTCCTACGTACTCCCAGATTTGGCACTCATCACGAAGCCGTGCCTCAATATCATCGATGCGTTGACAGGACAGTGGGGACGTGAATGGGGCGGTGAAGGCAGAATCTGTAACGCTCTCATCGCTGGCGATCACCCAATCTCTACGGACACTGTCGGCATGCACCTGATGGGACACGATCCGCAGTCCGACTGGCCCACGCCTCCGTTTAAACGCGATCGGAACCATATCCTCATCGCTGCACAGCGTGGATACGGCACCGTCAACCTTGATGAGATCGATTGGGAGAGCGAAGTCACCGCACCTTTGGCGGAGTTCGATTCTGTCGAAACGGATACGCCAGAGACGGTCGCTAACTGGCGACGGACAACGTGTGAACAGGGATTAATCTATCAAGAAAACCAGAAAGCACTCATCGACCGGTATCGCGACAACTTCATCTACATGCAAGGCGGCGCAGTCGTTTGGGCTGGACCCGATCCGTCGAATCTCGGCAGTCGTCGGCAGTTGAGTGGTGACAAGAAGGACAGCGCACTCTGGCTCAAACTCGTTGATGCCGAAGAACACGAAGGCGAACGTTTCAACGTCTATGAGGACTGCCTGAAACCCTTCGCAGCATAGTTTAGACTTGTTCGACGGGCGGGGAATGCCAACAGGCATTCATACCCGGTAATGCCCTCACGGGCATTATACCGTTGATTCTGATTCTGTGCCTCGCCTATTAAGGAGAACACAAAAATGGGCATCACTGACGCGCAAAAAAGAGAATTAGACGAGCAGGGATGCATCGTCATCCCCGATGTGCTCTCCGATGCGGAGATTAAAGTCTACAGAGCCGATATACTCCGATTGGCAGAAGAGGAAAAGCAGAATGGGTTGGCGCGTCAACACACCGACGGGTATGGACAACACGTCCGTTGGTTGGTAAACAAAGGCAAAATATACGAGAAACTCGTTGCCCACCCAAAGGTGATGCCGTTCTTTGAACACGTGCTCGGTCCCGACTACACACTCAGCACACTCACCTCTAATATCATCGATCCCGGTGCCTCTGATGGCGGCTACCACGTCGATAGTGTATTAGGCACCATGCCAGAACCGCTCCCCAGTTTCCCACTGGTCGCCAATAGTCTCTGGCTTCTCGACAATTTTACCCCGGAAAACGGTGGCACGCGCCATGTACCGGGTATCCACCTACAACGGAAAAAACCGCCTCCCGGCACGACACACCACCCCGACGAAGTCAGATTGTCCGCACCGAAAGGCTCGGTATTCCTGTTCAATGGTGCGATCTGGCATTCTGCTGGTGCTAACAAAACCGACAAGCAACGTATTGCGTTAATCTGCTTCTGTTGTCGTTCTTTTGTCAAGCCGATGTTCGACTTTGTGCATCACCTCAAACCGGAGGTCGTCGAACGTGCTACGCCAACCATGCGCCGCATCTACGGATTTGATTCCCAGCCTCAGCCGCCGGATGAACCTAAAAATTGACAGAATTTTTTGCAACGAAACCGAAAATGATGTATAATTGGAAAAAGCAAGTGTACTGAAGCAAGCCGGGCTCAAGTAATGAGGTAGATAAACTTATGGAATATGTCGTTATTTTTGAAAAGGGCGAAAATAGTTACGGGGCTTCTGTCCCAGACCTTCCCGGCTGCATCGCTGTAGGCGAGACAATAGAGGAAGTCAGGGAACTGATCGCTGAAGCCATTGAGTTTCATATTGAAGGACTGCGAGAAGATGGGGATGTTGTTCCATCGCCGACATCACATCTCCCTGTTCAAAGCGATGCGGGTGTCTCGTCCGCATTGATTGCAGTGCAAGTTTAAACCTCCGCAACCACACCTTCCCCAATTCGGTAGTGCTCCCTCTTTTTTTTCTCAAAACACCTATTAAGGAAACACTATGCCCAATCGACGCGAAACAACAATTACAAACGAATTGGTGAACATCCTACGGAACATGCGCCACGGTTGGGAACTTGAAACGGAGGTCAACGCCTTCATCAAAGGCAACAGTGAACTTGATGCCCTCGTAATTGAACGGGGCAGGGAACCTATCGGCATAGAAGCCAAATTCGCCACAACCACCAACGCCAAAAACCTCATCAAACAAGCCGAAACAAGACTCGTCTATGAGCTTGAAGCAGAATACCATACCGCCACAAAAACCCTGAACAACGTCATGGCAATTCTTTATCCCGATCGTTTTAAAATGATGCCGGGACGTGACATCAATTCGCAACTCCGTGAGGCAGACGACCTACAATACAAACTCATCAGTACCTTCAGGGGCACCGCCGGACACTTCCCAAAAAACGGTTGGGCGACTGGCACTGTCGGAGATATTGCCAATGCATTACATGTCGGTGCAATGCCTAACTCCCAACTGGAACAGGCAGCAAAAGACATGGAATATAGCATTGACAGCGCAGCACACCTCCTTGAAGACGCTATCACCGATCACCCTGTCATTGGCACAAAAATTGAGACAATTCTGCACCAAGAGGTTTTCTCTAAAGACCCCGTTCCTGTAGGAGCGATCTCCGAACAGCAACCTCTCAACATACAAACCCTTCGCATGGCGGCACTGATTATTACGGATGCGTTCGTTTTTCAGAGCTCGCTTGCTGGCAAAGCAGAGATGGAATCCGTCCGCTCACTCCGTCAACTTCTACCCACAATTGATTATGCCGATGTTATTGTTGACTGGAACACTATCCTGAAAGTCAATTACCGTCCTATTTTTGAAGACGCCCGCGACCTCGTTGAAGCACTCGCTACCGATGATAGATTAGTCAAACCCATCTTAACCCTCCTTTGCGAAGCAGCCAAAGACCTCGTTGACACCGGCATCGCACAGATTCACGAACTCGCAGGTATCGTTTTCCAAAAACTCATCACCGATCGGAAATACGTCAAAGCGAACTACACACTACCAGAAAGTGCCGTGCTGTTGTCAACGCTTGTGATGCCTAAACTGCCCGAGGGCAAACTTCCGAAAGTGGCGGACTTTGCGTGTGGCACAGGTGCCCTGCTTAACGGTGTCTACCAACGCATCTTATCTCTATATGAACAATCAGGTGGAAATGGTAGAGATATTCATCAAAAGATGCTTAAGGAAAATATTGGCGGTGCAGATGTCATGCCCAATGCTACACACTTGACAGCATCCGCTCTTGCCAGTACGCATGCGGACATTAAACTCAAGGATACCCGTATTCTGACCGCACCCTATGGACTTATGGATGACGGTAGTTATGCAATTGGCTCACTGGAATTGCTTGACGACGTATCCCTATTAGATACAGAAGCCAAACAAATTGGCGGACAGGAAAACAGGATAGTTAAACTTCAACAAACGTTCCAGCACAGCGATTTTGATATTGTCATCCAGAATCCACCCTTCACGAGATCTGGATCAGATAGCAACACCGACATACCCAAATCTACATTCCAAGGTAGTGATCGTCCCGAGGATGATCAGAAGTTGATGCAGGCTGTATTGAGGTCTAAAAACACACGAGTAACTGATGGGAAAAATGGGTTTGTTTCTGCCTTCGTAGACCTGGCTGATAAGAAACTCAAAACCGGCGGCACCATGGGTTTCATCCTACCACTAACGGTGTTAAGATCTCCGACTACCGAAAAACTAAGGGAAATGTGGGCTTCTGAATACCACAATTTAGTGGTGATAACCATGGCTCAAGCAAAAGGACAAGACTGCGCCTTTTCTGCAGATACTGGTATGGCAGAGTGCATTGTAGTTGCGACAAAAGGTGTAAGAAACAATACAGGACGCGGCAAATTTGTTTGCTTGAATCAGAGACCTCAAAGCGCACTCGAAGCGGTGGAAATCGCAAATCGGATTAATCAAAGCAATGAAACGCGGAAACTGGAAGATGTCCCAAACGGAGGCGATATTATTAGCGTGGGAAGTACAAATAATGGACAAACGTTAGATTGTCCAATAAAGGATGGTGTAGCATGGATTGCGACGCGCGCAAGGTCCATGGCACTGTTGCAGACAGCACATAGAATTAGAAATGGTAAACTCCATCTTCCTATGTCAAGAGAGCCTGTTTCCATCCATGTTTGCCAAGTGAAAGACATTGCCAAGGTCGGTTCAGCAGATTCATTCAGAGAAAAAGATGGGGCATTTGTCATGATAGAAGATTATGAACGGAAGAGTGATGGTTACGATGCATTATGGAAAGTTGACGCGCCTTTGCAGCGGGCTATGGTGGCTGAACCAAATGCGACTGCGATTCCTCGCTCAAATGAGAATGCTATGGTTAAACGCGTTTTAGATTGCTACAGTAAGACCCACTATCATATCAATCTAACTTTCAGTGCAAACTCGGTTATATCTTCCTTTACCGAAAAACCTTCTATCGGTGTTCGTTCAATGATAAATGTTTTGCTCAACGACCTGCACCACGAAATTGCGTGGACACTCTGGTGCAACTCCACATTAGGACTGTTATGTCACTGGTTACATTGCGGGAAACAACAAATGGGACGAGGAACACTGCGTCAGCAGACGTTAGAGACGCTCCCTACGTTGGATGTTCGTAAGCTTTCCGAAGAACAATTAGCGAACGCTGACGTGCTTTTTGAGCGATTAAAATACAAACGGATGCTGCCGGTTAACGAGTGTGCTCATGACTCTGTCCGACATGAATTGGATACCGATCTTCTGACGGACGTGCTTGGCATTAAGGATATAGATGTCCTTGCCTCCATGCAGACACTGCGCGAGATGCTCTGTGCTGAACCGAGCATTCACGGCGGGAAAAAGTCTAAATGTGATCTTGACGCGGAATTGGCAAAACTTAAGCTGAAAGGGATTCCTTTTCCGAGTTGGTATGTTGATAAGTAAACCCGCGATGTAGGGAGAAACCTAAGTAGAAAAACAGTATAAATCTGTTCAATTTTGTCTTACCCATCAGAAGTGAATTTGAGGTAAACGCCTATGAGTAAAGCATCCGAAAGGTTCCGGAGTCGACGTGAGGCTAAAAGACAACTATGGTGAAACTGACAATTAAATAGACATTATAGCACAGACACTAACCCCCCTAACCCCCCTTATCAGGGGGGAATAGTATCTGTTTATTTATCTGGTTTACCATAGATGAAATTAGCAAGAACCGCAACAACGTTGTCGTCATCCACTATTCGTGTGAGAGTTTCTATGATCGCCCTGATGGAACATCAGCACGAATTACATCAATCGCTGTCCGAAATTTAGCAACAGGTCAAACAAAATCCTTTTCAATCCATCAAATCGCCGAACGCGACAAAAAATTCTCGATCAAAGAGATTGAGAATCACTACGACGAACTGGAAAAAAAAGATGCTTGAAGAGTTCTACGATTACGCGAAGAGTCACCAGAACCATACTTGGCTACATTGGAACATGCGGAACATCAACTACGGTTTCGCAGCACTGGAACACCGCTACAAAGTCCTTGGAGGCGAACCTGTCGAAATTCACGAATTACACCGATGCGATTTGTCTTTGCTGTTGAAACAGTTGTACGGTGATAATTACATTGACCACCGGCGCCTCGAAAACCTGGTTGATAAAAATTCTCTCACTCACCCTAACTTCCTTAAAGGCCCAGACGAAGCCGAAGCGTTTGTAAATAGTGAGTATGTCAAGCTGCATCAGTCAACTCTTTGCAAGGTTGATACCATTTCGTGCCTTGCAGATAGAACTATTAGCAGTACACTGAGAACAGACGCAAAACGCACAGGGATTTATGGCAATTATTTTATGTTTGTCATTGAGAAAATAAAAGAAAGTTGGTTTTTTGCCCTGATTGGTCTTATTGGAGCAATTACTAGTATTATCGCGCTGTTTTTGTGCAACTAACCTTCTATTTATGAAGGTGCTGTTGTATCCCGCACCGCGAAAATCTGCATGTTGAACCAAGGATCCACGTTAGAGAATCTAATTAAGCTAAAGTTTGGACAATTGGTGTTGTGTATGAGTTAAGTTTCTAAGGGTGCGTATTTTTCAGCGAGTTTCCTACACCAACCCAACTCACAGAAAAAGAGACTCAAATGCACCCAAGAGGCAAGCCCCAGCGGGGCGAAATGTCTATAGAAACATAGGTGCCCCAAGGATATAAGCCCCAGCGGGGCGAAATGTGGGATCCTTAAAATTGTCCAAAGTTTAGTATAATATAGTAGAGGTGCTAAGTTAATGAGGGTTAAAACTGTAAAATTAGTAGGGTTCAAACGATTCGATCACTTGACATAGATCTTGGCCCTACCCCAAAGAAAATTGTCGCTATGGTCGGTCCGAATGGTTGTGGGAAGAGTTCCATATTTGACGCTTTTGAATACCAATTGCGGAATTTTCAAAATCACGAAACTGAACAAGCGGATTTTTATTCAAGATCACGCTTTCATGATAATAATCTCCAGAATAAACAGTACCAGATAGAGAAAGCAGACGTAACTTTCGATTCGGGATCCCTGAATGAAAAAAGTTTTTACATCAGAACACCGTACCGTTTTACTTCTGGCCTCGCTATAAATTGGACTCAGCCTTTTCCTGAAATACTCAGTAGACAGGATAAACCACCCCGCAGCACAAATGCTTTAGATCAGCGCCTTACATTAAACTACATTAAACTTGTTGCAGCTTCAGAGAAAGAAGCATCTGGAGGGTCAAAGACCGGAAAGCAAATTCGCACTGAATATATTGACAAGATTAACAATATCCTATCCAATATGATGCTTGATGTGCAAATATCAGATTTAGGCGATCCGTGGGAGGAAAAAACTGGAATGTATTGTAAGAAGGGGAACACAATTGACTTTCCCTTTGCTAATCTGTCGTCTGGAGAGAAGGAAGTAATTAACATAATTACCGATTTTATCCTCAAATCAGGAGAATATACAACAACAATTTATTGCATTGATGAACCAGAGTTGCACCTAAATACAACTATACAGCGAAGACTTCTCATTGAGATTAATAATCTAATTCCAGATAATTGCCAACTCTGGATTGCAACCCATAGTATCGGATTTATGCGTGCGTTGCAAAACGAACTAAAAGAAGACTCCCAAATCTTAGATTTCTCAGAGAAGGATTTTATAGGCATTCATAAAATTGAGCCAATAAAGCCGAATCGTCAAAACTGGATGAGGATTTTTGAGACCGCGCTTGATGACCTAACCGATTTAGTAAGTCCAAGGCGGATTATCTATTGTGAGGGCAGGGCGGAGCCAGGTCCAAACAGAATAGAGAAAGGTTTAGATGCACAAATCTACGAAAATATCTTTTCCGACGCTTTTTCCGATACGGTTTTTGTCTCAAGTGGTGGAAATACTGAACTCGACCAACGGAGTGATATTGCAATAGATATTCTTGGTAAGGTGTTTAAGGGGATAGAGATATGGGTACTCAAAGATCGTGACCTGGCCTCCGGTAAACTGGTGAATGATTCAGATCGTCAGATTTACTTAGACAACAATCCTGATCACCATCGAGTTCTCAAACGGTGGGAGTTAGAGAACTACCTTTTTGACAAAGAAATTCTATCAAAGTACTGTGAGTCGGCAGAAGGTTTAACCTTCAGTGAACAAGACTATGATGACTTTGTAACGGATATCAATAATCAAAATGTCAAGGATGACATTAATCATATAAAAAACTTTTGCGGCATCCAATCGAACGTCAGCACGGCTAAGTTCAAACTGAATCTCTCAGAATTCATCACGGAGGAAACTGAAGTTTACAAGGAGCTGCGGGCATGTATCTTTGAACGAGCGTAGGCAATCGGAAAGACAATATGGTTATAGATCCGGTGCGGTTGGGAAATCGCACCTACCGATTGTGGGATACAACTGATACTAACACATGTCGCCCCGCTGGGGCTATAGAGAACGAATAGAACGTTTTTCTATAGACATGCCGCCCCGCTGGGGCTAAAGAATGAAAAACTAAACGCCTCGGTAAAGTAACATCCCAACTTGACGTTCCTATACCATGCGTGTTATAATTCTAAAACAATCGTCGACTTAGTTCAGGCTATAAGGCTATCCAAAGCAGGTTCAATTCAGACTTTACTCCCCGTGGAGATACAGACATGCAAATCGAAGACTACTTCAACTTTTTAGCAGAAAATGACATTCGCATTAAGGGAACACGCATAGGTATTGAAACTGTCTTGGACGAGTATATTAACAACGGCAAAACAGCAGAGGCAATCGCTGATCGTTACCATACGGTCACGCTGGAACAGGTTTACGCCACAATCCTATATTATCTGCAAAATCGAGAAAAAGTTGGGGCATATTTGGAAGGTTATCTGGAATACTGCCGGAAGGCACGAGAAGAATACGAGAAAAATCCACCCCCTGGTGTTATTCGCCTGCGTAAACTCAAGGCAGAACAAGATAGATCATTGGATAGGGATATTTAGTTTTCGATCACCAGACATAGCACTCCGCATGAAGATTAATTTATTAATCGGGTAATTTCCTAATAAGGAAACCCGGTGCGGAATGTAAAACTAAGACAAATTATGTTTTTATAGCATAATTTGGAAACCGCACCTACCTATTTTACGGTAAGCTTTGGATAGGCGAGGTTAGGAAACCTAGCCAGCGGAGAGCGAAAAAAGGCAAAAGGAAAAGATTGTTTGGGTTAGTGCCTGTCAGTTATTGATTGCTTTATCGTCCCCCACGTCACCGCAAGTTTACCCGACGCCTCGACTGCCAACGCATCTCGCATATTCATGGTGATGTCCTGGATCTCATCTTCAGTAAGCGCCTGACTGAACATTGCGACTTCGTCAAGCACACCTGACCAGTAATCGCCTCTCGGATTCCCCCAGCGTCCGATCCGCACGGGTTCCGTATTGTGGTCGGGCGGAATCTCTGTCTTGGTCTCGCCTTCCATCACACCATCAAAATATGCCCGAAGTACTTTACCGTCAAAGGTCGCGGCAACGTGATGCCATTTACCGTCGGCAGCGACTGTCTTACTGAAGGCAGTCTTCCATGCCCCACCTGTGGTGTAGTTCACTCCGAGCAGATTTGTATTACCCGCGACGAATATACCATAGTTCCTGGGGTTCCCAGCGACGGGTTCCTTCCCAATCACGGTTTGCCACTTACCCGTCGGCTCCGTCTTGACCCACGCCGATATTGTGTATTCAGTGAGATCAAAATCGGCATGATGTGGAATTTCTACGATATTACCGTTCCCATCGAATTCAAGAGCGGTTTTTATTTTCCCTTGAAGCCACTTCGCGCCGACAATCTTGCCGTCATGCCCGTTACCGGAGGCGTCTTTCGCTACACCACCTTGGTTTTCGTCAAAAAGCCATACACCAATAAGCGCATCTTCCAATACATTCGCTACGCATACACTGGTGCTGCACAGCAGTCCAATCAGTATTATCAATAGAATCATAGGTAATTTTTGAACAGTCATCATGTTCTCCTTTCAAAATACTGTCAATCGGATTCGGGGATAGGTAGAACATCGCGTTCGACTTCGTGAACCTTGTCGGGGAAGGTCTTACCACGAATCCACATGACGGGCTGTCGCTTCCTGCTATTGCGTGCCTCAGGACGTGCCCATTCTGCCGTGGCACTGAGGTAGTGGATGACATAACTCCGGCGGAACCGCAGGCTATGGTTGTCCGTGCTCTTATGCAAAAGATGGCTGTGGAACCAGATGACCGCACCCGGTGGCACCTCTACAGCAACACCGTTTTCGTCGCGCACGCCGCGTGCCAACTTAAACTCCCGTTGTTGTGAACCTTCGAGGTCGTCGTGCTGAAAAATATCCCATTTGTGGCTACCCGGAACAACGTAGAGACAGCCGTTCTCGCGATCCGCCGGGTCAATAGCCGTCCACGTTCCGATGGTTGTCTCAGTTTTAAACCGATTGCGGAAATAGAACTTGTCTTGATGCCACGGAAAACCGAGACCAATCTTCGGTGCCTTCCAGATAAACAGATTATTGATGCCGAGGATGTCCGGACCGAGAATGTCAACGAGCGGGTCTGTTAGACGGGGGTCGCGGACACGCGCAAGGAATTCAGGGCAGAAACAACTTGGATGATGGATCTTGTGCATCGCATAGATGCCTTGCTCTTCTATTTTTCCGTCTCTGACAAGTGCGTTCTGATCAACGTGTGTGGATGGATATGGACGTTTCTGATCCACAACATCTTCAGCGACTCGACGGAGCATATCGTTCTCTTCAGCCGAGAATACGTTCAATCGGACGAGGTAACCCTTCTCGTTCCAACACGCCAACTCATCTGGACTCAAGGCAAAAGGTCGATCTTGTGGTGTCGATGTTACGCTCATTCATATCTCCCATTAAGGTCCTGTGGAATCTGGGATAGGCAGGACATCGCGCGCAACTTCGTGAACCTTGCCGTGGAAGGTCTCGCCGCGAACCCACATGACCGGTTGTCCTCTCCTGCCATTCGCCCATTCCGCCTGTGCGCTGAGGTAATGAGAGACGAAACTCCGGCGAAATCGTAAGCTATGGTTGTCCGTACTCTTATGCAAAAGATGGCTGTGAAACCAGATCACCGCACCGGGTGGCGCCTCTATCGCGATACCGTCTTCGTCTCGCACACCGCGTGCCAGCTTGAATTCCTGCTGTTGTGAACCTTCAAGGTCATCGTGCTGGAAAATATCCCATTTGTGGCTGCCTGGAATAACATAGAGACAGCCGTTCTCTTTGTCTGCCGGATCAATAGCCGTCCACGTTCCAACGGTGGTTTCGGTTTTGAACCGAGAACGGAAGTAGAACTTGTCCTGATGCCACGGAAAACCGAGACCTATCTTCGGTGCCTTCCAGATAAACAGCGTGTTGATACCGAGGATATCTGGACCGAGGATGTCAACGATCGGATCGGTTAGCCGAGGATCACGTACACGTGCGAGGAATTCGGGATCGTAGCAGCTGGGAAAATGGATTTTGTGCATTGCATAGATACCTTGCTCCTCAACTTTTCCGTCTTTGACGAGCGCGTTCCGATCAATGTGTTCTGGTGGAAAGGGACGTTTCCTGTCCACAATGTCTTCAGCGACTTGACGGAATGCATCGTTTTCTGCGGGGGTGAATACGTTCAAACGGACCAAATAACCGTTTTCGTTCCAAAATCTCAATTCGTACGCGCTTAGCGCAAAACGTCTGTCCTGTGGTGTCGATTCTGCGTTCATTGCTATCTCCTATTTCTGAGTTTGCGGGAGCGAGAAAACCCGCTGAGACCGCTAAAAATATAATAACACATCAGACGAAAAAGTCAAATGGGTTTTTCTCGACATGCTATACACATGTCGCCCCCATGAAGATTAAGAATTTAATCAGATAATTTCTCAGCGTGCGATAATGCACGTCGCATTTGGACGAGTACGCCGCAAAATCGCACTACTACGAGCGGCCCCATTTGTAGTAGGGCAATTCATTGCCCGTTAATTACCTAATTTATTTATTAAACCTCATCTGGAGCTAAAGAGGAAATCGGAAGGACGCCATTCTGTAAACAGTTCCCCTCCCAATAGCACTCAAACATCGAAAACAAAATAGTTGTAGCACTGCTCGCTAAAGTTTTGACAAATATGCTAAGTGTGTTAAAATAATGTGAGTTCGATATAAGAAACGAAAAAGTGTTGAGTTTCACTTGCCTTTCAGTGGTTTTAAGTATCCTGAGCCTCTGAAGTTTTCTGTGCGAAATACGTCTGATTTTTCATACTCCGTTCAACCCAACTACCGTTAAAATCGAACTCACGTTAAAATAGCGTACTGGTTCAAATTTACTGCCTGACAGGGAGGAAAGACGATGAACACGCATGAAGCACCAGCGAAGGAGATCTATCGCGCCCCAGCCTTTGCTGATTCTCTACCCGAACTTTCTGCTCCGGGTGCCACACCTGAAAGACTGGCATTCCTAAAGGAGCACGGTTTTCTTATCATCACCGACTTTGTCGATAACCCTTGGATCCCTATTCTTCGAGAGGCAGGGCGCCGTGTTACCGAGGCGACTGCACCCGAACATGTTTACGACAAAATCGACTGCTCAAAGGGCTACGTCCATCGCGCTGCACACGATGAACCGTGGGCAATCCGAGGACTCATTCACCCTGCTTTCAATGAACCGTGTTTCTCTGAATTCCACGGTTCTACGGATTTTCTCGATTTCATCAGTTCATGGTGTCACGGACTCCAACCGGAAGATATGACGTTTAGTGGTATGCTTCTCTGGGCAAACCCACGGAAACAGGAGAACGGACCGAGTTGGCACCGAGATGTGACGTGGTGGGGTGATGGCGCAGGTTACTTCTCACAGCGAGAAGTCCGCGGAGAAACCCCTGAAGACTATTCCGAAGAGGTGGAGCGAATTCGCTGGAAAGAAATTCAGGAGAGTAATGAGAAGCGAATTACTGAACGGAACAGCGTGAGCATGTTTTTGGCACTCGTTGACGATGAATGCCATGAAGTTATCCCCGGTAGCCACCACCGATGGCGCACGCCGTATGAGCATGACGTGCTACTCCCACAATCCATGAAAGATCAGGGTGTCCCATATACACCGAGTTGGAACGGGACCGACCCATTGCCCGGTCAAGTCGCTATCCGGCTCAAGGCAGGAGAGGCACTCATCCGCAATGGCAACAACATCCATACTGGACACACTGTCCCCGAACGCGAGCGTAACACATTGTCGATTGGCTGGTCGAAATGGTCAGGTGAATCCACCGACGAACCTTCGGTCGCCGACGCACGAAACGCGTGGCAACTCGATCCCGCCGTCCGAGCGGCTTTGCCATACGGATGGATGCAGACGGCATGGGATCGATGGGCAGAAACCCAAAAACTCGGAGACACGCTTGAGGACCGGTACGCTGGATATGATATTCGGCAGATTAAATCGGGGAAAGTTGCCGGGTGGCGCACCGAGCTGGAACGTCAAGCAGCGGCAGCAGGCGAGGCCTGGGAAGCCTTCCAGACCGCTGTCTAAATCCATGTCTACAGTAAACTTAGAATTATCGATATATTGTGCAGGCGAGGTTTCCTAACCTCGCCTACCTACTTTGGAGAAAAACGGAAGGATCTCCGAATCCCAATGCTCCAACCCCCAACCCTCTAATCGCCATTAGAGAATACCTATTCGTTAAATAAAATATAACTAAAAATCGTTTTCACGGAAAACACACAATTTCCAGTTCAGGAACTCAATGGAATCAATGCTCCAAAAATACCTCCGTGAAACTTCCGTGAATACCTCTGTTAAAATACAATCCTTGGTGAAGTCTAAAATCAACAAAAAGTTGAAAAAATATGCCAAAGTGTGATAAAGTAATTAAAGGTAAATAATACGATATAATTCCTATAGGCAATTGGTGCATCATAATTGGACAGCAGCCCACTGCATTGCCTAAAAAATTAGCAAGCAACCCGCAGTAGCCTTATCTGTATTTTCATCTCTGTACAACGCCCGAAGTGGGTTGGCTTACGCATTCAATTGAAACAGGTCATTAATCTTCCGTGCAAATTGAAATTGGCATAAGTATTGCATCACGCCTTATATACGGCTTGTAGGGCTTATGCGGTTTCTAAACCCTTACCCTTTAGTATCTTTGTATTCTCGCTGCGGAATTACCAAATTCTCCACGGGGTCAAGGTAAAGGAGGCACATTGTAATGACAGGATTTGATGGATACGATACAGAAGGATTTTATGATGAGGTGCTCACACCAGATGGGAGTGCGCGTCCCGCCGCTCAGATGTTGGTGGAGCGGATTGCTAGTTTTCCTGATGGTGAGCTAAATCGTCGGCAAATTGCGGCTGAATATGCCTTGCTCCGAATGGGTATCACCTTCAATGTCTATGCCGACGAACAAGGTATCGAAAAGATTTTCCCCTTTGATCTCATTCCCCGAATCATCGATGCCAATGAATGGGACTGGATAGAACGGGGTCTGAAACAGCGGATCCACGCCCTGAATCTATTCATTGACGACGTTTACCACGATCAGAAAATTCTCAAAGATGGCATCGTTCCCGCAGACGTTGTGCTTTCGTCAGAACGCTACCTTGAACCTTGCATCGGCTTGGATCCACCCCGAGGCATTTGGTGCCACATTACCGGCACAGATTTAGTGCGCGATGGTGACGGACAAGTCTATGTATTAGAAGATAACCTCGGTTGCCCATCGGGTGTCTCCTATGTTGTGGAGAACCGGCAGTTAATGAAACGAACATTTCCGCAGATTTTTGGGATGTCGCAGATTCAGCCGGTGGAGGATTATCCAAGCCATTTATTGAATATGCTCCGTTACCTTGTAACGGACAGAGTGTCCTCACCCGAAGTTGCGCTTCTCACACCGGGTATCTATAATTCTGCGTATTTTGAGCATTCCTTTCTCGCCCAACAAATGGGAGTCGAACTGGTTGAAGGGCGCGATCTCGTGGTGATGGATGGGTTTGTTCACGCCCGAACGACAAAAGGCTTTGAGCGGGTCGATGTCCTCTACCGTCGCATCAACGACGATTTCCTTGACCCGAAAGTGTTTCAACCCGAATCTATGCTAGGCGTTCCGGGACTAATGGACGTTTATAAAGCGGGACGCATCGCGCTCGTCAATGCCCCCGGCACTTGTGTTGCTGACGACAAAGTTGTCTGCTCGTTCGTGCCGCAGATCATTAAGTACTACCTCGGCGAAGATATTATCGTCCCGAATGTCCCAACTTATATGTGTTGGGAAGATACGGATCGAAAATATGTGCTGGAGCATCTCGATGAACTGGTTGTAAAAGAAGCGAACCAGTCTGGAGGCTATGGGATGCTGATCGGTCCGCATTCGACGCAATCAGAACGCGAGGAGTTTGCCCGCCGTATTAAAGCCAATCCTCGCAACTACATTGCACAACCGACGCTCTCACTTTCACGTGTGCCTGTGCTTATTGACGACCATTTTGAAGGACGCCACGTCGATCTACGTCCGTTTATCCTGTATGGCGAAGATATTTACGTGCTTCCAGGTGGATTAACACGGGTGGCACTGAAAAAAGGCTCCCTGGTTGTCAACTCATCACAAGGTGGTGGCAGTAAAGATACCTGGGTTCTCTCAGGTTCGGCATAGGAGGGAGTTATGTTAAGTCGTGTCGCAGAATCAATTTACTGGATGAGCCGCTACATCGAACGCGCCGAAAACGTTTCTCGTTTCGTCGATGTTAACCTGCATCTCATGCTTGACATGCCGGTCGGCATACAAGCCCAGTGGGAACCGCTTGTTGCCACAACAGGCGACGACGAAGTGTTTGCCGAACGCTACGGTGAGGCATCTCGCGAAGCGGTGATTCGGTTTCTGGCATTTGACACTGAAAATCCAAACTCAATTGTCTCTTGCCTACGGGCTGGTCGTGAAAATGCTCGGTCAATACGCGAAAATATTTCATCAGAGATGTGGGAGCAGTTAAACGATGCCTACTTGTTAGTCACTAACACCTCCGAAGAATGGGCAATGACAGAACCCCATGAGTTTTTTAGGGAAATCAAACTCGCATCACATCTCTTCATGGGACTGACAGATAACATCATGTCCCACAGTGAAGGGTGGCATTTTAGTCAGTTGGGACGGCTCATCGAACGTGCCGATAAAACATCAAGAATCGTTGATGTCAAGTATTTTATCCTACTTCCGTCTATCTGGGATGTGAATACGTCGTTTGATGATATTCAGTGGGGCGCCCTCCTCCATTCTGCCAGCGGTTTTGAGATGTACCGCCGCACTTACGGACTCATCGCTCCAGACGATGTCGTCGCTTTTCTACTGTTAGACCGTGAATTTCCGCGTTCAGTGCTCTACTGTCTCACCAAGGCGGAAGAATCATTGCATGCGATCTCCGGCACCCCCTTGGAAACTTTCTCCAATTCAGCAGAACAGCGTCTGGGGCAGCTGCGCGCCGAATTCGCCTACGCCCAAGTCAAACAGGTGCTTTCAAGCGGTTTGCACGAATTTCTTGACGCATTCCAAATCAAACTTAACTCAGTCGGTGACGACATCCACAAAACGTTCTTCGCATTGCGACCCGTCAACGGAGAATTTACGGCGGAAGAGCCGCTACTGTAGGTGCGTTCACAACTGCACAGGTCTGAAGGGAGCGGGACAAACATGTCAATTCGTGTAGCTATCAACCACAAATCTCTTTACCACTACGATCGGCTCGTCAACTTGTCGCCACACGTTTTTCGACTGAGACCAGCGGTGCACTGCCGAACGCCGATTGAGGCATACTCACTCAAGATTGAACCCGAACATCACTTCATCAACTGGCAGCAAGACCCCTTTGGCAATTACCAAGCCCGCGTCGTCTTCCTCGAACCCACACGCGCCTTATCTATCGAAGTCGATCTCATAGCGGATATGACTATTATCAATCCGTTCGATTTCTTCCTCGAATCCAGTGCCGAACACTACCCATTCCAGTACGAAGCACAGCTTAAAGAAGAACTCACACCTTTTCTCGAAGTCAGGGAAAGCGGTCCACTCCTCACAGCACTGCTCGCAGATATTCCCCGGACGAAGAAGAAACTCAACGATTTTCTTGTTGATCTCAACCAATCGCTCCGGGAAAAGATAAAATACACAATTCGGATGGAACCCGGTATCCAGTCCTGTGAAGAGACTTTAGAAAAGCAGATCGGTTCGTGCCGAGACACAGGGTGGTTACTCGTTCAGATTTTGCGTCATCTTGGCTTAGCCGCTCGCTTCGTCTCTGGTTACCTCGTACAACTCGTCGCCGATCAGAAACCTATAGAGGGACCCGCCGGTCCACCCCAAGACTTTACCGACTTGCACGCTTGGTGCGAGGTATACGCACCCGGCGCAGGATGGATAGGTTTAGATCCCACATCCGGGTTATTCGCTGGTGAGGGACACATCCCGTTGGCATGCGTGCCAGATCCAGTGAGTGCCGCACCGGTTACCGGCTATACAGATCCGTGTGAAACAGAATTTACCTACAGCAACACCGTCCAGCGTATCCACGAAGACCCGCGTGTAACAAAACCTTACACAGAAACACAGTGGGCAGCTATTAACACCCTCGGTCAACAAGTCGACGCAGATATAATCCGAAACGATATTCGGCTGACAATGGGCGGCGAACCCACATTCGTATCGATCGACGATTCAGACGGTCCAGAATGGGACACAGAAGCAGACAGTCCAAAAAAGAGGGAGTTAGGCGCAGCACTGTTGCAACGGCTACGAGATAGTTTCGGTCCCGGTGGAGCACTGTATCATGGACAAGGAAAATGGTATCCGGGTGAACCACTACCGCGTTGGAAGTTCGGATGTTTTTGGCGAAAAGACGGCGTCGCTATTTGGCAGAACGACAAACTTCTCGCCGAACCTGACAAAGATTACGGCTTCGATGCTCAAGACGCTGAACGATTTACACACCACCTCACGGAACTATTGAAAATCACGCCAGATTGGATAGTCCCGGCTTACGAAGATACGCTCTTTTTTCTCTGGACAGAAGGTAGACTCCCTACCAACGTCGATCCACTCGACTTTGACTTCAAAGAGGCATCCGAACGTCATCGACTTGCACAGCTGCTACAGACAGAAACCCTTGGCGAACCGATCGGCTACACCCTACCGCTACGCTGGCGTCGTGTAGATGAGGGATGGGAGAGTTGCGCGTGGAATTTCAGAGGCGGACACATGTTCTTAGTCCCCGGAGATTCACCCATGGGGCTCCGTCTACCGTTAGAATCCATAGAGTGGGTGCCAGATGAAGAGCGAGAGGATGCTTACGAACGCGATCCCTTTGAACGGCGCGAGGAAAACTTAGACGCACTAGAACAGACAAACTCACAAAACACAACGACTACAGAAAATGGGGAAGAAGAGAGGATTTTCCACACGGCACTGTGTATTGAACCTCGTGATGGACGATTGCACGTTTTTATGCCGCCCTTGACACATTTAGAACACTATCTGAACCTCCTCGCGGCAACAGAAGCGACCGCTGAAGCCTTAGACATGCCTGTGATTATCGAAGGGTATGAGGTACCGCACGATTGGCGAATCCAATCGCTGAATGTAACCCCCGATCCGGGGGTCATTGAGGTTAACATCCATCCAGCAGAAAATTGGAACGAACTCGTCCATAATACCACTACGCTTTACGCACAAGCACGATTGGCGAGGCTTAGTGCTGAAAAATTTATGTTAGACGGTAGACACACTGGCACTGGAGGCGGCAACCACATTATCGTTGGCGGTCGAACACCGGCTGACAGTCCACTGCTGCGGCAGCCTCACCTGCTACGCAGTCTTGTTACGTATTGGCAGCACCATCCCGGTCTGTCCTACCTCTTTTCCAGCGCCTTCATCGGTCCGACGAGTCAGGCACCGCGTGTAGATGAAGGACGCGATGAGCAGCTTTATGAACTCGAAGTCGCTTTCGAGCAGATAACCGAAACATCGGAAAATCAAGGCGAAAACACCCCGCCTTGGCTAATTGATCGACTCTTGCGGCACCTGATGGTAGACCTCACAGGCAACACACATCGTGCCGAGTTCTGTATTGATAAACTCTACTCTCCCGACTCGGCAAGCGGACGGCTCGGGTTGCTGGAGATGCGGGCTTTCGAGATGCCACCACACGCCCAGATGAGTATCGTCCAGATGCTCCTGATTCGGACACTCATCGCCAAATTCTGGAGTGCGCCCTACAAAGGAAGACTTGTGCGTTGGGGAACGGAATTACACGACCGATTCATGCTTCACCACTACGTCCGCGCTGACATACAAGAAGTCGTTAGTGAACTTCAAGAGGCTGGCTATCCGTTTGAAATGGCATGGTTTGACCCGTTCTTTGAATTCCGTTTCCCGAAATTAGGAACCGTTAATATACGAGATATTGAACTGGAATTAAGGACGGCAATCGAGCCGTGGCACGTGTTAGGTGAGGAAGTGACTCGGTCAGGGACATCGCGTTTTGTCGATTCCTCTGTTGAACGCTTGCAGGTGAAGGTGTCTGGACTGACCGACTCTCGATACATTGTCACATGCAACGGGCGACGCTTAATTCTCCACAACACAGGAACCCACGGAGAATACGTCGGTGGAGTGCGTTATCGCGCATGGCAACCTCCATCAGCGTTACACCCGACCATCGGCATACACTCGCCGCTCGTATTTGACATCATCGATACATGGAATGGGCGTTCAATCGGGGGTTGTACTTATCACGTCTCCCATCCGGGTGGCAGGCATTACGACACCTTCCCGGTCAACGCTTACGAAGCAGAAACACGCCGGACAAGCCGCTTCGGAGCAGATGGACATACACCCGGTATTGTTCAACCTCGCCCCCCAGGTCCAGCGGCTGGACAGTTTCTGGCTGAAGGACATCCGTCTGGTCCGATGGCTGTCCCGCCAGAAGAGACAAATGCTGAGTATCCGTATACATTAGATCTCCGTAGAAGTTTTTCAGACTGAATGGCTGTTGGCAATCAGCAATCCACGATAAATAAGTCTGACTTACACAACACGCAACACAGACCAAGCAGAAAAAAATGCAACGCGCAGATATAACAAATTCAAAGGTGATTGGGGATAGTTATAGCATTTCTAAATTTGCTAACGCCCGACACGGCAAACAGATCGATGAGATGCTGAACCGGGATAGGCAAATCAACCCACACTGGCACAGTTTCATACAGGCACTTGATACACTCGGACTCCCAGAGATGGAATCTCGACACGCAGAGGTTCAGCGGCTGCTGCGTGAGAACGGGGTCACCTACGTCGTACACGGCGAACAGCAAGGACATCGCCCGTGGGAATTGGATCCCATCCCACTGATTATCTCGAATACGGATTGGGAAGCTATCTCTGCTGGACTGACCCAGCGTGTAGAGCTGCTAAACCTCATCTTGAAGGACCTCTATGGGGAAAGAACACTAATTAAAGATGGGTTGATACCGCCAGAAGTGGTTTATGCACACGCCGGCTTCCTACACACCTGTGTCGGGATTACACCACCCGGATTCCCGTTCCTTTTGAACTACGCTGCCGATTTAGCGAGAGGATCCGACGGTAGAATATGGGTCCTTGCTGATCGAACACAGGCCCCATCAGGTGCCGGCTACGCACTTGAAAACCGTACAGCGCTTGCCCGCGCACTGCCAAACCTTTTTGGTGAAGTCGGTGTTCATCGACTCTCCTTCTTCTTCCGCGCGCTACAGAACAGCATCCTGGACATGCAATACCAACTCGAAAGCGCTACCCGTATCGCACGGCATCAAACAGACAACCCGCACGTCGTTGTGCTGACTCCCGGTCCGCTCAACGAAACCTATTTTGAACACGCCTACCTTGCAAACTATCTCGGTTACACCTTGGTGCAAGGCGACGACTTGACCGTGTGGGACGGACGCGTCTGGTTGAAATCACTTGACGGTTTACGACCCGTCGATATTATTCTGCGCCGAGTTGATGACACTTTCTGTGACCCGTTAGAGCTTCGACAAGACTCACGCCTCGGTGTCGCCGGGTTGTTGGAAGCGATTCGACAAGGCAATGTAATCGTGATAAACCCACCCGGTAGCAGCGTTTTGGAAAATCCGGGCTTAATGCCGTTCCTACCTAATATCTCACAACATCTAATAGGGGAAGACTTACGACTCCCTTCTGTTGCTACGTGGTGGTGCGGGCAACCTAAACAACGAGACTATGTCCTCACGAACCTTCAGCATTTGGTCATCAAACCCATTCATCGCCGACCAGGGGGGCGTCCGCTATTTGGAACCGAGCTGAGTAGTTCTCAACTCGAAACACTCCGTTCCCAAATTATTGCTGAACCACACCTCTATGTCGGACAGGAGCATGCCCATTTTTCTACAACACCTTCATTAATCGAAGGCAAACTCGAACCGCGTCGCGCAATCTTGCGCAGCTTCTTATTCAGAGAAAAAGAGGGATACGTCGTGATGCCGGGTGGACTTACCCGATGCGCAGGTGAAAAAGGCGAACTGACCATCTCAATCCAAGATGGCGGCATTAGTAAAGATACCTGGGTCCTCGCGCCTGAACCAGAACCGCATATCAGTTTATGGCAACAGCGCATAGGACGGATACAAACCGCAGACGCATCCGAAGGCCTCTCAAGTCGAGCCGCCGAAAACCTATTCTGGGTTGGACGCTATGCCGAACGCGCCGAAGGACAAGCACGCCTGCTCCGCATTATGCTTGATAAAGCCAAAATGGGGAAAATGGGTTTAGAAACTTCGCGCTTAGGACGTGTGTCACCCGCAAGACTCTTCACCGAAATCCTTGGAGAAGACGCCAGAGAGGTATCCGAACTCACTTATCTCTGTAGTATGCTCCGCTCTCTGACCGGATTAACCTCCTCACACCCGGGTTTCGCCAACAAAAGCGAACAATCCTTAGAGAATGAACTTCTTTCGATCATGCTTGATACAGAAAATAGTGCAAGTTTAGTGTCAACGCTTCAAGCACTCGTAAGTGCTGCATACGCAGTCAGGGACCGCTGGTCTACTGATACCTGGCGCGTTATGAACAGTATTGAAAACTTATGTACAACACTTGAAAAGAGCATTCCCGAAGATCAAAACGCAGATGTACAGATATTAACAGATTTCATGTTGCGAGAGACGGAATTGGCTTCACTCGACCAACTTATGATTTTTCTCGCAGCGTTGAGCGGACTGAACGCCGAAAGTATGACCCAGACAATCGGTTGGATTAGTTTGGATATAGGACGGCGTATTGAGCGTGCCCTCCTTCTCATTGTGCTGTGTCGTTCAAGCCTCGTCGCTGTGAAAGACGACTGGATCGAGGATCTGCTGCTTGAATCCGTACTCGCTGCCTCTGAAAGTCTAATCACTTATCGGAGTCGATACCGCTCAGCACTCCATTTTCCAACGGTACTCGAGCTGCTACTCCTTGATGAAGGCAATCCACGCTCGCTCCTTTATCAACTCAAACGACTTGAAGAACAAATTCGCGCGCTACCCAGAGAAAAACTCGGCTATCGGCTTAGCGAAGAAGAACAACTCATTTTGGAGGCTTTAACCCAACTCCAGCTTTCTAACACGCTTGATCTTGCGGAGCACGCGGAGCATACAACACAACGGAGAGGCTTAGAAAAACTCTTGGTCCGCCTTGCACAAATATTAGTTGACATTTCCGATGTATTGACCCAGACCTATTTTAGTCACGTCCAAAGACCGCAGCAGCTAACTACAACAAGTCTTTAATGGTTGTCAGTTAACAGTTTTCAGTTGTCGGCAGCCAGCAGGCGGTAAGAGTAGCGACCCGACAAACGTCATGCGCATTCGACATTGAAGGGTTAAAAGATCAGCACAGTCATGAATTATAAGATTACCCACAAAACCGAATACAGTTATACGCACCCTGTCAACCTCTGTTACAATGAAGCACGCTTGACACCGCGCAATTTCGCCTACCAAGCGTGCAGCAACAGTCAATTGGTCGTCGAACCTGAACCCAAAGAGTGTCGAGAACGTCAGGACTTTTTCGGAAACACCGTCTACTATTTCACCATCCAACAACCTCACAACCAACTCACTGTTACAGTTACAAGCCATGTCGATGTCAAAGGCAGAGAAAGACAACGAGACTTCGCCGAGCATCTGGCTTGGGAAGAAACTCACCGGCAGCTACACACAGATTCGGATCCAGAAATCTTGGAAATGCGACAATATATTCTCAACTCTCCAATGATTCCGCCTATACCTGAACTCCGCATTTATGCTGAAACATCCTTTACCAAAGGACGTCCGCTGCTGGAAGCCGTCGAAGATTTGACCACTCGTCTCTACGCCGACTTTACCTACGATCCAGGCTTCACAACAGTCGCTACACCGCTTGCAGATGTAATAAGCCACCGTCGAGGCGTTTGTCAAGACTTCGCGCATCTCGGCATCGGCTGCCTACGCGCTCTGGGACTCGCTGCCCGTTACGTTAGCGGCTATATCGAAACAGACCCGCCGCCCGATCAAGAACCGTTAGCAGGCACTGATGCGTCCCACGCTTGGTTTTCCGTCTATCTCCCACAACTCGGCTGGATAGATTTCGACCCAACCAACAACCAAATACCAACTGATCGACATATCACTATCGCTTGGGGGAGAGACTACGCAGATGTAACACCGCTCAAAGGGGTCGTTTTCGGGAGTGGCACACATGAATTATTCGTGGCAGTCGATTGTGAGCGGATATCCCAGTGAGTGCGGACTTTTTTGGGTTATTCAAAAGCATTTGCGACAACAACGAGATATCGATGGGATCGTCGGTATGTGCGAAGGATGACTAATCCTCTTTTGACTCTGCGAGTGCTTCGGTAACATTAAAAACCACTTCATTCGGCGACCCGAGCTGGTATGGATTGAATTTGTAATCACTGGGAATACGAATGACCGTTTGTAAAGTCTGACCCTCTTTTGGCGGGAAAATAGCACCTGTGACTTCATCAAAATTGTCAGGAGCCAAACGATCTTTTGCAGGCAACAGTTGTAGTGCTACTCTTGTAACTCCATCCACGATAAATCTTTCAACATACTTACCAGAGTTGGGACGCCCCTTTTCAATAATACACATTTGCATCCACGAGTCTTGATAAATCTCATTTTCTTCACGGTTTTCCGTATATAATTCTATGTCAATATTGACAAGGAGTAAAAGGCGGTGATCTAACGGCTCGTCAATTTCGAGACTGTAAGAGACACTAAAGACGACATCCTCCTTATGTCCGCTTTCGATGCCATGATTAACCAAACGCACAGTCGGAACCTCGTCGGTAGTCTCAGTACTCTCAGAACAAGAAAAAAACGAACCACACGACAGAATCAAGAAAAAAGCCAAAAACAGAATCTTAATCATCACTATTATCGTATCCCCTAACATAAATGGGTTCCTTTTGCGTGCCGTTCAACTGACCGCTTTTATCTATCCGAGTGAAGTGCGGCACTCACGTGCTGAAGGGTGGGATCCTATCGAGATGGTCGTTTTTCAGGCGTTGGAGTCCTCGGGCGTAGATTATAGATTCGAGGCGTGAGGTTTCGTTTGCCTCTTTTTTTCATGCACCTGCCAAAAACGCGACTATGTTGATGTGCCTTATAGAACTTTTCACAGATGCAGAAATATGATTCCCCCAATCAATGTCGCCAAACCTGAAATGAAGTAAGCGGTCACAGAGATATTGTTCGCTTTCGTCTCGTGTGCCTGATAATACGCAACCACTGCTTTTGCAATTTCATCCAAGATCGGTTTGCCGTTGGATTGCTTCATTTTTAACAGGGCAATCCCTCTCGATGAATGAATGGTAACTTGTAATTCCAAATCATGTGAAGTGAGTTTAATGTACCCCACTATTAACTCATACGTAATATTCAACTGTTGCAAAGCATCGTAGATTGCAAGTTGGAAAGATTCATCGGTAATACCTATAGCAGAAAAGACTTTTGATCTCATCACAAAATAGATGGGAAGTAGGAAAAGAGGTAGACCCAGTAGCATAAGAGCATCCTGATATTCAAAAAAATCCATGAGTGAAATAATTGGCAAGGGAGACAACACCACTGCCACATATACCGCAGACCAGCACTCACTTAAGAGAAGTGAACGTCTGGCAATGAGGATCCAAATTCCCATCCCAAAAGTGAATAAAGTATGTAGAAAAAACATGGGTGTAAGATATTCAAGCATAATTTTCCTCGTTTTAACTATTGTTCCAATGAACGGCGCTCACCAAATTTATCTCTTCTGAAGACAACACCGTCCCCTTCAACTATAGCTAAGGAAGCACCGCCCTCCGTCCCAGGCACAGGAAAAATGGTGACACCTCCGCCCTCCGTCCCAATTGTGAGACTCGCACCAGCAATTCCCTGTCCAGAGGTAACTCCGGCAATGCCACCGAACATACCAACCAAAAGAGACGCCTGAGCAGAATCACGTTCCTCTCCCGAACCTAAACACGTTACCTGTCCACCCCTTTCATTCCAAGAGATAACAACTCGAGGCTCTCCATCGTCCGCTATCACGGTTATGTCTTCAAGCACAGTTAGTTCCTGGACTGTTAGTTTATCGGTTTTCTCAGAGCCAAATTGCGCTTCAGTATCACTATTCATGTTGCCAAACATAAAACCAGTAGAGATCAGGAATCCACCTAAAACCATATATTTCAACTTTTCACTTAATCTAAACATTGTCAATTCTCCTTTTAACTACTGTCCCCATGCTCTGAACTCACCAAATCTATCTCTTGTGATGATGAGACCGTCTCCATCATCTGATATACTTAAGGCAGCACCGCCATTCTTTCCATCGACAGGAAAAATCGCTACGGCTCCACCCGTCTTATCAACCGAGATCCCGGCACCACCACCATTTCTACCGAAAACTGCTATCACTCCACCCATTTCGCCAACCAAAAGATCCGCAGCACGTATCCTTTCTGGACCTAAACATGTTACCTTCCCACCATCTTCATCCCAAGAGATAACAACTCGAGGCTCTCCATCGTCCGCTATCACGGTTATATCTTCAAGCACAGTTAACTTCCGGACGGTCAACTTGTCAACTGTATCAGATTTAGATAGTGCATCGGTATTATCGTTCATATTACCAAATACAAACCCAACTAAGACCAGCAAACCCATGAAAACTATATATCTCAACTTGTCGCGTAATCTAAACATAACAGATGCTCCTTTAAGATTTTCCAGTGTATTTCCCAAATCATCGTGTTCGCGCCCGATTACTACTGTCCCCATGAACGGAACTCACCAAATCTATCTCTTGTGTAGACGACACCGTCCCCTTCAACTATATTCATTGCAGCACCACCTGTCCCAGACGCAGAAACAATGGTTACCCTTCCACCTTCCGCCCCGACCGAGAGACTTGCACTACCGCCCTCTCCACCCCTAACGCCTACAACTCCGCCGGACTCACCAATCTCAAGGACAGCACCAGCAATAGCGCGTTTCCCTCCGGGACCTAAACACATTACCTTTCCACCATTTTCGTTTGAAAATATAACAACTTTCTGCTCTCCATTGTCCGCTATCACGGTTATGTCCTTAAGCACAGTTACCTCTTGGACGGTCAGTTCATCAATCGTTTTAGATTCTGCTTCGGTATCCTCATTGATATTACCAAATACAAGCCCGCCAAGGGCTATCAAAGCACCCAAAGCCATATATTTCAACTTGTCGCGTAAACTAAACATTATAGATGCTCCTTTTTATATAATCATGTGTAGATCTGATTGTAGTTTGCAAGCTTTGATACCACTTCTCAAAACTATGCCTCTGATGGTATCCACCTTTTCGCTTCAGCCGATCTGACTAAATCACACAAGTAAAGTGGTGTTAAAGAATAAGAATCTTTCAGTTTTTTTCTGTCAAATAATAAATAATAGATATCCAAATACACTTGAAACAGATTCCACCCCTCTGGCCCGAAATATTCATAAGGCTCAATCTCAGTCATATTTGTAATCTCAAACTCTTCACAAAACACCTCCAGCAGTTCATAACCATCGTCACCGGCTATGCCTAAGTCGTCTACCAAGTGCGTCTCTGGCGTGAGTTCTTCCTCCGATATATTCCGCAGTTCTGCTACCAAAGTTTTGACGCGAGCGTAAAGTTCAGCATTCATTTCTTCTTCAGGCTGTTCCTTCACCACGGAACTCCGACAGCGTGGACACCTGATGGTCTGTTTTCCCAGCCTTTTTGCACAGTTAGGGCATTTCGGGGACGAGAAAAATTCGTAAGCAAACCTAACTACCGCTGAAAAAAAAGTGCCAGCACCAGAAATGCAGAGCACCATGAACACCACAGAAAAAACAACGGCTATAAAAGACTTAACAGATTCCATCTATGTCTCCGATCCGTCACCTGCTCTGGTATGCGTTGGCTATACTTACTGCTTTTTAAGCAAACCTTCCATCTCAGCCTTGTAGGACGATTTGGGTGAGTGCTCCAGAAGCTTCGTAGATGTGATCTTTATTCTCATGATATATAAATGTCTTTTAAAATTAAAGACGCGTTTTTTTTTGAAAATACTTGCATAAAAGAAAAAATGGGAAATCTAAAAGGGGGTACAGACACCTGAATGCCCAATCTTCTATAGACATACCACCCCTGAATCAGAATCAAAATCAGAATCAGAATCAACGGTATAAAGCCGATAAAGGCTTTACCGGGGTATGAATGCCTATGGCATTCACCAGGCTGAACCGGGGGCGGAGAAACGCTTTTTCATTGAAAAACGTCTGCTCAAACGTATAGAACTTGTTAGAGCGCAACTTGTGTTACTGAATGTGTAGACGCTGGGAGTGTTTTTACACAAAGCTTATATTTGAAAAGTGTTCTAAGGTGGGGGCATCAACCTTTGTCGGAGAGGGTGAAACTTGCGATGGCAAGCAATTCTTGAATCCCGTTATTGGGAAGGGAAATCTGGCAAGCAGCCGGAATCCTTAAAGAATCCTCATGCTTTAACTTGGAAATATGTCAACCGGGCGTTATTCCCTTATAAGCAGCGAACCTTCCTGCATCACATATATAAGTTTTTCACCATCTGGGGAAAATGTTAACACTCGAATGACCCCCTCTTGGACCGGAAACGTTGATATAAGATCCTTGGTACTCACATGCCATAATTGCAGATAGCGATCTCTTCCACCACTTGCGAGAATGTCCCCATCGTTGGAAAATGCCAAAGCAGTGATCGAGTCGGTATGCGCTCTTAAATTAGCAAGTAGGCGTTGGCTGTCCAAATCCCACAGCCGAACGAGGGTATCTGAACCCCCCGTCGCCAGCACCTCACCATTGGTGGAAAATGCCAGTGCCAAAACGAGACCATCATGTGCTGAGAAAGATGACAAAATTCCGCCTGTCTCGACTTCCCACAATCGAATGCGACCGTCGGCACTCCCACTCACAAGCGTTGTCCCATCCGGGGAAAAAGCCAAACTTCTAACGCGCCCCGGATTTTCATTCGAGGAGGCGAGCAACCTTTCCGTGCGAGGATCCCAACTCGGGAGCGGAATACCATCAGGCGACGAAGATGCCAATGCCTGCACTAAATTGGAATCCCCCGCCAGCGTTAGCACCTCGCGTGCTATCTCCGTATCCCACAATCGGAGCGTATTGTCTTCGCTTCCGCTTGCAAGCAGAGAGTTATCCGGCGCAAATGCCAATGCGCGAATTTTTTCTGTATAACCAGAAAGCATCGCAAATTGCGCGCCACTGGCTACATCGTATATCCAGATACGTCCATCACCGCCCGCAGCGAGCCGCGTGCCATCTGGTGAAAACGCGAGATCTGTCACCTGCTTCTTGTCGAGCCTCGACTTGAGTCCCGGCGGCAATTCAGATTGGATGCAGTTTTGGAACAATGCTGTTTTTTCCATAATAACCTCTCCTAATCACCAATTTAATCCGAGGTCCAATCTAAAACAACCCCTGTATACACATTCGGTTCATTGAGGAGACCATCGTAAGCCTGCTTAATCTGCTCGGGTTTGAGCCGATGAGAAATTAAAGGTTCAACTTGTAACTGTCCACGCGCCATCCAGTCAAAAATGGTCTGCTGTTTACTCCATTGTGAAGTTCGATTGCCGATGTCAGGATACATCGGAACACACCATTCTAACGCCCCACGAATGGTAATCCAGCGCAGATGCGTTTCGGAGAGGAGATCTGTCAAATCACCAGGGACTGAGACACGGGGTGTGCCGAGGATAATGATTTGTCCGTGACTTGCGGTAGCACGCAGTGCCTGCATAACCACACCGCTATGCCCAACGGCATCAACGGTAATATTGCCGAGATCGCCATTCGTAATTTCCTGAATCTGCGCTTGTGCTTCGTCAGCATCACCACCGACAGTGCGCTCAATCCCACACCGTTGCGCGAGCACCCGTCTTTCCGCTACCGGATCTACACCGATAACACGGCATCCATGAATCCGAAACATCTGTGATGCTAAATTCCCGACGAGACCTAATCCGAAAACAACAACCCACGGGTTCGTGCCAATCTCACCAACAACAATGGCAGTCATTGCAACGCCAGCCATCCGCGATGCAGCAACAACAGCCGGATCCACCGCTTCTCTCACTGGAGCAACCAGGCGATCTTGTGAATACTGAATCGTCGAGGCGTGTCGTCCGTATGTGAAGACCCGATCACCGGGTGCCGCACGCGTAACATCTGCACCAACCTCACGGACGATACCGACATTCGCATAACCGGAACGCCATGGGTACTCACACCACTCTCCCTTCTGAAAAACTTTCGGTTCCCTTCCAGTATAATTTGCGAGTTCTGTTCCGCTACTGATAAATGTGTATTCCGTGTCTATCAGGAGCTCATTGGAAGCAAGCACTTGGGTGTCTACTTCGGCAGTTTGCAGCTCCACTTGGTTCTGACCGGTTACAACAACTTCTCTTATTCTCATGATGGACCTTTTTTTCTTAATTCCTTTAGCTCTTCTTGTTTAATCTTGTGAATCAGTGCCCGCATCCGTATGAATTTCACAAGCCCAAAGAAGAAGGTTACAATACCCAATAAAATAAAGATAAAACCTATCAGCTCAACAATAAAAGGAATCTCTGCACTGAGTATTTTGAGATGGACGAAGGTTAAGCCCGCAACGAACAGCGTTAGTGCCGTGCGGATATACGCGAGGAAAGTTCGCTCGTTCGCAAGGATAGTCCGGTCAGCCGCGAGATGATCTCGTAAGATAAGCTGATCCTCTAAACCTGTGTAAGGTCTTGATTCATCTTTCATGCGTGACTTCCCTGCTTCTTAAAAGAAAAAATTTAAAATAATAACACCAGCGAGCCATCCATAGAGCGTCCACATGCAGCGCAGCCTTCTCGCTATTTTTCGGTATTCGGCTGTATAGCGCGCCGGATTTTGGAAATAGAACGCCAGCCGCTTCGACGATGACAAATCTATGTTGGGCGTTAAAACACTTACAACGATAGCACTTACAGCCAGCAAGACAATGTTGACTGCCGGTACAATGCTAAGAATCATACCGAATGCTGTCCAGCGCCACCTTGAAACACTTTGCGATGCGTCCGTCCGTGCCATACAGATCACCGATGCAGATGGCATCCTTGTTTTAGGGTCCATGCATGACATCCATACTGGTGCACACGGCACCATTGCCTCAAGATTTTACATTATGCAAATGTCTCCACAGGCGGTACAAACTACCCTTCATAACGTAGATTTTTCCCGTTATCAGGACCACTCTGATGCCATACCCAAACATCTCGGAAGTACGCCTGTTTTTCAGGAGGCAAACCCTCAATTACATCTAACGGCACTGACGGTCTGTGAAACTGACATCCAACGAAATTATAACAATTAAAGACTGCTATTCGCGGTCGATCGGGATTTGTCCACGCAACGCCAGAATGACAGAGGTTTTCCGTGAAAATAACGACAGAACCCGGCGGGCAGCTGTACGTCTCAAAGAGCGGAGAATCTGTCTGCCTATGCGCTTCAGGGATTCGGAAATTCGCCTTATGGCTTCCGGGCAAGAACAGTGTCCCACCTTCACCCGCTTTAACTTCATTCAGTTCAAATACAACTCTTGTCAATGCCGAGTATATCTTACCATCGTGGCACTGGTAGTTGAAATTAGGATTCACGTTTCGCACACCACCATGAGGCGGCGGTCCGCCTTGTCCTGCAGTGCGATAAGCGAACCAACTCGATTCCATCCGAATCTCACCCAATATCTCACGGAGCACATCAATCACGACAGGATGATCAATTAAAAATGAGGCGGTTCCACCAGGAAACCGTCGTTCATGTGGCGGTAAAGATTCAGGATTCGTGCGGATTATTTCAATTTGTGATTTCAGTGCCGCAATCTCTGCGCTGTTCAAAACTTCGGGAATTAACAGGTATCCCTTGAGATCGAAGATAAATTTTTGCTCTTCAGTCATAACAAATCCTTCCAGCAAACAGGACTTCCGATTGCCTCAAGTATTATATCAAATTTCTCGTTTAATTCAAACTGATTTTTATAGGGAATTACCAAAACATATAGACCTCTCGGTACACTGCAGAAAACACTCTCACTCATGGAAGCGTTGGGAAATGTAAAGTTAAGACAAATTGTGCCAATACGCGGCAAAATTTGGAGTTCCCTCCTACAGAAGAATCAAATGTTTCTGTTTTGTTCTATTATAAATACGTCCACATCGAAGAAAAGTTGACATTTGCGAAAAAAAGAAAAAGGTGGCAAATTAGGTTTCCAAAACACACTTCGTTAAGTTAAATATAAATTCACGTCTGTATTTTCACGGAGAAGTGGTAAATTCAATCCCAAGAACCCTTATGATACCTACACTCAGGAAAATCTCCGTGAAACCTCCGTGAATCTATAGAAAACTGGAAGCTAAATATCACTGAAAATTTATAACCTCTCCTTGACACCGATGCATACGCTATGCTATACTAAAAACATGTCACAGATAGCACTTTTCGGTACAGCCTGCAAACGAAATCGTGCGACGCAAGCACAATTCATCCCTGCCTACATTCAACCTGCTCCGAAAAGCGACATCTTGCTTTGAACTTTATTTACAAAAAAGAAATGGAGTAACTCATTTAATGGATTTCCAACAATCATTAGATAGTAAAATCGCAGATCACAACTTACTCAATCATCCGTTCTATCAAGCGTGGAGTACTGGCGAATTGTCGCTCGATACACTGCGTTCCTATGCCCGTGAATACGGAACTTTTATCTCTACTATACCGCAGGGATGGGAGGCAGTTGATGATGCTGAAATCGCAGCAGAAGAAACTGAACACATCGATTTATGGGCTAACTTCGCTACCGGTCTCAATACCACTGTTTCTGAAGCACAGATTCCACAGGTGAAATCACTCGTCGAGACGGCAAATGAACTCTTCTCCGAACGCGCGACGGCACTCGGTGCGCTCTATGCCTTTGAGGCACAGCAACCTGCAACAGCAGCATCGAAATTGGCGGGTTTAAAGGCGTTCTACCAACTCCCAGAAACTGCAGAACCCTACTTTGAAACGCACGCCCACAACGAGCACGAAGCGGAAATACTACTTGAGCAAATCGCTGAATTGCCATCGGAGTCGCAAGCCATCGTTGTCGAAGCATGTGAACAGATGAGTGTTGCCTTGTGGAATGCCCTCACAGGAATTCACGATGCGGAATGCGCATGATACAGTAAAAGCGTATTTTGACGCACTTATTACCAGAGATGCTGAAACCCTCATTGCGATGATGCTGCCTGCCTTCCATTATGTCAAGATCGGCACGGATGCTGATGAAGTCGTTGAAGGCAGCGCAGAAATCGCTGCGTACTACCAAGACCACGTCGCAAGCACTGAGGATTTCAGCATCACGTTTATTAACTTTGATGTCCAAGAACGAGACGATGTAGCGTGGTTCTACACACGCCAAATATGGAAACTTAAATGGCAAGGCACACCAGAGGAATTCGTGATGCGGATGACCGGGGTCCTGGAAAAGATCAACGAATCGTGGAAGTTCGCACAGATCCACGCCTCAATTGGTGTTCCAACATCCTAATCTCTAACGGAGGGACTCTTGCAAATTTCGGTAATCTCTTTTGACGGCGATATGACCTTATGGGATTTCCTAAAAGTGATGCGTCATTCACTTAAACATACATTGGCGGAGCTGCAAAAACAGCGTCCAACGCAGCGCGTTTTAAACCTGACAATTGACGAAATGATTGCTATTCGCGATGAATTTGCGGAAGAGGTAAAGGGAGAAGTCTGGAATTTAGAAGCAATCAGACGAGGCGCATTCGAGAGGACGCTTGAACATGTGGGTTGTCCAGATAAAGACCTCGCTGCCCATCTGAATGAGATATATCGGAAGCATCGGTTTGAAGATATAGAGTTGTACCCGGATGTCGTCTCAACCTTTGATATTCTGGCACCGCATTTCAAACTGGGATTGCTCTCGAACGGGAACACCTATCCAGAACGCTGTGGACTTGACGGACGTTTTGATTTTGTGGTTTTTTCTCAAGATGTTCAGGTCGTAAAACCCGATCCGAAAATCTTTGAGATAACGGCGGAACGCGCAGGCTGTGAACTAACCGAAATGCTACACGTGGGAGACTCTCTTAAAAACGATGTAGCTGGAGCGCGGAATGCTGGTATGTCTTCGGTATGGCTGAATCGTGACGGTGTACCGAATGATACAGAAGTGCAACCTGACTACGAGGTAACGTCATTGACTGAAATCCCTGCGATTTTAGGTTTATAGAGGACAAAATTAGGCGTACATTTGCCTTCTGCTGGGGCTAAAGTTAAGGCTAACATTGCTGCTATAGACCTGTCGCCCTGCTGGGGCTAAATAGTAGATTGACAAGAAATTTTTCTGTAAACAGATTCCCTTCCCTGTAGTGCTCACGAATAGAAAATTAAATAGCCCTAACAGAACCCAAAAACACTTTGCATAAAACTACTTCTTTATGCTATCATAGTAAACATGGAGAGCAGGAACGGCGTTACATCCAAAAATATCCTGAATATTACAAAGCCGAAAGAATCTCGAACTGCCCTCGTAGAAAGCAATACACCAGATGCCTTCCGAAAACTACGCCAAGATTACTGGACTTGGCACTTTGATGAATCGTTGTCGGACGCAGTCCGGCTGCTACTTAGTACAGACCTCGGTTGGGAGGCGATGCCACAACTTGAAACACCACCGGTGGGTGAAGTCATTTCACCGCTTGGTTACGCTCTCGCACACAAGGACAAGAGCGTCCGCGATGCTGCACTACAGACATTAGATACAACCGTTCACATCCCTGCTGGGATAGCATGTATCGGCGAGGCGCGAGCACCGCTGGAGGTGGATGAATTTAGGGTAGGCGTCTACCCTGTAACCAACTCCCAATACCAACGGTTTGTTCAGGATACCGGACACGTGCCGCCACAGGATTGGACAGACGGCAATTATTCAGTAAACAGAGGTGATCATCCGGTCGTCTGGGTTACATGTGAAGATGCAGAGGCGTACGCTTGTTATGCGGGGGGCAGACTACTGACGTTCGAGGAATGGCAATACGCTGCACGCGGTGTCGATGATAGGCTCTTTCCGTGGGGATACGAAATTGATAAACCACGGTGCAATACCGCTGAACTCGGTGCTGGAACGACAACACCGGTCATCGCCTTCAGAGACGGTGTAAGCCCTTTCGGCTGCTACGATATGGTCGGGAACGTCTGGGAGTGGACAGATACGCCCTACGACGATGAAGGTAATTTCCGGGTAGCCTGTGGTGGTGGATGGTACTACAATCACGACTATAGCACCTGCACCAGCTACGATTTTTTTAGCAACGGCTATGCAGAGTTCGTCATCGGATTCCGGATCGCGCAGTGACCTTACACAGCGGATCAAGATTTGTTCTACAGGAAAAGATCTATGAAAGACGGCAAAACTGAGGCAGGAAACGCTTTGACACCTGATGATGCCGAGGTGTCCTCCAGTGGTTTACAAAAGGAACTCATCCAGCGTGGACGTGTCGACATTCATACGCACCAAACCGTCGCGAAGCACCTGAAACAGGGTGCCGATGCCTTAAAAATCCGAGACTACGGAAAAGCGATTGAAGAATTCCAACTGGTAATTCAACATAATCGTGAATCGGCAGAGGCACATTTTCATCTCGGTTTGGCGCACTTTATGATTGGGGATTACGAAAAGGCAATAAACGCATACAAGATGGCGGTGGCATGCGAACCGAGCGAAGCGATAGCATACCTCAATCTCGCTGCAACCTATCGTCTGCTCAAACGCTACGATGAGGCAATTGACGTTTACACACGTGCCATCCGTTTTATCCCAAATCACCCTGAACTGCACTCCGAACTCGGGAAAGTGTATACATTTCAAGGCAAGCGACGCGAGGCGGTCAGTGCATATAAAACAGCAATGCGACTTAAATTGCGACTTAGCCCAGAGGGATAACGGCTTGAGGACGGAATCTTGATTTGCGCCGTGTTGACTCCATAGGAGGAAGGTCATGTCAGACCAAGAATTTCGCGAACGAATTTTGTCGGCGTTAGATGATTTGAAGGAGCAGATCAAAACCACCGAAAATCGCACAGAAAAACGTTTTGATTCCATGGAAAACCGCTTGGATTCTATCGATCAGCGTGTGGGATCACTTGAAAGAGACGTTGGATGGATTAAAGGAAAATTGGAAGGTAGGCAGGAAATAGGCACACGGTGGATAAGTTTAGTTGCAGTGGGAACAGCGGTTGTCTCTGCGGTTATTGCCTTAATTGCCCTTGTGACGTAAACGTTGAAAGCCGAGAGAAACCAAAGAATAAAGGGGCATCATGTTTGTTTCAGACGAAGACTTAATGATGAAATGCCGTAAAGGTGATATGAGTGCGTTTGAGCTGCTGGTACGACGCTACCAAAATCCGTTGATTAACTACATTCACCGCACTGTCAACGACTATCACCGCGCCGAAGATCTCTCTCAAGAAACGTTTCTACGGGTCTTTAAGAGCGCAAGCCGTTACGAACCTACAGCGTCGTTCAAAAGCTGGCTTTACACTATCGCCACCAACTTGTGTCGAAACGAGGTGCGGAATCGATCGCGTCGGAATACATACTACCTTGAAGACCTCGTTGAGGAAGGTGAAGACGTCTATCATACAGATATGATGCGAGATACGCGCCACATGCCGGATGTCCTGTTAGAGAAAAAGGAACAGCGGCAAATTATACGCAAAGCACTCGCACAATTACCAGAAAATCAGCGTGTGGCACTAACGCTCGTCACTTACCAAGATTTGCGCTACGAAGAGGTCTCAGAAATTCTCGGATGCTCGGTAGGTGCTGTAAAAGCATTGATCCATCGCGCTAGGCAAAAAATGAAAAAACTCCTCATCAAAGCGGGAATAGGGGCGGAAAACATCAATGCCAAAATATAGACACACCGAATTCCCAAATTTATACAACGCAGAATGCGAAGCAGAAATTGCGAGTGCCGATGAGCTGTCAGCCTACATTGATAAAGAATTGCCGACCTGGAAACGTTACCTCATCAAGCAGCACCTAAAAAAATGCCAGACCTGCACCGATTACGTACAGCGGTTGCAAATAACCGACAAATTCCTACGCCAAAGTGGAGAGGTAGAGACCTCCGCTGACTTCTTAGCAAGCGTCATGGCACGTGCGTCAGAGATGACGCAACACCAGCGACAGCAAGAGTCGTTCTGGTCACGTGTCGCGCGATATATGGTATCGGGGTTAGAAATCTCTGCTACAAGATGGAGGCGACACACCTCAATATTGGCGGGCAAACTTCGCCATAATATTCAGACGCGCAGCCCAATTTACATATTTGCCTTGACCCTCTGTGTCTTCACAATGGTGGGTGTGACGCTCTATCCAACTCGTAGCGACAGAAATGTAAAGCAAAGACAAATTTTGCCCGTGTGGGCAAAATTTAGACAATCGGCGCACGCATGGAAGAAATCAGATGACTTGCACGGCGAAAAGTTAATATCATTTGAAGTCATCCGCCCTGAACCGCCTAAGCGCTTACTTACGACTACCTTTCAGCAAAAGTAACTGGGTAGTTGACAAATTGCGTTCATTACCCACTGGCGACCCAAAAAATGAAATCAGTAACTCGGAAAGCGTTATTATTTTCGTTTATATTCCATCTCTTCTTTTTTCTCACGGCGTTCTATGTCGCGGTGCAGAACCAGCCGATAATGTCGGAGAAGGCAAACTTCGCGGTAGATCTGATCTCAGTGGAAAATACGGTCAAACCGAAACCAGCCCTGAAAAAGGCTGCCCCCCGTTTTCGCGCGCCCACACGTGAATTAGTGCCGCAGGTCAGCAGTGGTGAGTCCGTCCCATCTCTGGCAGCTCCTGTCTCAGTCACGACTGAAACGCCGCGTCCTGCTTTAGGTCGTAGTCTGCAACCTGAACTTGGAACAGAAGAACTTGCAGAATCGCTTGACCTGTCGAAGGAGAACTTACGCGATGTTAGCACCACTACCCGCACACTTCAAGACATTAAAGGAAGTTTGTCGAAAACGGAAGCCGCAAGTCCCGCTGGAAACACAACAGGCAATGCGAAGCGTCCAGGCCCACCGAGAATTCAGCGCACACCAGAGATAGCGCCCATCAAAATAATTGAAGAAGAGGTAAGTCTTACCCCTGCACAATTGGCAGAGATTCGCGAAAAACGGAAGACTCTACCACATGTTTCGTTTCCAAGGCTTATGCAAAAACTTGCGCGGGAGATTGTCGAAACAAGCGACGGGGGTCCCATTGATGTCGTCTTCGTTATCGACGCCAGCGGCAGTATGCGCGACAATATCAAAGCCGTCGTCGAACATCTCAAGGAGATGGTAGACGTATACAAAACCTCCAAAATAGACTACGCTCTCGGTGTAACAGAATTCTGGGCACAGAAAAACCGAAACAGAATCAGAGTTGTCCAACTAACAAAGAGTTTCATAACATACAAACGTACGCTTCAAGAAATTACTGTCCACCAAGACGAAAATGCCCTGGACGCTATTGTGCAGACTGTTAAAGAACTCCGATTCCGCGCCACATCTAAAAGGCACTTTATTCTCGTCACAGATGAACCTTTAACAAGCCGCGAAGGGTTAGAAGTAGAAGAGGCAATCGCCTATTGCCGAGAGTTTGGTATCTATGTGAACGTCCTCGGACTTCCTATCGATGAACACCAGAACCTCGCTGCTGCAACGGGCGGCAAGTGGCATGTCATTCCTGAAGAACGACAACCCCAGATAGCACAGCGAACCATCGTAAAAAAAACTCAACGAAGCAAAGTGCAATCCCTCCGTCACGCACAATGGGCAAATGTCACAAAAGTCGGCGATGCTGCGCTGCTACTGAGTGGCAAGACTCCAGTTGACGTTGTTCTGTTTGTTGATAGTAGCAAAAGTATGGACAAAAAACTGCCACATTTCTTGCAGCAACTCGATCGCATCGTCCGTGATTGGGATAATGCCCTCATAGACTATCAGATAGGTGTAGTGCGTTTTCGGTCGCGGGCATCTGTGAATATAGTGAACGTTTTTAATCCACCACAGACGCTCAAACAGATTCGGAAAATCGTTGAACTGCCGTGCCAAGAAGATGAAATGTTATTAGACGCTGTTGCAGAGGGATTGCGGCGGTTGAAACTCCGTCCGAATGCCCAACCGTATTTTATTTTGATTACAGATGAACCTGCAGCCGGCGAATACTCGCCACTTGCGATTATTCAAATGTTACAGCAGAAGCACATTCTCGTCAGTGTCGTTGGCACTTACGACGATTTCCAACAACAGGTAGCGAACAAAACAGGTGGCATCTGGGTGCCTATCCCAGAAGGACACACAACAAAAAATTTGTATTGGTAAAAATTTTTTAATTATTAAATATAGGCGTTGCGTCCGTTGTCCGCAACGATCTAAAATTGTTAAGAACCCTGCTTAGGTTTAAAAAGGTTCCTTAACAATTGGACATCTGCCCTGACAACGGAAGGGCAGCTCAGGAGCAATCGTTTAAAAAATTGAAAATTGCAGTCCTCGTTTCAGGGAGTGGCACTAATCTCCAAACCCTGATTGAGCAACTACATCAAGATGGCACAAGTGGTATTGACATCGCAGTTGTGATTAGCGACCGAAAGAATGCCTACGCGCTCACACGCGCAGAACGCGCCGGTATACCGACGCATGTTGTTAGAACCCAAGATTATGAGAATCGCGTCGATTTTGACGCAGAAATTTCAAGGCTTATTGAACAGTATGCCGCAGAACTGATTGTTCTGGCAGGCTTTATGAAACTTTTCCAACCCCCTTTCGTTCAAAAATACCAGAATCGCATTATTAACGTCCATCCAACCCTTTTACCGGCATTTCCAGGTGCCCACCCCGTCGCTGATACATTGGCATACGGTGTAAAAATCGCAGGTGTCACCGTTCATTTTGTTGACGAAGGTGTTGACTCCGGTCCCATCATTGCCCAAGCGGCTGTCCCCGTTTTGGATACGGACGATGAGGAGCGTTTACACAACCGTATCCAAGTCGAAGAACACAAACTCTACCCCGAAGTGATTAAGTGGTACGCACAAGGGAAACTGAAGGTCAAAGGACGGAAAGTAATAGTGGAGTAGTCGGTTGTCAGTTGTCAGTTATCAGTTAAGAAGTGGCTTGGGTAAGTCAAAATCTCTTTAACCGACGACCGAAAGCTGATAACCAACCAGCCAAAAAATGTTAGCAATCTCAACAATGTGGAACGCCTTGAAACAGTCAGACGGTGCTGCGCTGTTCGATGAACTCAAAGATCTCGGTTTTGAAAAACTCGAACTTAGCAGACATCTTACACTGGATCAGGTCGCGCAACTCAAGCCGTACCTCAATGTAAATCCCCCCTGCTCCATCCACAACTTTTGTCCTATCCTCCCCGGAACATCACAGACAGATGCAGCGCGGGACAAAGTTTCACTTTCCAGTCTCAATGCAGACGAACGTAAAGAGGCAGTCAGACGCACCATTCAAACGATGGAGCTTGCCGTTGAATTGGAAACGCCAATCGTAGTTTTACACCTCGGCGAAGTCGATACCTACGATCGCTCATACTTGATGGTTGATCTTTACAATTACGGTGAGCGTGAGTTTGAAGCCTTTCACCAGAAGGTAACAGAAGCCACCGAATGGCGCAAGCGAAAAGAAGATAAGCATCGGGATGCAGTCTTACGGAGTCTTGACGAACTCAACGAACGTGCCTTGCGGATGGAGCTCTGTATCGCCATCGAAAATCGTCCGCATTACTACCAAATTCCGAATTTTGACGAAGTCGAACTATTTTTTGAAGAATTTTACGGAAGCCCCATGCGCTACTGGCACGACATTGGTCATGCCGCCCGGCAGGAGAAACTCGGCGTATGCTGGGCAGACAAATGGCTTGAGCAATATAAGAAATATCTCGTCGGTGTGAATCTGCATGACCTACAAGGTCTTGAAGCGTATCATCCTCCGGGGATCGGGGATCTGGCGTGGGACGATATATTCGCGAAAATACCTGCAGATGTCCTGAAGGTATTGGAAATCCGTCCTTGCGAAGCAGAACCGGTGATAGAGGCACGAGAATTATGCGAATCCTTATCGCAATCCAATGAGCCACTCGATGTTTAGAGAAACGCCACAGGCTACTTACTTTTTCACGCAAGCTGAACACAATATTCTCAAAGCCCTGTGCGCGTATATGGTCGGAACCTCAAATGGCGCAGAATTGGACATATCGATTATTACGATAGACGCGTTCGTTCAGCAGTTGCCTAAACCTTTACGGTCGCGGATTCGTTTTGGAATCCACCTATTTCAATGGGGTCCGCCTCTTTTCATTCGGAAATTGTGTCTTTTTACACAACTTGAGTCGCGCGATGCGGTGAGATACATAGAGGGTTGGGCGCGGAGCCGCCTTAGAATCCGCCGTCAACTCTTCCGCGGTTTACGTGACATCGCCTTCCTCGGCTACTACAGCGACAAACAAAAATAGGCGCGCTTAGAAAGCGCGCCTACCTCTGCATCACATCTATTTCCGTATTAACATTTTGCGGGTAGCAGCGAAATCGCCAGCAGTAAGTGTATAGAAATAGACACCACTCGCGACCGACTCACCTACCTCATTTTTTCCGTCCCAATACACTGCGCGACTCCGATGCTGATAGATGCCAGCAGGCTGATGCCCTAACGCCAGCGTCCGAACCAACACACCACTCGCAGCATAGATATGAACCGTGACCTTGGCTGCTTCAGCGAGCTGATACGGTATCCATGTCTCCGGGTTGAATGGATTCGGATAGTTGTGGAGCAAAGCGGTCTGGTCGGGAAGCAACACAGGTGCGGCAGGCGTATTACCTCCCACAATAATTGTAAACTCCAGCGGCGTCGCTCGAATTTTTTCTCCTCGACGAGAACCCGCTTGGAAGTTATCCACCCTCAATCGGCTTTCCCCATTGGCGGTAGCTGTGAATCTTATTGAGAGCAACGTCCCTTGCCTGTCCATATCGCCTTTGGAGAGTTGCACAGTTCTCACACCGGTAATCTTACCGGCGGCGTTATTAATCGTGCCTTCCGCAAAGAAAGTGTCCCCGCCATCCTGCTTCAAGAAATCGCCCTCGCTCACACTGAGTGCTGTTAAGACTACAGGGTTAAACACAATATCAGTTTGCAAGCCTGCCAAATCGTCAATGTTTTCCGTTTTCAGATGCACAGTGAACGTATCTCCAACATTAATTTCTGGTACATCCGTAGAAAATAAAAAATTAACACTCGGCTGGAACACTTCATATTTCGCATCCCGTGCGAATCCAAAGAAGCCACTAAACCCACCATGCCCGTGGTTGTCAAGTGCGACTAATAAGACATTTCTCCCCTGTTTTAGGGTGACAGGGAAAAAGTCCTGGTAATCATCAGCTCCCCGTGCAACAAACGCTCTGTGAACCTCCTCACCGTTGAGCCAAACTTTAACAGCATCATCACTACCGACGAACATTGTTGTCTGCTGTTCTTCCGGTGAATCCAAAACAACTGAACCGTAGACGATATGATCGTATATCTCCTCACGGGTTCCCCAACCGAGGGCAGCCGTCATTCGGTTTATGTTATCACCACCGGAAGCAGAGAGCCGATGCAGCGTCCATTTACTCTTTCCGACAGCCTTTCCTTCCTTCGCACCGTTGGTAGATACTTTTAACTCCGTTGCTGCGTCGTTGGTCGCCAGTGCCAAGAAATCTACATCGTCCTCAAGCCGTGTCCCGGGGACTATCGCCCACAACCAAGGTCCTGTTACCTTCGGACCTCCAGTGGGGAAACCCGGATTGCCTTCCATACGGACAAAAGTCTTCTCGGGTAATCCATCCAAAGGCGAAAAATCGGATATGGCGTTGTTCCGAAGGTCAAGTCGATCCAAATTTTTGAATCCAGCGAGGGATGACACGTCGGATATAAGATTGTTTTCAAGATACAGCACTTCCAAGTCTGTCAACTGCGCGAGCGCTGATGGATCGGATATGAGGTTGGCATCAAGGTTTAGGGTCTCCAAATTTTTCAGTGCCACCAACGGGGAAACGTCTGAGATCAAGTTATCAACTAATTCTAACCACTGTAGTTGTGTGAGTTCCGCCAACGGTGAAAGGTCTGAGATAGCGGTGCCGCGGATCTCCAGTCGTCTCAGTGCTCTTAACCCTTTTAGAGACGGAATCTTTGTCACAGACCTATCATTACCAAACTCTATCCACCGCAGTCTCGGTAACCTCGACAAGGGGGAGAAATCTGAGACAGGTGTGCTCCACGCAGCTACGCCTTCCAAACTGACCAAACTTGCGAGAGCGGATAGGTCGGATACAGGATTGCCGCTAATTCCTATCCCATTCAGTTTTATCAAATCTTTCAGGGGCGATAAATCAGTGATTGCGTTCTCCTCAAGCCCCAGCCAATCCACATTAGTTAATTCAGCAAGTGGAGATACGTCGGTTATTCTGTTTCCGCGCAATTTAATGTTATTCAGCCGTATTAATCCCGCCAAGGGGGAGAGGTCAGATATAGAATTGCGACGGAATTCTATCCGCTCCAGCCTTGTTGCATGCTCCAGCCCTGTCAAATCGGTTATACCTCTTTCATCAGCATCAATACGGGTCAACCTTGCTATGTCCGCCACTGTAATCGAGTCACCAGGTCCTTTACCGAGTGTTTCTGCAATCACGGCGCGCAAGTTTGTATCTGGAATCGGACCGTTTGGTGGCGGTGGCGGAGGTGGTGGCGGAGGTGGAGGTGGTGGCGGTAACCCACAATGATTATCGTACACGCACGCAACCATATCTGAAAAGTTAGAATCCCAAACATCACGCTTCACGTTACCACCACTTAGCAGACCCGTCAAGCCTAAGTTCTGTAAACTCGGATTCCCGCGAATCTTTTCGAGAAACGTAGCCGTCTCCATGCCGATCGCAGCCGCAGCTTGAGACGCATCAAGAGGTTCCTGAAACGCTTCATAGAAACGATGCACAGGTTCAATACCGCCAAATACACTACCCGTCAGCTCAAGTGCTTCCCGGTAACGTTGCGTATCTTTACTGACCCAGCCATCCATCACACCTTTTTCTACATACAGACGCAAGGCGTGATCTTTATCAAAACCCGGATCCACCGCCTGCTCTATCACAGAACGAACGCCATCTTCAAACTCCTTCATTCCCTCCGTGTGGCAACCGATACACGACAAGCCATTACGCACCGCAGGATCACTCGCCGCAGGATTCGAAACTATATCCGTTGGCGCAACATCTATACGATTCCCTAACGCATCAGAGATATAGTATGCCTGTAAACCGTTGGGAAGATTGAAGATAACTTCGCCGCCATCGCGCTGAAACGACAACGGATGCGTGAAGATATTTTTCGGACCAACGCTACTCGCAAAGTCATGGCTCTTCCAATACGCTCCATAACTGGATGTATGACGCTCCACAACGCGGTTGTTCACTGAGACCCCTGAGTCGTTAGTCCCCGCACGCCAGACGCGAACACCCGGCGCACTCTGGATATTTCGGGCAACATCTATACCCAATTCTCTCTCGAGTTCTCGTTCTGTTTCAGGAAGATCCAGGATATCGTGGTAGAGGGGTGGGAGTGAAGCAGTTGCGAGAAACCAATCGGCATGAACAACAGGCACTTGGCAGTCCATCGATTGACGCAAGTTCGTCAATCTCGCGAGTAGCCCGGCTTGGGTCGTGGCATCGAACTCAATAGTGTAGGGATATACCTCCTCAATTCGCGTCCATGCGTCCCGCGTATCCCATTCATAGGCGCGCAGGTCAATATAAAAGATCGTCTCTCCTGCCTTATCAATGGGTTGAGGATTAATAATCTGATCACTCCAGGAGAGACTATTGACGAGTTTTGAAAGGGCAACGCGATAGGCGCGAAGTGCCTCTGGTCCCTCGCCTGCGTTATAGAGATGTGTCATTGTAAAATAGCGGGCGGAGGGACGATCAAACGGATCAAGCGTTGACAGATGCGTCTCAATGGCAGTGAACATCGTCTCGGTTGTAATGAAATTAACATCGGGTGGTGGAGGTTCCCAACTTGGCGCACCTATGGCAATCCATTGTCGAATCGTCTCAATCGCTTGGGGCGAAAGTTGTCCTCCTAAGGGCATCCGTTTTGCAGGATCGACTTCATTAAGGCGTGTATAGAGTTCAGACTCAATAGGTACCCTCGGAACAACTGCGCCCGAATTAATCAAACCTGCTGCGGATTCAATAACGATTTCTTCTGTAAAGGCACCATGAGGACCGTGGCAGTTGAGGCAACTTTGTTGAAAGATGGCATACGCCTGTTGTGCGAGGTCTACTTGGGCATCTGCTGTTCCAAATCCGAATCCGATGAGTGTTAAAACAACTAAAGTAAGGTATCTGTTGGTTTTCATCATCATTTTTTCTCCTAATAGATTAGTGCTACATTCTTTTTAATGTTGCTATTGGCTGGCTGAATATAAAGATTGCCGTTACTTTCTTATTAACATTTTCCGTGTTTCTGCGAAGTCACCCGCAGTGAACGTATAGAAATAGACCCCGCTCGCGACGAATTCACCGAGTCCATTTTTACCATCCCAATACGCTGCACGACCGCGTTCCTGATAGCGTCCGGCGAGCTGATGTCCCAAATTCAGTGTCCGAATCAAGGCACCATTTGCTGCATAGATACGAATCTGAACATCGGTAGCGGTTGCGAGTTGATAAGGTATCCACGTTTCTGGATTGAATGGGTTCGGGTAGTTCGGAAGCAGCACCGTTCTTTCGGGAATCAACGACGCTAAAAGTCTCTGAAGATTCGCAATGCCTTGTTGGAAGATAAGCGATCCATCGTTCTCAGCCTGTGCCTGTGCCATCCACGCCTGTATCATCTGTGGAGAAATTCCATTCTCGGTTATATCCGCGACTGACATTGCAAGGGTAGAAGGTGAAGCGGGTATTGTTGCATCCATACTTCTCGCCAGAAACGTAAGGTCGAAGATGTTAACCCTTCCGTCCCCATTTAGGTCTGTTCGTGGATTGCTGGGTTTGTTTTTCTCAAAATCACGCGCTACAAGAATCATATCCAGAATGGTCACACTGCCATCTTCATTCACATCGGCAACACGTGGACGTGGCAGCGGGATTGATGGAGTCCGCGTCCACACCGTATATTTTGTCGCATGATCAAACCCGAAAAAGCCGCTCCACCAGCCTTCGCCTTCGTAAACAGCAACGAGTAAGATATTCGTTCCTGCTTTTAGTGTAACAGGAAAATCCTCTTCGTAATTGTCAGCATTCCGATCAGTGGCATTATTATGAACCAAAATACCGTTGAGCCAGACCTTAACAGCATCACCACTTCCAACGAACATCCTTGTGTTTTGGGCACGCGAGACGTCCAAATTCACCGAACCGTAAGCCACATGATGATCTATATTACCCGTTCCCAACCCGATAGCACTCACAAGCGCATTGATGTTATTGCCGCCCCTTTTGGAAATTTCACCTAAAGTCCAGACTTTATTTCCAACAGCATCTCCCTCGGTTGCCCCTCGCCTTGCAATCCCCAACTCTGTCACAGTGCCGCCACTCATCTGTCTCAGAAAATCTGTACCAGAATCTGCAGCTTTTGCGCCGGACATTCCGTCTGTCGGTGCAATAACCCACAGCCAAGGTCCCTCTATTTTCGGAGCATCGCGTGTACATCCAGGATTATTATGACAAACGATATTGACATTTCCAGATAGCACATCTAAGGCCGAAAAGTCCAATATGTTATTGTCCTCAAGGTTAATCAATGTCACGTTAGGTAAAGATGCCAGCGGAGATACATCAGATATTTGGTTGTTTTCAAGTCCCAGACGTGTTAAACCCGTTAAAGTCGCCAATGGAGAGAGGTCCGAAATCTCGTTGCCCGCCAGATAGAGTTCTCTCAAACTTGTGAATCCCTCCAAAGGCGAGAGATCCGATATGTCTCCACCACAAATATCTATCTTTCTCAGTTTTGGTAGCTTCGTCAAGGCAGAAAGATTTAATATAGTCGTGCCCCAAGAGTGAAAATCTCGCAGACTGACCAGTCCTGTAAGTGGCGATAGATTTCCGATTGGGTTCTCGCTCATCCATATCTCTCTTAACCTTATTAGACCCGCGAGCGGTGATAAGTCAGATATGACATTATCCGAAATATCCAACCCGTGCAAGTTGATTAATCCCGCAAGTGGTGAGAGATCAGATATATTGTTATGGGGAACAATAACCCAACCTAAGTTGATTAATTCTTTAAGTGGTGATAGGTCAGAAATCACGTTACGTCTAAACTCTACAACATGCAGCCCTGTCAAATCTTTAAGCGGTGATAGGTCAGAAATCAAATTGTCATTACATCTTATCTCTTCAAGATCTGTTGCAAATTCGAGACCCGTTAAATCAGTAATATTGGCATTGTGCGCTTCAAGATGTCTTAGCGTCGCCATCTCACCTGTCGTAATTAGATCTTCGGGTGCCTTATCGAGTGCTTCTGCGATTGCAGCGCGTAGGTTCGTGTCGGGAATCCTCACAGTCTGAGCTAATGTTGTTAGCGAAAACATTAAGAACAGTGCTACGCTGAGTATTAGCATACAGGTTAATATCCGTCTTGTTTTCATAAATTGCATAGTACAAATCAAACCAAATTTGGCTCTCCGCATATTGGGAAAATTTAGGTTTATCTCCTTCTTTACTGCTGTAGTTGGTAACACGCTTTAAAAATTAAAAATAATAAACCCGCGCAAGTTTTCTAAATAAAGAATACCTTAAAATTTGAGTTAGCGTCAACATTTATCTTCCGATTTTGAAATTTTAATTTGACAAAACTTTGATAATTTTTAATAATTAATAAAATACCGTAATCGTAAACTTGAGGCACCCGATATCTGTCTCAAAAACATCTACCTCTCTATTCAATAAACTACAGGAGGCATTTTATCAGGAGGGAAAAATGATTCGTGTACTTGTTTCTACAGGGTGTATCGCTCTACTGTTATGCGTGTTGTTGCCCATCGTGCCAGTGGAAGCACAGCGCGATGAAGGCACAGTTGCTGCAATTTGGGATTTCAATAATGGAGATGCCAAAGATGCTTCAAACAAAGGACTGGACGGCAACTTTACTGGAAAGCCGCAAGTCGTCGACGGTATCGCTGGCAAAGCCTTAAAGTTTAACGGGAAAAAAGACGGTATTAAATTTCCAGACTCCGTAGATATTAACACCGGTGGCCCTTATACCAACCGGACAGTCGCTGCGCTATTCAACTGCGATGATGTAAAAGTTGACGATCGCAAGCAGGTGATCTACGAAGAAGGCGGCGCAACGCGTGGCTTAATATTGTATGTGCATGGCGGTAAAGTCTACGCCGCCGGATGGAATCGAGCAGAATACAACTGGAATGGTGCCTGGCCCTTCGCGGAGATTAAGTCAAAGCGCTGGTATCATGTCGGTTTAGTCATTCGCGATGCCAAGGACAAAGTAGAAAATAAGAAGTTTGAAATGTGGCTCGATGGCAAACGCATTGCCCAAGAAAAAGGCGGTCAACTCTTCGCACATGGCGATGATATTGGTGTCGGTCATCTCAACCAAAACACCGTCTATCATGATGGTGGTGGTGGTGGACAAACTGACGTTGACTGGTTTGGCGGTATAATTGACGAAGTTCTTGTCTACGGGTCGGCTTTTGACGAGGCAGATTTTGCGACTCTCGCGGAGCCTTTGAGCGTTGAAGCCCAAGGCAAATTCACAACAACTTGGGGATACCTGAAAGCCCAACGAACTGAAAAGTAGCCTCAAGCTTTAAATTGGGGTTCAATAATAACAATCTATAAAGGAGATTTGCCATCATGGCGGAACATCGTTTTATTTTTATATTCAGTGTCTTACTCATGTTTATCGCTGCAGCTACTTACGCTGCGAAAGACGAAGCAACTGTTGAAGGGGAGTGGAAACTTGAAGACCTGGATGTTGCCGACACGTCTGGAAAAGGTCTGGACGGAACAGTTGTGGGGGACCCTGAGATCGTTGACGGTGTTGTTGGGAAGGCATTACGTTTTGACGGTATAGATGATGGGGTACAACTTCCCAGTGACGTAGGTATTAATACCATCGTAGCACCCGATTTCTACAGTGACCGAACGATCGCCTGCTACTTTAACTGTGACGATGTGGATATCGCTGATCATAAGCAATTAATTTATGAGGAAGGCGGCGCGACGCGGGGCTTTAACCTCTATGTGTTCGACGGTGAAGTCTATGTAGGCGCATGGAACCGAGCAGAATACAACTGGGATGGTGCGTGGCCCTCCGCCTCAGTAGATTCAGGGATGTGGTATCACGTGGCTCTGGTGCTACGCGACACTACGAACGCAGTTGAAGCAGACAAATTTGAGCTGTGGCTTAACGGTAAATTGATCGCAAGTGAAGATGGTGGGGCACTTTATGGGCATGGCGCTGCTCTCGGTATCGCTCATGTCAATGCCGACACCGTTTTTCACGATGAAGTGATTTCAGGCACCGAGGTGCACTACTACGGCGGCGCGGTAGATGAACTTATTGTGTACAATTCCGCTTTCGATGCAGCTGATTTGGCTGAGTACGCTGAACCAGTCGTAAGTGTTGAACCACAGGACAAGTTCACCACTACGTGGGCGAATATCAAGGCACAGCGTACACTGCGATAGTATTTATTTTTATTTATGGTAAAGTTTAGAATTAATTGGACATTCAGCGAATCAACGCAGCGTGCGCGTATGGCACGCTGCAGGTGCGGTTTCTAACCGTACCTACCCGGTTGGGGTAAAATGTCTGTTTATCTGTCGGGTTTACCATAGTTTATCTTGTAGGGCGGAGTCGCTGTACTTCAGCCCTACATTTTTTAAAGGGTTTGCAATATGTTAGGCGCAATTATTGGAGATATTTCCGGTTCGATCTACGAACCGAAGGATAGCCGAATCAAAACCAAAGATTTTCCTTTTTTCAGCGAGAACTGCCGTTTCACAGACGATTCGGTTTGCACGGCAGCTGTCGCCGATGCCCTCTTGCATAGTCTCCCGCCTGCAGAAACGATGCGGGACTGGGGTCGTCGGTATCCAACCTGCGGTTTCAGCCAAATATTTAAACAGTGGATCGCTTCTCCAGAGGACGCACCCAACTGTACTTTTCGTAACGGCGCAGCAATGCGTGTTTCACCAGCGGCATTTCTGAACCGAGAAGACCTCAATGCTGCACTTCTTGCCGCTGAGAAAGTAACCGTTATCAGTCACGACCATCCTGAAGGCGTAAAAGGTGCACAGGCAACAACCCACGCTATCTGGCTTGCCTATCGAGGTGAAACCCCTACAGGGATCCGTGAAACTATCACTACTCAATACGGCTATGACTTGACTCGGACAGTGGATGACATTCGGTCAAGTTATGCCTTTGACATGACATGTCAAGGTACAGTCCCACCAGCTGTGACCTGTGCTTTGGAATCAGAAAATTACGAAGACGCCGTGCGTAATGCGATCTCTTTAGGTGGTGATTCCGACACTCTCGGTTCAATAGCAGGGGGAATTGCCGAAGCACTACACGGAATTCCTGAAGACATTAAAGAAGAGGCAAAAAACCGCTTCCTCTCTAAAGCACCGGATATCATAGAACTAATGCGGGAGATGTACAACACGGTTAGCACTTAACCATGTGTAACAAATTGTCCCGACCTAATCTGTTTTTCCTGCCAAATTAGCACATCGGATGCCAAAGTGTCATAGGACCGATAGGAACGCTTTCAATTGTGATGCGTTTATAAAGGCGATCCCTCGGTTGGGACATGTCTTCGGTGATGCTGTACACAGGCTTTCCGTATGTCCTGAAGTCCTCGTTATCCAAACGCTATCAAATCTCAATACTCAGAGAGAACTGGCATAGATTTTGCTATATCTATAGCAGAACTGACTTGAATTGCGCTTGAAATAAAATAGATACAGCAACGGAGGCACATTATGAGATTTGATAGATTTACAATTAAAGCACAAGAAGCCTTACAAACAGCACAGAGTTTAGCCTCAGATACCCAAAGCCCAGAACTTGGTGTTGAACATCTGCTGTTGGCACTCATTAGACAAGCTGATGGAATTGTGCCACCGATTTTTCAGAAATTAGGTATTGATATTCCGGGAGTCACTGCAGCAGTCGAAACCACTGTTCAGAACACACCGAAAGTGCAAGGCGCGGCTGCTGAAATGCGCATTGGCCCAGCTCTACAATCCGTTTTGGATACGGCGTTTAAAGAGGCGACGGGACTTAAAGATGAATACGTCAGCACAGAACATCTCCTGATAGCATCTGCCGAAACAAAGCAGGGCGAAATCGGCAAAATCCTGCGGGAAGCGGGTGTAACAAAAGATAAAATCCTCAAGGCACTCGTTGACATCCGGGGCAACCAGCGGATAACCGATCAGAATCCAGAGGATAAGTATCAGGCACTGACACGGTTTGGCAGAGAACTCACACAAGAGGCAATTTCAGGCAAACTCGATCCGGTTATCGGACGCGATGATGAAATCCGCCGCGTGATGCAAGTGCTCTCCCGCAGACGGAAAAATAATCCCGTGCTTATCGGTGAACCTGGTGTCGGGAAAACAGCGATTGTGGAAGGGTTGGCACAGCGCATCGCTGATGGAGATGTCCCAGAAAGCCTACGCGAGAAACGTCTGATTGCACTCGATTTAGGAGCACTCATCGCCGGTAGTAAATACCGTGGCGAATTTGAGGACAGGCTGAAAGCTGTTCTTGCCGACATAGAACAGGCCGAAGGGCAGATAATTCTCTTTATTGATGAACTTCATACTATTGTTGGCGCGGGTGCTGCAGAAGGTGCGGTTGACGCATCAAATATGCTCAAACCGGCACTGGCACGCGGTGAACTCCGGTGTATCGGTGCAACCACACTCGACGAGTATCGCAAGCACATTGAGAAAGATGCCGCTTTAGAACGCCGATTCCAACCTGTGCAGGTTGAAGAACCGTCTGTTGAAGACACGATTGCTATCCTGCGAGGTCTGAAGGAACGCTATGAAACCCACCACGGCGTGCAAATTCAGGACAATGCCATTGTTGCCGCTGCTACCCTCTCAAAGCGTTATATCTCTGAACGTTTCCTACCGGACAAAGCCGTAGATTTGGTGGACGAAGCTGCATCGCGGCTGCGGATTGAAATTGACAGCGTGCCAGAGGAAATTGATGAGGTCGAACGTCGTATTATCCAACTCCAAATAGAACAACAGGCATTAGAAAAAGAACAGGACAGCGCGTCGCAACAACGTCTTGAAAAACTGGTTGCTGAACTCGCCGAACTCAAAGAGAAGGCAAACGCGCTCAAAGCAACATGGCAGAATGAAAAAGCAAGTTTGACGCAGATTGGCGATCTAATGGAGCAGATCGAGGCACTTCGTATTGAATCGGAGCAAGCCAAACGCGCAGGCAATCTCGGCAGCGCTTCAGAACTCGAATACGGTAAGATACCAGAACTGGAATCACAACTCCAGAGCGTCCGAGAAACACTGGAAACAGACGCGCAAGGCACACAAATGTTAAAAGAACAGGTCGGTGCAGAGGACATCGCCGAAATTGTAGCGAAATGGACAGGTATCCCTGTTTATCGACTTATGGAAGGCGAGACGCAGAAACTTATCCACATGGAAGCGCGTCTGCGTGAACAGGTCATTGGACAGGATGAGGCGGTGAGTGCTGTATCCAACGCAATTCGACGCGCCCGCGTCGGTCTCGGCGATCCCGATCGACCTCTTGGCTCTTTTCTCTTTATGGGTCCAACGGGTGTGGGCAAAACACACCTCGCTAAGTCGCTCGCCGAATTCCTTTTCGACGACGCAAATGCAATGGCTCGCATCGACATGAGTGAGTACATGGAAAGACACACCGTATCTCGATTAATCGGGGCACCGCCAGGGTACGTCGGTTACGACGAAGGCGGACAGCTGACTGAGGCTGTGCGACGACATCCTTATTGTGTCATCCTGCTTGACGAGGTTGAGAAGGCGCATCCAGAGGTATTTAACGTTTTGCTCCAGATGCTCGATGACGGCAGAATGACGGACGGACAGGGACACACCGTCGATTTCAAGAACACAGTTGTTATCATGACTTCCAACATCGGCAGCCAGTGGATTAGTGATGCCCTTTTGGATACGAAAGAAATTCGGCATAAGGCGATGGAAGCTGTACAGGCACATTTCCCGCCTGAGTTCCTGAACCGGATCGACGATCTGGTTATCTTCGATCGACTCGGCATCGAGGAGTTAAAACGGATTGTCACGTTGGAACTCGCGCAGTTGAGCCATCGTTTTGCGGAGAAGGAGATGACTTTGGCACTCTCTGAATCTGCAAACGAGGCGTTGGTGACACGCGGGTTCGACCCAGTCTACGGCGCACGCCCACTTCGTCGGACAACCCAACGGGATATTCTCAACCCGTTGGCTATCCAGATATTGGAAGGCACTTTCCAAGATGGCGATGCGATTGCTGTTGACTTTGAAAATGGGGAATTCGTCTTTCGGAAGGCGTAATTTAATTCGACTCCTGATCAGGCAAGGTCTTTGTGCTTCGCCTATTTCTGTTAGCAAATTATATAAGAAGCATAGGAATGAATTTGACGTAGGTCAAGGCTTTATGGTAGTCTATAGTTAGAATCCATTCAGTGCCTTCATTGCCCGAAAAACAGCAAAACAGAAACCGCAGGAGAAATTAACAATGAAACACCCAGAGTGGACGGAAGCCGATTCACGCAGATGCAAGCGGATTTGGACAGAATACCAGCAACAGCACGATATCGCCGAACGGATTGGACAGACAGCCGGCATTGACCCGAAAAGTGGCCAGATTTGGTTCGGAGGCTCTATTCTGGAGATCGTCGAACACCGACGCGCTAAGGGACTAACCTCCCCACTGTTCTTTGAACGGGTTGGTTTCAAAACCTATTTTCGGAAGGGTGGACATCAATGATGCACGGAACTGTGTCGGATATAGGCGTGCCAACAATTATCCTTTCCATAGAAGGACAAGATTGGCAAGCAATGATTGATACAGGTTTCAATGGTGATCTGGAATTGCCTGAAGTCTTACGAAATGTTTTGAAGCCTCAATATGCAGGCAGAGTAACTTCTTCACTAGCTGGCGGGCAAACGATTGAAGAAGATGTTTATTTGGTCGATTTCCCATTTGATGGCCAGATCGTTCAAGCAAAAGCAACCTTCGTGGTTGGTAGTGAGATTCTTATAGGCACCCATTTACTACAAGAATATCGCCTACAGATCGATTTTGTCAGACAAACCGTTGTGTTAGAAAAGGCAATTCGTTTTTCGGAAAGCATAATTTAATCAAACCCTATTTTTGCTGGCGAGGTTAGGAAACCTCGCCCGCTTTTTTGTAGCATATGGTAGTGCAAATTGCATTTTAATTTTCTAAAAACGGAGAATGCGTTATACCCAACACTTAAGTCGGAACGACATGAGAGGGTTACCGAAAATCTCTATTAGTTAGTGTCAGCCTCGCCTATCTTCCTGACGCGAAAATAGCCAATAGAAAGAACTGATAATGATTAAACACATCATAGATCCCGAAGTTGAAACATACGATGATGTCTATAATGACAATGAATACTTCGCAGTCCAAGAAATGCAGCAACGAGAGGGAGCACTCCTGAAACAGGGTAATGAGTTCAAAACCTCGGTCTGGTTAACACCTGAACAAACTGAGGTTGTGATAAGACTTGCTGAGGAACGCGGCATGCCCGCAGGTGAACTTATCGAGGAGTGGATTCTTGAGCGTATTGATGAAGCATTAGGTTTCGGGACCTAACCTTTCACAGTCCGAATCAGAATGGACAAGATTAGGCGTTTGCGGTTAGATCCGCAGGTCCACTTTGCCAGTCTGTACGCTTTAGCCCCAGCGGGACGAAAGGTATCTCTGATTTTAGGATACATGGAACATTTTCTTCAATCAGAAAATGCAACGCGTCTGTAAATGTCCTGCAAGGGGAGTTCACATCCAATAGAATCGAGAGGCAGCACGTCTTCATGGGCTTGAAACTCGGCTTGCACCCACTGTGTCTTGATAAGACGATACTGTTCAACGCGGATCCTGTCCTGTGAAACAAGGATATACTCCCGCAAGGATGTGAGTGCTTGATAGTGTGCAAACTTCTCGCCTCTATCAAACGCTTCAGTGGTCGGTGAGAGTACCTCTACAATAAGGATCGGGTTGAGAAGTGTATCAAAAATATTGTCTTCAAATTGGGGTTCGCCACAGAAAACAACAACATCTGGGTACAGATAAGCACCTTTCGGACCGATCTTTACGCGCATATCGTTACTGATGACTTCACACTCCCGTCCTCTCAGTTGGATGTTAAGCTCAGTGACTATATCCGCCGTGATGCGAGTATGTGCGAGACTTGCCCCGGACATTGCGAGTATTTCTCCGTTGAGATATTCACTTTTCAACGTCGCCTTACGTTCCGAGACAAGGTATTCTTCTGGCGTGAAAACGGTTTGTGCTGCAGGAGGGAACATATTTATCTCCATAAAAATAATAAATATTGAGGACCCTGTTATCTACCGAATTATAGCGTACCATAGTTCAAATGGCAACAAGCTTTACGTACTGCTCAGATCCTTTTCGTCCCTTTGTAGGAATAAATTGAAGTGCCAACGTTTATTCAGACCAAAATTTAGCAAAGTTAAGACAAGTTTTTTCGCTGAAATTCGAGAGGTGTCAGATACCCTAACGCCGAATGTGGGCGTTTCTGATGATACACCTGTGTGATAAAATGTCCGATACGATCTCTCGCCTCGGTGATGCTTTGATAGTCATTGAGGTGAACTTCTTCCGCCTTGAGGGTGCGGATGAGTCTTTCGGCATATCCGTTCTCCCAAGGACACCCGCGAGGCGCTACGGAAATCTCAATGCCAGGCTCCAGGAGGGTCGAGAGATAGGCATTTGAAAGATATTGAACGCCTTGATCCGAATGAT
>JAJDUH010000034.1 GCA_022826805.1 Candidatus Poribacteria bacterium
TGTGGGTCTGGGTGAGTTTGACGCGTGCTGCACGTGCAGTCAGTCAAACCATTTATCAACTCAAAGAAAGTTTACTTGACGATTATATACGACAACAACTTCACAAACCTTCTATTTCTATCAATATTGCGTAAGTCCTAAAATTAAAAAAATGTTGACATTTTTTGCAAATTTAGTATAATCTTAGGAATGAAGAACGGGATGCCGGCCAATTTAGACTTTTCTGACTGACAATACGCCGGCGTATTTCTATTTTCCTAAGGAGGACTCACCATGAACCGTTTCACATACGGGTTCGATCTCCCAATAGGTCGAGCCTATCTTCTCATCGTTGCTTTCGCGTTTCTGGCAGTGACAACTATCGGTTGCACAGGTCTCAGCAGCGTCGTCCCCCTCGGTGCGAAACTGCAGAACGCCGATAGCGCATTCGACCAAGCGGAAGCGATAACAGTGCGCGACGACGATCCCGAAAAAATGGAGCAGAATCGCGCGCAGCAGCGGGATCTTTATGATAAAGCTATGTCGCTCTACACAGAGGTAATTGAACGCGACACGAAAGGGAAATATGCCCAGCGTGCACATTATCAAATCGCTAAAATCTATAAACGTCGTTATGATTGGGATAAAGCGGTTGAGCATTACCAAGAAATTGTTGCCTTAGATCCCACTGGATATTACGCGAACGAGGCAAAAAGTGGCACCGCGAATATCCGCAAGAACCGAGATGTCATCAAGGCAAAGCGTGCTGAATATCAAAACTACAAAGCTATTTATGATAGTTCACCGACAGATGAGACCTTTAATATCGCTGCAGGTGCGCTCTATGAAGTCGGGCGGGCATACGAAAGCTTAGAAAATTACACCGAAGCCATTCGTAACTTTGAGCGAATGGTCGAAGAATTTCCTGAGCACTCCAAAGCGGCACAAGCCCAATTTCAGATCGGCAACATCTACTTTTACACGCTTCATGACTATAAAGGTGGCTGGCCCGCATACGTGGCAGTCGCTGAGAAATTCCCAGATTCCTACGAAGCCTCACAAGCTGGGACGCTCCTGAAGCAGACGGCAGAAGTTCTGACCGAGATCAGTTTCCTGAAGGATGAAATTGATAAGTTTCGTAATAAGAAAGCGGTTGAATACCAAAAGACAGGTCGGAAAATTACGCCTGCTGATATGTGGGTGATGGGATATAGCGATCAGGTCGTTCAAAATTTCCAACAGATTGCGGGTAACTGGGAAAAACTCCGCAACTATCCACTCGCTATTGACGCCTACCAAACTTTAGCAAGAGACCTGTCGCATAAAAAATTCGCCGCCGCTGATGCCTTGTTCCGGATCGGTTCGCTCTACCAGCAAAATGGTGACTATGAACGCGCGATTCAAGCTTATCAGAATCTGTTTGAAAACGCACCAGAGTCTGTGTGGCGGAATGAAGCCGTATATCAGCAGGCAGTCTGCTATCGATCTATCCGTGAATTCGGATCTGCTTATGAAGGATTCAAAGCCTATATGAGCATTACAAAGGGAGATACCCCTTACCTTCGTGAAGCAGAGCAGATTGTCCGACAATACGAACTTGACCAAGATGAAGATGGATACAAGTTCTACGAGGAACAAGAAGCAGGAACATCCGATCAAGATGCAAGCTCACACCCCGGTATGGGCAGCTAATTCCAGCCTCACCGGAATGTATAGGGAAACCATGCCCTTGTGCTTTGGTTTCCCTATGCTATTTTAACAGGCAAGTCCCGGCTATGTCTCTGTTTGCCGACTTGTGTTACAGGACAAATTTCAGGCTTCGCCAAGATTCACAGATAATCAAATTGATACGTTGCTGTATGAATAAATTTAGGGACAACAGATATGAAAGAAGTAACACCACAAGTTGAAATTATTGCCGAGACAAAGATGGATTTCGAGCAACTCCAATCCTATCTCGATTCGATTGGGGCAACCGAATATGACCCGCGCTCCGCTGAATCCGACGGAGAATCTCTGATTATGGCGGCTGGCAAAGCCTGTTATCGTAGTTGGCAACCCGGCTTGAATCCGAACGTGACAAGAACGCGCAGCGATACGAAAGCGTATATCGGAAATATCATAAGCACAGGACACGGAAGTGTTCTCGAACATACATCGGTTTCATTCCTAATTTACAATGTATCTCGCGTGTTTACCCATGAACTCGTTAGACACCGAGTAGGCACTGCCTTCAGCCAAGAGAGCCTCCGTTTTGTGCGCTTGGTAGACATTGATTTCTGGATTCCACAAGTTCTGAAAGATGAAGACAATGCGGACGGTGAAGGCGTTGCCCTCATCAAAGAAGCAGTCGAATATCTTGAATCCGTGCAAGAGAAATTGGCAAAAATTTATCAAATTGACGAACGGAAGAGCTTTGCTATCAAGAAGAAGTTAACCTCCGCGTTTAGAAGGATCGCTCCTATCGGACTTGCAACTTGCATCGTATTTTCGATGAATCTTCGCACGGCGCGCCATTTAATTCCATTGCGTACCTCAAGACACGCCGAAGAAGAGATCCGCCTCGTCTTTTCACAGATTGCTGAGATTCTCGTTGAACGCTTCCCACACGTCTTCCAAGACTTTCATTCCCGCAGGGTCGGTGGATACAGAGAGTGGTACGCAGAGAATGCTTCACAACCATACGATAAGTCTGATCACGAACTTCGCAATTTAGAACGAGAGATTGAAAAACTACAAAACTCGGAGGAGCACGACCAATAGCGGCATAGATAATAAAGGCAATCTATACGAACTTGTTTCCTTCACTTGCCCTTCCGTATTATGTTAAAGTCCTTTCTGGTCTCGCTCCTAACCATGAGAATTTGACACCACCAAGAATTTCAGGAACGATTGTGTTTGAAAACTGCCCTCGTAGGTAAGGAGATCGCTATGTTTACAAAAATGTTTGGAATCAGAACGTCATTTGAATGCTGTACTGGATCTTCGTTTCGCTATATGTTTCTTTCGTTGTGCCTCGTTATATTATTTGCTATTCCGAGTGCTGCCGATCTGAAGGAGGGCCTCATCAACTATTGGCCACTTGATGGCGATGCCACCGACAGTATTGGTAAACAAGATGGGGAGGTAGTTGGAGGACCATCATGGGTAAAGGCACGCGTCGGAAAAGGGGTTGAATTGGATGGCGGTTCACAGAAAATCCAGATGCCTAAATACAAATTTATCACCGAAACAACGACCTATGCCGCATGGATTAACGGTTGGAAAGCCTCTGCATGGGCAGGTATCGTTGGATCGCGTACGCCGACTGCTACAGAACTCATATTCGGAGACAATGATCTCCTCCATTACGTCTGGAATAACAATTCCGCTGAGACATGGCGATGGGATGGTGGACCAGAGATTCCAATGGAAGAATGGACACTCGCCGCAATGTCAATCCAACCGAAGCACGCAACGCTTTACATCTATAGCGATGCCGATGGCTTGACAAAAGGAGTCAACGATATTCCGCATATTGAACAACAGATCGGTCCGCTGAATATTGGATGGGTTGATTGTTGTGGTGGCAATCGTTATTTCAGAGGTATTATTGACGAGGTGATGATATTCGACAGGGCGTTATCTGACGATGAAATTTTACAACTCGCAGAACAAGGACTCGCTGTTGAGGCATTGAATAAACTAACAACAACATGGGGAAGAATCAAGCGTTCTCGTTATTAAAAACAGTCTAATAACCTGAGTTAAAAAAAGGACTTGTACCGTAACAGTTAGTTTGCCATACTTCTGAGTTTCAGTTAGCGCGCCACAAACTAAATGAAGATTAATTTATTAATTCGGTAATGTCCAAAGATCCGGACGCCCGAACTTGTTCGGGAGTGTTTTACTGGGGCGCGGCCCCAACAAGTTGGGGCATCCAGAAAAATTACCGATTTAAATTCTGAAACTTCATACAGTTTGTGCTACAACATATCTGCTGAATTTATATGGAACAAGCGGGGGTATCTGAACAACCCGTTTGAAGATAGTTTAATGCTGGGCACTAAAGAAAGAGTTGCACCCGGGATCGCTCCTCCGAAGGTAAGTAGTTAAACACTTTTTGTCGGATGAGTTCCGGTGTATAGCGACGAGAGAAATGCGTCAGTACAATGTGTTCGCTCTCAACATCGGCCAACATTGAGGGTAACATCTCAAGATGCAAGTGCATTGTTTTCTTTGCCCGCGATCGATGTTCAGGTAGGATAAATGTGCATTCACAAATCAACACTTTGCACTGTTTGAGTAACGGATGTGCATCAAGCGGAACGCTTCGTGTATCTCCAAGATAGGCAACTAATGGCAATTGCACCTCCGTCGTCACCTCGACCCCTGAGCGTCTTAATTCAGCGATGTCTCGTCCTGATAGATGCTGAAACTTCGACTTCAGTTTCTTGCGAATCTCACAAATTAGATAAGAAACAGCGGGGACACTATGGTTGCCAGGCAAAATATACGCGACCAGATTCTGTCGAAATGGAATGACATCTCCGACTCGAACCGGATTGATTTGATACGCCCAACTTCGACCTGTATCTAATGCCGAAATCCTATCAAGAATCTGTATGAGTTGTTTAGACCCACTTGACGGAACATAGACATTACCGGGCGGTATCCCAGAAAGCCAGCGTTGACTGATATAGATTGGTAGCCCGAAGTAGTGATCCAGGTGAAAATGCGAAATAAAGACGTTATCAATGCCAATGAAATTCATTGGACATCTACCTAAATCGAAAACCAAGTCAAGCTCTTTCACCCGTATGTAAGTAGCAACAGCAGAACTGGATTTCCCTTCAAGTGTTAAATTACCACATTGCAGTAGTGCCATATTAAGTAGTTGTCAGTCGTCAGTTACCAGTTGTCAGATGAATAGACATCAATTTAACTATTTAGTCCCACGAAAGGACAAAAAATGCGTATCGGAATTATTGGCGGTAGCGGTTTTTATCAGATGGAAGGCTTAACAGACATCGAAGAAATCGAAGTCGAAACCCCGTTCGGCAAACCAAGCGATGCTCTCATTCTGGGCAATCTTGATGGAAAACCCGTTGCTTTCTTACCTCGACACGGCGTTGGTCACCGGATTCTTCCTTCTGAAATTAACGTCCGCGCTAATATTTACGCCCTAAAATCGTTAGGTGTTGAATGGATTATCTCCGTCAGCGCAGTGGGAAGTCTTCGACAAGATATTGAACCTCGCCATTTCGTTGTCCCCGATCAGCTCTATGATCACACCAAAGACCGAAAATCAACCTTTTTCGGTGACGGGATTGCTGCTCACATCAGTCTTGCCCACCCTTTCTGTTCAGCACTGAGCGAGCTTTTGTTCACAAGTGCCTCAGAGAACGGGGCGACGGTGCATAACGACGGCACCTACATTTGCATGGAGGGACCGTCATTTTCAACGCAAGCAGAATCTAATGTCTATCGGCACCTCGGATTCGATATTATTGGGATGACAGCAGCACCTGAAGCCAAACTCGCTCGCGAGGCGGAAATTTGTTACGCCGTTCTCGCATGTTCTACCGACTACGATTGCTGGCATCCTGAACACGATAATGTCACAACAGAGATGATCCTTGACAACGTCCGTTTCAACGTCGAAACTTCCAAGAAAATAGTGCGGAATGCTATCGCCCAAATTCCAGAGGAACCACGGACTTGTGCCTGTTCAACTGCGCTTCAATATGCGCTTGCTACCGATCCAGATAGAATACCACCTGCGAAGCGACATCAGCTAAAACTTCTATTGGACAAGTACTTGGTATAGCGTCTCGAAGATTTTATCCGCCTCCATTTCGGTTAGAATAAGGGGTGGTGCGATGAATATAATACTTTCTGGTTCTTCGACAGCGTGACCGATCTTCCCGACGATAACGCCTTTTTCTCGCAATTGTCCGACAATTCTGTTCGTTTTCGCCGTTTCAAGATGTGCGCCATCGTCTTCGACAAGTTCCACAGCAATCATTAACCCTTTGCCTCGGACATCCCCGACGATAGGTAATGTGGTCAAGGTCTCTAACCTTGAAAGCAGATAAGCACCGACCTTTTCCGCGTTTTCCCAGAGACGTTCCTTTTGGATAATTTCCAGATTCGCGACCCCGGCAGCGCATGCCACAGGATGTCCACCATAGGTACAGACTTGGGCAAATTCTTTATTCTCATCGGATTCCCCGAGGAATGCATTGAAAACATCGGCTGAAGCGACACAGGCACCGAGCGGTATATAGCCACTCGTCAGTCCTTTTGCTAACGTGATGATGTCAGGTTGTATGTCCCAATGTTCACAGGCAAACATTTTCCCAGTTCGTCCAAATCCCGTAATCACCTCATCAAATATGAGGAGTAATCCGTAGTCATCACAGATTTGCCGCAATCTTGGGAAATATTCGTCTGGTGGGACAATCACACCGCCTCCACCGATAATAGGTTCAGCGATAACGGCGATCACAGTTTCGGGGCCCTCCCAGTGAATCATCCGTTCAATCTCATCAGCACACTCAGTACCACAGGATGGATAGTCCAGTCCAATGGGACATCTGTGGCAATAAGGTGGATGGGCGTGTAGAAACCCCGGAACAAGCGGTTCAAAGGCTTTTCTTCTTCGTGCCTGCCCTGTTGCCGATAGCGCGCCATACGTGAACCCATGATACCCACGATACCGGCTAATGATTTTGTAGCGATTCTCACCAGGGTAGGCTTGCCTGCCATACTGCCTTGCCATTTTGATTGCGGTTTCATTCGCCTCTGAACCACTGTTACAAAAGTAGACATGGTTCAGATCACCGGGGAGGCATGCAGCGAGTTGCTCCGCTAATACTGTGGCCGGAACGTTAATCTGTGAGTGTGGATAGTAAGGCAACTGTTGTATCTGGGCGTAAACGGCGTCTGCTATCTCCTGCCGTCCATAACCGACGTTGACATTCCACAACGCCGAATAAGCATCTAAGTACTCGCGTCCCTCTGCATCCACAAGCGTTGTCCCATGCGCTGATTCAAAAACAACCAACGATGTCTCTTCAAGGCGTTGATGCTGAAATAGCGGATGCCATACGTGTGCCTTATCTGTTTTTCTATAATCTATCGTCATACTTTTGCCTACCGTCCGCGGTATTGCGGTCTCAGACCGCTCTCGGATTAATACCCCTTTACATGGATACAGGGGCGGAGATGCCTAACAGTGTCAACCCATTTTTCAACACCGTTTGCACGCTTTGTATCAGAATAAGTCGGGCGTGCGTCCTTTCCATGTCTGATGGATCAAGCACTCGGTGTTGGTTGTAATATGGATGAAAAATTCCGGCAAGTTCATGTAGATAATGCGGAACGCGGTGTGCCTCGCGTGCCTCTGCGCTAAGAATCACGGCTGATGGAAATTCGGCTAATTTCCGAATCAATTCATGCTCCATCGTTTCGGTCAATAGTTCAAGCGAGACGTCTTCAATCGGTTTGGGGACGATGCCCTGTTCATTCCCCTGCTCGAAAATGCTACAGCATCGAGCATGCGCATATTGGATATAAAAGACAGGATTTTCGCTGGCGTGCGTGATCGCCAATTCTATATTAAAATCAAGGTGCGTATTGTTGGCACGCATGAGGAAGAAATAGCGTGCGACATCCACTGCAAACTGCTCGCTGACAGTTTCTGCGAGTTCATCAATAAGCGCATCAAGCGTAAAGAACTGGCCACGCCTTTTGGACATATCCAAGCGATTGCCTTCCGCATCGACAAGATTCACCTGTTGAATGATAAAAATTTCGAGCCAGTCATCGGGGATACCGAGTGCTTTGACCAAGTTTTTGAGGTGTGTAATATGCCCTTGGTGATCTGGTCCCAACAGGTCAATGATTGTTTTAAAACCGCGATCAAACTTATCTCGGTGATAAGCAGCATCGGGTACAAAGTAGGTATATTCGCCATTGCTCCGAATGACCACACAGTCCTTATCATCGCCAAAATCTGTCATCCGAAACCATGTTGCACCTTCGGCTTCATAGAGGTATTCTCCCTCTCGGAACAGTTCAATGATTTCCTCCGGCTTTCCACTATCCCGAATCGCTTTTTCACTCGACCAGACATCGAACTTAACGCCAAAGCGTTCCAAAGCGGCTTTTTGCTGTGCCAAGATGTAAGCAACGCCCTTATCGCGGAAGTGTTCGACGCGCTCGTCGGTCTCAAGTTGAAGGTGGGCATCACCCTCCGTTTCAGCGATAGCCTCTGCGAACTCCCGTAGATATTCACCTTGATACCCGCCTTCTGGAATTTCCAAACCCTCTTCGCCGAGTGCTTCCCGATAACGGACATCAATCGATTCACCGAGCCTGTCAACCTGACCACCGGCATCGTTGACATAGTACTCACGGATCGCCTTATAGCCTATAGCGTTTAGGAGATTGACGAGGGTGTCTCCAACGGCTGCAGCGCGTCCACTCACAATGTTAAGGGGTCCCGTCGGATTGGCACTGACGAACTCAATCTGTAGATGTTTTCCTGCCCCCTTTTCACAAGTGCCGTATGCGGATTGCGTTGCGGCGATTGTTCGGAGTGTGTCGTAGAGCCATTCGTCGGAAAGATAAATGTTTATAAAACCGGCACCGGCGACGTCGACTTTGTGGATGGTTGGGTGGGACTCAAGATCAATGTGTGCCTTAATTTTTTCGGCGATGTTGCGCGGTGCCATCCGTGCCTGTTTTGCAAGCCCCAAGGCAATTGGGGTAGCGATATCACCATGTTCAGGGGTTTTCGTTGGTGAAAAGGGAATATTTGGCACCTCGGCTATAGACAGTTCACCAGATGCGATAGCGGCACGGATTGCATTTTCTAAAATATCATATATTTCTCTTTTAATTGTGTCCATAGGGAAAATTAAGATTTCATATTAGCGATTCTTTTTTTTAGTTCAATACCTTTTTCACTAACAGAATTATAGCACAATAGGCAGCGGATGTCAAACGTTCATTTCTGGCTAGCGGTTGACGGCTGGCAGTTGTCAGCAGAGAGTATTCCGATTTTCTGCTTGAATTTTATGAGAGGCAGGCGTATACTACGCTAAAAACAAAACTTTCTATAACATGAGTTCGATACAAGCATATCAGTTGAAGCGTTGGGTTTTGCTGGCACGGCGGAACATTCAAGTATTTTAAAAATGCGGGGTTTTCTGAGTCATAAGGGTTCGACTTTACTTGTTCCGCTCAACCCAACCTACGTGCTGAATCCGAACTTTCCACAGCAAGTTTGAGCAAAAAGGAGTATAGGAATGCGGGTACTTATTATGTCAGATATGGAAGGCGTCAGTGGTATTGTGGTGTGGGATCAGGTGAACGGCGGGGCACCGATGTTTGAAGAAGGGAGACGCCTCTACACAGAAGAAATTAACGCAGCTGTGCGTGGTGCGAAAGCCGCTGGTGCGACAGAAATTGTTGTTGTAGATTGCCACGGGGCAGGAAGGGGCTGGACTTTTAATTCGCTTATCCCTGATAAAATTCATCCAGATTGTGAGTGGGTAGCACACCACGGATGGGGACGCTATGAAGATATGTGGAAAGATGGCTGTGACGCGTGCTTGCTCATCGGTATGCATGCCCGCAACGGCACACCTGATGGTGTGTTGTGCCATACAATTTCCAGCGTGCAGTACCAGAATCTGTGGTTTAACGACGATCTAGTCGGTGAAACGGGAGTGAACGCTGCGCTCAATGGAAGCTACGGTGTACCAGTCGCTCTTGTTACTGGCGATGTGGCAGTCTGCCGAGAAGCGAAAGCACTCCTCGGCGATGCACTGCTCACAGTCGCTGTTAAGCGAGGACTCAGCCGATTTAGTGCCCGACAGCTGCCCCCGGTGCGTGCCCGCCAACTGATTGAAGACGCAGCAAGAGATGCACTTTCAGATTTAACTCGGTTCAAACCTTATGTCCCTGAAGCACCAACAACGATTAAAATTGAGGTCGCAAGTGTTGATAAACTCGCAAACTTCAAGGGACGCTCAGGCGTCGCAATAACAGGACCTGTTACCGCTGAAAGCCGCGCAAAAGATTGGTTGACTGCCTGGAATCAGTTCTGGCCCTATGTTTAGGACTCATCAAGAACGTCGAGCGGATCCCCAGAGGTATCTGCACGTTCCAAGATCTCGACCTCATAGCCATCCGGATCGGTGATGAATGCCATTTTCATTCCACCGGATGTGAACTGGGCGCGCCATTTGTCGGGCCAAATTTCCAACCCTGCTTTTTCCAGCCCATCGCAAAACTCAACAATGTCCGGGACACCGATAGCGAAGTGCATCAGATCCTCTTGGACCTCAAGTTCAAAGTCGGGTGAATAGGTCAACTCCAAGGTGTGTGCGTTTCCTGGAAGTTCGAGATGCACGATCTGGTTGCCCGCTGGTGATTTATCGCTCCGACTGAGGACTTTGAACCCTAAGTGATCGCAATACCAATTGATAGAACCGTCAAGGTCGCTGACGCGAACCCGTGTATGTAAAAAAACTGCCATGTGAATCTCCTTTTTGAGAATTGTGGAGATATAATAGCGTATTCTGTAAATTTTAGCAAGAAGGTTAGGCGAGATTTTCAGAATATACAGCATGTGTCAGCAGTATCTTTTAATTGACTAATGTATATGTTAACTTGTATAATGGTTTAAACAGAAAAACAAGCTAAGGGAACAGCATCGCACAAACTTAGGAGAATATCGTATGACAAAACAAATTGCACTTTTCAATCACAAAGGCGGTGTAAGTAAAACAACAACAACCTTCAATCTTGGCTGGATGCTGGCACACAAGGGAAAAAGGGTGATGATTGTCGATTGCGATCCTCAGTGCAATCTGACAGGTATGGTCCTCGGATTCAGAGATACCAAGGCATTCAAGGCAATCTACGAGTCTAAATCAGGAAAGGCACGTAATATCCGCGACGGGCTCGCTCCGGCTTTTGAATCCCGTCCAATCCCTCTTGAACCTGTTATTTGTGAGTTGGTCAAGGGGCAACCCAACATGTTTCTATTACCGGGACACATTGGATTTGCTGAATACGAGGTCGTCTTGGGTATGGCTCAGGAACTGTCAAGTTCACTGGTAAGCCTCCAGAACTTGCCCGGCTCCATTCACTATCTTTTTATGAAAACTGCCAAAAAATACGAGGCTGATTACATTCTAGTAGTCTGTCCAGTTTATTTTGACAGTTAATTTTAAAAATGGTATGCTTAGACTCAGGAAAATCAATCTGATAACTTGGAGGCACTTATGCCAGCGAAACACTACCAAGTCCTGCTTGATGCGTCTCAACGCGATTAT
>JAJDUH010000075.1 GCA_022826805.1 Candidatus Poribacteria bacterium
TTTTAAGAAATTATCGGGTTTTACACCCTTTTTTTCAAGCCAGCGAGGTTAGGAAATCTCGCTTACCGAGTTGGAAGGGTAAAAAAACACGAAAAACATCCATATATATAAAGTAAATATATAAACTAAATGCCCCTGGCTACCCACCGATCGCTAACGCCCGAACCTCTCCAAATTCATGCGCGAGTTTCGTCCAAGAATCACCGGCATCCGCGCTCCGATAAAGCTGCCCACTCACACTACAAGCGATAAGAAGGTCATTGACATTCGGATTGTGCGCAAAGCACCAGATCGTGCTGTTGGCAGTTCTGCCGATGTCTGCACGACTCCATGATTTGCCGGCGTCGCACGTCGAGAAAATACCACCTTGGTCACCAGGAGGACCGTTGCCCGCACCAATAAACACACGACCAGCATCACCGTTCAAAAAGAACGCAGCACGGCAGTAGGGCCATGGATAGTGTGCTTTGACATTCAGCGGGGTCCACTGTTGTCCCATATCTGTTGTCACACAGACATCGTTATTCGTTGCGGCGATGATAGTCTTAGGCGAACCCGGAACTACACAGAGTCCGTGGATATCCAAACTACTGAGCCCTTCACTCCGCTCAGTCCAAGTTTCCCCACCGTCGGTACTCAGGCGCATGCCATCAATTTCAATTCCAGCATAGAGCGTTTGCGAATCATCAGGATCAACCACGAAAGTTGTGACGCGCGGGATGATCGGAACACCCTCACACTCTTGTGCCAAATCAGCATTGAGTTGTTTCCAGTTAGCACCACCGTCAGTAGATTTGAAAAGCGCAGACGGACATGTGCCAGCATAAAGCGTGTCCGATGCATTCGGGTCAATGGCGATTGCCCATACTTCCCGTCCATCCATAGGGCTCGGAAGGCGATGCCATGATTCAGCGGCATCGCTCGTTTGGAAGATACCGTCTTCGGTACCCGCATAGATAGTGTCTGGGTTATTGGGATTGACGGCTAAAGCACGAATATCGGCTTCCGGAAAGAGTCCGTTGCTCGCTCTACCCCAAGTATCCCCGTTATCGGTACTACGCCAGACACTTTGTCCAATAGTTCCAGCATAAAGTGTAGGTTGCATGTTTTTCCCCTTAATGGTTAAAAAGTCGAAAGTTAAATGAAGGTGGTTTATTATTCCGAGTATCTGCAGCCTCCTGTCGGAGCAAACTCAGGTTCTCGGCTACCCCGTAGGGGCGAGGTCTCCTCGCCCTATAGGTTCGGAGCTCCAGCCCCTACACAAGAAATATTTATGTACCACCTTCAGTTAAATAGCACTGCCGATGCTTGTCACTTGCTTGACTATAATATTACTCAATTAGCGGACCTGTGTCAACAAGTCTTGAATCCACGGAATGCCACACGCGCATTCCGCTGTTGGTTAGCGAAATCTGATATACGACAGACGCCGGTTCTATTCCCGGTTCAAGAAGAAACGAAAATCGATACAAGCCCCTGTCTTGAGAGTCCTGCGCTACTTGGTACATCGCCTGTTCTTCTTTATATACCTGTTCCACTCCACCGTTAAGGCGCACTAACGTTACCACTGGAGTCAATCCGACGAGCCGTTCGCTCGGCTCAGCGATGATGTCCCAGTAACGTGGATGCACCGGATTAGGGAGAACCGCAGCGACAAACGTAATATGAGCACCGCGTGTCGCACTATATTGATACCGTTCGCTCTGTGCATCCGCACCAAAAGCCTCGGACTGTAAACTCGGAACGAGGATCGCCTCCCTGACAGTAGTAGGTAACACAAGCGAACCGGTGTTACGCGTCGAGAGTGCTATTTCTCGAACTTTGACAGTGCCTGTCGTATGAAATTCGATCGCATGCGCATCAGTACTCGACACAGAGCCGCTGGAAAATCCGAGTGTTAATCCACCGGCATCTTCAAATCCGATGTAATCCGCCGAAAAATTGTGCAATTGTCCATCTTGTGCCCCACTTGGATATGAACGATACCAGCGACGAGGCGAAAGAGAAAGACTTACGGCACGGTAATCAGACAAGTAATTCGCGAGTTTCCATGAAATAAAAATGTCAGAGATCGTCTGGCGAACCCCCTGCGATGCGAGGACATCGGTAATACCCGCGAGAGATGTTCCACGGTTCTGAACAATTTTAATCACTGTTTCTATACCACCGTACTGCTCATGTAGATAGAGCATCCACAAAAAGGCAGCGCCGTAGTGTGGAAGTGAATCGCTACGCGCCTCGGGCCATGTGGTGAGAGAAACAGAAGGTGTTTTCTCAAACGCGCTTATATGCTCTCGAAGCGAGTAACCACAAAGAAATGAGGCGTACTCGGCACAGCCTTCGTCAACCCAAGTAGCCTCTTGTGGATCGTGTTTCCAATTGATAAGATGTTGAAATTCATGCGCAATAACATTGTGAGCAGTTTCACTATTCGGATTGAGAGGATGTGTGTCGATATACAGTATTTCCGCTTCATTACTGCGAATAGGAAAGCCACGAAATCCTGGATTCCTCAGGACACCCCGATTCTGATCCGCTGGGTTGAAAAAACCTGCTATAAACTGGCTCCCGTGATCCTTGTCTCGAATGTTGAGTAAAAGTAAAATTATCCTTCCATTCCCGTCAATATCTGGTGGAACTCCGAAGTGTTCTGTCAACGTTAGATAAATCCCGCGCTGTGGATCCGATGGTACAGCAGCGTCAAAAGCCCGGATTATTCCCTGAACGGTGGCAGTGGTAACGCGTGTGTTCCATTCAGTGTCCTCAACGAAAACATAACAAAAGTTACCAACACCGCGCAAGACTGCAGAAACAGTGTATTGCTGCATACTCCTAAAATCGGGGGCGAAGAAGGTCCGTTCCGTACCAACAAGTAGCGCAGGCGCAGCAGGCAGTCCAGGAGCGGACATCGCAGTATCTGCTTGGAGAATCGGATTTTTGCCAGTTACTGAATTGGTATCTGGGATAGCGTCCCTTGTGAATGACAACTGCGGTGTACCACAAATGTGTGCCGAGCTTCCATACAGAACGCCAAAAAGCAGCAACATAACGATGAAAAGTAATCTTATATTTTTCATCTTTCACCCTCGGACCAAGACAGCCAATTAAATGATAGGTTTCTCTCTGGAATTAAAGGTTTTGTCGTCAGAAAAGCGACAGGTGAAAAAGACTAATCAGCTTTGAACACTTCAAATTTTTGACGAAATTCCGTGTTGTCCGGTTCAAGTTGTATAGCTTGTTCCAAAGCCTGCAACGCCTTTTCCTTCAAACCCTTTTGCCGATAGGCATCGGCAAGATGCAAGAGAATTTCGGGTGTGTTAGGAAGGTAATGGATTGCGAGTTCCAAGTTTTCTATCGCGGCATCCAGTTTTCCCTGCTTGAAGTAGATGAACCCTAAGCTGTCGAGGTATGCCCCAGACGTTGGTGAACTTTTGAGTGCTCGCTGAACGAGTTTTGCTGCCTCATCTAAGTTAACGCCTTGTTCGGCATAGAGATAACCCAGTGCGTTATAAACGTCAGGTAACTCATTTCTCGAGGATAACTCAATAGCCTTGCGGAGGTAAATTTCTGCTCGCTTAAGATCGTCCAGCATTTGATAAGCCATCCCGATTCCTGAAAGGGCGGGAACATATTTAGCATCGGTCGCCAAGATCTTCGCAAAGGTGTCCACAGCCTTCCGCGGCACACTGAACCTAAGGTAAATCTGTCCGAGTGTATAGCGAGCATCCCGAATACGTCTGGTTAATGCGATGCGTTCGTTCCCTCTCGTCCGGCGAGTTCCGCCCCTTATTGAGCGTGCTTTTTCGTCCAATAGACTGATTACACGGATGATATGGAATTCAGACTTCTCGAAGTTGTCTTGCGCTTGATACGCGAGGCTCATCCCGTGGTGTGCCTCAATTTCCGCCTCACTTGCCTCAATCGCTGCCCGGGCTCGTGTCTGAACTGTGGACCTACCTGTATTATCCTGACCATTTGCTTGTGTTTCAAGTTGAGTCAGAATAACGAGAAATGTTTCTATTGCCGCTGAATAGTCGCCGGTCTGCAGATAAAGTTGACCAAGACGGTTCCGGGCACTTATCTGCTCGGGAAGGATAGTTACGACCCTTTCGTAAGACTGCAACGCCTCTTCAAGGCGATTTTGCATCTCATAGAGTTCACCGAGCTCCTTATGAAATTGATCGTCATAAGGCATAATTCGGGTAAGTGCCTTGAAAGATGTAATTGCCAGCTCAATTTGGTCGAGATCACGTGCCATCGTACCGAGATAGAAATGCGCTCTATGGTGGTCCGGATCCAGTTCAATGACCCGTTTTAAAACCACAAGCATCTCTTCTTGTAATGCTTGGGCACGCGTATCGCGTCTATTTTCTTGGATAGATGAGAAGACCCGGCGTGTCAATATCTGAGCAAGAAGCCATGTTGCTGGCACATTTTCGGGATTAAGCTCGATAGCTTTTCTTACGTCATCTTCCGCACCTTTGATGTTCTGCAGTGTGTTAAATCGAAGCGTGGCGCGTTCTGTGTAAACGAAACTGCGGTCATGACGGGATACAACTTTATCCGAAGTTGTAGAAGAAGCATCGTCGACCTCGAACGCTTTTATTAGCGTATCGTAAGCCGCCTTACTTTTACGGATATTTTGCTCACCAGTGCCGCAGTAAACAGCCCACATCAAGTCGGTATAGAACTTAGCAGCGTGCGCCATTTCAGTGTTCAGCTCTATATTAGCATCTGCAAGTGTCACTAAATCGGGTGTCTGGGGCGTGCCTTCCATCTCAAGATCCTGGGCTTGTAGGTTATGCCCAAAGATGGGGCATATTATCATCAGAACAAGAATTATGAGCACGTTAAGATATTTCATTTTTTTCCCCGTATGGCGATTGAAGCGTGTCTCAGTAGGGCGTTAGGAATTGGCATTTGCCTCAAGTAGAGAAGAAGAGAGTTCAATCTTGGCGGCGTCAACAAGCGTTTCCTCGGTTTGAAGTGCCATAATGCGTACACCCTGGGTATTGCGCCCAATGCGTCGAATATCCGAAACCGCCGTCCGGGTCACATACCCGTTTGAACTGATAAGAACAAGTTCGTCAATCCGCGTAACGCGCTTGGCAGCAACAACTGCCCCGTTCCGCTTAGATTTTCCGATCGCAATGATCCCTTTTCCACCGCGTTTTTGCGGTCGATAGGCGGAGACGGATGTGCGTTTACCATACCCATTTTCTGTAACAATCAACAGATCCTCTTCATTTTTCCTACTGGCACGTCGCGTTACTTGTTCCTCTTCAGGCACCCCGCCCTTGACAATAACCATTTGCGCCACAAAGTCTTCGTCGCCGAGTTCTATACCGCGGACACCGCGTGTATTACGTCCAAGAGGCCGAACCTCTTTCTCGCTGAATCGAATCGCAACGCCTTTGTGAGTAACGAGAACTATATCGTTAGTGCCGTCCGTCACTTGGGCACCGATGAGTTTGTCCCCGTCATCAAGCTTAACTGCAATAATGCCACTTGACAACGTGTTGTCGAAGTTCGCAAGTTCCGTCTTTTTGACAACACCTTGCTGCGTTGCCATAAAGATAAAAGCGTTCTCCGCAGCACCATCCCCATTATCATCGCCATTCTTAGGCGGAACCGGAACGTATGCAGTTATATTCTCCTCCTGCGATAAGCGAAGTAAGTTAACTACTGCACGACCCGCTGATTGTCGGCGTGTTTCTGGAATTTGGTGGACTTTTAGTGTATAACATTTACCCCAATCTGTAAAGAAAAGAATATTCTGATGCGCAGTCGCAACAAAAATGTGCTCCAGAAAATCTCCATCTTTCGGTGCAGCACCCTTGATGCCTACACCGCCGCGGTGTTGCTTCCGATAGGTATCCATAGGCAGCCGTTTAATGTAACCGGCATGCGACAATGTAACCACCATTTCTTCGTCAGCAATAAGGTCTTCAACCTCGAATTCCTTGACCTCACCCGTAATTTCGGTGCGCCGCTCGTCGCCGTATTTTTCTTTAAGCGTTTCGAGCTCTGTTCGGATAATATCCGTTATCAGCGTTTCACTCGCAAGGATCGCTCGAAGTTCCGCGATACGGTCTAAAATTTCAGTATATTCATCGTGAATGCGCTGACGTTCGAGTCCTGTCAACTGTCGGAGCGTCATAGTGAGAATTTCTCTTGATTGTTGCTCGCTGAGTTGATAGGTGGTTTGAAGTTCCTGCTCGGCTGCTTGTGGCGATGCTGCAGTTTGGACGAGCTCTATGATTGCTTCAAGGTTTTGTAGCGCAAGCAGGTACCCTTCAAGGATGTGACTCCTGCGTTCAGCGCGCGCGAGGTCAAATTGTGTGCGGCGGCGAATCACATCCCGTCGGTGCGCAAGGTAATGGTTGAGAATCTCCTCAAGCGTTAAAACCTTTGGAAGTCCATCAACCAGACAAAGCAGACTGGCGCTGAAATTCGTCTGCATCTGCGTGTGCTTATACAACTGATTGAGAATCACCTGCGCGATCTCCCCGCGTTTGAGGGGTATGACAATGCGAATTTCTTCGTCAGACTCATCCCGAATGTCAGCGATGCCCGTAATCGTCTTATTGACGACCAAATGGTACATCCGCTCAAGCAGCTGATTTTTCTTTACCTGATACGGGATTTCGGTGATGATTATCTGTTCCCGTTCCGTTCTTGTGCCAGATGCAGGCGTAATTCTTTCTATGAACGCTTTGGCACGGAGAGTGATACTGCCTCTGCCAGTGGCGTACATCTGCTGAATACCACTGGTGCCGACTATAATGCCCGAAGTCGGAAAATCAGGACCCGTGATGTGCTCCATGAGCGTTTCGGTATCAGCATCCGGATCCGCAAGTTTGCAGAGAAGCGCATCAACCACTTCGGTGAGGTTATGCGGCGGTATGCGGGTTAGATAACCCACACCAATGCCCGTCGTACCATTGACAAGCAAGTTCGGTAGAAGACCAGGTAGGACGGTCGGTTCTTCAAGCGAGTCCTTGTAATTGGGCTGAAAATCCACCACTTGTTTCTCAATATCAGTGAGCATCTCCGAAGCAATAGTCGCGAGCCGACATTCCGTGTAGCGCATCGCCCCCGGTGGATCGTCGTCAATACTACCAAAATTGCCCTGCTCGTCTATCAACGGGTAGCGCATGTTAAATGGCTGTGCTAAACCCACGAGCGTACCATAAATCGGACCATCACCGTGTGGATGAAAGTTTTTCATCACCTCTCCGACAACAGCAGCACATTTGTCGTAAGGTCGATTTGAGGTAAGATTTATCTCTCCCATCGCGTAGATAATCCGACGGGTGCTCGGTTTGAGACCGTCACGAACATCGGGTATCGCACGGTTGGTATTGACACTCATCGCGTAAGTCAGGTACGATGTTGTCAATTCATTCTCTATGTTGCGTTCTTGGATATTTTCCATATTACTTTTTGTATTGACTACAGTTAATTATTCCCTTTCGATAAAATAGTAGAGGAGGTACGCAAGTATTTTGCTGATCGCGGAAGACCGTAAGAAGAATAACAAAAATACATAAAGATAAAAAAGTAGGCGGCACTATTTTAGACACGCATCAGCCAGTAACCACAACATGCGTAACGCCAGTCACATATCTAAGCACCGTATAAATCAAGATTCACGTGAGTACCGTAGCGTTCTATGAATTCACGCCTCGGTTCAACAATATCGCCCATCAGAAGAGTAAAAACGCGATCAGCTTCCACGGCGTCCTCAAGCGTGACTCTGAGAAGCATACGTTCGTCCGTACGCATAGTGGTGTCGCGCAGCTGTCCAGGGTTCATTTCCGCCAACCCTTTGTAACGTGTAATGGTCAAACCGCGATGCTCCATCTCAAACAGATATTGCACCAGTGAAAAAACGTCTCCAGCGTGGTAGATATCGCCGTTTTCAGATTGAATACTAAATAATTTATCGCTTTTTAGTTCATCCGAGGCATCAGATGCCTTTGCGGGCAGAAAATCTGTATCCTTGATGTGGAACTCAGCAAGCGTTTCCAGTTCTCTCTGTAATTCGTGGTACAGCGTCCGGCGTGCAACGATTCGCTTTGAACTCTGTGCTTCGTGTTGTTCACTTTCTGGACTTTGCTGGTTTTCTTCAAAGAAGGAGGTCTGCGGGTCAGGTACGGATGGTGTGTCAGGCGGTTGTGTTACATCGGGAGCGTGCACGTTACTCACTATCCCTCCGTTACGCATAGGCGAAGTCTCTAAAACTGCTAACAATTCATCAATGTGATCTGCAAGACTTTCTGTCCCCGCGGATTCACTCGTTCTGAGATACATAGATAACTCTTCACGGTCTATACCACTTTGGATAAGTTGTTCAATAATGGTTTGAACCTTGCGAATAGCATTAGAGATAGTCTGGTATTCCGATGCCGTATACGGAACACCCCGTCGTGCATTTGTTATCTGAACGGTATCTAAAACCAGCGTGAGCAGGTAGTCTTCCATCGCTTCATCGTCTTGCAAATATTGCGTATTTCTACCCTTCTTTACTTGATAGAGCGGCGGTTGGGCAATGTACAGGTGTCCAGAGGCGATGATATCAGGCATTTGGCGAAAGAAAAAGGTTAAAAGTAACGTTCGGATGTGTGCACCATCGACGTCGGCATCTGCCATGATAATAACTTTGGAATAGCGAAGTTTCTCAAGGGTAAACTCTTCGGTACCAATACCTGTTCCCAAGGCGGTGACAATGTCGATGACTTGGGCGTTCTTAAGTATTTTATCAAGCCTTGCTTTGTCTACATTGATGCCCTTACCTTTCAGAGGCAGCACAGCTTGATTTTGACGATCCCGCCCTTGTTTAGCGGTGCCGCCAGCAGAATCGCCCTCTACGAGGAAGAGTTCGGTTCGAGTTGGATCACTTTCAGAGCAATCAGCGAGTTTACCCGGCATAGATGCGGAGTCCAGAACGCTTTTACGGCGGATGACTTCCCGTGCGTTACGAGCCGCTTCACGTGCCTGTGCCGCTTGAATGGCTTTTTGGATAATCTGTTTAGAAACACCTGGACTCTCTTCCAAAATCGTTATGAGTTCGGATCTAACAAAGCTCTGTACAATGCCCTCAACTTCTGTGTTTCCAAGTTTAGATTTTGTTTGCCCTTCAAACTGGGGTTCTGGAACCTTAACACTGACAATTGCAGTCATCCCCTCACGGATGTCTTCACCGGTGAGATTTATCTTAACATTCCGCAGGAGCTCATTATTAGTGGCATAAGTTTTGAAGGCACGGGTGATAGCGCTCTTGAAACCACTTTCATGGAAACCGCCTTCCGAGGTGCGGATGTTATTGGCGTAGGAACTAATATTTTCCGTATATGTGGTGTTGAACTGGAAAGCAATTTCTACTTTGGTGTCTTCCTGAATGCCTTCTATGTAAATAGGTTTCGGATGCAGAACCTCTTTGTTCTGATTTAGGTAGGTCACAAAGGAGGCGATGCCGCCATCGTATTGAAAAGCAACCGGTTCTGAATTCTCTGCATCGCGCTCGTCCTGGAATTGGATGCGAACCCCTTTGTTGAGAAAAGCAAGTTCTCTGAGCCTATCGCGGAGGATATCGTGTGAAAAATCAAGCGTATCGAATATTTCGGAATCCGGCATAAATGTAGTCGAAGTACCGGTTTTTTTGCTAGGACCTACTTTCTTTACGCGGGTCTGTGGAATTCCGCGCGCATAACGTTGTTCGTAGGTGCCTCCATTTTGTTGAACTTGAACGCGGAGCCACTCAGAGAGAGCATTAACACAAGAAGCTCCAACACCGTGTAAGCCACCGGCGGTTTGGTAACCCACCTGTTCGCGACCGTCGAACTTACCACCAGCGTGGAGTGTGGTCATAACGACCTCAAGGGCGGAGAGACCTGTTTTGGCATGCTTGCCGACAGGGATACCGCGACCGTCATCAGAGACGGTGACGCTACCGTCACTATGAAGTGTGATTTCGATTTTCGTACCATAACCGGCACCGAGCTCGTCTATAGAGTTATCTACTAACTCTGTGACGAGATGGTGCAGTCCAGCCGGACCAGTGCTGCCAATATACATGCTTGGGCGTTTCCTGACAGCTTCAAGACCTTCAAGAATTTGTATGTCACTCGCTGTGTATGTTCGTTTCTTTTTTGACATATTTGGTTGTGGTACCTCGCTATGGTTGGCCGAATGGAATTAACCATCGGTTGTTAGCACATCCTATAGGTTAGGACAATTTCTTCTAAATAATATATATTAAGTATACGTAATAAAGGGTAAAGCAGTTTCAGTGCTGTAGGTAGAGTATACTGTGTTCTGGTGGGCATTGCTGAACGCCCTAATAATAGAATACCCTATTTCCTATGCGTTTGTCAAGGCTTATTTTTCGCTTTGGGTTGTGAATAATCGCCGGAGAGATTTCTTCAATCTTGCATCTGTTACGTTGGCAAGTGTCTGCTCAATTTGCTCTAATTCTTCAGGGGTCGTACAACGAAGGGGGTCAGTATTTGACTGCTTTGATGGCTTGGGCTGGGGTTCAGGAGGCTTTGTTTCTGCATCGCGAGTGGGTACGGCGCGGATTTGGCGTAATTCTATCCGAAGATCTGTCAGAACAGGCTGTTCCAATTCCGCATTCAGGTTGGATATGATTCTCTGTTTCAGAAATAGGAGTTCTCGCCTGTAAGGTGGATATTCAGTGTAGACTTTCAAGACGCCGTTTGAAAGCGATACGGGTATTGTTTTTGAGCCAAGCGGCGCACCGAGGTGTTTTCGCCAGAGGTCGAAGACCTTTTGCTCAAGTATCTTAGATTCAAAATTCCTCTCCCGTGCCATTTCTGTGAGGAGATTACGTAAATCCCGTGTTTTCTGCATTTAACAACACCTCATCCTTTGGTGTTTATTTTTCGATTGGTAGGGCTTGCAAAATTTACAAATCTACTCCTTTCGGAGTGGCGTGACTTATCTGGGCATTCTTGACATTTAAAACGTTCGGTTCGTGGAGGTGGTGTACGAGCGGTTCGGCGTGCGTCGCTGTAATGAACGTCTGTGCACTCAGGTTTTGGAGAATATTCAGCAGGTAACCTATACGTTTGTAATCCAACTCCGAGGTGGCGTCATCCAAAAGCACTATCGGATTCCTTCCTGTTGTGGCGCGAATTAACTCTAATTCTGCCAGTTTTAGTGCTAACGCAATGGTCCGCTGCTGACCTTGTGACCCGTAAGCGCGCGCTACCTCCCGGCATACTCCGAGGTCTTCCCTTGAAAATCGATATTCGCTATAAACTGACTCAACTTTCGGAACCGAAAGTTGAATCAGTTCATCCGTCACCTCTTCGTCGTTATTCTCCAGAATGTGCGGCTCCTCCTCACTGAGAAGTCTATGTGATTGGTGCTCCAATTCGATCAGAAAATCGTCGCGATGTGGTCCAACTAATGTTGTCCCTCTCTGGAGATCCGCGGCGCGTGAAGCACTTAACGTCGCCCCAAATTGCTTGTTAATCTCGCTCTCGCTCGGAACCTTAACCAATTCAACGCCAGATTCAGCCAATGAAGAATTTATGTTGGTAGAGGTGGTCTCCGAATTATTATCCGTTACATTGTCCATTGACGCATCGTCCCGCATTGATGCGGAACGATACGTCAATGCCAGGCTTTCCCGATCACCCGTAAGTTTTTGGTAGTTTTTTATTGCATAATCCTTAAGTTGGTGAAACACCTCTAAACGCTTTATAATAATAGCTGTGCCGTGTATGAGCAAAAGCTGATCCCAAGCGTCTAACTGCGCTGCATCCACAAAGATTGCACGAATTTGCTTTAATAGTTCGTTCCGTTGTTTGAGAACTGACTGATATTTCTGCAAGTGCTGCAGATAATCGCGATCAATCTGCGCGATAAGCAGATCGAGAAATCTCCGTCGTTCGGCTGGCGCTCCCTTCACCAATATTAGAGATTCAGGTGCGAAAAATACGGCGTTAAACTGCCCAATCCACTCAGAGCGCTTCGTATGAAGAACACCGTTCTTCTTCAACCTAAACTGCCCACGTGCACGCTTCGATGCCTCAAGAGATACCACATCGTCGCTGCTATTGGTCAGTATGCCTTTCAGGTAAAAGCCAGCTTCATTGTGTCGGATGAGCTCGGCATCTCGCATGGCACGGTGGGATTCGGCGGTGCAGAGGAAATAAATTGCCTCAAGTAGGCTAGTTTTTCCTTGAGCGTTCCCGCCGATAATCAGATTAACCGGTTTGGAGAAACTCACTTCACAATCAATATAGTTACGGAAATTACGTAAAACAATCTGGTTTAATAGCATTTGTTTTGAAGATAAAAACAAAGTATTCTTCGTTCCTCAGTGTGGATCTGTAAATCGAACTTTAATTATCCCTGATTAAAAATTTTTCCAGTTTTGTCAGTTTCTAATTCTTATACTAATTACAATTTATATATGAGTTATAATTATTAGTAGTACTAGTAGGGGCTGTGGATAAGTGGATAACTCGTCTAAACCCTTATGGTTACTGACAACTCCCCTGTTGATAGATTGTTGATAACTTTCGGACTTATCAACAGGTTATCAACAAAAGGAGAAAATATGCAAGTTATCAACAAGTTATGCACAAGTTATCAACAGGTTTTGTAAAGTTATCAACAAGTTATCAACAAGTTTTTTACAAAGTTATGCACAAGTTATCAACAGGTTTTGTGAAGTTATGCACAAGTTATCAACAAAATTAGAGTGAAAGCAAGGTCAAAATACGGAACTTTAATCGTATAAAAGAGATCTCGGATAGAGCTGGAGTACAGAAATTGGGTGGTAAAGGGTGTTAAAATTGGCTAACGGAATTGATCGAGTAGCATCATAATTGCTTCCCGCTCATCATCACTCTCGTCTATTACTTTTTCGATCTGTTTGCATGCGTGAATGACAGTCGTATGGTTTTCCCTATTAAAGGATTGTGCGATGTTAGAGTACGACATTTGTGTCAGTTCCCGGCACAGATACATAGCGATTTGGCGTGGTTGTACCAATTCCTTGGTTCGTTTCTGGGACACAAGATCTGCTGCCTCAATACCAAAATAGTCTGCGACGGCTGTCTGTATTGCCTTTGCGGTAGCAGCTTTCGGTTGACGTAGTGGCGAGATGGAACCAACATCACCGAGGATTTGTCGAGCAAACTCTACACTCAGGTTCTCCTTAAGTATTGAGGCTTGGGCAATAAGGCGAACAAGTGTACCTTCCAATTCTCGAATATTGGTTGTGACCATCTCGGCGATGTAACTAATGACGTCGTTAGGGAGATGTGTCATCCCCTGATCTTGGCATTTTTGTTGGAGGATCGCGATACGCATCTCGTATTGTGGTCGATCTATTTCAGCGACCATACCCCACTCAAAGCGTGAGCGGAGGCGCTCCTCCAGATTTTCTAGATTACCCGGAGGGCGGTCACTGGTCATGACTATCTGGTTTGAGTTCATGTGGAGGTCGTTAAAAGTATTGAAAAATTCTTCCTGGGTCCCCTCCTTGCGTTGCAAAAACTGTATATCATCAATGAGGAGCATGTCAGCGGTGCGATATTTTGTGCGAAAGCCTTGTGCCGATGTACGGTTAACAATGGATTCCACATACTCATTCATAAAGGTTTCTGATGTAACATACAGCACTTTCTTTTCAGGCTGGTTCACTGAAAGTCGGTTGCCAATGGCGTGCAGCAAATGCGTTTTGCCTAACCCCACTTCGCCGTAGATAAAGAGCGGATTATAGTCGCGACCCGGATTTTCCGAAACAGCCAAAGATGTCGCGTGACACACGCGATTGCTAGAACCAACGATGAACCTATCAAACCGATAATTCGGATTTAATCCTGTCTGAACTTGTCGAGGTGGGGCGGGAAAATCATCAACGGAGGTGTTGTCTGAATTAATCAATTCTTCGGACTGCGTTTCGCTAAGATCTTCGCTTTCATGAGAACTTGATTCGTCTACAGTGAGGATAAGAGCACACTGTGCCCCAATCAATGTGGCTAACACCCTTTGGATATCAGCGCGGAACCGCTCTTCGATTCTCGCACGCGTGTACGCTGATGGGACAACTATGTTCAACCCTTCTGATGTAATTGAGAGTGGAACTGCTTGATGAAGATAGACGTCCTGTCGCGCTGCATCGCTGAGTTTTTCCAGTATTTCTAACCAAATTTCATTCGGGGTCTGCCGCATGAGCGTCCGTCCTAACCTAAATTCTATATGTGCCTTCCATAAACATTTGCAAGCCGCGCGCTCCCTACTTTATTTACTGTAGGAGGGATTTCCAAATTTTGTCCCGGTTCATGCCTTAATAGCATTCCCCGGAGCGAGTACGCCGCGAAACCTCGCCCAGCGACACAAACTAACAGTTTGTGCTACAACATATTCTCGAATGTTCACTTATCTATCTATATAATTCACCATAAATAGCCGTGTGTATCAGGTATGTGCGAGTTCAATATTCGCTAAAACTTGCTATTAAAAATTGATAGTGAAAAATATCTTACCATTTTTTTGTGAAAATGTCAAAATTTTTTATCAGAATTTTTTGTGCTTGCAAATCTGCATTGCAGATATCGTTGGTACAATACTCTGTACCGAAATCGAAATTTTGTCAAGCCATTTTCTGAAGGTTTGCGACGCAAAAAGTGCCGAAAAATTTGACAAACGCTCAAAAATGACGTATCATTTTAAAACTGAAATGTGATGCTCCCTGGGAAACGAATACTACACTAAAAGTATAGGACAAGGAACAGAATATAGTGCCCTGATTCGCTTGGCATCAGGGCAGAGAAAAGGAGACGTTTCATGAAACGCACATATCAACCACATCGTCGTAAGCGGAAAAATAAGTTCGGTTTCCGTAAACGAATGTCTACGCGGTATGGCAGACAAACTATCGCGCGCCGCCGCGCGAAGGGACGAAAAGTCTTGAGTGCCTAAGTCGACCCAACGTATTAGCACTGAGGCACCAAAAGATGAACTTACGCTATCACATCGACCGTGATACAGGTAGGCTAACAGTGGCAATCCACACATCTTAAATCTCAAGAGAAACTTTTAGTCATTCTCTAATTTTTGCACCCGGCACTGGAAGAAAAAGCGAATGCCCCGAATTTTTAAACTGCCTCACTTCTACCATAGCCCGATCATTTCCGTAGTGAAACGCGCCCGCCGGGAAATTGATGTCCGCAAGCGGGATTTGTCACCTACATTGCTGGACTTTGGACCTGTCCGTTTTAAAATAGCGCGCCACTTCGGTTTCTGTTACGGGGTCGAAAACGCCATTGAGATCGCCTACCAAGCGTTGGCAGAAAATCCAGACAAACGCATCTTCCTGCTATCCGAAATTATCCACAATCCACATGTGAACGAAAACTTAAGACAGCGCGGGGTCCAGTTCCTGATGGATACCGCTGGCACATCGTTGCTTCCTTTTGATGTTTTAATGCCCGATGATGTCGTTATTGTTCCTGCTTTCGGTACGACCCTTGAAGTCGAGCAGTCTCTTAAAGAGCGTGGTGTTACGCTCACAGCCTATAATACGACCTGCCCATTTGTTGAAAAGGTTTGGCGGCGGAGTGAAGAGATTGGCACACAGGATTACACCGTTGTTATTCACGGGAAACGGTATCATGAGGAGACTCGTGCAACGTTTTCCCATGCCCAAGCAAGCGCACCCGTCGTCGTTGTTCGAGACCTTGACGAAGCGCAAGCTTTAGCAAAGGTCATCTCTGGTGAAGAAGATACCACCTTCTTCTTTGAAAAATTCGCAGACCGTTTCTCCCCGGGCTTCAATCCGGCTATTCATCTCAGACGCATTGGTGTTGTCAATCAGACGACCATGCTCGCTACCGAGACAGAAGCAATCGCAGACTTGCTACGGGAGGCTATCAGAAAAACCTATGGCGATGCCAAGATGTCAGAACATTTTGCTGATACCAAAGATACCCTCTGTTATGCAACAAAGGAAAATCAGGATGCCACCCTCGCACTCATTGCCGATGGTGGAGATGTCGCAGTTGTCGTCGGCGGATACAACTCTTCTAACACAAGCCATCTTGTGGAACTCTGTCAACAGCATCTCCCCACCTATTTTGTCCGAAATGCAGACGAACTGATCAGCCCTAAACAAATTCGCCACCTTGAATTAGGAACAAAAACGGTACAGATTACAGAAGATTGGCTTTCTCAGACAACCGAAGTCCCAGAATCGAAAATGCCTGTCAATGTTGTCCTGACAGCCGGTGCTTCTTGTCCCGATGTCTTACTTGATGAGGTATTGCAGAAAATTGTTGGATGGTTTCCAAACACTCGCTCTGTTGAAGAGGTTTTGGAACCTTATGATACCTTCGTAGAGGACGGACTCGCTGAAGCGCTATAACGTTGATAACACTTTTAGTAATACCGCTGTTTGAGACGGGGTGCCAACACTTATTCGAATATGGTCGCGCAGCCCCGGTGTGTTAAAGTATCGGATGAGAATACCACGCTCGGCTAACGCGCCTTTCAGTGCTGCCGCATCTTTTCCTACAACCCGCGCCAAGATGAAATTCGCCTCACTCGGATACGGCTCCAAAAAGTCAAACTCTCCCAATGCCTGATAAAGTCGTCCACGTTCCTCTACAATTTTTTCCACGTTCTCCCGTAAATAGTGCACATCCGACAAGGAAGCCAAAGCCGCTGTTGTGCCCGCAACGTTTACATTGTAGGGCTGCTTAATCTTCAACAGATGCGAGAGTACCCAGTGCGGAAAAACACCATATCCTACTCGCAATCCCGCCAACCCAGCCCATTTGCTGAATGTCCGAAGCACAATCAAGTTTTCATGTGCTAAAACCCAATCTACACGACTGATGCCAGAGAATTCGATATAAGCCTCATCTAACACAACAATTACTGGCAGCTGAAGCAGTTGCCGAAGGCACGCGTCGTCAAGCATACTACCGTCAGGATTGTTTGGACTTGTAAGGAAGATGATTTTAACGTTGCTATTTTTGTTAGCCAGTTCGACTACCAATTCAGTGTCTAACGAGAAATTCGCTTTTCGCGCAATATCAATTATTCTTCCACCGTTAAGTTCTGTGTCGAAGCGATACATTCCGAACGTTGGAGGGCAGTTAATAACCGCATCACCGGGATCGATAAATAACCTTATGATAAGATCTATCAGTTCGTCCGCACCGTGTCCAGCGACGATGTGGCTTGCATCGATACCTGTGTATTCGCTCAAGGCATGGCGGAGAGATGTACTGTCGGGGTCTGGATATATGTGATAATAGCTTTCATTTGCCAACGCTTCGTATACGCGCCGTGAGGGACCGTAAGGGTTCTCATTCGCATCAAGTTTAATGATGTCCTCAGGGGATTTGTTGAGGCGTTGGCTAAGCACATCAAAGGGCACGATGGGCGTGTACGGTGCCATGTCTGCGATATCTGGACGAAGAAGGTTTTTATAGGGGGTTCTGGATGACATTCTCTAATGTGGTAGGCGAGGTTTCTAACCTCGCCTGTTTACGGACACCAATACTTGTGGGAGGGGTTGTAACCCCGGCTCCCTACGTTACTGACCTGGATTCGGTGAGGTGCGAACCTCAACTGCCTTCGGGGTCAATGCGCCAATGGGTGTTTCGCCCTTCAGCACCCGAACAAAATCGTCTATCGTCATATCCGCCACGCGTAAATTAGAATCTTCCGTTCTACCAGCGATATGTGGTGTGTGGACAACGTTATCTCGGTTGCGAAGTTCATCATCAATAGGTACCGGTTCGATGTCGTAAACGTCAAACGCCCCCGCGAGTTCGTCCTTCACAATCCGTTCCCGCAATGCTTCCATATCGACGGCATGGGCGCGCGTAATCACGACAACCAAGCTACCCTTCCGTAGGTGGTTGATACGTTCCCGATTCAATAGATGTCGTGCTGAAGGGGTCGGTGGGACAGCCACGAACACAATATCAGAAGTATCAGCGAGTGTATCCATATCCGTACGCTGCACATCCCATTCTTGGAGGAGCGCTTCCGGCACATACGGATCAAAACCCGATACTGTTGCCCCGAAAACTCTACACCATTTCGCTATTTTCCCTCCAATCTGTCCGAGACCGATAACGCCAATGTTTTTTGTGCCGAGATCGCCGTTGACGAAGTCTGGATCGTCGCAGAATTGGTGGGCAGCGGGGAGTTTATCGAGGGGTCCCCCACTTTCGCGTGCGTTGAGTGAACCCCACATCGGATTTTCCCACTCCCAGAGTTTTTCACGGTTTGCCATCCGCAGGTGCCATTGTGCTGTCCGGCGCAGCGAGGAGAGCGCAAGACCAAAAGCGCATTCCGCCACGGATTGCGACCACGCCCGTGTTGATTCAATGACAGGGATACCGCGTGCCTGAAGTGCTTGGTATGGGATCCCGTGTCCGGAATTATCAGTCATCGCTCCGAACACCTTGAGTTTTGGAGCCGCTGTGATACAGGCTTCGGTCAGATTTCCGCCGAAGTGAGATATTCCGATCGTTTCACTTAAATCGACTTGTTCGTGGATCGGGTCTCGGCTGTCGGTATTGAGAACAAGCGTTACGCCGAGTTCTTCTAACCGCTTCACCATCTGTTCGTGTACGAAGGGCCAGGAAATCTCTAAGTTGGGATAACGTGTGAATACAAATTCAGGACTTGCCATAAATTTTTCCTTTTTTAATAGTTGTCAGTTTTCAGTTGTCGGTTTTCGGTTAAAGAGGACTCTGGTTTAACAGAGCCTCTTTTAACTGACCACTGATAACTTATAACTCGTAACTCTTTCTCTGATAACTACTTTTGACGAATGCGCAGATGCGGTCCAACAGGATATCTGCCCATGCGTGCACCGTAGAGTGCAAATCCACCTTTCGCATCAGCATCTGCTTTCACTTCATAACGGACTGATAACGTGTCCGCCTTACCGTTCAAAACGAGCGCGGTATCAACCTTGACGTTGTGGAGGTAGCCGTAAGTGCCCGGTTCTCCATGGATATAAGAGAGGACACCGCGGACATCCGCAGGGCAATCTGGAATACGAATAGTGTCAATTTCAACACCGTTGACCGAGATTGTCACGTCAGATGGATATTTCTCCAGTTCTGTTTGACGCGCACCACCGTCCGAACTGGACGCTTCAAAAATGAGTTCCATCGCCCCAACGTCTGCTGTGCTGAGTCCTTCTGGCAACAAAACCTCATATTCGACATAACCACTTCCGACAGCAGAGAAAAGCTGCTCACCCGCCGTCGGCTCATTCCAAGAGGATTCAGATGTCTTGCCAGGGACATAGTTGAGCGTAATCCACTTTGAATAACTCGATTCAACCGGCGAGGCGTCTTCTACGAAGTGCTCGAAGTTGACGAAGTTACGGGCAACGACGGCACCTGTACAATCTGTTACCCAGATGTGAAGTGTGCCGACTGCAGGATGAATATTAGGCACGACAAGTTCGAGTTCGTGCACCCGTTCCACCTGATACTGTGGAAATGGAATCTCAACGCTTCCTGCGACACATCCGCGTGTGATATGCCCAGTTGCTAACATCGTATCCAATTGCCAGTGGAGTGTTGTCCCCGTAACGGTTTTGTGTGAAAAGTGGCTGGCGTAAATTTCAGCCTTTATCTGTTCACCTGGGGCAACCGTTGTTCCGGGTGGATAGTCGATAGCGATAAAATCGAGCGTGTTAATATCCAAATAGTCGTATCCGAACTCCTTTATCGACCGGTCATAGTTCATGAAACCGTTGTGCTCCCATTCAATGTCCTGCAGCTCCGTGTAAACGTAGCCACAGATTTTTGGATGGAGCCGAAGTTCGTTGGTAAGGTATTTAAAACACCAAGAGACATCTTTATCCCCCGCACCTGCAGAGATACCGCCATATTCGCTATTAATCAGCGGGGCGTCGGACTGAACGTTACCACCAGCGTAGTTAAACGCTGAACCCGGATACGTCTCTTCTACGACGTTCGCTATATGATCCTTCGCTTGCTCATAATCATTAATGTAGAAGTGCCAAGAATTGATGTCTGTTTCCACATGGTCATACAGACATGGCGAGTTATCCTCTATCAGACGCGTACCATCTAACGACTGAGCGAGATGATACATTTCACGTACCCATTCCTGACGGTCGTGCATCTCCTTATATTCTCTACCGCCAAGTCCCCAAGTTTCGTTGAAATTACACCATGAAATGATCGAAGGATGATTATAATCACGTACTATTGTCCCGCGGAGCGTTTCCTCAAATCTTGCTTTTGCTTTCTCTGTATAATCGCCGAAGTTAGGGATATCGCACATAAAGAGCATACCTAACTTGTCAGCCCAGTAGTAGAGCCGAGGTTCGTCTACTTTGATGTGCAAGCGCAGGAAGTTGAACCCGAATTCCTTTGCGCGTTCAATATCCCGTCGGATAGCTTCGTCTGTGAGGAAAGTGTATACGCCTTCTGGGTTAAAAGACTGATTGAGAGCACCGAGTAAGTAAACCGGACGGTTGTTGAGGTAGATATACTGATAATCGGCGTTTGGTGCTTTCGCTATGGAAACTTTCCGCATCCCGAAGTAGGTAAAAACCCTGTCAATAACAGATGCTCCAGACATCAACGTCAGTGTGACATTATAGAGATACGGCGTATCCACATCCCAGAGGTGGAGATGTTCTTGAGGAATATCAATACGAATTTTAAACGAATTATGTTCGGCACCGGCTTCTACTGCAATGCTACCACTGAGATTTGAACCCGTTGCTTCCACAGGAGAAGCACAAGCCCAGTTGAGTGTCGTTCCCACCGCGACTTCGCCATTGATTGTGATGTCAAAAGTGGCTGTGCTATTATCAATATCGGGTGTAATATGGCACGCCTTGATGTGGGTTGCGTTTCTCGGTTCAAGGTGAACAGTCTGCCAAATGCCGCTCGTCCGGGCATACCAACCTATCTGTTTTCCTGCGAGTTGCTCACCGTGGTCCTGTGCGTCATACGCACGAACAACGATGCATGTCGGTTCTCCGGGTGTAAGAGCATCTGTGATATCGAGTTCAAACGGGAGATATCCGTTTTCGTGTTCGCCGATGTATTCACCGTTCACCCAAACTTTTGCGTGCCAGTCCACTGCGCCAAATGTCAGAATCGTCTGTTTCTCGTTCCATGTCTCTGGAACAGATACCGTTTTGCGGTACCATCCGATGGTATGTCGCGGAGCTTCACGATAATTACCACTCCGTTTAATGCCACCGCAAGTGACCTCTTCAGGGTTCAGATAAGCATTTTTACTCAAGTAGTTTTCGTTATCCGCTTGTTCTTCTTCTCCCCATGCTGCAAGGCTGTCCCAAGGGTAGGGGACCTGTATGTGCGATGTCCATTCAGAATCGGCGGTTGATTCAGGGGCAAACCATCGCTCTTGTTCACCGATATCATCTGGGTCAAAAGTAAATTCCCATGTGCCGTTGAGGCAGATCCAATCAATACCTTCTGATGTGCCGCGTTGGAAATCAGGACGTGGATATTCTGGGCGCCGTCCGTCTGTATTATTACCTGTCATATTTTACCTTTTTTTATTTTTTTCGGTTAAAGAGGGGTCAGATGTACATCAGAGCCCTTTATCGAAATATATCATAAATGGCTTTTCTTTTCAATTTTTTTTCTATGTTGTACCGGGGACATTCAATTTCGCGACTTTCTAACTTTTGGGGGAGGACTTTGTAAGCCCGATTTAGACACGCGTAGGGACAGCCTTGTGGCTGCCCGCTATGGATTACTGAATCTCGCCACGAACCGTCAAAGCACTCGCAATAGAAAGGAAGTCTCGACCTTCTTCAACTCTGTCGTTGTTATAGCTGAGACCAAGATGGAAGTTGGCTGTAATATGTGTGCTAATTTTGTATCCGACACGTAGGGTGGTCTCGTAGCGTTCCGAACGCTCTTCGCGGTTGGCACCGAATTGCTCCCTCCGAATAGCCCAAGAAAGCGTGTTGGTTAACTCCAAGTCATGTTTCAGCGGAACTCTACCAAAAAACGGAAGTCTTATCCCGTTTTCTGTCCGATAGCGGTAGTCAACACTCAGGTTTGGAGTGACAATGAAAGCGTTGCTTTGAATACCACTCCGCTGCTGATCTTGGAACGTCGTCCGTATACCCAATGCTGTCCGAGTCTCTTTGCCCCATGTATGTATCCAGCTGAGTGATGGCGTGTGCGCTGTGCTGTCACTGAGGGTTGCTTCCTGCGTTGTATTATCGCGTTTTGTAAAACTGTAGCGAAGCTGAAAACTGGTCGTCTCCCTTGCAGTAAGTTTTACATCAGCTTCGTATGCTTCAGCATGCGATGTATAGATACTGCCTGAACTCTTCCGGAAACTGTCAGAGGTGCTAACATTTGTACCAAAGGATGCCCATTTCCACGGCTCCACCGAGCTCCGTACGGTATAACGATTGCTCCGCCGCGAATTTGTCCGTTCCTTTGCATCTTCAGGAAGCGAATAGATTTCTATAATTGACTGCCCAGATGCAAGCCTCCGATACGATTCAGTCGCGGTGAAGTTAGCATTCGTGCTAACAGTGAAACTTTTTACAGTTCGACCCAGAATCCCATCCTGTACCTGCGATGTTGGACTGGAAATAGCGTCTGTAGGAGGCATATCTCCCTTATCGCGTTCGATCCAATCTCCACGATTCTCTTCCAGTTCTTGGATTTGTGCCTCATCAATACCCTCTTCTCGTAACTGTTCAATAGGGTCGTCAGTTTTCAGTTGTCGGTTAACAGTTAAAGAGGAATCGGGTTTATCAGGATCATTCTTTAACTGATCGCTGTTAACTGGCGACTGATCACTATTAGGTGTTTTCCCGTTCAGGAGCCATCCGAACCATTTTTCGACACGTAGGTTCATACCGAGGCTAACGTTTCCATTGAGCGACGCGTTTTTCTGTTCGCTGAACCAGTTCTCACGAAAACTCACTCGGCTGGTAACAGTCGGACGCATCCCAAGCAGATCCCGGTTAAGGCGTGGTGTCAGGGACAGGCGGTGTTCGCGCTCGGCAATCGAAAAATCGGAAACCTCTTCTTCCTCGGATTCAGAAGGGTCTGGCTCTATGCCTACATTACCTCCAAACAGCGAGCTGGAATTCCGATCTTCTCGTCTTTCAAGTGTCCGACTGACATCATAAGTCGGACTTAGGCTAAAGATGTTTGTCGGGCTAATATTGAGTGTTATCGTTCCACTGTCTGTTTTTTCATCCTGGTTTCTACCGTAACCGTAACTACGGTAGGGACTTGAAGTTGAGGAGGTCTCTGTTGCGGTTTCCGGTTTGGCAATTATATCTTCGTGTCTATACTGCGCGTTAAGACCAAGTTTTGAACCGAGGTCGTAACGGAAACTGCCGGTATAAAGATGGCTAATCTGCGTCCCTTGGCGTTCGTTCCAGAAGTCTTGGTAGTTATACGCAAAGCCAAGGTTCGGAAGAGGATTGCGATTAAGCTGGACAGAAATATCTCGTGTCTGTATTTCGCTTTTCCCACTCTGGAAGCTGCTATAGCCACCTCGCACAGTCTCGGTTTCGGTGTCTTGCTGTCGGATAGCGTATCGAATCGGTAACCACGGGAAAAGCGTCACATCTGCGTCGATATTGAAGTCGTTATTTGTCGTGCTATAGCCACGCGAAGAGAGGCGTTGTCTACCGATTTCGCCCGCGCCGCTTTCAAAGTCCTTGTCTTGGCTCGCGTAACCACCGCGCAATTTAACAAGATTACCGAGAGCAACTGACATGTTGCCACGGCGCGCCCACCCTGCACGGACGAGTGGGTCGCCGAGATGGATCTCATTCACCCAGATTTCACCGCTGATTTCGCGGTCGGTGTCATTACGAATACCCAATAGAATGCCGCCGATGTTTTTAATAGAGAGTCGCGTGCTGTTTCTACCTCTAATCGTGAACCCATCAGGATGTCCGTCGGGGGCATCCTCTGCAGGTTGAGTCTCTGCTGTAATTGTCTCTTCTGCAACATTAATTTCACTCTGAATTTCTGCTATAGATTGGGCAGGGGTGGTGTCTGCATCGAGATCTGGAGACGCGTTTCTATGCAAGTCCCGCAAATCGATTTCAATCAACTTCCAGCCGTCAAAATCGATTGGCACCGTATATTCATAGTAGTCTGTTAGATTCTCGAAGACATTGACATCCTCTTCCTCCGTTTGGCTAACAAAAGGATCTGAGCTATAAAACGAACTCCGATAACCCGTGCGGACGGTCGGTGCGAGTTGCAAAACGAAGGTTGTATCGCTTTTATCACCATAGAGCCAAAATCGGAGCGTATCATGCTTGCTGAAGTCTTGTCCGTCGCTTTGCGTTAAACCTTTTAGTTGTTTAGAAGTGACACCGTAAGATCCTGGGAAGAGATAATACTCAAGGCTAAGTGTCTGTTCGCGTTGCTGTTGCGTTTGAAAACCGAGCGATGTTGCTGTAAATGGGTGCAGTTTTTTGAAGAGTTCATTGTCTTCGATGTCAAGATACGCACTCTGATAATCATCATAACTGAAATTATCTTTTGTCCCAACGATGAACTTCTCGAGCGTATCCTCCACAATTGTGCTTGTTGACAACGTTTCACCCGTAGGGATAGCAGCCGGATCGTTCAAATTGGGTTGCAAGCCGAGGTCCCCACCCAAGCTGGAGCGGGTTATAATTCCCTGTTGCCATTTGTTTCCAACAATTTCAATAGATGCCCACTGAAGGGTACCTTGAGCACTACCGGGCGCATTTTTGCTTAACCAGAACCGAAAATGTTGCACGAATACGAGACTCGGTAAGCGTGAACCTGTCGGCGTAAATTTGGAAAGTGGAATGCTAAGGAACATCCAATCGTTTGCGTTTTTGCTTTTGATCCACTCATTCGGGATTTCATTCAGTGGAATCGAAATTTCAAAATAGGCATCTGCACTGTCAAGCACACCGTCCCCGTTAAGGTCTTCACTGTCCAATATCTGGTTGTCTTCACCGATAGAAATTCCGCCAAGAGGTCCGTCGTAATTCCAACCTATGTCCTCTCCGGTATCGAGTGCACCGTTTCCACGATAGCGGTCGACATCTGAGAGATTCTCCAGATCCAAATCTAAGGCATCAACACTGCCATCCCCGTTTGTGTCTATGAGCGTATCGGGAAGGTCTTCACTGTCCAATATCTTATCTGCGTCGGTGTCTTCGTTCACTACACCGAGGTTCAAATGTAGCGTAACGTTATCGTCTCCTTGCACTCGCAACCAGATTTCGAGGAAACCGCGTTCCGAATAGTCTACACCTGATGCCGAGAGACCATTTGAAAAACCGCCCCATTCCGCAACTACATCTCTGAAGTCGTAGCCGAGTTCCATGATAAGGCGTTCTTCGGTGGAGAGGGAGAGCGGTTGAATTGAAGATGCAGGGACATCTCGGTTTCGCATGTAGTTTCCAACCGCTTCAGATTCGTTTTTGTCTTTCAGCACAACCCTGAAGACCGCCCTATTTTCATTGGTCGGTATAACACGGTAAACCGAAGGATCGTTAGGGGCAACTTGGTTTTGCGGGGTATACGGTAAACTGCTCGGCTTCCAGTTGTATTTTAACGTAGGAACGGTTGTAGATTCCTTCGCTCCCTCCATACTGTCAATAAGTGCAACCCCTATACTATTCGGATTGTTGTGTGAATACGCTGCTTCTCCACTAAAGTCGAGTGAAAGCGGAAAGTTTCGCATGTTAATAAACGGTAGGAGATTGAAGAGACCTGCAATGTTGAATTCTCTACCGAAACTGGTGTTCACATTGAACGCTTGCAAGCGGTTTGGAACGCCGTTTACGTCGGGTATCTCTGCCGGTTTTTGCCCAGTATTCAGGATGTATCCCGTCGATAGCATAAATCCTTTTTGGAAAACAGGATTAAAATAGTTCATCCCACCGCCGTAACTACCATAATAACTCCGAGACCTCCCCCCGAAGCTACCGAAACTACTATAGCCACCGCCGTAACCACCACCGAAGCCACCGCCTCCAAACCCACTACGTCCAAACCCACCGCCAAAACCGCTCCTTCCTAAACCGCCACTTCTCCTGCCCGGAAAAGTTTCACCGAAGGCATCCCCTGTTCCCCTACCAAGCCCGCTCGGATCCATCGTTTGCATGCCACCTAACCTATTAAATCTATCTTCAAGACTCTGCTCTCTCTCCGATTTAGGTTCCGGTTTATGCGAATATTCTAACCAAACACCCGCTACAGCTTGCTGTGATGAACCACCAAACGGAGTCTTTTCAAATTCCACAACGATCTCATCAAACTCATCAAGTTGCCTAAAGAAACGAATCGTTCCCACCTCATAAAGCATCATGTAGTCGGTGTCACGTGTAAGAAGTTGACCATTGAGGCGAACGGTTTCACTGTTCGGTATGACGAATAAACCGACATTATACGTCTCTGATTGGTAGGCATAGTCTGCTATAATTGTATAGATTTGCCCATCTGATCGGACACCTTCGAGATAGATGGCACTATTATTGAGCGAATCGCGATAGGCGTAATATGGATGGCTCGGATCAGTGATTTGAAAGGGATGTATGCCATTTGTTGTCGGGAAACGAAGGATACCTCTATCGTAGTCTATAAACTCGGCATCCACATTGCCGTCGCCGTTTCGGTCCAAACCGAAAATCTCGATGTAAGGGGCGGAACCCGCACTCGTCTGGAATGTCTCATTTTGTCCTTGTCGGATAATTGTGAGTGTGAAGTCGCGCGGGTTAATATTGCGATTGCCGAGGCTATAAACGTGTGTCGCCTCGGTTCCCCGAAAACCTTTCTCTTTTAGGACAATGTAGCCTACTTCTTCCCCTTCTTCATCAAGTGTGCCGTCTTGGTTTTCATCGACAAATACCTCACCGGGGCTGCCAACGATACCACCACCACTACCGAGATATTCGTACGCCACAACGATGGTATAACTGGCGGAAATCGGCGTGAGGAATTCTATTTCACCCGTTTCGTAGTCTATATTGTAGTCTTGTCCAGCGAATTGCGGGTTAAAATAGCCTCGGCTCGTCCGCTTGCCGCCTTGATTATTGCCCACAACGCCATCGTCGATGTAGATCTCTTCGCTTCCCGATTTTATCGGCAGATATGCCTCGTGCAACGCGCCATCTGCATCTTTGTGGATGTGGTAGAATCTGTTTTTTACATAGTTGCCATCTTGGATCTGAATCCCACGTGGTCCGTAACCGTATCCGCCCCCAGCACGCCTCGATTGTCCACGGAAGGTGCGGACCTCGCGTATCCCTTTACTGCGAGAACCGAACGCTGTGAAACGTGTGTTTTTCCATTCAAAAACGCCTTCAAGCCCGAATAAATTCCGGTTGATATTCAGGAAACGGGTGTTCGGCAAACTGAGCGTGATGTCACCGAAGGAGATAGTTTTTATAATGCTCTCAGGTGTGCCTTCGTACCAGATTTTAATCTTCTGTTCTTTGGCACCACCACCCCCATATCCACCCCCATATCCGCCCCCGTATCCGCCACCATATCCCCCATATCCACCGCCACTTCCAAAACTGCTGCCTCCGGCACTGTAGTCTACGGCGATATGCGTGCGTTGTCCGACGCGACCGTGGAGGCCAAATTGCTGAATCTGTCGTAAATTGAAGCCTGTCGCACGAGGAACACCGCTCCTACCGTATCCGCCATATCCACCGCCATACCCGCCCCCGTATCCACCACCGTAGCTGCTGTATCCACTCCCGAACCCACCGCCGTATCCACCACCAAACCCACCGCTGCTATAGCCGAAATCCTCGTAACCGTAAGACGAGGTGAGCCCCAAATCAAGTCCCGACGAGTAGCCCCCATATCCACCGCCGTAACCATAACCTCCGTATCGGTTCAGGTCGCCTTCACCAAAATAATGGGTCTTGTTCGCCTCTATAGTTACCGATTGTAAGCCTGTTATTCTGAGGTTAGAGTCCATAGGGAGGGCAATACCCTTTTCGTCCCGCTTCGGTTTCGGTTTCCAATCGTCCAGTTTTTTTAAATCGGTCAAATATGGTGGATACCGCCATCTTCGGAGACTGTCTAAATACGGTTGTATCAGGACATCTTCTTCTGTTTCCGTCGAATCCAATTCTTCAGTCGGTTGCTCTGTGTCACCTTGCCAGATAAAATGTTTCGACTCGGTACTGCTATCAAAAGGATTATGGTTAAATAAACCATTTTCTGCCCACACGGACAGAAAATGTCTTTGCTTTACATTTTCAGTATAGCGTCGGTTTTCCGCGGGTGTTTCGGAGGCATCGGGATCAGGAATGGAGGCGCGCTGACGGGATTGTGTAGTGTCTGTAGTCGGCGGGGTTTGTGGTTCTGTGTCTTCTTCAGCGATACGACTCACAGCAACTTTGGATGCTGAACAGATGATAATGATAAGAATAAGCCCAGTGTTTAACAGCAGATTTTGCTTTTTTGAGGTTAACTGGTCTACAAATTTCGACAAAAAATTTATCTGCACGTATACTCTCTATTTTTTCGTATGTACTGCGTTTCTGTGGATACTAAGGGATAGCGTAATAAAAATCGTCTGTTTGCAGTCATACGGAATCTAAAATTATATCTTGATTGCAAACGAAGAATTAGGTCTTTGTGTTTACATAGGATCTGCGATTGCGCCTTTATTTTTTTTATTTTAGACTTACTTTAGTGTCTGCAAGTGCCATTTGCTATTTTGTAAGATGTACCCACGCCACAGTCAATTTTTCTGCTCTTATTGTGTATATCTGGAATATTCTTTTTTCCCTATTTCTATCCACCAATGCTGCCATTTCTCATAATCATTAGATTTAAATGGAATTCGGCTCCAATCTTCGAGACGCGGGACGGCACTCCTATACTCATAGTCTTCTACCAAAAACCGTAAAAAGCGGTAACCTCGATGCCGGATATATATGTCTTCATCTCTCAGGGATTCAATCAGAAGCGGAATCCATATCACATAATGGCGTTCATCGTATTTATGTTCAATATACCTGAAAACATGATCGTCCTTAAAGTTTATTTCCGCGATTGTTCCACCCGGGGCGTTTCCATCAAAATAATACCATGCGTTTCCATTACGACAATGGGGCGCACGCAGCTTAACGCGAATCGAATCACGATGCGCACCTACCAATATCGATGTCCTGTCCGTCAGAGAGTATTTTGGGGATGGGTATTTGTCCATCGGGGAGTATGCTGGATATTTGTTGGACTTCAACCCAGTTTCTGTCCACCAATTCTGCCATTTCTCATAATCGTTAGATTCAAATAGAATTTGACGCAAATCGTCTGGAGGCTCTGCGGTAAGGGGCGGCTCGTATGCTTTTATTAAAAACCGTAAAAAGTTGTAACCTCGGTGCCGGGTATCTATGTCCTCGTCTCTCAGCGATTCAATCAGAAGGGGAATCCAGGTCATATAATTATGTTCATTACATTCTTGTTCAATATACCTGAGAACGTGATCGTTCCTGAAGCGTATATCCGCGACTGTTCCATCCGGTGCATGTTCATCAAAATAATACCATGAGTCTCCGTTACGGCAATAGGGCGCACCGAACTCAACACGAATTAAATCACGATGCTCACCTATCAATATCAGTTCCTTGTCTATCGCAGTGTACACTGGATATTCGTGAGACGAGCATCCACTAAGTAAAATAACAAAAAGAATTAATGACGCAGACAGTTTGATATCCAATTTTTGACTCCTTTATTGATATTGTAGCACTTTTCTGTGAGATTAACGACTTTTTTCCGTTGAATGGCGCTACGGGCACGCTACGGGCATATAAGGCCATTCAGTTTGCTGAGGGTTTTCAACCCACAACCCAAAACGCAATGACCCAAGACTAAATACATTTTTCTATTGACTGTTTCCGCATTGTTAAGGTAAAATATTCGGTAATTTCAAGATATGGAGGAAACTGCTGTGCGAAAACTATCTATTTTAGGGATAATCTGTTTAATGGCTATCCCGACAATTTTTGCAACTATGAGTGATGCGGCGATTGATACCAAAAGCATCGTTGGCGTATGGCTCTTTGATGAGGTCAAAAACGATATGTCGCCCGATTCTACCGGTAACGGCAATGATGCTGAATTGCTTAAAGGTGCCGAATTGGTAGACGACGGAAAATTCGAGAAGGCATTAAGTCTCTCAGGTGATGACGATTTTCAGTATGCCATGGTTGAGAGTTCAAAAAGTTTAGACAGTTGCGCTGAGGAATACACCACTACGACTTGGGTGAAATTGAAGAAAAAGGATAAAGTCGTTTTGGGTGGGTGTTGTAACGACGACCATGCCATCATTAATTTTATGTATACCTGCCTGTTAAATATCTTCGGACCGGGCAGGGGCGGCGGGCATGGGAAGGTTGAAATCGGCAGTGGACAACTCGCACCGGCATGGGTTGCGGGTCCAACGCTCGTCAACGACGATAAATGGCATCACATCGCCTTCACTTATGACGGAAAGAAGATGATCGCCTATGTAGATGGCAAGGTTGATGCCCAAGCCAATACCGGTGGTGTTTTTGGGTTAACAGGACAAGCCCTCAATATTGGCGGTATGCCGGATCAGAGACCCGGGTGGGGACTCATGGACGATGTCGCTGTCTTCAATACCGCTCTAAGTGAAGCCGATATTAATGACATCATGAACGATGGACTCGGTAGACTTTTCGGGTTTACGCCTGTCACGCCAATGGGACGTTTAACGACGGTCTGGGCGAGCGTAAAATCTGAGCGGTAATTTTCTGGTTAATCGCTGGCGAGGTTTCTAACCTCGCCTCACCAATTTAATTCATCTGTATGAGCGAGGTTTTGCAGCGTACTCGCTCCGGGGAATGCCATTAAGGCATTCATACCGTTGATTCATGCGACGTGCATTCCGAACCTCGCTATTTGTTGCTGGCAACCCATTAAAGGTCTCCATACAATGCCAAAATATCGAACCGCAATCATCGGCTGTGGCGGCAGAGCCTATGGTCATGCAAAGGCCTATCAACAAGTTTCGCAAGGCGAGTTGGTCGCGTGTGCAAATCGCTCGGATACAGCCCGGCGCGAAAAATTTGCTGAGACTTTTGGCATTACAGGTTATGCAGGTGCCGAGCAGATGCTCCGCGCTGAGCAACCCGATCTCGTCCATCTCGTCGCTATGCCTGACCAGTGGCGTGAGCTTATTCCCATGGTTTCTGAACTCGGCGTACCCGCATGCCTCGTTGAGAAACCTATCGCCTGCAGCGTTGAAGATTGGCGTTTTTTGTGTGAGTTGGAGGCACAGACGAATACAAAATTCGGGGTCGGAAAACAGTTCCGTTGGCATCCCGGGCTCGTCAGTTGTCGGAAGACAGTCGAGCATGGTGAACTGGGAAACATTCGGTTTTTAGATTTTTCGTGTGGCATGAATCTCGCCGCTCAAGGCACCCATATTATCGATTGGGCGATGTCCTTAAACAGCGATTCCCCTATCGTCAGGGTCTTCGGCACCGCAAGTGGTGTTGAGTTGTTTGATAGCGACTATCCTGCTCCCGATGTGTCATCGTGTCAAGTGCTGTTTGAAAACGGAGTCTACGGCTTCTGGAACACAGGATGGACATCACCACGAGTCGTGGACGATGATACCACCTACAGGCACTGTCGTGTTGCCGCCTATGGCGAAAGCGGACACGTGCTTTTTGAGGAATTTAATGGATGGCAGATTGTTTCTACTGAGAAAGTGGAAAACCATCAAAAAACGCCTGATGAATGCCGTAAGAACAACGATCTCGCACAAGCACGTCTGACAGAGGCGATGTTCGACTGGATTGAAGACGATACCGCCCCGGTCGAAACGAACCTGAAGCTCGCATTACACCAGTTCAATGCTGTTTTGGGTATCTATCTAAGTGCTATCTCTCACCAACCGATTGATATCCCTTTTAACCCCCCAGACGATCTTGACGCTCAACTTCGCGAGGTTTTGTCGCGTTCCTGAGGTTTTGCACCGTTCAGAAATTTGACAAACCCTTCGTTTTATGCTATACTATTAACGGCTAAAAGGCTTCGTTTGCAAGTCTGTTTTAATAAAGTAAAGCCAGAATTTTGATGCTCCAGGAGTGCTATTTTGTCTGTTGAAAACACAGCATCTTCAAGGTTACCGCACATCCACATCGCACCATCAGTGATGTGCGCAGACTTATGCAACTTAGAAGCCGACATTCGGGAATTAGAAACCGCTGGCATTGACATGCTACATTTCGACTTGATGGACGCACATTTCGTCCCGAATATGCCGATTGGACTCGTACTTATACAGCAATTGCGCGCAAAAACAGCGTGCACTTTTGACATCCACCTCATGGTGGAAAACAACGATTTCTTCGTTGACGCAGTCGCAGAAATTGGCGTTCAGCAGATAGCCGTTCACGTTGAATCCGCAACCCACCTTGATAGAACGTTGTCCCTCATTCAAGCACACAACATCAAGGCTGGTGCCGCGCTTAACCCGGCAACCCCGCTCGCCGCATTGGATTATGTTCTTGAGCGACTCGATTTTGTGCTAATTATGACAGTGAATCCCGGATTTGCCGGGCAGAAAGTCGTGCCAGCAACACTCCGAAAAATTGCGGAATGTCGTGCCTTTTTGAACGAACGCGGGATGGATCTACCGATTGAAGTTGACGGCAATGTCAGTTTTGAAAATATCCCCAAGATGGTATCCGCAGGTGCCGACATCTTGGTCGGTGGTACCAGCAGTGTTTTCCACACATCTGGTTCACGCGCCGAGAACATCCAGCAAGCGCAGCAGGCGATTGCACTCGGAATTGCATCAAGAAAAAACGATAGTTATCGGCTATTGGGGGTCCGGTAAAAAGAACACAGATGCCTCAAAACTTCTCTTTGTTTAACTGACAACCGACAACTGATAACTGACAACTATTAAAAAATGGAAGCACTTGTTCTTCACGGAATAGGAGATTTACGATTAGAAAAAATTCCCGTACCACATCTCGCCGAAGGAGAGGTCCGTGTCCGAATAGGGTTCTGTGGGGTCTGCGGCTCCGATATCCCGCGAATTTTTGTCAAAGGCACCTATAGTTTTCCAACAGTCTGTGGACACGAATTTGCTGGCATTGTTGATGCGTGTGGTCCCGGAGTGAACGACTTTGCCCCCGGAGACGCTGTCGCTGTCTTTCCGCTCCTCTGGTGTGGAAAGTGTTCAGCGTGTGAGCAAGGAAAATACGTCCAGTGCCACGACTACGACTATCTCGGTTCGAGAAGTGACGGTGCTTTTGCTGAATTTGTGGTCGCACCACAGCAAAATTTAATCCCTGTCCCGCAAGGCGTGACACTCGAAGAAGCGTCAATGACAGAGCCAGCCGCAGTCGCACTACACGCACTCCGCCGGATTCAAACGCCGCTTGCGGGGAAGACCGTTGCTATCTTCGGTGCCGGACCCATCGGATTAATGACGGCGCAGTGGGCAAGAGTAATGGGCGCAGCGGACATATTTCTCTTTGATGTTATTGCGGAAAAACTGGAACTGGCGCAGCGAATCGGTTTTGACAATGTCTTCAATGGCGCAACCGAAGATCCAATTGAAATAATAAATGCGCGGACTGACGGAAAAGGCGCGCATGCTTGTATTGAGGCAGCAGGGGTACCTGCAACCTATCGTCATGCCCTCGGCAGTGTTGGACGCGGCGGTAGTGTTGTTTTCCTCGGCAATCCTGACGCAGATGTAACACTCCCCGCAATGCTTATCTCGCAATTAATGCGGCGTGAGGTGAGTATCCTTGGAACTTGGAATTCCGATTATAGTGCCGCTGGCAACGACGATGACTGGCGCACTGTACTCCAAGCAATAGCCTCTGGTATGCTAACGCTCACACCTTTGATAACACACAAAATTCCGTTGGCAGATAGTTCTGATATGTTACATAAAATGTGGGACAAGAGCGAATTTTACGCAAAAGTCCTAATTCATCCCGCCCCGTAGTTGGCGATTGGCAAGGAAATTTCCTTACAACCGAACAGGTAGCCTGCAACACCGGCGCAAGCGGATATACGGAGAGTCACGTTATTCTTCAAACCTGACTGACCGAACCGCAAGGAAAGTTAAAAATATGAAAGCAGCTATACTTGAGAGCCTTGATAATTTAAGTGTCCAAGAGGTACCTGAGCCCGAAATTGACGATGATGCTGCTTTATTGCGCGTTGAAGCTGTCAGTATATGTGGTTCTGATGTTCGCATCCTCCACCACGGGAACCCAAGAGTCAACCCTCCTACCATTATCGGACATGAAAATTCCGGGGTCATCGTTAAAACTGGCAAAAACGTAACGCGCGTCAAAGAAGGCGACCGAGTCTCAATCGGTGCTGATGTTCCGTGCGGACAGTGCCGTTGGTGCCGAAACGGTCTCGGAAACAACTGCCATATCAACTACGCTATTGGCTACCAAATTCCAGGTGCTTTCGCGCAGTATATGAAACTCCCACGCCTCGTTTTAGAGGAGGGACCAGTTACGCCATTCGACACGACGCTTAGTTTCGATGAAGCTGCCCTCGCTGAACCCCTTGCCTGTGCCATTAACGGACTTGAACTCGTCAATATGTCCCTCGGAAAAACCGTCGTCATTATCGGTCTCGGACCCATCGGATGTATGATGATTGATCTCGCACGGGTTATGGGGGCTACAAAAGTCATCGGTATCCAACGGAGCAAACTTCGGATGGAGATCGCAAAATTCTACGAGGCGGACACATATATCGCTTCTGAAGAGGAAGACGTGATTGAGAGATGTAAGGAAGAAACAGGCGGTGAGGGACCCGATATCGTCGTTACAACCTGCGCTTCTGTCGAAGCACACGAACAGGCGGTTGAAATGGTGGCACACCGCGGATACGTCAACCTGTTTGGTGGGTTGCCAAAGACCATGCGACCCATGAGTGTGCTCTCAAATGTTATTCACTATAAAGAGTGTTTTGTCACGGGTTCACACGGATGTGTACCGCGCCACCATGAGTTGGCAGTTCGTCTCCTTGAAAAGGGTTTGGTCCGTGTGAAACCGCTCATCACACACCATTTCCCGCTCGTTGAGATTGACCAAGCGTTTGAAGCAATGGAATCCAGAAAAGGAATGAAGATTATGATGCACCCACATCAGGAGGAGAAAGCGATATAATGCACGATTTTTCGCGTTTTATTCGAGAGGTCCCCGACTTTCCGAAAACGGGTATCTCATTTAAAGACATCACACCACTTTTAGGAAACCCAACCGTTTTTCACAAAGTAATTGATGAATTCGCACTCCGGTATAAACTTGAAGCAATTGACGCTGTCGTTGGAATAGACGCACGCGGTTTCATTTTTGGCTCTGCCCTCGCTTATCGGCTCGGTGCTGCTTTTGTCCCTATCCGAAAAAAAGGGAAATTGCCTTATCATACACACGAAGCCACATACGATCTTGAATACGGTCATGATACGGTTGAAGTCCATCAAGATGCATTCCCCAAACACAGTCGAGTCCTAATATGTGATGATGTCTTAGCAACTGGAGGCACCCTTTCCGCATCCGTTGATCTCATTGAGCAATTGGAAGGACATATCGTCAGTATCGCTATTTTAGTTGAGTTAACCGAACTCAACGGCAGGGAGAAGATTCCAAACTACGATATTTTTTCTCTTATTAAATATTAAATTTTGCCCCGGTGAATGCCATACGGCATTCATACCCGGGCAATGCCATTAAGGCATTGATACCGTTGATTCTGATTTACACGGCAAAATTTGTCTTAGCCTTATATTGGTCGCCTGCGCCTGTAGCTCAGGGGATAGAGCAGGGGCTTCCTAAGCCTCGTGTCGGGGGTTCGATTCCTCCCAGGCGCGTTCAAAATGGCTCTCTGTTTTCAGGAGTCAGTTGATTGGTGCTAACAAGAGGTTTTCTAAAGCGATAACTGACGACTGATAACTGAAAACCATTAAAACTGAAAACCATTCTAATGTCTTAGGAGTGATTAATGTACAGATTCAGTATCTGGAAAATACTTTTAATCCTCGGGGTTTTGATATTTTCCGCACTATACCTCATCCCTACCCCGGATAGGTTCTATAATCCGTTGTACGGAAACCTACCACTTTGGATGCAGGAGAAACTACCTCCCTTTGAAGTCAGCGAGGATAACGCTTTTAAAGTAAATCTCGCAGAAGTCGAATACCCCGAAGGAGTCAATTTCCAGGACGCAACCTTTGAACTTCAGGATGTCTTCCGAGTCCATTTAAGAAAACTCGGACTTGAGGAGATCCTTGATTATGAATTTGATACCACTGAAGCACGCGAATTTTACGTCCGGCTTACCTCGGAAAAAGCACTTCAAAACCCACGCGCAACCCTTGACAATTTACATCTATACGGGAGCCTTCCGGGGACCCTTCGGCGGCTCATTCCCGATAGCCGACTGAAATTAGGGTTGGACCTCAAGGGTGGGGTACATCTCGTACTTGAAGTCGATTTAGAAACCTCAAAGGCAGCGCTACTCCGCGAGCACGCCCTCTCTATTCCCGATCGCCTTCGCGCAGATGATGTCTTATGCCGTGACGTTCAACAGGTACCGGGACAAGATACCCTGAACGTCTTTATCGGTATTCCCTCTCGACTCAGAGCAGATGCTACACAAAAAACGTCCTATGTTGAAAAAGCTGAGCAACTTCTCAACGAAATCGAGTTTTTTGAAGAAGCACAGGTTCAATCCGAAACAGAAACACAATCTACATATCAGTTAAAACTCAGCTCAGCAGGCATACAAAAATATACTGAGCAGGCGATTGAACAGGTCCTCATCGTGCTACGAAATCGTGTTGACGCCTTCGGCGTTTCAGAACCCTCTATCCGGAGAGAGGCAAATCATCCACGAATCATCGTCGAGCTACCAGGTGCCAAAGATTCCTCGAGACCCCTTCAGATTGTAAAGACAATGGGTAGGCTCGAATTTAAACTCGTTAGAAAGTCCCCGACTGGCGGCAGTTTGTGGAGTGGTACTGCTGATACCCCGCCACCTGATAATATACCCGAAGATAGCGAAGTCCGGTATCACTACGAAACCAGCAATTGGTACGTCTTAGAGAGTCCTGTACTCCTAAGTGGTGACCGAATCAACGATGCTGGACCCTCTACAGGCAGAACGAACTTCGACATAGTCGTTTCGATGAGTTTTGACAGTATCGGTAGACGCAAGTTTGCTGAGGTCACAGGTGACCATATCGGTGAACATTTGGCGATTCTCCTCGATGGAAGAGTCCAATCCGCCCCAGTTATCCAAGATCAGATTGTCGGAAACGCAATTATTCAGGGGAACTTCACCTATGAAGAAGCCAGTTACCTCTCCAATATCCTGAAAGCAGGAGCATTCCCGGTCGGTGTCCAAATCGCGGAGGAACGAACTGTTGGGCCTACGCTCGGACAAGAATCTATTGATGACGGCGTTAAAGCCGCCCTCATCGGTTTGGGGGGCGTCCTGATTTTCATGATGATTTACTATCGTCTATCCGGGTTAGTCGCTATTGTCGCCCTCGTTTTCAATATGCTTATCATTCTGGGGGCTTTGGCAGGATTTGGTGCCGCGTTGACACTGCCCGGTATCGCTGGACTCGTACTGACGATCGGCATGTCTGTTGACGCAAATGTGCTAATCTTTGAGCGAATTCGAGAGGAGTTACGAACCGGTAAGACCGTCTGGTCCTCTATCACGAGCGGTTATCAACGTGCGTTTCTAACTATTTTAGATGCCAATCTGACGACGTTCTTTACGGCACTCGTCCTCTATCACTTTGGGACAGGTCCAATTAAAGGGTTTGCCATAACGCTCGGCATCGGTATTCTCGCAAGTATGTTCACGGCGATTGTCGTCACACGCGAAATATACGGTTTGGCAATCGGAAACAGAGACGTACAAAAACTCAGTATTTAATGACAATTATATTTAGTGGAGGCGTGTTTGTCAGAAGAACGATTTTCGGTTATCAATCTAACTGACAACTGACAACCGACAACTGACAACTATTAAAAAATTGGAATTCCTTAAAAATACAAACTTCGATTTTATCAGCAAATACCGCACTGGATTTATGCTATCAGCAATTCTCATTGTTATCGGCATAATTTTCCTGGCAATCCATCAAGGTCCAAGCTTTGGAATTGACTTTCGTGGCGGCGTTAAAATCCAAGCCAAGTTCAACAGAGTTGTCACAGAACCCGAGTTGCAAGCCAAACTCGCTGAAATCGGCTACGAACGTGCTAAAATCCAAATAGACGCCAGTAAAAACGAGGCGTCCATCTCCATGGGACACCGTCCAGAGTTTCAGCAGCAGTTAGTTGATATGCCAATTATGGCGGATCCCGGTGACGCAGCGGCTATACGTCTGAGTGTGAGTAGTACCGTCGAAAAATCGCACCTTTTAGAAGTCGGTGAAACCGTTGACCTCATTGATGGTAATCTGCGACAGCGCAATGAGATTACTGCCCGCGACGATACCACTGAGAGCGGCACTATCCAGTTGACTTTCGCGAATCCTTTCGGCGTTGATTTAAGCGAAAACGCAGTTATCCAAGTTCAAGCGAGTATCGGCAGAATTCTCACGGATGCCCTGCTTGAAGGTGGAAGCGGTTGGCAAGCACTTGTCGGTGGTGTGAATGTCTCTGAAGTCGGTCCCAGTGTTGGGCGCGACCTCAAGTGGGCAGCACTCTGGTCTGTCCTCTGGTCAATCGTCATCTTGTTGGCTTATATCTCTTGGCGATTTGAATTCCGTTTCGCCATCGGAGCAATTGCTGCACTCGTCCACGATGTCCTGATTACCTTAGGGCTTTTCTCCATTCTCTCAAAAGAAATTAATCTGCCGACTGTCGCAGCATTCCTGACGATTATTGGGTATTCGCTCAACGACACAATCGTCGTATTCGATCGGATCCGAGAGAATTCGCAGTCTTTGCGCGGCACTGATTACACGACAGTGATAAACCGAAGCATCAACCAATCGCTCAGTCGAACCGTTATTACTTCTTTGACAACCCTGTTTGTTGTGTTGGTTATCTTCCTCATCACCACTTCAGGAGAGGAAATTAACACATTTGCCTTGGCACTTATCGTCGGTGTGATAATAGGCACCTACTCCTCAGTTTTCATCGCGAGTCCGATTGTGTATCTCTGGAATCGCGGGCAGCAACAAGCTTAATCACTATCGGTTGCCAGCGCGTAGGTTGGGTTGAGCAAATCATAAAAAAACAAGTGCTTGTGATGTGCAAACTCCGGATTTTCAAGATATAGGACTTACGCATTTCCTCTTAAAGTCCCCCTGATAAGGGGCGGGGAATGCCATTAAGGCATTCATACCGTTGATTCTTTGGGGGGTTAGATACAACCAAATAAAGTGCCTTTGAGCAAAATATTCCCTTTCGCTGTTTAATTTGCGTAGGTCTTGAGATACTTGTATATTCCGAGATTGCAGCGAAACCCAACGCTTCAAGCAACAGCCAATTTACATGAAAATACTAATTTACATGAAAATACTAATCTTAAGCTCTTACACAACTCGGCAGAAACATCAACCCGCCAACCTTCTTCGGCGTGAAGATTGCAATTCAGCCGAACGTTTGCAATGGCGACTAAAGGAACTACGTGGTTACAACACAGAGGGTTGGTACCATGAAGACAGAGACTACAGCGCACCCGCCGGCGAGATGTTCACGGGTCCTTTACATACGCAATTGCGCGAAGGATTAAAGCAAATTCGAGAGCATGACCAGTATGGTGAGACGACGCTTGATTTATATTTTCCATGGTATGCCTGTCGTGTTGATGGAAAAAATCTTCCTGTTAGCGAGAACGACATGATCGTTCCTTTTGATATTGCCCCGCTTCACAACCTAACAGTTTTAGAATATGGCGAGACTGGCGTTCCCGAGGCAATGGCAGCTTTAATCGAAGGCTACGACCTCGTTTTCTCGCTGTTGAGGCAAGACGATATTTTATCACTACGGCGTGTTTTTGAGGTGGAGCGGGCGGTAACCCTGATCTTCCTACTCGCGCCAAGCCACAGGCGTGTGGTTGATGAAAGTTTATCCAATGTCCACGTTGTTGAAACAGGAAGCAAGTTGGGAAAAGCCATCCGTGCCACAAATTGGGCGCTAAAGGGCGTTGTCCTGAGAAGACTGTGTGAAGCCGCATGTAGCGACGGTTTCCACGTCTTTGAGCAATAGGACTTACGCAACCCTGGTTGACATAGTCCCTCCAAACCCGTAATATAGTGTGTGAGGAGGTGTCTAAAAATGGTTAGACCGACGCGTCTGGATTATTGTCAATATCTACTTAGCACGCCTATCAACTATACGCTGA
>JAJDUH010000051.1 GCA_022826805.1 Candidatus Poribacteria bacterium
ACGTCATTGAGCGTTTCTTTCATCGCTTGAAACAGTATCGGCGTGTAGCAACGCGCTATGATAAATACGCCAGTCGATACCTCGGATTCGTCCATTTCGCAGCTATACTTATTACTGCTAAAAAAATGTAAACACTACTTATATTAATTGCGGTCGTAGAACCGCATATTGGTAAATTAACCTCAGTTTAAGAATTGAGGCATTGGAGATGAGTATGTCAGAAAAATTGAATTGTTATAGTAGATTTTTAAAGTCTGTTACTTCCATTAAAATTGTGCTTTTGTTATTCGGACTTGTGTTCATGCTTTCAGGCTGTGAAAAGATAACAGCTCCGATGTTACCGGATACCACTGCGCCGGGGCCAGAACAACTTATAGTAATGACTTACAACGTTTATGTAGGCGGCAGCGCAGAGGCGGTTTTGGCTGTCGAGAATGTATTACAAGTTCCGACAGAAGTTGCTAATATGTACAATAGCGTTGTTGCCTCCGATTTTCCCGGACGCGCTGTGGCAATTGCCAAATCCATAAAGGCATCCCAACCACATGTTATTGGGCTGCAAGAGATTTCGCTCATTCGCCAACAAAGCCCAGGTGATCGGATTGCCGGTGGAACCGTTCCTGCTGAAGAAGTCGTCTTAGATTTTCTCGAAATTTTGATGGGCGCGCTTCAAGCAGAAGGCTTAAGTTATGAAGTTGCTGGAAAAGTTGAAAATATAGATGTTGAAATGCCGATGTTCACTGATACCGGAATTGTTGATGTTCGCTTAACCGATTATGATGTTATATTGTCTCGCAGCGATGTCGCGATATCACGCCCTATAAGCGCAAACTACACAAACTCGTTTACGGTTGAAATGCTTGAACTTGAAGTCAAGAGGGGATACACTGCCGTAGATGCAACTGTTTCTGGGACCACTTACCGTATGGTCAATACACATTTAGAGGCGTTTGTGGAGGGAGCTCGAGTCGCACAAACCCAGGAACTCGTGGATGTTCTTAGCGAGGAAACCCTGCCGATTATCCTATTAGGAGATTTCAATACGCCAGCACCCGACGGGACTGCTTACCAAATTTTGCTGTCAGCGGGATATGTTGACCTTTGGCAGATGGATTCTCAGGGAACTGGCAATACATGTTGTCAAGCCGCGGAACTTCAAAATGACATGAGTAGCCACTCTGTACGGATTGACCAAATTTTCGTCCGTAATCTGGAGCTTCCTGTTTCTGTTATGATACACACCATAGGGGATAAACCTTCAGATCGGATAGCCTCGGGATTGTGGCCCTCCGATCATGCAGGGGTCGTCGCACAACTCATATTTCCAAACCCATAAGCCGGATTCCCTTCAATCAAATCTACATCGACTCCGGAATGAGAAACGTTTTGAAAAAGTAAAAGGGTGTAGGAAACCTACACCGTTTTCACATGATGTGATAATAACACTGCGTCCGATCTCATTTTAGTTTTCGTAGGGATAGACTGTTCTATCTTCACCTCGAACCACGACGGCACTGTTGTTAGACTCGCGTTTTTGCCCATTATCATTTGCCTTGAAATGAGAAATGATGGTCGCCCCCTCATAGTCCATGATGCCAGCAATCGCATCGCGAACCACTTTTGGATCTGTTGATTGTGCGTTCTCGATGCCTTGAGCAAGTAACCGCACCGCATCGTAGCCACCTGCGGCAACACCACCAGCAGGCGTTCCAGGGAACATAGTCTCGAATGCAGAAACAAATTCTACCGCCTGGGCCCGATGGAAATTGCTACAGTAGTAGGACTTTGTGAGCAGGGACTTATCCGCTATCATTGCATGCAGGTCTGCGGTATCCCAACCGTCGCTGCCGATAAAAGTAGCTGTAATCCCCATCGCCCTCGCTTGTTCCATAATAAGAGGCACCTCTGGCGGGAAACTGGCGAGAAAGAGGACAGCCGGATCCACCGCTTTGATGCGTTCAAGTTGTGCGTCAAACATTGTATCACCTGGCTCATAGACCTCCTCGGCAACAATACTGCCCCCGAGTTTCTCAAAATTGGCCCTGAATTCTGCAACAAATCCCCCGGAATAGACATCCTGATTCTGCCAAATCATTGCGGCGGTTTTCGCGCCGAGTTCGTCCACTGCAAAATTTGCCATCAATTCTGCTTGCAACGCATTAGAGGCACCAACAATAAAAATGAAATCACCCGTTTCCGTCACATCTTTGCCTGTTGCCCCCGCAAGTACTGGAATGGTGGCAACGGGACCGACCTTCACGGCATGGGTTGAAAACAGGGGACCTATAATTGCTACAACATCTCCCATCTCAGCAAAATCTATTGCGGTCTGAGCAACTGTATCGGTTATCTCCTCTTTAACAACAAATTCTAGCTGCCTTCCGAGAACACCACCGGCTGCATTGATCTGTTGCTGGGCAAGTTCAGCTCCTTGGGCTAAATCAATATAATCCAAGTGGCGAATTAAACCTACTTTCAGTGTAGGCATAGGGTCAGCATCAGGAGGCGTGATCATCTCATCTGTCATTCCCATATCCTGCATCCGTTCGCACCCAGACAACAACACGACTAAAAGTGAAAAGAATACGCAAAGCATTGATTTAAAAACTTTAGTGTTCATAAGTATCTCCTTGGACAGTAGTGCCAACTGTTTCATAAAAGTTTTTTGGAACTAAGAAGCATAAACATCAGTCAACGATAAATTTCAGCACTATATACTAACATATATCTTTTTTCTCATATTTTTTTAAGACGAGAAAATCCAGCGTTAGTAAGGGGTGAAGGGTAGTAATATGAATGTGATATTAAAAATCAGTTCCGAGCTTCCGGTGTGACTGTCAATGTTACTCGTTTTCCCTCTCGCAGGACAACGACCTCGACAGGTTCACCGATTTTCACGGCGTCAAGCGCATAAGTGTAGTCATAGATGTTGGTAATTTCCTGTCCACCAAATTCAACGATGACATCACCACCCTTTAAACCGGCTTTATCGGCGGGGCCTCCGGCGCGAACACCAGAGAGTTTCACACCTGTCCCTTCCGTTGTATAGTCAGGGATCGTACCGAGGTAAGCGCGCAGGGTATCTCGGCTTCCTTCCTCTGATTGACTCCGTTCAACTCGGACATACTCCGGACGTTCAGCGGTGCCGACTAAGTCCAAAACGATGCCGTGTGCCAAGCGTGCAATCCGATCAAGTCCGTCGTAATTAAGTGTTTCTATGTCATCTGTTGGACGGTTGTAGTCTTCGTGTCCACCGGTGAAGAAACTGAGTACCGGGACCTCTTTTGGGTAGAAGGCAGTCACGTCTGTTGGCAAATACGGATCCGTTTGTAACGTCAAGTTAAAACCGACGGGGATGTTCCGCTTTTCAATCAGTTTCGTCCATACAGATGATGAGCCGACACCTTGCAAGATCAGTTTATTTTTACGAAGCCGTCCCACCATATCAAAGTTGATGTATGCTGTTACTTGCCCTAAAGGGACAACGGAGTCGTTAACAAAGTGGGTGGAACCAATGAGTCCAAGCTCCTCTCCTGACCAGAGCGCGAAGATAACGCCTCTGTTAAACTTTTCGGGGTGTTCTTGATAAGCTGCCTTGAGTGTTGCTGCCAAACCTAATACAACGGCGGTGCCAGAGGCATTATCGTCTGCCCCGTTGTGAATTTGTCCCTCCTCGTCCTTCCTTGCCAGCGAACCTATCTCACCGTAACCGATATGATCATAATGTGCACCGACAATAACATACTCGGTGTCGTCTGTTAATTCCGGTGGGGACAGAAGTCCAACAACATTCTGATCTGTTTTCTTAACTTTCTCAATCGAAACGACGATTTTAACTTTGACATCGGGCAGTGGGAACTGTCCGATGAAGTGCGGATTTTCCACATCGAGTCCAGATTGTACCTCTTTCAGATCTTTGCCGGATGGTGCAAAGAGTGCGTTCGCGACGGTCTCACTTATTGACGCTGCAACAATACCGGAATCTGCGAGGCTGCTGTCAAAGTCAAGCAGAATCAACTTGCCTGCATTTGGAGAGTTTGGACCAGCAACAACAAGAAACGCTTTTGCGCCTTGCTCCCGCGCCTGCATCGCCTTATAGCGAAGCCCGGCGTATCGATTCAATTGCTGACGGCGTTCCGGTTCAACCGCTTCAGGAACGTAGCGGAGGGCAACAACGATTTTATCCTTTACATCCAATCCAGCGTATGCATCGTATCCCTCCCCAAGCTCACCGGGAACAGATAACCCATATCCAGCAAAGACCACTTCACCTTCAACGACACCATTACGAGAAAAAGAAAGCGGTTGAAAATCTTGTTCCACCTTGAATTCCATCACCTGCTCCGAACCGTGGGACTGGCGTATGATATGAAACCGATTCTCTTTCGATATAATCCGTCGACCTGCGGTGAATTCAAACGTTTGGTAATAACTTTCTTCGTCACTGAAAGGCTTGAGATTCAATTCGGAGAACTGGGCAGCGATATGCGCCGCTGCGCGTTTTGCCCCTTCCGAACCCGTCATCCTACCTTCCAAGGCATCGCTGGCGAGAAATTCGATGTGTTTTCGGATACTCGTTTTATTAGCAGATTCGGAATTGGAAACCCTCCGTATGGGATGCACCGCTGAAATTTGACTTCTCGGTGCCGCAGCGATCGCCTCTAATGCTGCTGCGTGGTTCCATTCAGCGAGGTAAAGCTGCGAGACTTCTTGGCTGTTTCGATTAGAGGTCCAACATAAGCGATTTCCATCAGGTGAGAAGACGGGAAGTCCATCAAATCCGTCAGTTGTGGTAACACGAACCGGTTCATGCCTACCTCTTGCGTCAACGAGGTATAGCTCAAAATTAGAAAATCCGAGTTTATTGGAAGCGAAAATAACATAAGCACCGCTCGGATGGAAATAGGGTGCCCAGGACATACTATCGAAATCGGTCAATCGTTGGACATTTGAACCGTCGATCCGCATTGTATAAATGTCCGCTTGACTTCCGTCGGTTGTGAAGTGCCGCCAGACAATGTGTTGTCCATCCGGTGTAAAGAAGGGACCGCCGTCGTAGCCTGGCGAGTCTGTCAAGCGTATCTGATTTGACCCATCGGCATTCATGATATAAATTTCGCCGAAATAGGCAGGATCTACTTCCAGTTGCTTAAGCTCTTTTGGAGAGAGTTGGCTTTTAGGATAAGCATCCCGGAGCGAACAGAAAACGATGTATTTGCCATCAGGCGAGTATGACGCTTCAGCATCGTAACCGGAAGCGTCTGTTAGCTGCTTGAGATTGCTGCCATCTCGATTCGCTGAGAAGATGTCCATCGCCTCATCGTAGTCCCAACTGTAACGACGTTCTTTTCCGGATGCTCGAAATTGCAATTCCTCTTCCTGTTTTGCCTTTGCAAAAACATCGTGGTGTGTCGAGGCGTAAAGCACTTCATCGGTTCCAGGACGAAAAAATGCACAGGTCGTCTTGCCGATACCGGGTGAGACGCGATGTGTATCCCCTGTTAGTAGGTTTAAGAAGTAAATTTGGTAAAAAGGGTTGTCCGATTCACGTTCACTTTGGAAGATAAGCGCATTGCCATCTTCTGAAAAATATCCCTCACCAGCGCGCTTTCCGTCGTATGTGAGCTGTCGGGTATTGCTGAGAAATTGGGATTCGTCAGCGGAATTCGTCTCTATTTGATTTGAAATAGTGTGCTGTGCTACGACCTCGCTCGTAAAAAAAACAGCAAGAAATATTGCACAGAACAGACCCATTAATTTGACGCAACACATCTCAATTCCTCCCACTTTGGATATTCACTTTCCAATAAGGTGCGATAAATCGCAGGATTACAAACGGACTGCTGTTATAGATATTGCGCTGCTTTCTCTTTAAGAAACGCGAGTCCATCTGTCGCGAGGCTCTCGGCACTCGGTGCAATGTCACGCCAGATACATGTCGCAGCAGCGATTTCCTTGACTGCTGGTGTGAAGGATTCAATAACCAACCATCTATCGTAGTTCACTTGAGCCAGTGCACCGAACACACCATCCCAATCTACAGGTCCCGTGCCTGGAGTGCCACGATCGTTTTCACAACAGTGAACGTGGTGCAAGTAATCACCAGTCGCAATAATCGCGTCTGCCTGATTTTTTTCTTCAATATTCATGTGGAACGTATCAAGGTGGACTTTGAAGTAGGGGCTATCGACCGCTTTTGAGAGTTTGACTGCATCTGCGGCAATGTTTACGAAATAGGTTTCGAACCGATTGAGCGGTTCACTGGCGAGTGTAATACCGTGTTGTCCTGCGAATTCAGATATCTCTTGTAGTCCTTCAACGCACCAATCCCATTCTTGCTGGTTCCTGCCTCTGCCGACGAGTTTACCGACTGCGCTGTACATTGGTCCGACAAATGTATCTCCGCCCAGTTCCGCAATGATTTCGATCGCGCGTTTGAGGTAGATCTTTCCAGTTTCACGAATCGCCGAGTCCTCATCAATCGGATTCCTGTCGGGTCCCATGATATTACAACCGATCGGTTCCAATCCAGTATCTTGCAATAGTGCTTGGGTATAAGGGATATCCACTGTATCAGGATCAAAGATCGGGATTTCGACACCCTCAAACCCCATTTCAGCAACTTTAGGAATTAGGTCTGCGGTTTCTCTATCAAACTTATCTGCCCAGAGCAATAAATTTACACCAAATTTTGGCATTATGTTTCGTTCTCCTTATAGCGTATAATATTTTTTAGTTTAGCATAAGTTGTAAGCATTTTCAACTTTTTTGTCCTATCTGTGGACTTGCCTAATTATAGATATAGCACGCTTATCGGGAATTATCTGATTTAAACAAATATTTCGGTGCTAACACTGTTAGCGAGATACCTCGGGCAACCAACAGCAGCGTTAATGCTCCCCACAACCCGTGATTCTTGAAAGGTATCAACAGATATATCGAACCCAAAAAGAGAGCGGTTGATATAAAAACAGAATTTCGCAATGCCTTAGAAGCAGTCGCCCCCAGATAAATTCCATCCCAAATGTAAGCGGCGACATTGATAATAGGTGCGACGGTTATCCAGATAAGATAAGGTTTCGCACCTGCAATAAGGGGCATCTGATTTGTAAAGAGATACAGCAGCCGCTCTCCAACCACAACGAAGATTAACATAATCACACCTCCGAACACAAACGCCCAGAGGAAAACTTGACGCGTTGTCCTTTTGAGATTCCGCATATCCTGCGCCCCTTTATACTTACCGACCAGGCTCTCCGCCGCAAAGGCAAATCCATCAATTGCATAAGACATTAGATTAATATACTGTAACAGAATTGTGTTAATTGCCAAGAAGGTATCACTCAACGCAGCGGATTTTGCCGTGAAAACAGCGTGGCTAAACGTAAGACAGCACGTCCTGATGAAAATGTCGCTACTGATGCTGAGAAACCGTTTGAGTTTGGAAAACACCAAGACATCCCGAAGGTTCCACGTTGTCAAAATACTTCTATAGCGTCTAAAAAAGAGTAGAATTGCCAAAAGTAACCCGATATACTGGGCAATGACGGTTGCTAATGCGACACCCTCTACCTTCATACCCAGTGTCTGCACAAATATCAGATTTAAAACAATATTGACGAGATTCACAACAATCGTCAACAACATCGGATAGTGCGCGTTTTGTAAACCCAAAAAAACGCCATGGAAGGCGTGTAAGCACAATGTCGCGGGGGCAGCAGAGATACGAATATAAAAATAAGTGCGGGCGAGATTTTCAACTTCAGGACTGGTGTCGATGAGGTGGAAACTTATATCAGCAAGCTGCCACTGAAAGCCGAAAAGTAAAAGGCTGGAAGTAATACCGATACATGTCGCTCGCAAAAGTAAGCGACCGCATTCTGGAATGTTGTTTTCTCCGAAGGCTTGTGCCGTCAATCCGGTTGTCGCCATTCTGAGAAACCCGAATCCCCAATAGATAAAACTAAAAATAATGCCACCAATGCCTACTGCACCAAGGTAGAATTCGGACTCTAACCGTCCCATTAAAGCAGTGTCCACCGCACCCAACAGAGGAATGGAAAAGTTGCTAATAATATTTGGAATCGCGAGATTGACAAGCTGCTTATTGATATTTTCAGGGTTATGCATAAAGGTTTCCGTTTTGTATCTGCTTTAGAGTTTACTCGCAATTGTGATGAGAATCAAGCCCTATTTTCCGCCAGAACTGTTGAATTTATTGATTTCTGAACAGAATCTCTTTTTTTGAAGAGAACTGGGGCTGTTCATAACTAAAAATAAGGAATAGAACTGGAAAACCCAAAAGTTTTGCAACTGTGAACGTACGTTCTAAAAGGTAGAGAAAGTCTACTTATACGCCGTATAATATGCCTTTGCCTTACAAATTTCTTTGTAATTTTGGCAAAAATTGAGTATACTATAATTAAAAATGAAAGATTGGTGTTATGGGTTTACCGCCAAATTAATCGGATGCTTCGTATCCCGACTGCCACGCCCAGCGACCTTGGCACTCGGAGGTCGATTAGGTGCCCTCATATTTTGGCTTGCACGGCGGCAGAGGGAATTAGCATGTCAACAGTTACAGCGTAGTTTAGACCTTCCCGATGAACGCCGGATTAGAGCGATAGCAAAGCAGTGCTTTGAAAATTTAGGCAAAACTGTATTAGAATTTATGCAATTTCCGCGCATGAATTCAAAAAAAATTCAGCAGTATATCAGTTTTGAAGGCATTCAGCATGCAGAGCAAGCACTCGCACAAGGGAAAGGCGCGATCATTCTCACAGGGCATTTCGGGAATTGGGAACTGCTTGCGGCAGGTATTTCTGCTACGATTGCTCCGTTGACCCCTATTGTTCGTGAATTGCGTTCGCCTCGATTAAATGCCTTGGTTTCAAGTTACCGAGAGCGAGCAGGATATGCGACTATCGACCGAGATACAGGAATTCGCCACGCGCTTCGGTGTCTCAAACGTAATGAACTGCTTGGGATTGTCGCTGATGTAGACACAAGTGTAAGTGGCGTTTTCGTCGATTTTTTCGGTCAGCCAGCATATACACCTTACAGTCCTGTCGCTATTGCGCTCAAAACAGGGGCAGCGATATTACCAACGTTTATTGTCCGTCAGTCCGATGGTTCGCACCGGGCAATTATCGAACCGCCCTTGGTATTACAGCGAACAGATGTAAAAGAGAAGGATCTTGTCACCAATACACAGAAATTCACAAAAATTATCGAATCCTACATTCGGCGATACCCAACGCAGTGGATTTGGATGCATCGACGGTGGAAAACACAACCTTAATTGCATGATCACATGTTTGTTCCTTTGTTTCTTCCTCTGTGTAGTTTGTTGTAAAAGCACAGAGACCCCGATTGATGCAACTGATGGATCGGTAGAGGCAGTTCCGACACAGCAACTGGAGCGGTTCTCTACACAACACACTGAAGCAGGGGTCGTCAAATGGACACTTGTCGGGGATACATCAACATTCCACGGAAGTTACGTTGAAGTCGAAAATCCAACTGTTGAGATTTTTGAAGACGGTGCTGTTTCTATTACTTTGACGAGTCAAAAGGGCAAGCAGTTGCTGACAGGTAGCGAGAGAGATAATCTGCATCTTTCAGGAAATGTCGTGGGTGTCAGCAAAAATGGGACCTTATATAGTGAACTCCTCCATTGGCAGAATCGGGCAGGCAGATTATATGCACCGGAAGAAGTCACGATTGTACGTGGAGATTCCACCTGGGTCGGGACGGAAATGTTTGCGAATCCGACGCTTGAAACGGTAACAATGAAAAACAACCAATTTAAACTTTACCCAAAAGATGAGAAGACAGATGAAAATAACAAAACCTCTACTGTGCCGGAATAGACATGAATACGGGTTTCGCCTCCGTAAATTGTGTAATTTTTGTGTTTACGCCGGCTTCTTGTTACTCTTTATATGTAGCGTCCCCTTAACCCTCAAGGCAGAGGACACAAAAGCGGAAACTGCTCCTGGAATCACTAACGATGTAACATCAACCACAGAGAACAACGCACAGGGCATAGAGAGTACTGAAACTACGGATAGTGAAAATGCCAATAATAACGATGCCTCCGCTGAACCTACTACAGAAACCATTACTGGCACCTCAAAAAGAATGGAGCGATATGAGAAGGATGGTATAACCATTCTTATTGATGAAGCCAAGACGATTCGGTATGATGAGCAGGGCATTGAAATTGGATTTCTCAATGCTGATAAAATCACCCTCATAAGCGATACGGAAACGGGAACAACGACAGAAGTTATTGCTGTGGGCAATGTAGAGATCCGAGATCAAGATATCTTTGCTACCTGTGACCATGCTATCATGAACAACCTAACGAATACCGTTGTGCTTAAAGAGAATGTCGTTGTTTTACAAAATAAGGATCGGCTCGAAACCAAGCTTTTCACTTTTAATAGAACGACTGGAAAGCAAACAGGCGAGGGTGGTGTTAAATTCAAAGTTACCGTTACACAAGCAGCACCGGTGGAAACAGAAGCAGACGAGAACACCGAAGGCGAGGCAGGTGCTGACGAAGCAGATACTGCCACAACTGTGCCGGAACAAACGGAAGGTGAGGTTCCAGAAGGTGCAGACGCTGAAACCCTTAATGCGGATGGCGACACAGGAACGGCATCTGAGGCAGACGCTGGAGATGTTGAAAATACCGAGCCTCTGGAAGAAACTGATACAAACACCGAAGAAGACACAAATGACGCAGATGCAAACGCTGAAACGGAAGAATCTGAGAACAATTAAGCCAATTATCTAATCTCAAGTTTCAAGCCTTTCGGAAACTTTTTTGTCAACGTCCACATGATGGGTGCGTTACATAAGCCTTAAAGCGTTATCGTTATTTTACATCAGATTGGCACAATGTGTTAATCATAATGAAATACTATAATTAGAAGTCATGGCAATAGAACTCCAAGCACACAGACTCGTAAAACGTTATACACGCCGTGGACCCATCGTTGTTAATGAGGTGAGCCTGTCGGTGAAGCAAGGTGAGATAGTCGGACTCTTAGGTCCCAACGGCGCAGGAAAATCGACGACATTCTACATGGTAGTGGGATTGATTCGTCCCAATGCTGGCAGAATCACGTACGACGATAAAGATATTACCTTTTATCCGATGTACAAACGTGCTCGGCTCGGCATTGGCTATCTGGCACAAGAGACTTCGATTTTCCGGAAATTAACAGTACAACAGAATATTGAGGCGATTCTTGAAGCCCAAGGCATGCCAAAATCTGAGCGTGAACCCCGTATTCGCGAATTGACAGATGAGCTCGGCATTTCAAATCTATTACAGCGAAAGGCGTATACGCTCTCAGGTGGTGAGTGTCGTCGCGCCGAAATAGCGCGAGCCCTCGCTGCACAACCTGATTTCATTCTACTTGATGAGCCGCTTTCCGGAATAGATCCGATTGCTGTTGCCGATATTAAGCAGCTCATCTCACATTTACGCGACCGGAATCTTGGAGTGCTTATTACAGACCACAACGCTGTTGAAACCCTCGACATCGTTGACAGGGCATACATCATTGTTGATGGAAAAATTACTCTTGCAGGAACGCCTACAGAACTTATCAACAACGAGACTGCGAGAGATCTCTACTTTGGACACAATTTTTCCTATCGAGTAGCAGACACTATTGAATCGCCGGGGGATTAGCGTCGCAGCTGTGATCGCCGTGAAACTTAATTAGGTGCAGCGTCGTGTTCTATCTGTTGGACAGACGAATTGTTGCCTAATATGGCTCTCATAAGCTTAAGAAACACAAGCACAGAGTGTATTATACATATTCAGCAGAGGCAGAAAATGTACAAAGCGCAACTTACCCAGACTCCTCAATTGACGCAAAAAATGTCTATTACACCGAGGCTGCAACAGGCACTTAAAGTGCTTAATATGCCCCTGCAGGAACTGACGCAATTTATCACGCAAGAATTAGAGCAGAATCCCCTCCTTGAATTTGAGGAAGAAGAGACAGCACTTCCCCATGAAGAATTAGATTCAACGCTTGAATGGAATGAACCGGAGACCAATATTGACCAGAAAGATACTGCTGTTGATATTGATTGGGAGACCGTCTTCGAGGATCGTGCCTCACTTAGTGAGCGGGTGAATTTCAGTCACTCGGACACTGACGAGTTACCATCGGATATGCCAGAAGAGCGCTTGTTACATGAACACCTTGCTGAGCAACTCCAACTTGCCTACCCTCATATTGTAACATCTGAAACCGAGCGCGCTATTGGAGAATGCATTCTTGGAAATCTAAATGATGATGGGCAATTAGAACTCAAACTGTTTCAGATTCCATGCGAATTCGTAACAGAACTGGATGCTGGATACCTCTCAACAGAGCTGCATAGCGTTATTCAGAAAAACTTGCAGATGGCAACCAACGATAATGATAGCCAATTTTCCAAAACTGCTACAATTACTACGAAAAAAATCGCATGTCCTGCCGTTGAGAATGATGGTGTGCGTATCGAGCTCGCATGGAAAATTACGGATGAGGATAACAAAAAGACATATACTATTTTGTATGAAAAACTTCCGCGTAGCGATAGACTGGTGTTGAACCTTTATCAGTTGACATTGGAAGATATTGCCAATGAGGTTGGGTGTGATACAGCATTAGTTGAAGTTGTGCTTCGCAAGATACAGGATACCTTTGAACCGCTCGGTATCGCATATCGGGATGTACAAGAGGCACTGTTAATCCAGATTCGCAATCTAAATGGAGATATTCGTGAAATCGGGCAGGAGAATGGTTCATATCTCTTATCAGGGGCTGAACGAGAAGTCCCAGATTTTTTGCGTGAGAACAGGCCTACCTGCCGCCTCGCCCAAGAGATCGTTGAAAACCAATTTAATGCTTTCCTCAATCAGAAATGGGACTCTATTGCTGAAGCATTGAAAGTTGACATCGCAGATATTGATGCAGCTATACAGTGGATACGGACCTTATCTCCATACCCAGGTCGATACTTCACGGATCCAACGACGCTCACTCTCAAAAAGGGTCCCCGCGCTCAAGCCGTTACGCCCGATGTGGAAATACAGTACATTAATGGAAGGTATCAGGCTGTTTCTGTAGATAGTTACATACCTCGGTTGCAGATAAATCCTTACTATCTGAATATCATGCAGAACCATCAAGATACCTTGGATCCTGAAGCAAAAGAATGGATAGAAAAACGGTATCGTGATGCCACAAATCTGCTCAGCAGTCTCGCACAGCGCGGCAGCACTATCGCTCGAGTTACTGAAGTCATCTTTGAGATACAAACCGAATTCCTAACACAGGGCGTTAAAGGTATTAAACCCCTAACGTTAAGAACGATAGCTGAAAAACTCGGCATTCATGAATCAACTGTCAGTCGCGTAACGAGCAATAAATATGTACAAACCCCACATGGTATATATCCGTTGCGGTATTTCTTCAGCAATGAGTTGTCGACAACGCAAGGCGAGGGTGTTTCTGCTAAGCAGGTGAAAAGCCTAATTCAAGAAATGATTGTGAACGAAGCACCAGCGAAACCCCTCAGCGATCAGGCAATCAGTAATTCCTTGAAAGCAAAGGGTATCCGAGTCGCAAGGCGAACCATTCAGAAATACCGCGATGAATTAGGTATCCCAACATCACGTGAAAGATATTCTGTCCGTGTAAATTCTCAGGTGGAGAGACCTTGAGCCTTGGATGAGAGGCAATCTATTTTCTCAGCTATTAGGTGGTTACTTAGCCTTGATCTACGGTTTAAGGCGCATACAGGAAGAGAGGATAATTAAAATGAAAGTAACATATTCCGGCCATAACTTAAAAATTACTGATGATCTTCATGCACACATTCTGAAGCGTGCTGATAAAATTGAAGCCCGTTTTGGCGGGATGCACGAGTTAAATGTCGTCCTTAAAGCAGAGAAGCATCGGTTTGACGCTGAGATGATAGTTACAGCACCACGTGTGTCGTTCTATGCGAAAAGCCATACTGATGAGGTAGTGTCTGCACTGGACAGCGCGGCAGATAAGATTGTCAGCCAGATTCGTCGCTATAGAGACAGAGTGAAAGATCGGAGAAATGTCGCACCGCACCGGGAGGTAGTCGCGCAACTCAATCCGAATAGGGATGAGGAAGTACCCGTGGAAATTGATGCTACCGATACCCCTACAATTGTGGCAACGCAAGAGAAATTTGCCTCCAAGCCACTTACTGTCGCAGAAGCCGCAACAGAACTTCAAGCCTCGAACGCAGCGTTCCTCCTATTTCTGAATGCCGAGACGCGGCAGGTGAATCTGCTCTATGAAATGGGAAAAGGGACATACGGGTGGGTAGAGCCGCTCTTCGCTTAATGGTGCCGCTCGCAAGCCAATATTGTTAAAGAAAGGTCTTCAAAAATATGGCAAATCTTCCGAAAACTTATACTCCCCAGGAAATTGAGGGGAAATGGTACCAATTTTGGCGGAAAAACGACTACTTTCATGCTGAAGCGACTTCTGAGAAATCGCCCTACGCAATTGTGATCCCACCACCGAATATCACAGGTAGTCTGCATATCGGGCATGCCTTGGATAACACGCTCCAAGATTGCCTCATCCGATGGCGACGCATGCAAGGCTATAACACGCTTTGGATGCCAGGGACAGATCACGCCGGTATTGTCACCGAACTTATCATGGAGCGACAACTCGCTGAAGAGGGTACCAGTCGGACAACCATGGGCCGCGAAAAATTCATCGAACGCATGTGGCAGTGGAAAGCCGAATCTGCTGGTTATATAGTTTCACAACTCCAGCAAATGGGGTGTTCTTGCGATTGGGCGCGCGAGCGTTTTACGCTTGATGAAGGACTCTCTGAGGCTGTTCGGACCGCTTTTGTCAAGTTTTACAATCAGGGACTCATCTATAAGGACACCTACATGGTGAATTGGTGTCCGCAGTGCAATACGGCTATCAGTAATCTTGAAGTCGAACCTATTGAGATAGATGGTAACTTCTACCACATCCGATATCCTGTTAAAGATAGCGATGTTGTCCTTGAAATTGCCACGACGCGACCAGAGACAATGTTAGGCGACACTGCTATCGCTGTGCATCCCGACGATGAACGATACCAACACTTGATTGGAGAAACGGCACACCTTCCACTGTGTGACAGGGAGATCCCAATAATTGCCGATCCTTATGTTGATAGAGAGTTCGGCACTGGTGCCTTAAAAGTGACACCAGCACACGATACCAACGACTATGAGATTGGCTTACGACACGACCTCGAACAACGTACTATTTTCACACGAGATGGAGATATAAACGAAAATGCCCCTGAAAAATACGTCGGCTTATCAAGATCGGACTGTCGTAAACAGGTCGTGGAAGATTTAGAAAATGCTGATTACCTCGTCAAAATTGTGCCACATCGACACGCTGTTGGGCATCATGATCGATGTGGTGCGGTTGTGGAACCTGCCATATCCTTGCAGTGGTTTATGAATGTCCGACCTCTCGCCCAGCGCGCAATAGAGGCGACCCAAAAGGGTGAGGTCAAATTTATTCCAGAACGCGAAACTGCTCGCTTCTATCATTGGATGGAGAACATCGAACCTTGGCCCATCGCACGTCAACGGTGGTGGGGACACCAGATTCCGATATGGTACTGTAATACATGCGATGCAATCATCGCTGCGATGGAAAAACCACAGCAGTGCCAGTGTAGTGCCCCCGATTTCCGACAAGAAGAAGATGTCTTAGATACTTGGTTCAGTTCTGGACTCTGGCCCTTTTCCACTATGGGTTGGCCAGAAGAAACGCCAGAATTGAAAACCTTCTATCCTACCTCTGTCCTTGTGTCGGGTTGGGATATTCTCTTCTTCTGGGTATCCAGGATGATAATGTTAGGGCTTGGATGTATGGATGAAGTTCCATTTCGCATTGTCTATTTGCACGGACTCGTTGCCGATGAAAAGGGACAGAAAATGAGCAAGTCGAAGGGGAATAGCATTGATCCACTGGAAACAATTGCTACCTATGGAGCGGATGCCTTCCGTTTTGCACTCACGCATGCAAGTACACCAAACCCTTATGTCTCGCTCCCAGAGTCGCAGATTGAGACAGGCAGGCGATTTGCCAATAAAATTTGGAACGCCGCCCGATTCATTCTCATGAATTTAGAGAAACATCCTGTTCCTGTAAAAACAGATGCAGTTCGGGATACTCAGGAAGTATTGGAGGTTGCGTGGATACGGAGTCGTCTTAACTACACCATTAAAACAACAACCGATGCTCTTGAAAACTTTCGATTCTACGAAGCAGCGCAAACACTTTATGCCTTTCTCTGGCATGAATTCTGTGATTGGTACTTGGAGTTCACCAAACAGCGGATCGCCCAAGATGAACCAGAGGCACTCTGGGTAGCCGCTGATGTTCTGGAACAGACGATGCGCCTAATCCACCCTATTATGCCGTTTTTGAGCGAGGAAATTTGGCAACAACTCCCACATGGCGGTAGCAGAGGTGGATCCGCGGCTGACAGAAGTTCCGTAACCGTTGCTTCCTGGCCAGAGCCGGTAGGAGAAAATCCAACGGCAGAAACCACTATGGCAACCCTTATGGAAGTCATTGAGAGTATTCGGAGCGTTCGAGGTGAGTTAAATGTCCCGATTGGCGCATCCGTAGAGATCCACATCCAGTCCCCAGATGCCGAAGTACGGCAGCGACTCGAAACGTATCTACCGCGGTACTTACCCGCTTTTACACGGGTGGCAGACATCACCATTGCCGAAACGTTACAAAAGCCCCCTGCTTCAGCAGAGGCCGTCATCGGAGAACTTGCCATCTACATTCCACTTGCCAATGTAATCGATCTGGACGCTGAACGCGAACGGCTCAGTAAACGACATCAACAAGCAGTCAAGGATGTAGCAGCAGCACAGAAAACCTTAGATAATCCCAACTTCATCCAGCGTGCACCGGAAAAGGTCGTCGCACAAAAGAGAGCACTACTTGAACGGCTACTGATTGAACAGGAAAAATTAGCACGAAGTATCGGAATGCTCACCCAATCAACGGAGTAATATGGCGGTTGACATGCAATCTGACACATCTGCGAACCTCGCACTCAATAACGATCACTGCTTTGTCTGTGGTATGAGAAACCCGTTCGGCTTGCAGGTTAAACCCGAAATTAAAAATGACGGTGAATTTGTTCGTATTGAATGTACGCCACCAGAACACTTGCAAGGGTGGGCAGACATTCTACACGGCGGTATCCTCAGCACGTTGTTAGATGAAGCGATTACCTACGTCGGGATAAGTACGTTCAATCAGCACGCCGTGACAGCACAACTTGAAGTCCGTTTTCGCAATCCAGCACCAACGCGTGTGAAACTGTTTGTTTCTGCAGAGCGTATTAAGGTTTCGCGGAGGTTAGTAGAGGCAAAAGCGGAGGTTACGCTCAGTGATGGCACACTCATCGCTACGGGCGTTGGTAAGGTCGTACCAGTTAATGAAAATTTCGCACCTAAGACGCCAAAATAGTTGTCGGTTGTCGGTGCGTTCCGCTGCGCTCCACTTTCGGTTGTCGGCCACGCGCCGATAGGGAAACATTCAACGATAAACCCCTTGACCTATAACTGACAACTGAAAGCCTGTGTAGCAGGCGCACCAATAACCAAAAACCAACATAATGGAAAATCCAACATCTCTGATGAATCCGAAGAGGCGTTCAAGTTGGGACACCGATGTTCTTATCATTGGTAGTGGTGCTGCGGGATTGCGCGCTGCCCTTGCTGCAAGTGAACACGCCGATGTAACATTAATCACCAAAACTACACTCACAGAGAGCAATACGCACTATGCCCAAGGTGGTATAGCTGTTGCTATGAACCTTGATGACACGATTGCCTTGCACATAAAGGATACTTGCGATGCAGGTGCTGGTTTGTGTGATACCCAAGCCGTTGAGATGATGGTATCTGAAGGCATTCCAAGGGTCGCTGAGCTGCTGGATTGGGGTGCAAACTTTGATTGGGAGGGGACACTACCTCGCTTTACACAAGAAGCAGCGCACAGCCGACGCCGAATTGTCCATAAAGGTGATGCAACCGGACGTGAAACAACCGATGTCCTCATTCAACGTGTACTAAACACTGAACGTATCCATGTTCTACAAAGTGCGTTTGCTATTGATCTACTAACGGATGCAAATGTGGTGAAGGGAACCTCGGAAACCGTCACATGTTCCGGGGCTACCGCTGTTGTGGATGGAGAGTTGGTCTGCATCCGAGCGAAAGCCACGATTCTTGCCACAGGTGGGCTAGGACGCGTCTATCCCTGTACCTCTAATCCGAAGGTAGCAACCGGCGACGGTTTCGCAGCAGCTTGGCGTGCTGGATGTGAAATGGTCGATATGGAATTCGTTCAGTTCCATCCAACGACACTCTACTTAAACGGTGCGCCCAACTTTTTGATTTCTGAAGCCGTCCGCGGGGAAGGCGGCGAGCTTATAAATATACGTGGTGAGCGTTTTATGGGGAAATATCACGAGAAGGGCGAACTCGCACCACGCGATGTCGTCAGCCGTTCCATACAAATAGAGATGGAATTAACCGGATTCCCGTGTGTTTACCTTGATATTACCCATAAACCGGCTGAATTTATTGTTGAACGATTTCCAACTATCTCTGATACAACAAAGCATTACGGTTTAGACATTAGCATTGACTTAATACCCGTCCGCCCTGGTGCTCATTTTATGATGGGTGGTATTCGCACTAACACGGATACAGAAACTAACATTAAAGGGCTTTATGCGTGTGGAGAAGTGGCATGCACAGGTGTCCATGGCGCAAACCGCTTGGCGAGCAACTCCCTTTTGGAATGCCTCGTTTACGGTGCTCGTGCTGGAACAAACGCCGCAATATTCGCCACATCGCAGCCTCCCGACCACCCGCCTGATATACCTATAATTGGTAATGCAGCAGCTTCTATTGAAATGGACTTGGACTTTATGGAAGCGGTAAAGGACGCTATTCGGGAAACGCTCTGGGAAAACGTGAGCATTGAAAGAAACGGCGAGGATTTAAAACAAACCCTCGCCGAATTGCAAGATATAATAATAAGTTTGGGAAACCTACAATCAGCACCAGAAGCAGCCGAGGAAACAGTTAACCCAACTGACGGAATTCATTCGGTTTCACCAGCGCTTCCTCAAACAACAGATGTAGAGATGATTGAAACAGTTAATATGCTCAATGTTGCCTTGATGATAACGCAATCCGCACTTGTTCGTACTGAAAGCCGCGGGGCACACTACCGCGCTGATTTTCCAGCGAAAAACGATACCGACTGGCATCGCCGCATTCTCCTCACACGGGACAAAGCACCAGAAATAACCGACCTATAAAGCTTGGATTTTGGAGAAGTTTTGACACAAAAGATCAAGATGGCTCGGCAATTGCTATTGGGGCTAAAAACCTTGTAGTCGCTTTTCCGATACATCCATTGTTGAATTTACAGCAGGCGGTTCATCGGTTTTCCGATAAATGCCAACGTAGTGATCGTAGCTATCAATAACCTTCTTAATATGCAGCCGGGTCTCTCGGATAGTGATTTTCTCTACGAATTCGTCAATATCCTTTATATTTTTTGATGCCACCCATCGCTTCATCCGCCCTGGACCGCCATTGTACGCACCAATTACCAGCATTGGGTTACCATCAAATAACGAATTGAGATAACCGATATACTTTGTGCCCATCCGAATGTTCACGTCAGGTTGTTTAAGCATTGAAGTTCGGAAGCGGCGAATTTTGAGCTGCTGAGCGAGTTCTTTCCCAGTGGCGGGCATAATTTGCATCAGCCCGATCGCACCTGCCCAACTGACTGCTTGTGCATTGTACCGGCTCTCTTCTAAGATCATTGAAGCAATTAAAAAGGTATCTACGTTATACAGTTTGGCGTATTTCTCGACTGTGTCGGCATAATAGCGCGGATAGAGTTTCCGTTGGAGTTTCTCTACGTCCGCCCGCGTCGCATTTGAAAAAGTTGGACTGTCAAGCGACTGTTCAGTTAACTTCCGAGCTTTATCGTACATTGCGAGCCGTTCATAGCAGGTAATCAAATCATAATAGCATTGGTGCTCAGAGAGTGAGGCAGTGTTAATGTGATGGTTCAAATGTGCAATTGCATCTTCATAAAGCCTGAGTTTCATCAACAGTGGAATTTGATGTGGACACGCCTCACGCGCGGGTAATTCGTCATCCCGAATGGCTCTCGGTTCCAATTCAGATGCAGCGATACCCAGAATTGCTTTTGCCCTGGCAGTATAGTACCAGTACCCGGACTCGGCGACTTCCTTGTATAGTTTCCGCGCAAGGTCTGGCTGGTTTTGACGTTCTCGGATCTTTGCCATCCAGAAGTGTGCACCCATCGCGTATCGGTTTCCAGGAAAGTTTTCCTTTAATCCTTTGAAAGCGTTGTAACTTTCTTCATAGCGACCTTGGTCAAAGCGGTGCCAACCTGTTCGCCACGCTGCCACGTCGGCGTATGGACTTTTGGGTGCCGCCTTGATTAAACGGGCGTATGCGTTGAGTGCTGATTCTGACTTGCCGCGCTTTTCATAAATTTGGGCAATATCGTACAACGCATTATCCACCAACTCGCTCCATGCATAGTCTTTCACGAACTTCTCAAGTCGGCTGGTTGCGGTTTTCAGATGCCCTTTTCGACGGTAACATTGCGCTATTTGATAGGTAGCGCGCGTTAAATATTCATGTTTATCTCCGAGCGCAATCACAGCATTGAACTTTTTAATCGCAGTATTATACCACCGGCGCCCTTGATAACTTCGCCCAATAAGATAAAGCGCATGCGCACGCATATTCAAGTCTTCCGTATTGGGAATACGTTCCAATTCCGCTACAGCTGCCTTCCATTGCTTGTGGAAGTAATAGACTGAGCCGGTATTAATCCGATCCTTAGAAGTCAGTGCTAAAGACTTATTTTTTCGCATAAGTTGTTTGAGTCGATCAAGCGCATCTTTGGCAATGTTATCTGATTGCTTTTTTGTAATGAGTTCGCGATACATATTGAACGCAGCGGCAATTTCACCGAATTCTTCATCACAACGTGCCAGTCCAAAGACTGCCCCTCTGGTGTATTTTGGGTGCTTAACCAGTTCAACTAACTGCGGTTTTGCTGCTTTGTATTGTTTCTGATCAAGATATAGCTCTGCTAAAGCCCATTTTGCTTCCAAAATATAGAGACTGGTCGGATAATCTGTGACGAGTTTTGCGTGCCACTTTACCGCCTTGGTCTTGTTGTTCATGCCTTCATACAGTCGCGCAAGACGATAAATGGCATAGTCTGCTAATGGATAGTTAAGCGAAGCGACTCGCGCGTAGTGATGGACTGCTTTCGGACGGTTCCGAAGTTTCTCGTAGTTGTAACCGAGGGCATGATGAATCTCAAACTTCTCTGACTCGGACAGATCGGTTCGCAATAAAGCCTCCAGTTTCAAAACTGCACTTTTACGGTGCCCTTTGTCAACCAGAGTAAAGGCTTCTTGCCATGCAGGACTGCGTTCTGCATCAGCGAAAACCGATGTATCCGTTACAAAGCAGCTGCAAATCAGGACCAACAAACCCCAAAAGAACTTCTGGATTATAATGGAATCTAATACTGTGTGCGGGTTCGCTTTTTTGTCGGAATGTGTCAGGTTTCTGCTAAAAACTTTCATATATTTCATTTCAATCCTTACTTTAGGTCCTCCTGCAGTAAGTTAGTGTGAATTCAATTGCGGCGGAGATGAATTGTCCGGATATGATCTTAAATACCTTGTCTCATATTGTAACGTTCTTTTCAAACAAAAGGCAACAAAAAAGTAAACTTTGGAGAAATCATTTGCCAAATTTTAGGGCGTTGTGTTACACTTAATTTAGACTTAACTGACTGCAGGGTTTGGATGCATTGTATGTCAAGACTGAAGGAAGGTATCTGATGGAAATTGTTGCACTTGGAAAAACAGGTTTAAATGTTTCGAGACTTTCGATTGGCACTGGATCAAATGGCTGGAATGGTCGCTCAAATCAGACGGATTTGGGATTTGAAGCGTTACGCGATCTACTGCTGTTTGCGTATGAAAAAGGTGTGACATTTTGGGATTCTGCCGATCAATACGGGAGTCACCCACACGTCAAAGCAGCGCTTAACGAACTACCACGGGAAAGCGTCACTATCACCACAAAAACAGTATCCCGCACACGAGAAACGGTAGAAGCGGATGTAAAGCGATTTCTTAAAGAGATCGGATCTGATTATGTTGACATTGTGCTTCTCCACTGTCTCACACAGGTGGATTGGCCACAACGTTATCCGGATGCAATGGAAGCACTCGTCCGTTGTAAGGAGCAGGGATTGATTCGCGCACACGGTGTATCCTGTCACGATTATGGTGCCTTCCAGACCTCCGCGATGACAGAATGGGTTGATGTCGTCTTGGCTCGCATTAATCACGCCGGTGTTCACATGGACGCATCTCCTGCCGATGTTATCCGCGCAATGGAACAGATGGCGTTTGCTGGAAAAGGTGTCTATGGCATGAAAGTGCTGGGGCAGGGAAAGTTAGCAGAAGACGCGACCGGCCAACGCGATGCAATTGAATTTGTGATAAATTTACCCTGTGTACATGCCATGACGATTGGCATGACTTCAGAGAGCGAAGTAGAAACGAATGTTGCCGTTGTCAACGAATTATCTTCAAAACGTTAGTCAATTGGATATATGGAGACTTATGTTCATGCCCAATGCCTCAACGGACGCCTTGCGGGTTGTTAAAAAATCAGCTAAAGCGTTTAGCAATGAACAACGTTCATTGCGGGTCTACGGCGTTGGCATTCATGCTAAATTTACTTTATCGAACACTTGGTGAATTGTTAAAAAAATGGAAAAATATGAGATAGTTATCGGATTGGAAATCCACGCCGAATTATGCACAGAAAGTAAACTCTTCTGCCATTGCGCTTACACCTTCGGTGCTTCGGCAAACGACTGTACCTGTCCAATCTGCTTAGGGATGCCCGGAACATTGCCCGTTGTCAATAGACGCGCTTTGGCGTTTGCGATTCGCGCTGGCTTGGCGATGGAATGTAAAATCACAACTTCCAGTAAATTCGACCGTAAAAACTATTTCTATCCAGATCTACCCAAGAACTACCAGATTTCGCAGTATGATATCCCATTGTGTCAAAACGGGCACGTAACCTTTGAATTTGAAGGTGCACCTCGGACTGTTGCCCTCCGCAGAATTCATCTCGAAGAGGATGCAGGAAAGTCCATTCACGCTGAAGTCACAGGCGATCCGACCCGTAGTTTTATGGATTTCAATCGCGCCGGTGTGCCTTTGTTGGAGATTGTAAGCGAACCCGAACTACACTCTCCTGAGGAAGCTATTGTCTATTGCCGTGCTGTTAAAGAAATTTTAGAGTATATCGGGGTTAGTGATTGCAATATGGAAGAGGGGAGCCTGCGATGCGAACCGAACCTTTCTCTACGACCCAAGGGTAGTAAAAAGTTAGGTACACGCACAGAAATCAAAAACAAAAATTCGTTCCAAGAGTTGATTGAGGCAATGGAATACGAGGTGAAACGGCAGGCACGGATCTTAGATGCGGGTGAAGAGGTCGTGCAAGAGACGCTCTTGTTCGATGCCAACACTGGCAAGACCGTGGCGATGCGCGGCAAGGAAGAGGCAGACGACTATCGCTACTTTCCTGAACCAGATCTCGTTCACGTCCAGATAAGTGATGAGTGGATTACCGAAGTTCAATCGACGCTCCCTGAACTACCCGCTGCCCGTCGCAAACGCTTTATTGCAGATTACGGTATTTCTCCTGAAAACACTGAATTTCTGACCAGCACCCGCCAAATCGCTGAATTCTTCGATGAAGCCGCACAACTCAGTGGTGAGCCTACGACCTGTGCAAACTGGATTATGGGTGACCTGACTCGGCTGCTTAACACAGCAGAAATTGAAATTCAAAACTCGAAAGTCACACCCGCACATCTCAGTGAACTCATCCAGTTGATTGACAACGCAACCATCAGCGGTAAAATCGCCAAATCTGTACTTGACGACGCTTTTGCGTCGGGCAAGATGCCGAAGGAGATTGTCGCTGAAAAGGGATTGGCACAGATTACGGATACCTCAGAGATAGAAGCCATCGTCTTACAGGTTGTGGAGGAAAACCCCGGTCCCGCCCAAGATTATCGTGACGGCACAAAGAAAGCGATCGGATTTCTCGTAGGACAGGTAATGCGTGCTACGCGCGGAAAAGCAAATCCACAACTGGTAAATCAAATCTTGACGCGGGTGCTTTCTACTGAGTAGGCGTGCCTATTCTGGTATCCGTAAGAGAGACTTTATATGTCTGTAGGACAGATCACTCTTACATCCGTAACAAAGCAGTTCGGTGATACGGTTGCAGTTGACGATGTATCGCTGCAAATAGAGGGTGGAGAATTCTTTTCTCTGCTCGGACCGAGCGGGTGCGGAAAAACGACAACGCTGCGTGTTATAGGTGGATTCGTATATCCTACCACCGGGGAGGTCAGCATCAACGGTGAAATAATGGCAGAAATGCCACCCTATCGCCGTCCCGTTAACACCGTCTTTCAGAATTACGCCTTATTCCCGCATAAAACCGTCGCGCAAAATATCGCATTCGGGCTGCAGATGAAAAAGATTGCTAAATCGGAAATCTTAGATGCGGTTGAGCGTTCGTTGGATTTAATTCAGTTACCCGGATACGGTGACCGCAAACCGAGCGAACTCTCTGGGGGCGAGAGGCAACGCGTAGCACTCGCACGTGCCTTAATTAACGAACCCACCATTCTGTTATTAGATGAACCGCTCTCAGCACTTGATTTGAAACTCCGAAAGCAGATGCAGTTGGAACTAAAGGCGTTACAACGTAAAGTCGGTATTACGTTTGTTTACGTTACCCACGACCAAGGGGAAGCGTTGGCGTTGTCCGATCGGCTTGCAGTGATGAACAATGGGAGAATACTACAGGTAGGAACGCCGTCTGAAATCTACGATTCGCCGCGGAACCGCTTCGTCGCTGACTTTATCGGTATCTCCAATTTCCTTGAAGGGATGCTTATCAGCGAGAGTGAGATCTTACTGACAACGGAGCCGCCGCTTAAAATTGCCACTGCCCCAAACAGCGCCGTGCCGCTAAACACACCTGTCACCGTCGCTATTCGTCCAGAGCGTTTTGACTTAAGGACAACACCACTCCCTGATATTCCCAATTTCTTGCCTGGCGTGATCCAAGACGAAAGTTACCTCGGTACAACGCTGCAGTATACGGTGCAAACAGACTATCCAACGCCACTTATTGCCCACCAACAAAATACAGGCACGAAAGATACACATCGCTTCAAACGTGGCGACACGATCTACCTGCAATGGACACCTGAGAATGCAATTGTTTTGAAAAACGACTGAGGCTAACCACCAGACAGCGGCAGTTTGACTTTCCCATTATCCCGCTGCTGCGAAGTTAAGAAACCGATAATAATTTGGACAACCTTATAGCCTTCACTTCCAGGTGAGACAGGTTCCCCACCCTCTGTAATCAGACCTACCAACTCTCGTGGTCCAGCAGGGATACCGAAAATGTCCCAGGTCGGTGCCTCGATCGTCTCAACAACATCGTCTTGATGGAGTGTTGCCCCTCGGTCACTGATGAGAATATAGCCGTTGGTGCCAACAATCTCCACGCGGAACCCGGAGAGGGTTGTCTTTGGACCGCCAGCGTAGTAGCCGCGCACACCGTTCGCAAAGTGAATATAGCCGTGTGCCGATGGTTCCGTCGCTGGTACGTGTCCTCCATCGCCTTTATACTCGTTATAGTCTTCGTAGCCATCTTCTAATTCGGCAGAAACCCACTCCGGTTCTGAATCGGCGAAATAGCAGATAGCATCGACGAGGTGGGTCCCATTGCGGAAAAGCATTGCGCGCCCACCGCTCAACGTCCCGATAACATACTGGACATCCCCGATACGCCCGCCACCGACGATGACTTCTTTCGTATGCCGCCACAAGGGCTGCCATCGGCGAGTATGATCGATCGACAAGATAGTGCCATTTCGTTCCGTTGCCTCTATCATCCTGTCCGCATCTGCTATGCTCGTTGCCATCGGTTTTTCACAGAAGATGCCTTTCACACCAGCATTTGCAGCGTCAACGACCAGATCGGCGTGCCGATGATCAGAAGTCGCCACCGTCACGATGTCTAAATTCTCGGCGGCAAGCATCTCTTGATGGTTAGTATACAGAGAAATATTGTCCCAGTTATCCTGATATTTTTCCTTGAAAGCATCCAATGTGCTCTGAACAAAATCGCAGCCAGCGGCTAATTCAACATTCGGCATATCCACTAAGCCTGATACATGTGTCGTGCCGATTCCGCTACAACCAATAACGCCTACCCGTAATTTTGCCATTTTTATATCCTCCACTATTCCTTACCTCAAGTTCCTATTTCACCATGGCAAAGATTATATGCTGCATCGGATTAAAAGTCAATTTCTTTTCGTTTGTTTTGGCTTGCAAGCTGCGCCGAAAATTTGGTAAACTATGTAGGTGAAAATTAACAAATTTTCGATAGAGAGGTAAAAAAATTATGGTTAGAATAGTTGCTAATCCGGGCATCCTTGGTGGAAAGCCAATTGTTGAAGGCACGCGTCTAAGCGTGGAGCATATATTGGGGTTATTGGCAAACGGCATGTCAAATCAAGAGATCATCGCAGATTATCCTATTTTAACGGAAGAAAGTATTCGAGCCGTGCTCGCCTATGCGGCAAAAGCCCTCCGCAACGAGATTTTTATTGACGTTGTTTCACACCGAGATGGAGATTCTTAACAGTGCTGCCTCCACTTGTTGCTGATGTCAATATTGCTTCTCGGGTTGTCCAATTTCTGCGGTCGCGAGGTGTGGATGTGGTATCCGCTTGTGAGGAGGGTTGGGGCTCTTACGAGGACGAAGATATTCTCGCAACGGCGCACGCGAAGAACCGGTTCGTTTTAACACACGATTCCGATTTTGGGACGCTCGTTGTTCATCAGAACCACCCAAGCCCTGGAATCATCCACCTGTGACCAGGTGGGCGTACAGCTGCAGAAGTCATTGCCGACTTACAAGACCTACTCAAAATGCAGGTGGATTGGACTCCACCATTGATTGCTGTTTACCAATCTGGACGCTTGCGGGTTTGCCGGCTTTAGTCGGGTAAATGACGATTATTTAAGGAAAATAATAGCATAAGGCGCGCTATTAATACCCATCGGTATACCAAAAAACATGATGTGACCTGATACCCTGCGCCAAAGATTTCGGTTGATTATGTAATAGGTTTGGTATTGAGTCAAATAATGCGGAACCCATTTTATCTGAAAGCACAGTCGGTTGGTTGATGCGATACATCGTACTTCCGTGTTCTTCAATCGTCGGGACGTTGAACCCGTCTGCAATAGGGGCAGGATAAACAACCTCGGTCGATTGTACACCCATTTGGAATATGATATCGGAGAGCATGCTTTCAAGAAGCTGCTTACCTCTATCTTCTGCGAAGCGTGTTTCTGAAGCGATAAACTCTTTAACATTTAGTGCGTTTTCGCGCTGGACAACCGAAACGTAGCCTTCGATGCTCCCATCGCGCTCGGCAACCCAAGCGTTCGGTGACTCTGTTCGCACCCACTTCGTCCAATATTCTATTTTGTCTTTGACAAAGGTGCCGTTAAATTTTCGCGCATACCGATCGTAAAGTTCAGCAATCTGCTTGACTTCGGCTTCATCGTCAAAATTCGCTGGACGGACTTCCCATTCTGACTGCTTTTTAGCACTGAAATGTTCTCTTGCGTGATAACGAGGCACCTTCTCCCAACCCTCAATAGCGTAAATTCGCTGGCTTCCATGGAGCGAAGAAAGGACAATGTCGCGGTCTTCCATGAACTTAATTGAATCCTTGAGGAGTTGAGTCGCAATCCCGCGTCGGCGATATGCCGGACGCGTGCTAACTTCACCAATCCCACCCACGGTTATCGGTTCCCCGTGTAAAAACATCTGCCGAATAAAAACGCGAACCGTGCTGACAATAGTCCCATTGTCAGTCGCGACCCGGATACCCTCGGCATCCCGCCACGGGTCGTTGTGCCAGTGATTAGAAAAGTATTGCCTACCGCCTGTAAAGACGGACGTAACATGATCCAACCACGCCTCTAATTCTTCAGGATAAAGGGCACGAAATTCCATTTTTTAATTATTCCTTGCGGTTCGGTCAGCAGGATTGGTTAAACAAAAATACCCGCCGTAGATCCGCCTGCGTGTTTTTGCTTGGGTGTTTCTGCGTATTGTTGCAGGCTACGATTCTGGTTTTATCCATTTAAAACTTTATAGTCAGTTCACCGATAAACTGCCGTGCTTCGTTGCGACTTCCAAAAACTTCGTAAAGGTCGCCGGAGACATCGTAGAATCGCCGGACAAAATTCCGACTTGTTTCAGCAGGATTCAGATTAGCATAGCGAAGCCACAGGTTCCCCCGCGACCATATATCCCAATTGAGTTCAATAACCGTAGAACTCGCGTCGCCGGTATCCTCTCTGTGTTGTCTGTTCAGTTCAGGGAAAAGAGCGTCTTGCGTCAAATCAGACGTACCGTCAACACGTCCAATCGACAGATTTAGCTCCTTATAGCGATACGGATTTAGGTTGGTGATAAACTTCAGATTGGCTGCGAGTGCATTCTCTAACGCCTGTGTCTCGAAATCGTAACTATCTTCTACTTTCGCCGGGGTGATATACCGTTCGTCCTGCTCACCATAAGTCAACTCATCAAGAAATGTCAAATGCCACCGCTCAGAAAGACTATACGTCCACCCAAACATGTTTTTAAGTTCTAATTGGCTGAGTTTGTCTTGGACATCGGTTGAGAAGTCGATGTCTTCGTAGTCTTCCAAATAATTGTTATGTAGACTCGCAGTACGAGCAGTGTAGAACCCGTTCATGTGAGATGGTTTCACAGTAAAACCTGTAACCGAATATTGTGCGATCGTAAAATCGCTGGCGTCTCGCAGATAGAGATGTCCAGAGCTATCAAGATCCAAGAAGGTCTGATCGTGTTTTTCTTCGCTAAGTTGATCGGTTTCGTAAATGATACGTCCCAAATACCGTCCGTTCCTATCAAACTTTTGGATGCGTGAGATAACATTGTGAAAGAGCGTGAGGCGGATATCCGTCCGTTTGAGTTCTTCAGCGAGTTCTGCCTTACCCTCATCATCGGTTTCATCGGCGTAGTAACGGTTGTATTCGGCTTCTTCCAACAGTCGCACACGTCGGTTCAATGCGGCAGTATTGGCAGCAGATGCCGGACTTTGAGCAAAGGGTCCGTATTGCGGGCGTGCCGCGTTCGCTATCGTATCGGCGAGTTCTGCTTGCCCGGGCGTCATCTCCGTAAGCTGCGTCAAGGTCGGAGAGAGAGCGATAATCTCTGGCAGCCCACCTATCTTTCTACGAAATCTACTGGCGTCTTTAACTAAAATTTCACCCGTCGGTAGTGTGGTAAGTGCCATCGGCTTCACGAATTCGCCATTACCACGCCCTTTTCTGCCGAAACTGCCCAAGAATTTACCCGCTGAATCGAATCTCACAATGCGGTGGTTTCCGGTATCTGCGATGAGGACATTTCCGCGTGCGTCAATCGCGATGTCCCCAGCGTCTATATCAAACTCGCCATCATCGGCGCCATACCTACCGAAAGCGAGTTGATGCTCTCCATCGCCTCCGAACTTGTGAATACGTCCCCGTTCTGCGTCTAAAACGTAAAGTTCATTTTGGGTATTGAGCGCAACACGCAAGGCTCGGTCATACCCTTTCGGTTGAATACCAAAAGCGGTTTTTCCTTTTTCGTCAATGATCAGACTTGCTGGCAGAACAACTTTGGGCTGGACATCCACCGGATCGACAAAGTACGTGTCCAACAACGCACCTGTTGCGCTGAATTTGTGGACACACGGCGCGAACATATAAATTTTTGGATCGGCGGTTTCGGCAATGTGATGCACAGTTACATCAGCAACATAGATATTCCCTATGCTATCCACAGCGAGATGTCCGGGTTTTCGCAGAATATTGTCCGGGGATTCTGGTGCTTCTGGAAATTGAAACAGAAATTCTCCAGTCGCCGACAACTTCTGGATAAGTCGGTTCTCAGTATCACTGACGTAAATGTACTGTCTATCAAAGGCGAGGTGAATATCCTTACCAAATCGCCCTTGGGTTGTCCCTTTACCTGAAAATTCACGTTCTAACTGGATAAAATCCACTGAAAAGGCGAAAGGTAATCCAATGCCTAACGAACAGAAGATGAGTAGTGTTTTAATAGTTGTATTTTTCATTTTTTCGTTTAACGGTCCTGCAACCGAAGGGCAATTTCTTTTCGGAATTGTTGCATCTCAGCTCGCATTGCTGCAAGTTCTTTTTTCATCGTGTTTTGATTATTTTGTCTGGAGACGAGAATGAGCTGCGGTATGCCAACTGCTAAAACAATTAATGCCATGACCCCCACCACTAGTGCCACAACTATCGTTATGTTTCTGTCGGTCCCATTTAATCTGCCCTCCAAACGACCTATTCTACCATCGAGTTTGTGTTCAAGTGATTCAAGTTTTGTATCAACATATTCGCGTGTCTGCTTTTCTGATTTATCAATATATGCGCGCATGCGTTCCTCCGATTTATCAATATATGCGCGCATGCGTTCCTCCGACTTTTCTACAATATCGGAAATCGCTAAGATATCTTCGGGAGTCAATTCAGCGAATGCGGAAGATGTGAATAAGAGACAGATCACTATTATCCAGTTTTTCATCAAATTTCCCTTTAGGGCATGTTGTTGCCTATTTTGCTGCTTTCGGTTTCATTAATTATGGTACATGCTTCTAATTTGAATGTCAAGGCAAAATTATTATACCTTCTTGTGGAAGGGTGTTGTAAGTTTGAAAGTTAAGTCGTCCTAGAACAACCTAATCTGGCAAGATACGATACCCTGTGCTAATCCCCGTGATCATCCCAATAATTGCCCAGAGTCCAGCACACGTCATTTCCCCAAGAACCAGACCGAGAAAAACAGGTCTCGCGCTCCGATACGCCTTCAACCCACCATATTTCACAATACTAAACTTCAAACCCCAACCCAAAAATATCGAGAACCAGAGTTTAAAAGTCGCCCAAGAGCTCAGCATTGTGTAACCGAGCGGATGCAAAGGCCACCATACGAAGGTTTGGCGCATCCACATTAACCAGATCGTAAAACCACTTCCGAATATCATAAACCCGGTATTTGTCCAATTTGTTCCCGTCTTTGGACTCGTCAGAAGCCCTTCAAGTTGCCGCATGAACCAACTGCCGCCCGTATAAGGCGCACCGTGTTCGTAGCTAATCTTGATTGCGGAGTAATAGGAAACGGCGAGCCCGATGACCATGGCAACTCCCATCGCGATGAGAAGTTGCCGCCGCTTGACACGAGCATCGTCCGCTGCTTTCAATCCATTCATGATGTTAGGCATCATAAATTCACGGAGATCCAACGTGAGGCACACTGGATGCATCATCATTGAGGTCACTGTAGAAGGATGGATTTTTGAAGTGCCCAGTGTCGTCAAGAAGAAACTTTGCGGTGAAAAAGTTGGATTGATGAACGGAATCCCTCCGTTAATGACCTGCCATGTCAATACGATATACATCGCAAGCAGAAATAGTACAAAACCAAACGCAAATGGGAGCGACATTCCCATCAGATGATTAAAAAACGCAAGCACACAGATACCGCCAAGTAACCCGAAAATCGTAACACTATGCGGGAGCGGTTCATCGGATGGTCGGAACTGGAGCATATTTTTTATGTGATGTCGCATCTTCCAGAGAGCAATGGCGACAAACGCCAGACATGCTCCCGCTTCTTGGGCTGCACTAAATGATTTACCCGTCCACTGAACACCCGGTCCCGAAGTGAGTTGGAAACCGAGCATTACACCCAAAAGGCATTGCAGTTTGTAAAAAACGAAGAAAAACCAGATGCTAAACGATACCTCCAAAGTCAGAAGATAACTAAAGCCGACCATCGACCAAAAAATAACGATCTGAAATGGACGTAAAGCATTCCAAGGACGTTCGACAAGATACTGGTTAAGCCAAAAATCACGTGGGATATGTGGTGTGGCAGGAAAGAACGTATGCAGGCCGTTCATTGTATGCAGGAAGACCGGGAACGCGAACCCGAACCAGAGCGCGCTATTCTTAAAAATCGGACCCAGGCTCCCTCTACCCTGTGCTGCCATCTCTACTGGCAGTTTAACGAGCGGGAAGGCACACCGTTCGTACTCTACCCACTGCTTGCGGAGTAGCACGGAGAGACAGATCATCACGAAATAGACGACCAGCACATAGGCACTCCACGTCAAGATTGGCGTTATCCATGCATCCCACGGCACGGATTCGCCTGCGAACAGCCCTTCAAAAAAGGAACGTGCCGCCGTTTCATCTCGCACCACTCGCCAGTGGGGAATATAGTGGTGAAACAACGATTCCCAATCGTTTTCTGGGGTAGCAAGGTACTGATAAGCCACCATTGGGCTGAGGGCGTAGCGCATCATGCCTGAAGACGGAATGCCTGCGGGGGCAAGCATGATACACCAAATGGTGATAAGTTCTCCGGGTGAAAACGCCGAGGCGGGATGAACGCGTTTCAGAAAAACATTAATGCCTAATACAAAAATCGTCAGGACAAAAAAGGGGGCAACCGGAAAGTGCCCACCTGCGAGGAAGATGTTGCGGATGACGTAATCGTTATAAGGGGCAAGGAGGCATTCGATTGAGGCACACGCCAAGCCGATAAGCACTGCGCGCCACGTGATACTGTCTCGGGTTCGTTCCTGAATCAATGGATTGCCTTTTCTTTCTGTTATTCCAATGGCTATACTTTATAGAAAGAGCATTGTAATCATAGTGATGATTATACCACATTCCCTATTTTTTGCGATAGCAAAAATTTACCTCCTGAAAACGTGACGGCGGGTTCCCATTGGATTTCGCTATCTCCTTGATTGCTATGACGGTGTCGGGTGCTGAAATGTGATTGAGTTATCCACATCTAAATTGGACAAAAACCTCAAAAAAAGTGTTGACAAAAAGGGCAATTTTTAATATTATCCTTACCATTGGGATAATATCCTAAGACAAACGATAGGCACGCGTTTTTTTAACCCGAAAGTGCATCAATGGTGTCTCTAATGTTAAACGCACATATTGCTATCAACAGTGCTGAATTTGTATTCCTCGCGCGTTCGATTGTGTCTATGCGCGACGCTGCTGCGTATCAAGACGGTTCGGGTATTCGAGGCGTGTGTGCTATGAACACACTGTCAGCAAACATCGATTCCCCCCCCCCTATATTCACGCTTGTTAAGTATTTTGCTTCACAAGTTAATCGAGACATTAAAGGAAAATTCCTATTCGGTATTTCCTGTAACCTCTAATCTATTTTTATGCCCGCAAGTTCCCTGTCTGAAACAGGCGTGCTGCGGGCTATTTTTTTCGATCATTAGTCGGATTCTGAAGGGACGCAAAGTTTGCGCTACAAAGGACGGGTGAGGAGACCTCGCCCCTACGAACGGTTTTTCAGTTGGATGGAAAGTGTCTATTTATGGTAGGCTTTAGAATTACTTGGACACTCTTAAAGAAAACTCAACCCCCCTAACCCCCCTTATCAGGGGGGCATTCCGAGATGTCGGTAAGGGTAGACCTGTTTGTAAATGTCTACTTATTTATATAGTCCACCATAGTTGACTTTAGTATAAAAAGGAAAAGACAAATGACTGAGATGACTGAACGCGAAATGTTAGAAGCACAAAAACGAGCAGATGCAATTGTGGATAAGGTGAGAGGCTTGGTCGCCCTTGAAAGCCAAGTCTTGGAAACGCGGGCAGCTGCAGGTGACTCGACTGTCGACGATAACGGGCTAAAAGACCTGGAAGCACAATTGGGAACACGCGTTGCGGAGCTTAACGAAATCACTGACGAACTCAAGTGGGCAACCCCGTGCTTCAGGGCTTACGTCCTGCCCCAAATTGGCGACATTATAGGGAAGCAAGCGTCTTTCGAGTCAGAAGAACGGAAGGACCTCGAGAGCGTCATCGCTGCACTAACAGACGAAGAGAATGCCGAACCCTCTGAGGAATTAGCCGCAGATATTATCGCTCGTCTCCGAGCCAATATTGAAAAGAGTTTCAGTGCTTAGGAACTCACAATTGTTGTGGGCATCTCCCTTGGAGGTGCCTACTATCCGCTAACATCATCGTTTTCCAGGTAGGTCTTCAGCGTCCGCCGATCTATCCCTAATGTTTTTGCTGCCTGTGTGTAGTTTCCATATTTCTCTAACCGCTGCTGAACAACCTCTGTCAGAATTTGGTGGCGATCCTTGCCTGCTATATAAATCGTATCTTGGAGGCTCCCCAAGCATTCCGCTAATTTAAAGGAGGCTTCACGAATGACGCTATCCTGCGTCTTCATGGGCAGCCGCTCCCAGACAGCAACCGGTATACCCCCGAAAATCGAGATGAACTCTACTACAGAGAGTCGCTCCAGAATCTGACGCACCGCTACAGGCAATGGGCTTCGGACGTTTTGCTGATCACTTTCCGAATCCGTTGACTGCGGGACGAGTGCAATATACGCTGGCAAATCTCCAACCGCTAACTCATGTGTTTGTGTCACGATAATCGCTCTGTCAATCGCATTTTTGAGTTGCCGGATATTGCCAGGCCACGCCGCACTTGTCAAATGTTGGAGTGCTTCTGCCGTAATCCCTGTAACGTGTTTCCTGTGCGCCGCGCTTAATTCCGAAATAAATGCGTGGACGAGTAGTGGAATATCTTCCCGCCGTTCGCGTAGCGGTGGCATGTGGATATGAAAACCGCTGAGTCGGTAGTAAAGGTCTTGTCTGAACGTCCGGTTATCAATCTCTGCTGCGAGATCTTTGTTTGTGGCGGCGATAATTCGGACATCCGTTTCAATGTTTTTGTTGCCACCGAGCCGCGTAAACGTTTGCGTTTCTAAAACGCGAAGGAACATAGCCTGCACTTCAAAAAACATTTCACCGATCTCATCAAGGAAGAGCGTTCCACCGTTTGTTTGTTCAAACATCCCGACTCGCTGTGCCGTTGCCCCCGTGAACGCCCCTTTCTCGTGCCCAAAGAGTTCGCTCTGTAGGAGCCCGTTTTCAGGAAACGCACTGCAGTTGACAACTTTGAAGGATCTACGGTATCTTGCACTTGCGTGATGGATGTCCTGAGCGATGATCTCTTTACCGACCCCCGTCTCACCTGTAATCAGTACAGTCGATTTTGTCGATGCCACCTGCTGCACCTGTTGATAAATCTGTTGCATCTGTGCGGATTCCAAACGGATGGCGTGTGATCTGTTCTGCATAATATAACCTAATCGTGCACAATATTGTCCAGTTTTTTTGTTTTTAGCGATTTGCGAGTTGCGGTCAGTTTAGGTGTACTACGCCTCCCATCCGTATCACCGTTGTGTAGACGTGGTATTTGAAGGGACAGATTGCATGACCGGAATGACATAACTCCGAATGTTCATACCGTCAACAGTTTCGCTTTCTACACGCGTTTCAGGTTTTTGGCGGTGGTCAAACACGACATAGTATCCTTCCTGTGCATCCTCTAATTTCAGATATGCTGCCAGTTGCTGCTTCCCCTGCTTATAGAACCTATCACCTTCCCATATCTTTGTTTCAACGATATATTTTCGCTGATTGTGTAGCAGGAGGAGATCCATCCTGCCTCGCCCGGTTTGGACTTCAAGAAACATATCGCCGCCTATGATTCGGATAAAGGCATCCAAATAGGCGTAAAGTAGGTGTTGACCGACGGACTCTCGCGGTGTATCCGGCACTTGCAAAATACGGAAACCCGCTCGTGCGATGAAATCTTGGAAATTGTCAAGGAGTGCCCGCATTTCAATCACGCCGTCGGGAGTCAGGTAATCGATGAAGTCATCCCCGTTCTCTTCAGAGAAGTATTCGGTTTCCAGTCCATTAAACAGCGGTTTAAATACGCGTAGAATCCGATGTTGATAGATCGGGTTGGCGATCTCACACATCCCGTCAGCCCCTTTTGAAATCACGCCGTACATAGCAAGTTCATCTATGATTTCGTCGTCCGGATTGAAAGGTAGACCTCTCTCGTAGGATGCGATCCGCATGAGGACACTCTCAAATCTGCGATCTCTCCGGATATTGGTGAGTAGATGACTGATATGGGTATTCCCTTCCTCAAGAAGTTGTGTGTGTGCTTTTGAGAGATGTTCCAACGTAATCGTCTCGGTTTTGGGAATGTCGAGTTCGGCAGTCAGAATCTGTGCAGCCCGATTGATCAGAAATGGCTGTCCGGCTGTTTGTCTGTGTAACGTCTCAAGCACTTCTGCTGCGAAGGGTTGCCCAACCGCCTCCGTATACTGAGCGAAGAGTTCCTCGACCTGTTCGAAGGTAAAGTTGGGGACAACAAATTCATCTTGGATATTGAAGGGTGAAATAGAGTCGTCGTAGTTAAGTTGCCTGATATTTTTGACCCCCACGATGCCAACACTATGCGGACAGTGAAATGTTTCGGAGAGATAGATATAACGGAGCGCGTATAGGAAATCACTCACAATCTCCTGAGGAATACCGTCAAACTCGTCAATGAAGAGGACAACTCGATGGTCTCCTAATAAACTCCCTAATTGTTCAAAGAACGCCATCATTGAAAAGGGGTCGGTGAGGCGTACGTTTTCCAAGAATTGCGCGAGCCTTTCAGGGAACGTATCGCCCCGTTTTTGGAAAACGAATTCGATCTGCCTACGAATCATATAGGCGAACTGCGCGTAAAAGGCAGCAGGTGCGGCATTCCGCTGGATTTGGAAATCCAGTTGAATCGGGAAATAATCAGGATCCGCAGTTGTCAGTGTGGCAAGCGCAGCACGGAAAAAAGTCGTTTTTCCAGTCTGTCGGGGTGCGAAGATAACAATATATTTTCCATTTTTGATGCGTTCTATGAAATCAAGCGTCTCCTTTGCGCGGACAACGGTATAGTTATCGTGAGGATTAACGGGTCCCTGTGTGCCGAAAGTCCTCATGGATTCCCTCCTTGTATTGCGTGCGGTGCGTGAAAGAACGCGTGCTTCCGTTTTTCCCTTTAGGGGGCTGCTGTCTGTTTTTAAGTATACCTTTCGTGGACAATATTGTCCAATTTTTTTATCTTTGGTTGTTGGAAACCATTGGCGGTTCGCCAATTGTGCAATTTTTGCCTATACAATTTTTGTCTATACAATTATTGCACATCCTTAGGACTTACGCATTCCGTCTTAAAGTCCCCTACCCTCCTGATAAGCTTACTGTTACCCACAAGTTTTTTGTGGTGTGTGTCGGTGGGGGTTCTAAGAGGTATAGTTCTCTTCAAGTTCGTTAAAAAGTGCGAAAGTGTTGGAAATATCCGTTAATCGTTGCCACCCTCGCCATAAGACGGTCACT
>JAJDUH010000071.1 GCA_022826805.1 Candidatus Poribacteria bacterium
ATAAAACCTTAGAAACTATGCAAGCAAAGGTCACAGAGATCCTTGGAAACTACTCGGATACCGCGATTGCTAAACTTACAAGTTTCTCACATTTCATAAACGCAGCTAATGCAATATAAACTCTTAGAAATGGTATAACAAATCAGAATCCCGACCACTGACGGCTGACGACCATTTGTAGAGAGACAACTCTATCTTGACAAAGGAGAGTTTTAATTATGCAAGTAAACCCACATTTAAGCGAGCGCAGCAAACTCACCGACACGCAGATGCGGGATTTCATTGTGAATGGGTATCTCACAGTAAAAACCGATCTGCCCCGGAGTTTCCATGAAACCATCTATCGCAAAACACAGGAATACACAGAAAAGGAAGGGAATTTAGGCAACAACATCTTGCCACGCGTCCCCGAATTACAGGCTGTTTTCGAGGAACCCGTTGTTCGTGGCGCATTCACCAGCATTTTAGGCGAGAATTACGCCATGCATTCGCATCGGCACCCACATCGTAACAATCCACACAGCGATGGACAGGGATTCCACAAGGATAGCTACTGGGGCTATCAGAAAGTGCGGCACCACTGCCCGCGCTGGGCGATGGCATTCTACTATCCGCAAGACTCACCGCTCGAAATAGGACCCTCAGCAGTCTTACCCGGAACGCAGTACTATGACACACGTATCACGAAAAACAGTGATGGCGAATTAGCAGTCAGTGGCGAGGCAGGTACGCTAACCATTATCCACTTCGACCTCTGGCATCGCGGCATGGCAAACCTGACCGATAAGACCCGCTACATGATGAAGTTCCAGTTCATTCGGATGGACGCACCACAGGCACCAGAATGGAACGTAACCGATCCGCACTGGAAACTCGGGGACACCGATCCGGCAACCCCTTCGCATCAAGGCACGTGGCGACACGTTTGGAACTGGATGGCAGGTGAGTCTAACGGGGCTTCGGCGCATCCAACCAACGGAAACCTGACGAAGCACATCACAGCATTGCATAATGATGATACCGCAATTCGTTCCCACGCCGCTGACGAAATAGGTATGTTCGGTGAAGCCGGAACAGAAGCAATTCCACACCTCATCCAGGCACTCTGTGATGTTTATGAACCTGTCCGCTTGAATGCCGCTTACGCACTCGGAACGATCGGTGCCCCCGCTATTCCCCAACTGATTGAAACGCTCGGTGTTGAAGACCCAATCATGCGTCGGATGGCTGCGTACGCATTAGCTGCCGTAGGAGCACCCGCCGTGTCTGCTTTGAGTGAAGCGTTACAACGTCCTGAGGACGTTGTTCGCGTCGAAGCCACCTACGCTTTAGCACAAATAGGCAGTGCAGCCGAGCCTGCGATCCCGGCATTAATAGCATGTGCGAAAGATGAAGCCGTTGAAGTGCGTCGCTATCTCTCTGAAGCCTTCGGTGGAATCGGTCCAGCTGCAGCATCGGCTGTCCCTGTCCTGTGCGATATACTCACAAGTGACGATGACGGACAGGCACGCTTTGAAGCTGCATTAGCGTTAGCACAGATTGGACCAGCGGCAAGCGACGCAGTGCCGGTGCTGGCACGTGTCTTCACCGATGAAAACCGCTACGTCCGGGATAACGCCGTCCTCGCACTGAAGCGCATTGACACACCCGAAGCAGAGTCAGCACTGTTTGATTATCTGCTCATGGCGCGATGGTGTCCAGTCACAAATCGTGAAAGCACGTTTTAACAAGCCACATGCACGGCTCGCTTTGGAATAGGTAGGCGAGGTTTCTAACCTCGCCGGTTTTCCCTTAGAATCCGTAACACACTTACTTTTTCCCAACCAAGGTAGGTGCGGTTTTTAACCGCACCAAATATTCATTATGAACTACGACCTAATCATTAAAAACGGAACTGTAATCGACCCTGCCCAAGACATTCACGCCCGCAAAGACATCGCATTCGCCAACGAACGCGTTTCCGCAGTAAGCGATGAGATTCCGGCATCTGAGGCAAGAGAAGTCTTGGATGCAGAAGGATGCTTCGTCACACCCGGTCTAATTGACTTACATGTCCACGTCTTCTACGGCGTAAGCCACTTCGGAATTGAACCTGATCCGACCTGTTTGGCGCGCGGGGCGACCACCGTCGTTGATGCCGGTTCAGCAGGAGCAGACACATTTCCCGGATTCCGTAAATACGTCATTGATGTCAGCGACACACGTATCTTGGCGCAATTGAACATCTCTTCACAAGGCATGCTCACCGAGGAGATCGGAGAGCTGGAAAACCCCGACTATGCCGATGTCGGAAAGGCGTGCCGAATGATAGAGCAGCATCGCGACATCATTTTAGGGGTCAAAGTTCGCTTGACACGGGAGACTATCGTCGGCGCACGAGCAGGCATGGTACCGCTCCACAGGGCGCGCGAAGCCGCTGATGCCGCAGGACTCCCAATCATGGTTCACCCACAAGACGCTTGGTGTGAATCTATTGATGATATATTGGCACTGATGGGAGAGCGTGATATTCTAACCCACTGCTTCCACGATATGGCGTGCGGTATCTTAGACGAAAACGGTAGGATTCGGGATTCTGTCCACGCAGCCATTGAACGAGGTGTTATCTTTGACGTCGGACACGGTGCTGGTTCCTTCAGTTGGGATATCGTTCAGAAGGCGATGGCACAAGGCGTTGAACCGACAACAATCTCGTCCGATCTGCATATCTACAATATTGATGGTCCCGTCTACGATCTCGTGAATGTCGTCAACAAATTCCTACATCTCGGTATGCCGCTCGACGATGCACTTGCAAAGGTCACAAGTATCCCCGCCGAGACCATATTGATGCTTGGAGAGATCGGAACGTTAGCAGTTGACGCGTGGGGGGATGCTGTTATTTTTGAACTGCGAGAAGGCGAATTCCAACTCATAGACGCCAACGATCAGATGAGGATTGGCAAACAGAAATTGGAACCCGTTGTTGTTATCAAAGGCGGACAAGTCTATCGTCAACGCCATACCCACAACTAACATCACTGCCGAAATTTGCGTTTAAAATAGGTGGGCGAGGTTTCTAACCTCGCCGATTTCCCAGTTACTGACAACTGATAACTGACAACTATTATGGATGCGGTGTCCCCGCCTTCGGTTTCTCCTTTGGGGCGTTAGAATCCTGTCCAAAACGGATGTGAAGCGATGCACCAGGAGCGTGCGATTGTCCGTAGAGCGCGTGTTTGATTACCCAGAAAATAACTGTCGTCCCCACCAGCGCAACGATACCCCAGATTAACGCCTTCAGCGTCCAGGCACTGAACGAAAAGAGACCACCCGTCTGTTTAGGAACCATCTGCGGACCCAATACTATCAGCACGGTGCATATAATCCCATTGAGGACAATCACGCCTTCTGTCACCAGACGATGTGGCGTGAAGCCGACCAAAGCACGTTCAAAATTGAAGATGATTATCCACCATAGGAATACGAGGTAGAGCAGCTGACCTTTCCCTACCCAACTCGTCGGAATAAAAGCGAGCGGTTCTTGGAAATGCACGGACAAAAGCCAGACACAGGCAATGCCGATACCGATATAGAAGATTTCAAACCACCCAATCCATCCTCTTGAATGCCGGAACCAACCCACGACAGGTAACCCAAAGAGCCGTTCCGGTAACCCCTCAACCGAGCCCACCCACGTCCCCGCCGCCTTCCTATAATTGAGGTATGTCAAAGCAATAAGCACGCAGAACGCCGTGAATATTTCCATCCATTGTGGGAAATTCGGATCTACCTCTAAAGTAGGTGCTCGGTTCAGAAGAAGACCGAACGTCACCGCTATTCCAAGTCCAAAGAGGAAGCCTTGCGTCTGCTCCATGACACTATGCCAGTTTGTTTGGAGTCCCGTTCGGATGTAGATGAGTTTCAGCAGTTGTCCAAATGAAAACGCAACGCCACCTGCAAAACCCGTCATCACTGTAGCGAAAGCCACGCCGCTGAGTTCATAACGTGAACAGTATCCCAAAATTCCGATAACCATACCGACACAACCTGCCCAGTTGTCTCCACGCGGTGGTGTCATACGGAGGCGACAAACGTTTACCAGCAACAAAAACCCGCCGAACCAACAGATGCCCGTATACAGGACGAGGTTCGTGCCCATGTCCAAACCGCCACGGAAAAGCGCGACAATAAGTGCTGCGACTATCGCCACCAGTGCAGACACCCAATCCGTGTCGTACCAGTAAAGTGGACTTTCGTGTCGTTGCATTCGTCTGGGGGCAAGCACGTGATCGATGATTACTGCTTGGAGCGACCAGCCAATAAACACAGCAGCAATAGGCGTAAAAAACAAGGATAACTGCGTATGCGTCAGAAATGCAGGCAACGCAGTCCCTGCACCACCAAGGGCTGCCCACAAGAAACCGATGGCGAATAGATTGGCGAACCCGTAAAGCACAGTCGGCGAGTGCGAAGAATGGCTGTACCCGACAACCATCATATAGGACATACTGCCCCCGAAGGACCAGCCGAGCGCGCCGAACAGGGCAAAGTAGTGGACATGCCGCCACCAATCCTCACGTCCGGAGAGCAGGACAATTGCCATAGCCGCGAGTGCCCCCGGAAGTGCTGCCCCGTATTCATGCCCGAAGTTGCCGCGTATGCCCCATCCAACACACAGAGACAAACCGCACAAAAGTACCATTTCCCACGGAATAACTGCCATGTCCATATCTATAGCCTCCATCTGACCGCTGATTTTGTTGTTTTATTATGTAGGTTTTCGCGTTTATTGTCAATTTTTCTCCTATACACTTAGGGTCATTTATGGTAAACCCGAAAAATAAATAGACACTTCTCGATGGATAAAACTTCTAAATTCCCCCCTGATAAGGGCGGGGAAGCCCATATGGGCTTCATACCCGGTCATGCCTATAAGGCATGAATACCGTTGATTCTGATTCGTTAGGGGGGTTGAGTGTACATTTATAGTGTCTAATTAATTCTAAAATCTACCATAGTTTTAAGAATTTGTTTGGGAGTTTTCACCTTTTTTCGGGATAGGGCGAGGAATGGAAAGCAAAGACAAATTTTGCTTTACATTTTCCGACTCCTGGCTGACAACCGATAACTGAAAACTAAAATTGCATCTATTTTCTGTCCGTGATACGATAAACACATATAGAAAGTGTTTTCTACTGGAGGCTATAAGTTATGAGTCGTGTACGGATAGGTGTTATCGGGTGTGGCGCAATTGCACAAGTGCATCACCTCCCCAATCTTACCGCGCTTCACCGAGAATTTGAGGTGCAGATCGTTTGTGATCTCTCTCCCGGTGCCGCACAAGCAGTCGCAAAACGGTTCCACGTCCCGCAATATGTTACAGATTACAACGAATTGCTCGCTACAGATGTGGACGCCGTTCTGCTTTGTCACGGCGACCCAAAGACAGCAGTCGCGCTTGCTGCATTTGAGGCAGGAAAGCACGTCTTTATCGAAAAACCCGTCTGTTTTTCACTGCAAGAAATCAATGCCATGCTAACCGCACAAAGTAAAGCCGGAACCGTCGCACAAGCCGGTTATATGAAAGTGCATGATCCCGCTTTTCAACTCGCCAAGCGCGAAGTCGATGCAATGGAAAGTTATCGCTTCGTCCAGATTAACCATCTCCATCCAAATAATAGTTTACACCTCAGCCAGTTTGATGTGGAACGGTTTAACGATGTCCCACCCGACGCATTTAAACCCGCAGGTGAGGCGCGAGATATAGCACTTTCGCAAGCAATTGGAGACGTTCCACCAGAAGCCAGAGGCGCGTTTTTCCTACTTTCAGGCAGCATGATTCACGACATCTATAGCTTACGGGTGATGCTCGGTTCGCCGAGCGAGGTTATTAGTGCCGAAGTCTGGGCTGACGGACGCGGGGTGAGTATCGTATTTGCCTATCCAAACGGCGCACGCTGTATCGCAACATGGGTCGACTTACCGGATCTATGGGACTTTAAAGAGACTTTGGAAATCTATGGCGATAAGAAACGGGTGATTGTATCCTATCCGACCGGTTTTTCACGGGGTATCCTGTCAGAGGTAACAATACACGGGATAGATGCCGACGGTACGACTTATAGCAAGAACCCCGCGGTTGAATGGGAGAGCGCATTTGTCAGTGAGTTGCGGCATTTCCACGCCTGTATTACGGAGGGGAAAGCGTGTTACACATCTCTGGCATCCGCACGGAACGATATCGCGCTGATTATTGATATTGTCCAGTGTTACATGCAGCGGAAACCTGTGAGATGTGTAGCATAACTGTTATAGTGAATTCCATAATTAATTGGACCCTTCTTTTGTAGCGCAAACTTTTAGTTTGCGTCCCACCCCTACACGCAAACGAACAGGAATCCGTGCCAAATGTTCACATATTTTCGGGCTTTACTATAATAGTAGGTTGGGTTGAACGCAGTGAAACCCAACACTTTTTAGCATAGTCTTTTGATGTGTTGGGTTTCACTTGAAACGTTTCATAGGCGAGTGTTATAAAAAGTGGGTTTTATTGGTATTGATACCCTTTATGTCGTGCCCTGTTCAACCCAACCTACAAAAACTGAATTCAGAATTATTCGGCTGCTGCGGGTTCTGCGGGGGCGATAGGGGCTTCACCTTCCATCGGCGGAAACATACCATCACCCATCTCTTCGCCTTTTATCATGATGGTCGCATCTCTCGAGCCAGACACAATAAAGCCGTCGATAATGAGTTCCACCTCAACAGGTTCAGGTGGTTCCACCTCTTCTGGAATCTCTAATGCATCTAATCCTGGGAAACCTTCAGGAAGTGGGAAATCCTCTGGAATCTCACCATCGTCATTCCCGTCTTCCTCACCCTCCTCTGGCATTTCGCCATCTTCAGGCGGTAAGAAACCTTCCGGTGGCAACAAACCTTCTGGGGGTAGCAAGCCTGGTGGCAGTCCTGGGAATCCACCAAGACCCGGCGGCGTTAGCGTTACCGTGATTAAACCCGGATCCATCTGATCTTCTTCCATCTGTTTGATGAGTTCATCCAGATTTGTTGGAACAGGTTTCTCCTCTTCATCGCCGAATGGATCAAAGTCAAATCCAAAATCAGGAATTGCCTCAGGCGGCGGTCCAAGGGGTCCAAGGTCTCCAAAGCCGCCAAATAGGTCAAATGCGCTCGCAGCAACATTGATGTTTGCTTCACCGCCAGGGAAATCTTCAGGCACCTCAAGGGTGACCTCTCGCTGTATCGTGCGTTCAGCACCAGCGGTGCTCCAGTGTGGAACTAACGTAATTGACACAGTAACGCTTTCGCCCGGCATTACCTCTTCAGGCGCAACAACTTCCGAAATCTCGGCTTTCGCAATTTGTGGTTTATCCGTAATGGAGATTGAAACCGCTTTCAATGTCGCTTTCCCAGCACTGTTTGAAAGTGTATCAGCGAAGGACCTGACAATCGTATCTACGTTTGTCAGCACGTCTAAGAACGCTACTGAAGAAGCGCGCCGGAACGGTTCAGTATAAACGGTATCGGTTTCCTGAAACTGCAGCGTGACACTCCCTTCTATCGTACTGTTGCTAAATTCCATCCGAAGAGCGTCCAGTGTAACTGCAGCAACCAGCGAGATAAACGATTCCTGACCATACGCTACCTGATGGTGTTTTTCTATCGCTGTGGGGCTGTTCGCTGGATGGTAAATAACCTTGACAGGAATCATCGGTGGCGGCCCGCCAAACTCACCCACAATCGCTGGCGTCAGATCTTTTGTTATTGTTCCAATCGGTTTACCATAAGCGGAGACTGATTTATAGGATATCATTAGGTTCGGAACAATACCGTTGACGACAGCTCTGTAGACCGGCAATGCGGATTGCCCATCGTAAAAAAACGGATGTCCAAACGCTACAAATTTATTCTCATAGACCTGCGTCACGGTTCCAAAGCCTATTGAGTTAACAATGTCCCCTGTTGCTATGGCAGCACCAATCATATCTCCGGGAGCGACTCTCCGTGAAGTACCCACCGGAGGTGCCGCGGGCGCACCCGCAATATCAGCGAACAATTCAACAAAATTGTATCGTGAATCGGAAAGATGTGAGGAAAGCTCCTGAATCCTGTGTGACTGTATTCCAGTAATCATCACGGGTGTTTTAACTGGTACATAAGTCGCATTAATCCCTGCAGCGGGGGCGGCAGCGGCAGGCTCTTGCTCAAGGAGTCCACCAAGCGGTTGATGGTCAATTGTGGCTTCCATGGCGTCAATGGATGTAACCCAGAACCGAGTCGGTGCCGTCGCGAAACTGGTCCCATAAGCAAGCGCGCCCATAATACGTCCAGGAGGACCGACGGGACTGCCCGACATTCCCGCCGCTATGCCTCCCATAGCCTCAGCCGATTCATCCATCAGTTCGCATTCGTAGAGCGGAAATCCGAAACCGAAATCCCGAACCCCACGGAACCGCGCCTCAAGCACGACTCTGCTTGTGCCTTCAAGCACTGTAACGATTTGAACGGGTGTTTTATCTGTCAGTTTTCGGGCTTCATCTTCATACATATTTTTAAGAACGACATCGCCAAGGAGTGGCGCGGCGCTAAATCCAGTTAGAAGTTCGCCCGCAATCGGATTTTCTATTTCTGTCTGTTCGTCATCAGGAGAGCAGCTCAGATGACAGAGCATCACGAGAGCAATACCTGCCAATACGAAAAAAAATCTCATTCTCATTCCTCCAGAATAGGTTTCCCTATCTGCTCTTGTTGTTTCTAAAATTAGGATTTACGCAAGGTTCTCGCCCATTTTGTGTTGCGACCGGACTTACGCAAAAGCTTCACTTTGATGCTGGCAAGGTTTCCAAATTATGCTACCAAAGCACAATTTGGATTTGTTTACATTTTTCGACTCTTAACTTATAAACCACAACCAACAACTTTGCATATAATAACGCTATTTAGAGACAATGAGATTACGAAAGATTCAAAAAAAATGGCGCGGTTAAAAACCGCGCCTACGATTCAGAGGAAATTAGATTACCATGCAACCCAGCCGCCATCAACTGCGATTGTCTGTCCGGTTACCCAGTTTGCCGCATCCGATGCTAAGAACAAAACCGCACCGACAACCTCGTCTACCTCACCGACCCGTCCCATCGGAATACGGCGAACAACATCTTCATAGAACTCTTTGCGTTGTAAGAGGACATCGGCAAGCGGCGTGCGCGTAAACGCTGGGGCAACAGCATTAACTGTGACATTATGGGGTGCCCATTCAACGGCGAGTCCTTTTGTAAGCAACACAACGCCTCCCTTACTCCCTGAGTATGCCGTCCGTAAGGGACCGCCTACCAAACCCATCGTCGAAGAGATATTGATAATCTTACCACTCTCCCGTTCTATCATCGGTTTAACAAGCGTCTGCGTCAAAAAGAACAAACCTTTCAGGTTGAGATCGTAGATCGCATCCCAATCCTCCTCGGTTAACTCAAGTGCCGGTTTCGGACGGTTGGTTCCGGCATTGTTCACGAGGACATCTACCCTTCCCCAGACGTCAGTCGCTTCTTGCGCACCTTTGGCGACCTGCTCCATATCACTAACGTCAAATACAACAGACGCTGCGTCACCACCGTTAGCGCGAATTTCGCTTGCAACCTCTTCGAGGTCAGACGGCGTACGACTGTTCAAGATGACTTTTGCTCCCATCTGTGCAGCCGCTATTGCGATTCCTCTGCCGATACCTTTGCCGGAACCGGTCACTAACATCACTTTATCTTTCAACTCAAATCCTGGAAACGCCATATTTTAGCCTCCAATCGCTAATTTCAAGGTATTTTCCAATAACATTGCGCGCGTCATCGGACCTACACCGCCCGGTACAGGCGTGATAAATCCAGCCACCTCTTTAACGTCCTCAAATTTGACATCCCCGACGGCGCGTCCGTTTATATGATTAATGCCGACATCGATGACTGTGGCACCCGGTTTCACCATATCTGCAGTGATAAATCCAGGTCTGCCAATCGCCACAATCAGAAGGTCTGCCTTTTGGGTCTGCTCTGCAAGGTCCGGCGTACGGGAGTGGCAATACGTAACCGTCGCATTCCGGTTCAGGAGCATTAACCCAACAGGCTTCCCAACGAGTGGACTCCTGCCAACACACACAGCATGTTTACCTTCAATCTCTTCACCGCTCAGTTCAATCAGACGAATAATGCCGGTCGGTGTACAAGGAGTTACACCCTCACGGTTGATGAGGAGATTCCCTAAATTGACAGGGTTCAAGCCGTCTGCATCTTTGTCTGGACTGATGTTATCGATGACAGTCTCTTTGTCTATGTCTTCTGGCAGTGGCATTTGCACCAACATTCCGTGAATATCTGATCGCGTATTCAAATCTTCAATATGCTTAATGAGCGCACTTTGACTGACATCTGCTGACAGACGATGGACTTCAGAGTAGAAATGAACTTTCTCACAATCACGTTGTTTGTGTTTGATATAGAGTGATGATGCTGGGTCGTCCCCTACTTGGACAACTGCGAGACCAGGGGTGAATGTGAGTTTTTTTAACTTCCGCCGTATCTGGCTCCGGATGTGTTTCGCAAGACGAGTGCCATTAAGGAGTTCGGCTGACAAATCCGTTTTCCTCCAATTTACAGGTCTTTATCTTTATAAATACGCTGAATCGTCCAAGAAGGTAATCCAATAGATTCTGGTGAACGCAATTCAGCATTTCATAACATTAACAAGTATACCATATATTCATCTTCCATGCATCGCTTTTTTCGACTCGCCGCTGATGCCCAACTGCCAACCGGCAACAACCAACATATTGACTTTTTCTTATATATGCTGTATCATGACCGCAAAAAGGCGGGAGAAGAAAAATGATTCATGTAGGCATCGGACATTCACAAAGCCTCTCCACTACTGAAGCAGCGGAACGCGCAACACGCATGGCAATGGGAAATGCAGGTATCGCCAAAGCCGATCTCGCCATTGTCTTCGCTACTATTAATTATCAGGCAGAATATCAAGCGTTATACCAAGCAGTCCAAGCCAACTCCAGTTGTGATGAACTTATCGGTTGTAGTGGGATGAGCGTCTTAACTTCAGCTGGGGAATTTGAAGGCGAACCTGCTATTGCTGTAATGGTTCTCCGATCCGAAGAACTTTCAGCTGTGTCGTTTGCTGCACACGGAACAGAACCCGAAATTGGGGCGCAGATACACGAGCAAATTCAACCTGAGATAAGCGATGATTCACTGCTCGTAATTTTCCCAGATATTCGCGCCCTAAATCCAGCCGAACTCGTAAATCACATTGATAGTGGTGGTACTGCACTACCTATCGTTGGAGCGGCTGTCTCTGGGGACGCAACCGGGGCACAGATGTACCACTGGAAGGGCGAACAAGCGACAGAGAGGGGGGTAACAGGAGTTCTGCTAACCGGAAGTTTCAGCACAGAGATCGGTGTTGCGCAGGGGTGTCAACCTATTGGGAAACCACGAGAGGTCACAAAAGCCGATGGGCGCGTCATCTTTGAACTCGACGGTGAACCCGCATTAGAGAACTTTAAAGGGACATTACAACTCCTAACGCAAGACGATATTCGCAGATCGGGTGGAACGGTTTTCGTCGGAATCGCAATGGATGCTGAAAATAGAAATCCGACACGAGGGGATTTTCTAATTCGCAATCTGGTCGGTATAAACGAACAACACGCCGCACTCGCTGTATCCGAGGAAGTTTCAGAAGGACAACTGGTGCAATTCCACCTTCGGAATCCAGCCGCTGCCGCGGAAGAGATTCGCGCAATCATCGCACAACTATCTGAGAAAACACAGGCACAGCTACCAGCCTTTGGTCTCTATTTTAATTGCTTAGGACGTGGTAAAGGACTCTATGGTGCTCCGAATCACGACATCAGCATTATCCAAGATAAATTCCCCGGACTCCCTATTATCGGGTTCTTCGGGAATTCAGAATTCGCTCCAATTGGCGGACGTAACTTCTCACACGCCTATACTGGGGTCTTTGTCCTCTGCACCGCCAACTAATTCTTTGTAGGCGCGATCTCTGAATCGCAACACTGGAACAAATCTAAGGAATCAGAAATATGAACGAGGAAATTTTTGTCGCTCAAGAATTTACATCTGTCAACGGGTTTACGTCCGGCATAGAAGGCCCTGCCTGCGATGCAAATGGCAACCTATACGCCGTCAATTTTGCGAGACAGCACACAATCGGTAAAGTGACGCCTGATGGCACCGCCAGTGTTTTTGTCGAACTTCCAACGGGTAGTATCGGTAACGGTATCCGATTCGACAGCAAAGGTTTCATGTTTATCGCTGATTATACCAATCACAATGTCCTAAAAGTGGATATGGCAACACGAGAAATCAGCGTCCACGCACACGAAACCACAATGAATCAACCCAACGATCTTGCTATCGGCGCAAATGACATCATCTATGCAAGTGATCCAAATTGGGCGGCGTCAACCGGACAAATCTGGCGAGTAGACACGGATGGGACGGTGACCCTGCTGGAGCCAGATATGGGAACCACCAATGGAATTGAGGTAAGTCCTGATGAAAAGGTGCTGTATGTCAACGAATCCGTGCAGCGTAACATCTGGGCTTATGATCTTTCACCGGAAGGTGAGATTAACAATAAACGCTTGCTAATTCAGTTCCCAGATTTCAACATGGACGGAATGCGATGCGATATTGAAGGCAACCTCTATGTCACTCGGCACGGCAAAGGCACGGTGGCGAAACTCTCACCTGCAGGTGAGGTCTTATTGGAAGTGACGTTGACTGGCAAGCTCTGCTCGAATATCGCTTTCGGCGGTCCAGACGGATGCACCTGCTATGTCACAATGGCAGATCGGGGCAATGTGGAAGTATTCCGCGCCGATCTACCCGGCAGAAGTTGGCAACTTTTCCAATAAACCTGCACGCTCCATAATATAGGGCATCTTCTCCTCTTGGTAGGGTTTTTGCTGAGGTGTTTCTTCAAGGTTTCCCAACCTCGCCGCTAACAGCCAATCACCAACCACCAGTTACTGACAACTGGCAACTGATAACTAATGAAAACATCCTTGACAGGTGCCAAGATTTGTGATATTATTATACCTATAACTTATTTACATGGAGGTAACTCATGAAACAACTGTTTATTGTCTTAGTCCTCGCCTTAGTGTGTAGCACGCTCGCCGCTGCGGATTTGCTTGAGGGGCTTGTGCTGTACATGCCACTTGATGAAGGTGCTGGCAATAAGACTGAGGACTTTTCGGAAAACGGCTTTGAAGGCGAATTTCAAGGCGGTGCCAAGTGGGTTGACGGCAAATTTGGAAAGGCTGTTGAATTCAGCGCATCCAGCGATTTTGTGGAAGTTGGAGACCATGAGGTTTTTCACATTGAAGATGAAATCACACAGGCTGCATGGATTAATCTCGACCGGCTCCCAAGCGCACACGCAATCGTCTTTGGCACGCGTATGGGTGGCGGTGGAAGACATATCGGATTCGGCTACGGGATGAACCCCGGAAACGGCATCAAAGTCTGGACGAACGGTGCTGGTGGCGGATTCTTGGACATTAATGATAACAAAACCCCGCTTGATACCGGTAAATGGTATTATTTGTCTTATACGCATACGAGCGACAACAAAGGCAAAGTTAAGATTTACGTTGATGGTAAAGTCACGCACGAACAGGATTCCAATAATCCCGTCGCACCCGCAGGTGCTACGAGCCGCGTCCAGATCGGCACGTGGTCTGGTGAAGCCTGGCCCGGTATTGTGGATGAAGTTCGGCTTTGGAACCGTGCACTTTCTGATGACGAGATGGAACAGAGCATGGAGATGGGCGCTGAGGAATTCTTGGCTGTTAATCCCAAAGATAAACTCGCTACATCTTGGGCTCACATTAAAAGACTTCGCTAAAAGAAATGAGGCGGCAATTTTTGCCGCCTCTCTCTTTATCGGAGCACTCGCCTGACACGCCACACTATGGAAAAGTATGAATCTGTTTTAAAACGGCTTGAAAAAACTGCGAAGCAATATACCAATATCGCGCCGGAGAATGGGCAGTTTCTCTCTATCCTTATCCAATCGATTAAAGCACAAAATGTTCTCGAAGTTGGCACCAGCAACGGCTACTCCACCATTTGGCTTGCTGCTGCGCTCAAGGAAACAGGGGGAAAACTCATCACGCTGGAGTTTGATCCAAAGCGAGCAGAAGAGGCACAGGCGCATCTTCGAGAAGTCGGATGCGACAATATCGTTGAGGTCCGCGTCGGAGACGCGCTTGACGAGATACCCAAATGTGACGCAACCTTTGACCTCGTCTTCCTTGACGCTGAGAAAGACGAGTATCGACGCTATCTTGAATTGGCTTTGCCTAATATCCGTTCAGGTGGACTGATTGTCGCCGATGATACTGTAACAATGCGCGACGAGATGCCAGACTATGTCGAATTTGTCTTTAATACACCAATGCTACATTCTGTTGATATCCCTTTAGACGATGGCGTCATCTTGAGTTACAAAGTTGGGGCATAAAATGTTCTAATAGGTTTCCCATATTAAGATGTCCGTTCAATTTAAGTTATCAGACAAATCTACCCGTTTCAGCGAATCCGTCATCCGCGGTATGACGCAGCTCTGCCTCCGCCACGACGCAATTAACCTGTCCCAAGGCACACCAGCATATCAACCCCCGCCTGAAGTCAAAGCCGCTGCGATTGAAGCAATCCAAGATGGATATAATCAGTATAGCATCACATGGGGTGCACCCGCATTTCGTGAGGCGATAGCGCAGAAGATGACAACGTTTAATGGCATCCCCACAGATCCCAACAGAAACGTCACCGTCACCTGCGGTTCAACTGAAGGCATGCTCTCCGCACTCCTCGCAATTATCAATCCTGGCGACGAGATTATCATTTTTGAACCTTTTTATGAGAACTACGGGCCAGATACGATTATCTCTGGCGCAAAGCCAGTCTATGTCGCCTTGCAAGAGACACCTGCCTCCGATGGTACTATCCACTTTACCTACGACGATGCTGAACTTCAAGACGCTTTCTCCGCCAACACAAAGGCGATTGTCATAAACACCCCCAACAATCCGCTCGGTAAGGTTTTTGGGGTAGACGAGCTCCAACAGATCGCCAATCTCTGCTGTGAATACGACTGCCTCGCCATCACCGATGAGATATACGAGCATATGATCTATGATGAGAAACCGCATATTAGTATCGGTTCTCTACCGCAGATGCAGGAGCGGACAATTACTGTGTCAGGCTTAAGCAAAGCCTATTCAATGACAGGATGGCGATTGGGATACGTCGTCGCACCGGAGGTGCTAACCAATGCCATCCGTAAAATGCACGACTTTCTCACTGTCGGCGCACCACACCCGCTTCAGCGTGCCGGGATCGTCGCCCTTAATTTGCCATCAAGTTACCACGAAGAACTCGTCGCAAAATACGATATAAACCGAAAACGTCTCCTAACAAGCCTCACCAAAGCCGGATTTCAATGCCATCAGCCTGAAGGCGCATACTACATTATGACAGACATCACCGATTTTGGTTTTCCTGACGATACCACCTTCGCACACTGGCTGGTGAAGGAAATAGGTGTAGGGGGTGTGCCGGGATCGAGTTTCTACAGTCGTCCACACCTCGGCAAGACAAAGTTCAGATTTATGTTTAGCATGGCAGATGACGTCCTTGCAGAAGCCGGTGAGCGGTTGATGCAGATCAAAGCGAAAATTTAAGTAGGCACACGCCGTGTGCCGTTCACTTTTTTTCCTTATCCAAACAGTAGTTTCACATGAACGCGTAGGTTGGGTTGAACGGAAACCTACTAAAGAATCATACACAGAAGGGGACCTTTAAGGGCATCAAGAAATCCAAAATTACCGAAATACAAGTGAAACCCAACATTTTTTAGTTTTAGCGTGATGGGTTTATTAGGTTTCACTCTACCTATATCACAAGTGTCAATTTAATATCTGTGAAGGGTGATCGTCAATCACAGCAGATCTCTAATCTTGTAAATCCTCTAATCCTATAAATCTTGCTTCAGAAAAAGGACACGAATATGGATATTTCCCTTGAAAAGGAAACATTGAATATCTACAGGGAAGAACTTGAAGCACTTATTCAGCGCGATGAAAAGTATAGGACCTTAGGCTTTGATGAACTTGAGGCGATTGTCGGCGCATTTGAATTGACTTTGACAAACGGACGTGAGAAGGTTCGAGCCCAAATGCTTTACGACCTCATTCATGAGAAGCGAGATAAATAATATGCGCTTAGAGCAGATCCGTCTTAGGACTTTCGGCTGTTTCCAACGGGATGATTTTGAACTGCATAAGGGGGTCAATCTCATTTTTGGTCCCAATTTTAGTGGGAAAAGCACGCTCGTCAACGCTATCTTTTTCACGTTGACCGGGAAGCCGATTGTACCACGCGTGGATGCATCAGCAATAAAAAATGCTAAGGCTTACAGCGGCACAGCTGGACTCCAATTCGTTGTCGGTGGTGAACGCTATCAACTCTACCGTGCCACTGGAAAACGCATCCAACTCCGCACTGAGAAGAACGGCGGGTGGCAGGTTCTTTTCGATGAGAAACGGATTAAGGTAACCGAAACACTGCTGCAAGAGCGATTTGGGATTATGCACGACCAACTTGCACTTACTACCTTCCTTCGCGAAGGGGAAATCTTTGAGTTTCTTGCACGTCAATCCACGAATCGACGCGACATCCTCCACACACTTCTCGGCATAGACAGGTTAATAGAGGTACGGGAACGTTTCATTGACACCCGCCGCATCGCAAAGCGTGAACAAGGAAGAATTAAAGCGCATCAAAATAGTCTCCGCTTTAATGCGCAGAACGTCCACGAAATCGAGATCGCAAGAATTGAAGAGAAACTGAAAGGTCTGGAGACAGCGTATGGCGCGCAGACAGGAGATGCAGAACTCATTGCCGAGTGGACCCAGCATCACAGTCGTTTACAAACCCAGTTTGATACACTGACACGCCAGCAGAATGAAGCCTTAAGGGGTTGCAAGGATATTGGGCAGCTTCACGGGATGATATCCGAAATCGGTAAAGCTATTCAGGAATCCACTGGGTTAGAGGAAAAGCGAGAGAAACTTATACAGCAAATCGGACGGCTTGAGTCCCAAATCGCAGCCTTGACAAGCGTCTGTAATACCCTCCGAGGTCTCATTGAAAGCGAAGATCGGCACTGTCCTACTTGTTACCAAGAGGTTGAGCAGGAGGTTATCCAACGGATTGTTGATGAGAAAGAACAAGAAAAATCGCAATTCTGTGATGAACTTGAGAAACACAAGCAGGCACTGGAGATAGAAACCACAAACTTAAAAAGTCGGCATCAGCTTGAACAACGCCTTGAGACTTTTCAGACAGGCGCGACGCTGTTTCAACAACGCACACAGGAAATTGAAACTGTTCAAACCGAACTCGCCGCACTCACCTCACGATTGAATGCAAGAGGTATTCAACAGAGTGAACCCAACGCGCCTGAAATACCCCCGGTCCTCGACAAATCCAAATTGCAAGTACAAATAGATCGCGAGCGGAGGCAGCTTGACAAACTCAAACAAGAAGAGGCTATTCGGTTAGATAGACTCGCATCGCTCCATCGCGTAAACACGGAAGCAGCTCACGTTGAAAAGACCCTCCTCAGCTTAGAACTCGCCTGCACCGGGGTTGAAAAAACCATCGCAACCCTCCAGAAGCAGATTCTCAGACCTGCTGAAGAAGAACTCCATCGCTGGTTGGAAAAAATGCAACTCTTCGGTGAAACCCGCATCGATCTACAACGCCAATACCTACTCCCGTCGCTTACCATAGACGGTGTGGACCGAAGTTTGATGTTGCTCAGTGGTAGTGAGAAGATGTTCCTCTATCTCTGTTTTAAAGTTGCTCTTGCCAATGTTTTAGGCAATCCAGGTTTCTTTGTATTTGATGACCCGACGCTCCATTTAGATGGGGAACGTAAAGCATTGATGGTCGCTTTTATCCGTCAACTCGCCGAAGAATATCAGGTAGTCGTGACGAGTTATGATGAAGATGTCCGTGCCGGGTTAGAAGACGCACATCTCATTGAAATGCGGCGAGAAACGTCTCAAAAAGTGTCTTAGAATCTCGCTTGGTAGACAAAGTTTCCAGCAACTTGGGTTATTATAGTAAAACCTAAAAATAAATAGACATTCTTCCCTACCTTGGTAGGGTTTTTGCGAATCAACGCTGAATGCGCGCAAATCAGAATCAGAATCAACGGTATGAAGTCCGTATGGACTTCAAAATCAGAATCAACGGTATCAATGCCTTAATGGCATTGCCCGGGTATAAAGCCTATAAAGGCTTTACCGGGGTATGAATGCCGTATGGCATTCATCGGCCTCGCAGTGAGAGTCATCGGGGTGTTTCTTCAAGGTTTCTAACCTCGCCGGTGCAGAGTGTTCAATCAATGCTAAACTTTACTATAAATGTGTGATATTTTCAAGTATATCATACGGCACAGAAATAGGATTTTCTTGATTTTTTTTTCCCAAAAGGTTATAATGAACCCTGAAAATATATGAACATACCAATTTGGGAGCTTCCTCAAAAAAGAGGCAATACGTAAGTCCTATCTATAAAATATAAAGGAGAAATTCAGAAGTGAATTACTTTGAAAAAATAAACATTTATTTGGCTTGCACGTTGTGCATGCTGGTGGCGACGTTATGTATGAATGAGGCGACTTATTCTCACGATATACCGGTTCCCGTTGATATACAATCTTCAGATGGCTCAGAGGTTGTACTGGTTACCCACATGGATCTTTATGATAAAGACGGAAATTTTGTCGCACATATCCATGATTGGGCAACCAGAAGGTATACGCAGGAAGAAGCCAACGAGGTTCACGCGAATAACCCGCATACGCGTCAAAGCGTAATAGATGGGCTGCCTAAAGCGGGGGACGTTTCTGGGGTTACTGGGCGTAGTTATGACAATCCGGGTTTTAGTGAGCCTGATAATACGGATAATATTGGTGGACCAGATCCGGACGGTGAATATGAGAATTATGGAATTGTAACTCTGCAAGATCACCTGCAAGATCCAAATAGTCAGGAAAATTCGCTATCTACTCAAAATGAGCAAGGCGCTCAACCATCTCTTCAAGAGAGCCAGGGAACGCAGCCAGTTGTCCCAAATCAAGTTACGGCTACTTACAACGGGGCGCAGGAAAGTTTTGAGGAAGTATCAGAACCAGAATCCTCTGACGAAGAACTGTTCGTAATCTCCGAAGGAACAGCTATCCCCGCAAGTGAGATTACTGACCCGTCTGAGTATAGTGGAACACGGTGGCGGCTTCTCTCAAGTTCGGCGACAGGACGGACTCTATCGGAGACACACCGCTTAGAGATTGTCGGTGTTATTGAAGTTGGACCCCCGCGTCGGCTGGTCATGACACTCCGCAATCATACAAGAAGTTTCATTAATTTAGCGGAAGGTTGGTCTCTGCTCCTGTTGCGTCCTGATGGGAGTTCTGCCGCAGCAAACATGCGGAGCCAAGGTAGTTTGTTTATCACACCGCAGAAAGCACGCGGTGAAAAATACGCTGACACGGATATAGCCCTGTTGCCGAGAAAGTCGTTTAGAAAATTGGATGGTAAGGAACGTTTTTTCTTAAGTCTTCAGTATTTCTACGGTTCACAGAGCGGTTATAAGCCCGGAGATGTCTTCATTCTTTCCTATGAAGGAGCGGAAGTGAGTCGATATCCTGAAGCGATGCAACTCGCACCGCGCCTACACAGAACTCTCACTACGACTTGGGGTTCACTGAAAAAGTCCCAATAGCCTGGAATTAAAGTCCCTACACCTTCTTAGGCGTAGGGACTTCTGTTACAGGACAAATCATGAACACAAAGTTGCTTCTATCGTTCTGTCTACTTATTTTTGGGGTGTTCTCGTTTCTACCTAAGACTTTTGCTCAAGTAACTGACCGTCACAATGTTGTACGATTAATCTATTTCGTTCCACGGCACCGCCAGCCACAACCTAACATCGACGCGAAACTGGATAGGCTTATCAAAGATGTCCAACGCTTTTTCGCCGATGAGATAGAACGCCACGGGTTTGGTCGGAAAACCTTCCAATTTGAAACCGATGGCCGCGGCAATGCCGTCGTGCATCGCGTGACTGGAAACTTTCCCGATACGTATTATCATCAGGACACTGCGTCTAAGGTTGTTAAGGAGGTCTCTCCACGATTCGACTTCACAAAAAATGTATATCTTTTGATCGTTGATGTAAGTAGCGAACTCATTGATAGTGTCTGTGGACGGGGCGGCGAGTTTTGGAATACTGCAGGCGATTGGGGCGGACATGCTTTCATTCCAGCGTCCGGCGAATGTTTAAACACACATTTAGGTTTTGAACTAACTGCTCACGAACTCGGACACGCCTTTGGCTTACCCCATAACTTTACGAGAAATGCCTATATCATGTCTTATGGGCAGAACCCAGACCAATTGGCACACTGTAGCGCTGAATGGTTGAATACCAACCGGTATTTTAATGATCACCGAACGCCGTCTAACAATCACGAAACGACAATTCAGATGCTTGCGCTCGAGGCAGATCCAGACTATACCTTTCGTTTTCGCTTCAAGATAAGTGATACCGATGGACTTCGACACTCGCAATTGGTAACTCCCGCGACTTCTATCTATGAGGACCCAGGTTCCCCAAAATTGATCGGCTGTAAAGAATTGGAAGGGGATAGTCAGAGTGTGGAGTTTATTACGAATCAACTCTCCCTACAGTCCGAGCTCATAACATTGCGTGTTGTTGATGCTCTTGGCAATTTTTCATGGCAAGACTATCCGATTGATATCAGTGACTTACTCCCTGCCCCGCGAGTTGTCTCGATTCCTGATGTGAATTTGGCAGCAGCAATTCGCAGTGAACTTGGATTGAGACGATTCATCAACATCACGCAACTGGATATGTTAAAGTTAACAGCCTTGTCCGCTGAAAATCAGCAAATAAAAGATCTTACTGGGCTTGCCCACGCAAGAAATCTAAAGTACTTGTTTCTCAGTCAAAATCAGATTAAAGACATTGCTATCTTGGAGAATCTGCCAAATTTAGCAGTGTTATCGCTCTCGTTTAATCAAATTAACGACTTCACCTCCATCGCAAGGCTGACCAAATTAATTGAATTAGATCTTTCAGAGAATCCAGGTAATGATATAAGACCGGTTACAAAATTAACACAGTTACAAACGCTATATCTAAGTGGGTATCGCATCCAAGATTTGACACCGTTTGCCAGATTTACCAATCTACTCCGTTTGGGACTTGAGCACAACCAGATTAGGGACCTCACTCCACTCGCAGAATTGACACAATTAAGAAATTTACGGCTCTGGGACAATCAAATCCAAGATCTTACACCGCTCACAGAATTAATCAATTTGGAGTGGTTGGAGCTTTCAGAAAATCGAATTAGCAACCTTACCCCCCTCAAAAGCTTGACACAACTTCAGGTCTTGCAACTTTCCAGTAATCAGATTGATGATCTCACACCGCTCTCTAAGTTTAAGAATTTAACGCATTTGACACTTGTGGGTAATCAGATTGGCGACATTACACCTCTTTCGGCATTAACGAATTTAGAGGTGTTGGTTGCAAATCACAATCAGATTAGGGACCTTACCCCTCTCACCACATTAAGACAACTGACGACTTTATGGCTCACAAACAATCAAGTAAGCAACCTCAAGCCACTTACAAAGTTACGTAGTCTTGTTGAATTGAGAGTCGCCCAGAATCCAATCGCTGACAGAACACCGCTTCACGTACTACTCAAACGCAATTCAAGGCTAAAATTGGATATCGATCCGACCCAACTCTCCCCTATTGTTTTATTCAGCGGAGCAGGATACCCACCGATGTATTGGACGGATACCGCGACGAGCGGATTCTACCGGCTTGTCGGAACCAAAGAAACAGTAGAAAATAACGCACAAGGCATCCAAAATATAATAGCACTTGCTGTAGATGTTGACGGTGGTAAGCTTTACTGGATAGAACAGAAAGACAAAAAACACGGCAGAATAGTCCGTGCTAATCTTGACGGTTCAAATGTCCAAGTAGTTAAGCAGTTATTGTATGTCCCTCGCGACATTGCAATTGACACTGCTAACAAAGGAATATACTGCACGAATCCCAATGGTAAAATTCAACGCATCAACTTTAATGGATCAAACTTTAAAGCCAATCTCGTTACAAACTTAGATACACCAAATCATATCGCCTTAGATGTCCCTGGCGGCAAGTTCTATTGGACGGAAAAAGGGGAAAGTATCCGGCGGGCGAACCTGGACGGTTCAAATATCGAAACGCTTGTCACAGACTTAGGAGCACTCGGCGGGATAACTATCGCTGCAGACAAACTCTATTGGACAGAACACACAAGCGAGAATACGGGGAACATCCGAAGTGCCAACCTTGATGGCGCAAACGTTCAAACGCTTGCTACATTAAAGAGTCTACCTCTTGGTATTGCTGTGGATACAGCCGGCAGAAAGCTATACTGGACGAACGCTACGGGACGGATCCAGCGCGCAAATCTCAACGGTAAAAATATCCAAAACGTCGTTACGGGTCTATCAAATCCGATAGATTTGGTGCTCGGGATGGATGCAGCCACTGTGCCAGTCGCCGCCGCACCTGCTGCAGTCCTTCCGGATGCCACAGATTTATTGCCAAATTATCCCAACCCCTTCAATCCAGAAACATGGATACCTTATCAGTTAGCGAAACCAGCAGATGTGATACTAACCATCTATGCCATGGATGGACAGTTAATTCGCACTTTGGCGTTGGGACACAAATCTGCCGGTCTCTATCAAACTCGGAGCCGCGCAGCATATTGGGATGGCAAAAATGAATTCGGTGAGAAAGTGGCGAGTAGTATCTATTTCTATACCCTATCCGCTGGCGATTTCACCGCAACACGAAAAATGCTCATCGTAAAGTAGCCTTCAACAGCCTTGTTTGGCAAGGTCTCCGCGTCTCGCCTGCTGATCATCTCTTTGTAGGAGCGAGTGTTTTTGCTTGGGTGTTTCTGCATGCTCGCGATCTTCCTGACTGACGACTGATGATTGATTAGGAACTGCTATTCTTCTGACGACTGATGTTTGACTACTGAAAACCGCTCAAGATAAATATCACCCTTATCTTCCTGCATGTTGCTCCAGACAACAACCCAGGTTCCATCCCCAATAGATACCACAAACGGTGGATGGTGTTCCCCGGTGCTTGTAGAGATAGGAACGCCGGTTTCTTCCCACAGCAGCCTACCCGATAAGTCAATTTGCTGTCCATAGATAGCATCTCTACTCTCTTCACCGAAGTCTTCTCGGTAATCTACCCATGCCACGAAAAACCGATCGTTCTTGGTATGTACGATAAACGGTTTGTCCTGATGACCACCAGCAGTGCAGATAGGAATGCCGTCTTTTTCCCAAGCTAACGTTCCATCTGCCCGGACGCACTGCGCGTATAGGTCAGAATAGACATCGCGTTCATCACGCCACACTGCAACAAACCCACCGCTGCCATCACTGACAATCGAGGCGTGTTTCTGAATTCCCAGGGCAGTGCATACGGGAATACCATCTTCGTTCCACATCTTACTTCCATCCGGGGCAATCCGCTGCGTGTAGAGCTGATCATTGATGAAATTTTCATACACCTGCCACAAAACAATGATCCCACCTTCACCATCCGCAATTACACGCGGCTCGCCTTGCATGCCATCCATCGGCGTAACGAGAATTGGAGCGTCCCATAACGGTGCAGCGTCTAAATCCAGGCGATATGCCATCAGATGCCACGCATCGTAGCCGATAACGTCCCACCAAACGATGTAAAACCCGCCCACGTCATCGCTAACCAGAATCGGATCGCTCTGCAACGATTCTGACGGATAAACGGGGATTCCATCAACCTTCCACATCGGTTCACCTGTAGCAGTGAGTCGTTGGATATAAAGGTCTTGAAATTCAGAGCTACGACGTTCATCTTCCCAGACACAGATCGCACCCCCTTCTCCATCGCTCATAATCGCTTGGGTCGATTGATCGGCACTATTCACACACACCGGGATTCCATCTGTTTCCCAGAGTATATCGCCATCCAAACTCACCGCTTGCGCGTAAATATCCCAATTGCTTCGATCCCGCCTGTCGTTCCACACAACAATTGCGTGCTTATCGTCCCGAACCATTCGCAATCGACGCTGGTTTCTATCTGCTGTGCATATTGCCAATCCGTTTGATTCCCACAGCGTCTTTTCAGTACTATCAACGCGCTGCGCGTAGACGTCCCAGTCCTTTCCCGTACGGTAATCCTCCCACATCACAATAACGCCACCTTCACCATCGTCCACAACCCACGGCAGAAATTGTCCATCTACAGCGGTTGAAACAGCAACTTCAGCCGATGCAGTGTTGCAGAGCACAGCAGCACTCACACAAAGAAAAAACATTAACCTTGCGAATGATCTACGCCTAAAATTCACCATAATGAATCTGTCTAAAAACCCTCCATCCCCTGGTAGGCGAGGTTTCCTAACCTCGCAGAGCTACATACAACGCCTAATTAATCTGTGAAAAGTGTTTTGGGAGTCCATAAGTTGACTAAAGTTGCTTTTGTATACAAATCAAGTGCTTCCCAACGTTCGATGGGGAGTTCAATATGAGCCAGTGCTGCTGTTGGCATCAATTTGATATGTCCAGTCAAGTGGCCCACGAGTTGTTCCATGGTCGGATTATGCCCAACTACCATGACGCTCTGATATTTTTCCGGCTGGACTTGTAAGGTTTTGAAGTAAGCCCCTAAGACAGTATCATAGAGCGCGTCTAACTTTTTCACTTTTCCCGCGTAACCGGACGCTTTCACGACTCTATTCGCTGTTGATCGAGCGCGTTTCGCTGATGAGGTGAGAATCATGTCTGGAATCAATCCTTCTTGGCGCAAGTGTTTTCCCATGCGCGGCGCGTCCCGTTTGCCGCGTCCATTGAGAGGGCGATCATAATCAGAGAGTTCAGGATAATTCCAACTCGATTTTGCGTGTCGCATAATAAGAAGGGTTTTCATGATGGGGTCTCCTTATGTCGCGTTTATATTTCTGTTCTATCTTATCACAGCCTGATTTGAATGTCAATTGTTGTCATTTATAATCACTGACCCTGACCGCCGACCACTGACAGCTGATAGCCAACTTATCCGATGAATCCTAAAATCCTGGTTCAGACAATTTGCCAACTCCCAACCCCAATTGCCGACAACTTATAACCAACCACCAACTAATTTTGCCTTGCATTCGCAACTCTTATGTGATATTATTTTATAAAAAGGTTTGTCAACGTTTTTTGAGATATATCCGTTACAGCGTTTAAATGAAATGAAAACTCTGGAGGATATAGACCAATGTTGTTAAAAATTAACGGAATTCTCGCAACACTACTTTTCGTAATACTACTTGCTGGTATCAGTGGATGTTATATTGATACCAATGATAGCGATCGTGAACCACCCGCTATTCCACGCGGTGTCCGAACTGTCACCGGCGATGAGCAAGTTATCGTTGAATGGTATCCGAATGGAGAATTCGACTTGGCAGGCTATAGAGTCTGGCGGGGTAGAGACGGCGTCAACTTTAATGACCTGTTAGTAGATGTGTCCGAAAATACAACACACTATACAGATATAGATGTCCAAAACGGGAGAACTTATTACTACGCTGTCTCCGCTTATGACACCGAAGGAAACGAAAGCGAACTGAGTCCCGAAAATGCTTCCGATACGCCACGACCAGAAGGACGAAACATTACACTTGATGACTACATCCTTTTCCCGGGAAGAAGTGGTTTCGATTTCTCGCAACCACAGAAAGGGAGTATCCCATGGAACGTACCAGAGACCGATATCTATTTCGGACTTGATACTGAAATTGGTGTTACATACCTCTATTCAGACAATGAAACTCTCATGCAGGATTTGGGGTATCACGAGGACTTTGACGCAATTGATGTCGTTCCAGAGATGGGATATACGACCCTGTTTGTTGAGCTGATTGAAGGGCATATCTATGCCATCTATACACCCGATGGAAACTTCGCAAAAATTCAGGTCCGCCAACTGTTTGATGATGCCGTCATTTTCGATTGGGCGTACCAGATCGACCCGGAGAATATCCAATTGGCTCCACCTCTTAATAGACCTTGACAAGGAGTACACTTGATGAAAAAAAAACAGCGAACGACACGGATGTTCCTTCTACATGTAACCCTGCCATTCCTGCTCTTTCTCATCGCTGGATCTATTTCGGTAACCGCCGGTACCTCACAGGAGGACGCAGATACCTCAACAGCGGAATCCGACACTGAAACGCAGAGGATGTTACCGCTTATCCGTAATTACTTGACAGAAACTGAAACCAAATCCACTTATCCGCTGTTCCGCTCCCATGCAGAGCGTTACTACCCTGAAATAGATGTCAAAAGAGCATCGCGACTATCGACTTTTATGCCAGGGTTGGGACAGGCTTATGCTGGTAATTATACAAAAGCGACTCTTTTCCTCACCGCCGAATTAGGTGTTTTTGCACTGGCAGGGTATAACATCGCTCGTGCCTTACATTACAACGAACAAGATGTTTTCGAGACGGGATTCCAAGACATCCGTACAGGTGAGTTCTTAACCTATGAACAGGGACGCGCCCGAATGCAAAATCACACCTTTTTCAGTGGTGTATTTCTGGTAACTGGCATCGGACTGCATATCTGGAATATCCTTGACGCACCAAAGACAGCCGAAGCATATAATAACCGAAGATTTTCCGTGCAAATGCAACAAACTGATAGTGGATTTCAGTCTCTGGTTTTTTTACATAGATTTTAGTCCTTACTGTTTAAAACTCAGTTATCCTGTAGAAGGAATCTCCAAATTGTGTTCCTAAAGCGCAGTATGTCTTAGCTTTACATTTCCCGGTGCTTAGCTCAGGTAGAGACGCTTATTTGTGAGAATGCTTTGCAACCCTGATGTCTAACGAGGACAAAAATGTGCGTTATATCAAACACCTAATCTTTTTATGTTTGCTGATTGGGAGTATTGCTGTAAATGGTGCCGCCACCTCTCTTGTTGAGAGTGAGAATCTCTCGCCTCAACCGTTACAGATTGGTGAAAAACTAACCTATGATATTAGTTGGAAAAAATTACCTGCTGGAACAAGAACAGACTGGATCGCTAAAGAGGAAACGTTAAATGGGGAATCTGTTTATCATATCCGTTCTGAAATGAAAACCCGAGCACTCTTCAGATTCTATAGTTTCCGTAATCAGCAAGAGACATACCTAAATCCTTCTACCCTCTCTCCTGTCCATTTTCGGAACCAGGTACAAGATCGGAAATATCGTGCCACCGTTGTGGTTGATTTCCGAGAGGGCGAAGCAGAATATAAAAAAACTTCCCAGCGCAATCCGAAGTCGGCTCAGAAACACGAGGTGAAAACGCTAACAATGCCAGCTGGTACACAAGATGAACTATCGACGCTCTATTTTCTACGTTCTAAACACCTCGCACTCGGTAAAACGTATTTTTTCCCGCTCCTTGTGAAGGGAAAAGTACAGAAGGTCACGCTCACCGTTGAGCGCACGGAGTTTGTTAAGAATAAGGCACTCGGCAGAGTTAGGACGCTCGTGTTGCGGACCTCGAAAGGTGATCGTTTCTGGCTTACGGACGATAAACGGCGGCTACCAGTCAAGATGGAAGCAGAAAGCAAAATAGGGCCACTCAAAGCCGTTTTAAGGAATGTTGAGTTTGCAAACTAAGTCCGTAATAAAATTTTGTAGCCCAATAGGAGACCCACCCGTTCCTCGATAGGGGAAAGTTTCCTAAACGGGCTCTCTACGCGAGGTCTCCAATTTATCTTAAAAATGGTAGCCGGGATTTCCAACCTTGCCCGCTTTGAGTCGTAGGTTGGGTTGCGCGCAGCGAAACCCAACATCTGCCAGACTGACGACTGGTAACTGACAACTTATGATAGAACTTTTACGTAAAACGGATAATTATCAGACGCTTGTGTCACGTCTTAAAGACGGTCAGAAGCTCCCGTGGCTCAGAGGATTGGCGAACGCGTCTACTGCCTATCTTTTAGCAACGCTAATTGATGATTTCCCAGAAAGATCTTTCCTAATTGTGCTGCCTTCACAGCGTGAAGCCGAACAGATACTTGAAGAGATCTGCACGTATCAGGCATATCCTGCTTTGGACATTACACCGATGTCTGATGCGTATCCAGAACTTAATCTTTTCCCAGGATGGCATCGCAAATTCATTGAGGGGATTGCACCACCCAAAAATATCGTCGCAGATCGGATGCGATGTCTTGATCGCTTGCTCCATCAAAAACGGAGCGTCGTTGTCACGACAAGCCAAGCCATGCTTTACAAGCTGCCCTCGCGAACACGTTTGGCTGCCGCCTGTCGTGTCCTTAATCTCGGCGACGAGATTGATCCAGACGACATTGCAGTCATGCTAATGTGTGGTGGGTACCAGAACGTTGAACTCGTAGAAGTCAAAGGTGAATTTGCGCGCAGAGGCGATATTTTAGATGTCTATCCACTTACCGCTGATGCTCCCATACGCATCGAATTTTTTGGAGATGAACTGGATGCAATCCGGGCATTTGATCCAGTTTCGCAACGTTCAACGGAATCTCTTGAATCCGTGACACTCACGCCCCTCCGCGAAATCTTTTCTATTGAGATGTCCATAGATTATTGGCGAACACAAACGGATGCTCTCATTCGGGAAGGGGCAACACCCCAACTAAAAAATGCTATTTGGGAAATGACACAGCACCTAACAGAAAGCGCATCTTCTCACTATGGACTTGCCAGTTGTGACTTAAATAACGAAATTGATGCATTCTTGTCGATGCTTACTTCGGAAACCGAACTCCTCACAGATTACCTGTCTGATGACACGATTATCTGCTTGATTGAACCGCAGTGGCAGAAGCGGGAAGCAGTGCACATGCACGAGCAGATGCAGGAATCCTATAAACAAAAACTTGATGAATCTCATTTCGTCGTGCCACCCGATAAACTCTTGGTACCCTTTGAAACGCTTACTGCTCAAATCGAGAAGTATCCAATCATCTCTTCGTCTTTAGCACCTCCGCGTGAAATCACAGACAACAAATTCGTCCCACTGCCTTTTGAAATGAAGCCGCTCGCGTTACCATCTGGGAACTATCAAACGGTTATTAATCAGATGAAAACATGGACCCAGCAAGGACATCAAGTTCATCTCTTCTGTGAAACCCCACAGCAATCCAAGCGGGTGTCTGAAATTTTAGCCGAACGCGAGCTGCTGCCACCGGATATTGACATCAGTGTAGGGGCAATCAGTCAAGGATTTCTCAATGAATCGCTGAATCTTGTTGTCATTTCTGAAGATGAACTTTTTGGAAATCGTCAGCACCGTCCAATTCGGCGTCGCTCTACCACAGATGGAACACCGATTCTCAGTCTTATTGATCTCAAGCCTGGAGACTATGTTGTTCACATCTCGCACGGTATTGCTATTTATGATGGCATACGTCGGTTGGATATTGATGGCAAGTCGCAAGATTTTTTGATTCTCAAATACAGCGCAGACGATATCCTCTACGTGCCTACTTATCAAGTCGATCTCGTCCAAAAGTACATCGGTAGCAAGAATGAAGCATACAAACCACGCCTTGATCGTCTCGGCGGCGTCGCTTGGCAGCGCCGAAAGGGACGTGTCAAAGCATCAATACAGGAAATGGCGGATGAACTCCTTAAGTTGTATGCGCTCCGACAGGCACGAACAGGGTATAGTTTCCCTGCTGAAATCCCTTGGCAAACCGAGTTTGAAGCCCTCTTTCCTTATCAGGAAACCAATGACCAACTCCAAGCCATCGAAGACGTTAAAACAGATATGGAAAGTGAACGACCGATGGATAGGCTTGTATGTGGTGACGTTGGATACGGAAAGACAGAGGTTGCTCTCCGTGCAGCCTTTAAAGCCGTCATGTCAGAAAAGCAGGTCGCGATTCTCGTTCCAACAACTATTCTCGCACTCCAGCACTACGATACCTTTGAAAAACGTTTTCAATCTTTCCCTGTCCATGTCGAAATGCTAAACCGGTTCCGGACACCGAAGAAGGTAAAGCAGATTAAGGAAGGATTGGCAGAAGGTACTGTAGACATCGTTATTGGCACCCACAGCCTCCTCTCCAAAACGGTAAAGTTTGACAATCTCGGACTCCTTGTAGTTGATGAGGAGCATCGTTTTGGTGTTAAACACAAAGAGAAAATCAAACAGTTCAAAGAAACCATTGATGTGCTTACGTTGACTGCTACCCCGATTCCCCGCACGCTCCACATGTCACTCGTCGGTATTCGGGATTTCAGCGTTATCAATACACCGCCAGCAGATCGATTGCCGATTCAGACCCAGGTCATGCCTTACGACTCCGAGATTATTCGAAACGCTATCACCGCAGAATTAAGTCGCGATGGACAGGTGTTCTTTGTTCACAATCGTGTTCAGGATATCCAGAGTATTGCATTGGCTGTTCAGCAACTCGTACCCGAGGCACGCGTCGCTGTCGCACATGGGCAGATGCCAGAACGGGAATTGGAATCCGTTATGCTTGAGTTTGTCCGCCACAAACACGATATCCTCGTCTGTACAATGATTATTGAATCAGGACTGGATATACCCAATGTTAATACGATCCTAATTAATCGGGCAGATGCGCTCGGTTTGGCGCAACTCTATCAGTTACGTGGACGAGTCGGCAGAGCTACCGCGCAGGCTTACGGATATCTGTTCTATCCGCAGCATCACGCGATTACAGAAGGCGCACAGAAGCGACTCCGAGTTATTGAGGAATTCACCGACCTCGGTTCGGGTTTTAAAATAGCGCTTCGAGATCTCGAGATTCGCGGGACAGGGAATATCCTTGGGGCTGAACAGCATGGACATATCGTTACCGTCGGCTATGAACTTTATTGTAAACTCCTTGAAGAAGCAGTAATGGCACTAAAGGGTGAAAAGGTCGAGGAGACTGTCGAGACACGCATCAGTTTGCCTATTGAGGCGTATCTCCCCGACGACTACGTGCCAGACAGCCGCCAAAAGGTCTCTGTCTACAAAAAAATTGCTGGACTAAAAGACAGTGATGCAATCATGGAACTCCGCGAGGAACTTCAAGACCGCTACGGCTCTATTCCTGAACCCGTTGAAATGTTGCTTGAAGTTGCAAGCCTTAAGCAGCTCAGTAACCGCTTGGGTATCACCGCTGTTGTTGCTGGAAAGGAACAAGTGAAGGTTACATTTGAGGAACAAAACCCACGAATTAATGTGAAGAAATTTGTTGAAATAGTACACCAAAATAAGAACCTTCAGTTGCAACCACCCGCGCAACTCAGAATTCGCATGCCAGGGATGACTGGCGCAAATATGTTAACCGAACTGCAGCAAACTTTGCAGTTGTTTATTGAATAAGCGTAAAAGCGAAAGGTCAACGAAAAAGACGTGCTACGCGCGTTATCCAAAGCGCGTAAGCCCAACCAACGGACGGGCTGGGTATACGGAAAGGTCCTTCATTTTCCAAACCGACCCGACCGAACCGCAAGGAACATTAAAAATATGAAAAAAACGATTACTATTTTTGTAATTGTCATTATGACCTGCCTACTCACATGGCGGTTTGTTCAGTCCGATGGTCATGAACAATCCATGCCGGCTGTGGACGAAAGCCAGGTAATTTTGGCAGCCTACAAATGGAACGACAAATCCTATGAGATCTCGCTGGCAGACTTAAACGCCGCCATCGCTGAATTGCCTGTCTACCGGCAACAGAACTATGAGAACAGAGAGGATAAAGCCGAGTATCTCGAGGAATTAATAGAGGAACGTCTCAAAATCCTACGGGCTACTGATGAAGGGTTTGATACGCTCCCTGAACACCTCAAGAAGCTCGAGGATTATACGCATCAGCTCATGGTTGAGAAATTAACCGAGGCTGAAGTCGATGCCAAGGTCGTCTATACCGATGAAGAGCTCATGGCTTATTATCAAGAAAATCTCAGTGAGTATATTGAGGATGCCAAAGTTCGCGCAACCTGCATCTCACTCGACGATGAAGACCTTGCTTATGAAACGCTTGATGCTATCAAAGCTGGAAAGGATATCGTTGAGATGGCAAAGGAACTCTCCGAAGCTGGAAAACTTGCTTCTGGACCCGGCACTAATCGCGATGATCCCGGCAATACCTATTTCTTCTCGAAAGCCGCTTCCGCGCGTTGGTCAGAATTCATTGAAGCCGCCTTCGCGTTAGAGGTCGGCGAAATGACAGATGCTGTCTTTGAAACCGAGGTTAACGACGCAGTCTTCTACCTCATCTTCCGTAAAGAGGAACATCAGCCTGACCGTCAGCAGGAATTCGAGGAAGTTAAAGATGATATTGTACGGACCATTGAACGCGAAAAGAAGCGGGAACGTATCAACGAGTGGGTCGAAGAAATCTCGGCAAGAGGCAAACTGCAGACCTATCCTGAAAATATTCCAGAGCCACCGCAACCTGAAGAAGAAGCGGAGACCGAGGCGTCAGACGAATAGTCTATTCCCATTTTGTGGAAGCAACCTCCAGTTCTAAAACTGGGCGGAGAAAAGGAGTTAGAATAAAATAATGCTCACAAGAATGATAACCTTCATGGGCAAAATGGATAACCGAAATCCGAAGTCAGCCCATAGCAATCAGCGTACGGGACAGAAGCAATTCTCGGTTATCTCCCTACTTTTACTCGCGGTTATTGCTATACACCCCGTCTTCTACAGTTGTGGGGACAAGGCAATCGGTGCCGATGGCACTGTCATCGCAGAATTTGAATGGAACGGCAAGCAGCACATCACGCTTGAAGAGATGCAGCAAGAGATTAGCGAACTTCCAGAATACAAGCAGCGGCAGTATCAGGACAAAGAGGGCTTGGAAACCTATATGCTCCTTATGGCGGAGAGCCGCTTGATTCTTAACCTCGCTCGCGACCAAGGACTCAATGAAGATCCGGAAATTCTCAAGAAGGTCCAAGACTATCTCCATGAGTTGATGGTTAAGAAAATTACCGCTCAGGAAATTGACGATAAACTTGCTTTGAACGAGCAGGACCACCTCGAATACTACGAAGCGCATAAGGAAGACTACGTCCGTCCTGAACAGGTCAGGCTTATGTGTATTACCCTTACCGATAAGGTGCGAGCAGACGAAACTTACGCCCAAATCACAGGCGGAAGAGACATAGCCGAAGTCGCTCAGGAACTTTCCGACAAGGGTGAACTCGTCGGCCCCGGTGCAAATCCTGCCAGCCCTGGCGATACCGACTATATCAGTCGAGAATCCTTTCCAGCTGGAACCGAACCTTTCTTAGATGCAGCCTTCGCCGCTGAGATCGGCGCGATGCATGATGGTGTTATTGAAGTTGATGTCCAAGGACAGATGTACTACATGATGTTCCGCAAGGATGAAGCGCGTGATGCTTATCAGAAGCCTTTTGATGAAGAGGACGTCCGTAGAAATGTAGAACGCAAGGTTGAGCGCGAAAAACGGCAGGCACTCATGGATGAGTGGATTCGCCAGCTCCGCGAGCGTGCTGAAGTCAAAACCTATATCGATCGCATTCCAGAGGCACCCTCCGAGGAGGAAGCGGCTGAGGATGAACCCAAAGCAGAAGAAACACCTGCTGAGGGAGAACCTGAAGAATAGTAGTTGGCGATTGGCGGCTTGCTGTTAGTAGTTGGTAGTCAGCAGTCAGTAAGAGGACTCTATTTTCTTAGAATGACTCTTCACCGGCTGCTGATAGCCATTTGTTATCTGCTAATTGCCAATTGCTAATCGCTATTCGCCTTAAATAGGAGGTATGCACATGGTCTATAAAACGGCTGCCTATCTCACCATTTGTCTGCTGCTCATTACTTATGGGCTAACAACCGGCACTGCCCGCACTTTCGACAAAATCGTCGCTTACGTCAATGACGATATTGTAACCAAACGGGAACTCGATGTCTTAGTGAACCAGCGCGCAGTGGAACTTCAGCAGATTTATCGTTTTAGTGAACGAGAAGCACGCAGCGAAGCTGAACGACAACGCCAAGAACTCCTTGACCGTCTGATCCGTCAGATGCTGCTGTTGGAGGCAGCGCTAACATTGAAAATCACTGTTAACGACGCAGAAGTCGAGCAGTACATCCAGGAATTTAAAAATAGATACCAGATTGCAACCGACCAGGAATTCAAAGAACAATTAAATAAAGAGGGTATGACGCTCGTCGCTTTTCGTGAACAAGCAGAACGCAATCTTAAAGCCGAGAAACTTGTGATGGGGAGAATTGTCCCTCGATTGCAGGTGCGGGACAGCGAGATCCAAACATTTTTTGAGGAGAATCGAGATCAATTGCCCGTTAAATCCGATAAAGTGGATCTGCGGCACATCTTTATCGCTTTTGAACCGACCCAAGTTGATCGGGATACGGCTTACAGCAACGTTAAGAAAGTTCGCAACGAAGTCTTAACGGAGGGTGCTGATTTTGAAGATATCGCGAAGCGTTACACTTCAGAGCAAAACCCTACTTCACAGGCTGGGATCCTCATAGAAGCTACCACTGATGAACTCAGCAGATTTCCGAACATATTTCAGGACGTACTAACAAATTTAGCAGCCGGTGAGGTGAGTGAACCCATTGAAGGAAACGAAGGGCTCTACCTTTTTAAAGTTGAGACAAAAGACGATAAAATGACCGCCTTTCGTTACCTCATCGTACCACTTGAAATTAGCTCGGAGGCGATGCAAGCCGCACGCCAGCGTAGCGTTGAGATTTTCAAAAAATTAGAAAACGGAGAAGATTTTAATACACTCGCCAAGACAAATTCCGATGATACCGATACGCGAGAAAATGGAGGCTATCTTGGAGTTCGATCCTTATCCGATCTTAATCCCAATACCCGTAGAATCATTGAACCTCTGGCAGCGGGTGCTTATAGTAATCCCCATGAAACCGAGTCTGGACTCCACATTTTCATGGTGGACGAGCGAAACAGTCCAGACCTCACTGATGCTGAGAAGCGACAGATTATTTCTATACTCCGTCAGCAGCGCTTTCAGGAAGAATGGAACGCATACACCGACAGTCTCATCGCGAATGCTTACATCGAAATTAAATTGAAAGAGTAAGAAGATACGTGAAAAAGAGCCAACCCGATTTGCCTACCTATAACCAACATCGATACTCCAAGAAAAGGTGCTTAGGTACAGGAAATGCTGCATCGCGCCGACGCTCTGTTCTTGTAAATTTCCTTTCGATATCGCGCATAAGCGTCGGTATTTTAGCGGTTGTGTGTTTCTTCTCTCCGCTACAGGTGCTTATCGCACAGGAGGAACCACAACAGGAACAAGCACCCGCTCAAACACCTGCTGAAGAAACTCAGGAACCCGACGCTGCAGAAGGAACGCAAGAGGAAGCACCCGCTCAAACACCGGCTGACGGAACAACTCAGGAACCCGATGCTACAGAGGAAACAGAGGAAGAAGGATCCGTCTCTGAACGGTTGAATCCAGAAACCGATGTCCCTGAAGAAGGCACGGTAATTGGTGATGGCGACAATGTGTCGATGGTGGATAATTTTGTTTCGCTTCACGGAAACGCCCTTGTTAAATTCGAGGATGTCATCCTGCGAGCCGACCACATCTGGGCTGATTTCGATGACAATCTCATGCGCGCTTCGGGGAATGTTCATCTGAAGGTCGGTGATGAAGAAACCTACTCCGATGAACTCGTCTTCAATCTTGAAAACAAAAAGGGGATCGCCAGAGATGGATTTACGTATAGTGATCCTTGGTACTTTGGCGGCAGTGAGATCTTTAAGATAGAGGAAAATAAATCTTATGTCCGCGGCGCGACTTTAACGACCTGTTCCCTGGAACATCCGCACTACTATTTTAGCGTCACTGAAGTCATCGTTCGAATGAATGAGGAGCTAATTGCCAAGAACATTGTCTTACGCATTGGTGGATTTCCGCTCTTCTATTTTCCTGCTATTCGTCGAGATCTTCGTAAAGGAAAGATTGCCAAGATTATCGTCAAAGTCGGAACTGATAGTTATCAGGGCCCCTACCTCAGCATTATCCAACCGCTTGTACGCAAACGCCGCTACGATGCAGCGCTCCTTTACGACAGAAGCGCGCGACGCGGACAAGGGGTCGGATTTGAAGGAAAGTATCGCTTTAATGATACAAAATTTCAAGAAATACACATCCCTATTCCTCCTGATGCAACGCCGAATCAACGCACCAAATTGGAAGAGAAGGCGCAGGAATTACAAGACCGCCTCGACGGAGAATATGATCGTTATTGGCTAAAGCAGCTTTTCCTTGAATATAAAATCACCGATGACGATGTAAAACGTGCTAAAGAGCGCGCCGAGGAAATCCGCACGCAGACCTTAGAGGAAGCCGCCGATTTCGCACAAATCGCACAAAGCAACTCTGACCACTCCGATACCCGCTACGAAGGCGGTGATATAGGGTTCCTTGTTCCCGGTGAAACCGATGAAGATGGTAACCCAAAACTCGATCCTGTGCTGGAGGAAGCCGCCTTCGCTTTACAAGAAGGCGAAATTAGTTCTGTCGTACAAACTGAATCCGCTTTTCATATCCTTAAGGCAGATCGTGTTATTGACGTTTACGGTGAACGTGAAGTCAAACTCCGTCGTATTGACATCAACATCACCGCAAGCGAAGAAACCGAAACGATGCTTCGCGAATTAGCCGATGATCTGCTACTGCATGCCCATGAAGGTGAAACCTTTGAAGCACTTAAAGAACGTGCCGAGGTCCTCTCTGATTATGTTAATACGACCCTAACCGAGATCAATGAAGGGGAAGGCATGATGCTAAATGAGATGGCGTCTTCTTGGCAATACTCCGTCAGACGTATGGAAAATCCTGGCGATGTAACTGAACGCCGTCCGGTTTCCACACCAGAAGGATTATACATCTTTCAATTAATCGAAAAAGAGCAAACCCCTTCTTTTGAAGCACTCGCTGAAGGATTCGAGGCGGAATGGGATGCTTTTTACGAAGACATAATGAATCCCGCACCAGAGGAGACAGATGAGGATACTGATACAGAAGAATCCAAATCCGGTGATGTAGAAGAAGATACTGATGCCCCACCTACAGTCCCGGAAGCGACACAGGCAATTGATACGACTGATACAGACACGGAAATTCAAAATGCCGAGGTAGTTACACCAGAGGATGAACAAGAAGACGAGGCACAGGAAGAAATCCAAGAGACGGAAACAACTGAGAATCAAGAAGGTGTTGCACCTCAAGAGGAAACCCAAGAAGCAGAGGCAACTGAACCAGAAGGTGAACAAGAAAGTGAGTCCCAAGAAGGCACCGAAGACGCAGAAGCAGCTAAGTTAGAAGGTGAACAGGAAGGCGAGGCACAGGACGAAGATGTAACCGACTCGGACGAAGAGGCCGAAGAAGAGGAAGCCGAAGAAGGTGTTTATAGGAAGCACGGCTTTCGCGGGAGGTGGGAAGACCCGAGTGCCGTGGCTTCGGAAGCACAACGGTTATATGCCGGGGACCACAGTACGCGCCCCATTCGAACGAGTAAGTCATTTCGACTTATCAAAATTGATCGAAAGCGAGCATATCGAGGAGACATCTACCTCTACGGTGCTGACCGCTACTCTTACGAACGGCAGAACGCAACCCGGATCGGTAGAAGTTGGATTATGCGGTGGGCACATACCCAATCCTTCTTTACCCCTTGGGACAGCCGAGAAGCCGGCAGACGTCCTATCAGTTTTAACGGTAGGACAGAACTGCGCGCCCTTAACTACAAAGAGGAATTGCAGCTCCCCGGTGAATCTACACTCAACACTTTCGGAATACTCACCTATGGTACTGCTTTCTCTGCATTTAGTCCACAGGATGTTGATGAGGACGGCAATCTCAGGTTTTCGCGCGAAACTATCGGGGACTTCACTGGCAGGCTTGAAGTTCGGCACATTCACGATTTCACGGATGAAGGCACCCCGTCGTTGCAGAAACTCCCACAACTCACTTTGAACTTTTCACGGATGCGTCTGAGTGCTTTCCCGCTCTTTGAAACCCTCAACGACGGTATGCTATCCATCGCCGAGAGGTTTGCAACTGAAACACCGTTCCTTTCAATGTTTACATTCCCAACGCTCGAAAGCACCAGTCTCGATTTAGATGTTGAACTCGGAAACTTTTTTAGAGAAGTCTATCGAGGCAAAGCCGGTGAGGAAAGAGACGTATTTCTACAGACAGTGGACCTTGGGTTTGATGTTCGTAAGCAATCAACGCTCCTGATTACACCGCTCCGCGAACTCCAGTTAAACCTTTATCTCAACACAAACGCTATCTATCATGACCGGGATCAAGCGCAGAATAGGAACATTGTACGTGGGGTTTACAGTATCAACGCAAACGCTACAAATACCCTCTTCCGCATCTTCGACGTTAGTTATATCCCCGGACTGCGAAAATTGCGCCACGAAATGCAGTCATCGCTCCGCTTTGATTATCAGCCTCCAGTTGACGAGAATGATGACCTCTATCCTTTCGGACCCAGCACCTATTTCTATGAACGAAAGATGCTTACGTATAACTTCAATACAGGCATTGAAATCAAGACCCCACGAGGTCAATCACCACACCGTGTCTTATATTTTGATACACGGCTTACCGCTGATTTTACTGATTTTGACCCCTTATATAAGCGTAAGTATGAGCCTATTGAAAGCGATTTTACATTTATACCGCTCCCCAGTCGAAATCTAAACGTTACGGTACGCTTTACCCACGACCCAAATCCACATCCAGTTGACGAAAAACAATTCAAAATGGTCGGTTTTCGTTCCAATATCCGGTACACACGACAGAGTTGGAATGTCAGCATTGGAAGTTCCTTCAGCAAACGTCACACCTCAAGGAGAGCCTCCCGTTCTATCACTGCTACTGGACGCTACCGTTTCAGCCGCAATCTTGAATTTGATGTCAGTCTCATCTATTATCCGATTGAGAGACAGTTTTATTCACAGCGCATTATGATGACACGGAATCTTCACGATTGGAATCTCCGCATCTCTTGGAACCGTATCGGTATTAAACGCGACGACTCGCCTTACAACAACGTCCGACAAGATTTCACATTCCAGGTTAGTCTGATTCAGGAGCCAGCAATTTCAATGGGTGTTGGCTATGATGCTACTACTGAAACTTGGGGGGTCCGAACTGTACCGTCAGGCATGCCTTACAACGCCTTTGGTGCCGGGAGCTCACTCGGTCGGTCTTATTTCTAATACCTGACGCTGCCTAATAAGTGCAGTTGGAAACCAACCGAACCACCAAGCCAGAAAATGTTGCAAGGATTTTGGAGGATACGGTATAATATCAAAACACTGAAATTCACATTACACCTTCAGATGGAACAGCCAGACACCAGCGAGTTTTTGTAACGTAGCGACGCCTCGCTTCGCTTTAGCAGGGAAAAACTCTAATGCTACTCAATGACCGTATCTGCATCATAACGGGTGGGAGTTCAGGTATCGGACGCGGCATCGCACTCGAATTCGCACGCGAAGGCGCCAAGATCGCTATTGCCGATATACAGGAGGCACCGCTTCGCGGCAAATACCACGAAACCGAGGTCACAACGCCAACTGTTGAAGAAATCGAAAAACTCGGAGCGCAGGGGATATTCGTCCAAACCGATGTCGCCGACGCATCACAGATCGCACACGTAATCCAGCAAACCGTCGAACACTTCGGTGGACTTGATGTCCTTGTCAATAACGCCGGCATCCACATACCGGGGGGCGCACAAGAACTCTCTATCGCCAACTGGGACAAAGTCGTTGGTGTTAACCTTCGCGGCATCTTCGTCGCAACGAAACTCGCACTCCCACATCTGAAACAGTCTAAATTCGGGCGGATTATCCAGATCGCCTCGGTTCACGCCTACGGAGGCGGCGCGGGACCTGCGTATGCACCTGCCAAGTCGGCTGTCGTTAACATGGTTCGCGATACAGCATTAGAAATCGGACAATTCGGCATAACCGTCAATGCCATCTGTCCGGGTTATATCGAAACAGCAATCCAGGATTACCTCACACCCGAGCAGGTTGAAGAGGCATTAGAGAAAACCGCTTTACCACGATTCGGTCTGCCCAGAGACATCGGGCGCGCCGCTGTCTTCCTTGCCTCCGACGATGCCGAATGGGTCACTGGTGCTTCTCTCCTCGTGGACGGCGGATTCGCCGCTGGCGTGTAAAGAACCCTATCTCTTCTGTAGGAGGCGGTGAATGCCCGGTGAAGTCCATAAGCACTTCATACCCGGTGAAGCCTTTATAGGCTTCATACCGTTGATTTGATTCTGATTTACGCGGCAAAATTTGTCTTAGCTTTACATTTCCCGACTTTTTTCATAAAGGAACACGATATGCAAGCAAACCAATGGGGCACAATCCGTTTTACAGATAAAGTCGCCCTAATAACAGGTGGTGCCTCCGGTATCGGCAGAGCAACAGCGAACCGACTCGCAGCCGAAGGCGCACGCGTCATCATCGCCGATATCAACGCCGACATGGCAAATAAGGCTGTCTCTGAAATCCAAGCAGCAGGTGGGAAGGCACTGTTTATCGAAGTCGATCTCGCTGATGACGAGAGCGTCATCGCCGCCGCAAGTACTGTTGCCGAAAAGTTTTCCGCCCTTCACATTCTTGTCAATAATGCTGCTATCGCCGGAGGTGGCAGAATTGAGGACGGCGGTTGGGTTTCAACTTGGGGACCCGAAACCTCAATCGGTCTCCGCGGTTGGGTCGTCATCACACAGCACCTATTACCTCTCTTAAAACAGGAAGGTGGTGCCATCGTCAATCTCTCATCAGAGGGCGGATTCCTCGGCAGACCCGGGGGTTGGGTCTACGATGCCATTAAATCCGCATTGGTCTCTCTCACGAAAACGATGGCGTATGAATTCGTCGAATACGGAATTCGCGTGAACGCCGTCGCCCCCGGCTGGGTTGTCACAGAGATGCACTTCGGGAGAGCACCCGACCCCGCTGCTCGGAAAAAGGAGTTAGAGGAAACATCCATCACTTCGTGCATCATGGGACGTCGATGTGGACCCGAAGAGATAGCATCGGCGATCGCCTTCCTCCTCAGCGAGGATGCCTCCTACATCACAGGTCAGACGATACACGTTGACGGCGGACGATGGGGGATGTCTGTTAGAAGAGATTGAATCTATTTTCTCTGGAAGCCTCTAATAGCAATTGGTAGGTGTGCATTCAACTGCAGCTGACAACAATATTGGTAGGTGCGGTTTTCAACCGCACCCAATTGAAGACACCTTATCTCCTGCTGGCGAGGTGTTTTTGCTTGGGTGTTTCCCCCCCAACCTCGCCTATGGTGAACGATAATTTATTATGCCAACCAAAACCCACACAACAGCCGTTGTTCTCATCCCACCGGAATCCGCACAACCACCCATCCAAGCCATCCGCCGAATCCACGACCGGAACTTCGTGCGATGGATGCCACACATAACCCTCCTCTATCCATTCGCAGAACGTCATGATTTTGGAGATATTACCCCCGCACTCGCAGAAGCTGCACAACAGGTAGACTCTTTTTGTATTGAACTTGCACGCTTCGACGTTTTCAAACACCGTAAATCGTGTACAATGTTCTTAGTCCCTGAACCAGCAGACGAAATTGTGCGCTTACACGGTGTACTGATGCAGCATCTACCCGACTATAATGATACCGCGCAGTTTGCCGGTGGATTCCACCCACACCTCTCCGTTGGACAATTCCAACACCGTTCCCTTGACAGTGAACAACTGCGACTCCAAACCGAATGGCAGCCCGTCCAGTGTGAAATAGAATCCCTTAGCCTTATCTACCGTTCACCTGAGACAGATGACCGTTTCGTTGTTGCCGAGCAATTTTCCTTCCAGACCAGGAGTTAGTAATGAACACAAAAATTTTTCTATCATTCATCGCAATTATAGTTGTATCCCTTACTGGATGTGAACGAGTAGAACAGGTGATTGTATCTGATTCGCCCTCGACCGATGCTGTTTCTACTGTTAAAATTGGCGTGATTCAGCCCTCAGGGTACTATACCGGTTTTGCCCAAGGTGCAGAACTCGCTCGAACCCAGATCAATAACCGCGGTGGTGTTCTTGGGAATCAAATTGAATTTATCGTTATGGATAATCAAGGCACGCGTTTAATCCCGGATGCAGCGGAAAGCGTCCATATCGCAAAAACGCTGATTGCGCAGGAGGACGTTGTTGCAATTCTGGGACCTATTTTCTCTAACAACTCCGTGCAGGTCGGACCCATCGTCCAGCAACTTGAGCGTCTCATCATTCCCGGCTCCTCGGGTGATCGTGTGACCGCTGCGGGGAATTTTGTCTTTCTCGTTGTCCCGCCGACATCAGCCCACGGAACGGTAATGGCACAATTCGCTATTGATCCGTCCGAACTCGGTGCAGGGACCGCCGCGACCTTCCGTCAAACTGAGAGTGCTTACACAGAGAGCCTGACTCAAGCATTTGAGGAGAATTTTCAGAAACTCGGCGGGGAGGTCGTGGCCAGCGAAGTTTATCGAGTGGGTGATAAAACCTTTGATGCACAACTGACAAACATCAAAGCCGCAGCCCCCGATGTTTTGTATATTGCAGGGGTTATTCCAGATATTCACTTCGTGATGGCGCAAGCCAAAGAAATCGGTATTCAAGCAACTTTCCTTGGACCCGGGAGTTGGGATGAATCTCAAAAACTTTTCAACACCTTAGCTGATAACACTTCGTTGGAAGGGGCTTACTTTACTGCGGATTTTAGTCCAGAATTACCGAATGCAGAGAACTTTGTCCAGGCTTATACAGCCCTGTTCATGACCTCGCCAGATAGCGCAGCTGCTTCGGGTTATGATGCCATGTCGTTGTTGGCGATTGCAATCGAAAGCGCACAGACACTAAATCCGTCTGCTATTCGCGATGCTCTGGCGAATATCACTAATTATCAAGGGGCGACGTTCATGTCTCGGTACAATGCAAACCGACATCCCGTTAAAAGCGTTGTGATTAACACAATTCGCAACGAACAAATCGAACTCTACAAAGTTGTTGAACCGTAACAACAAACCTTGCCCCAAAAAGGAAATATCATGGACCCTAACCTCACTGAAATCGAGAATCGGCTCTGGAGTGCTGCCGATGAACTCAGGGCGAATTCACGCCTCCGCGCCTCAGAATACTCTACACCTGTGCTCGGGTTAATTTTCTTAAGATACGCCGATCACAAATTCACACAGGTCGCACAAGAGATCGACAGCGAGACCGCTACGGGTAAGCGAAGTAGGACGGATCCGCGAGTGCAGTATCAAGCGCGCGGCGCATTCTACTTACCCGATAACGCACGATTTCAATACCTCCTCAATCTGCCGGAGAGTGCGAACATCGGACAAGCCATCACTGACGCTATGAAGGCAATTGAAGCGGAAAACCCTCAGGTCAACGGAGTCCTACCCAAGACGTACAATCGCCTTGAAAAGAGCACCCTCTTTGAACTCTTACGTATCATGGAGCAGATTCCCATGGATATTGAAGGGGATGCGTTCGGAAAGGTCTACGAGTACTTCCTCGGCAATTTCGCTATGAGCGAAGGGCAGCGCGGGGGTGAATTCTTCACGCCTACCTCGCTTGTTAAACTCATCGTTGAGATTATTCAACCCTTTCACGGTCGTATTCTCGATCCCGCATGTGGTTCGGGTGGAATGTTCGTCCAGAGTGCCGAGTTTATTCGCAATCATCAGAGCAACGGCAGACGTGGAAACATCAGCATTCACGGCGTGGAACGCGTCGCTGAAACAATCAGATTGTGTAAGATGAATCTTGCTGTTCATGCGCTTGAAGGCGATGTCAAACAGGCAAATAGTTACTACGAAGATCCGCATGACTGCTGGGGTAGATTCGATTTCGTCATGGCAAATCCGCCCTTCAATGTAGATCGCGTGGATAGGGAACGGATCAAAGACGATCCTCGGTTTCCGTTCGGTATGCCCCGTGTCGATAACGCCAATTACCTCTGGATTCAGTTATTCTATAGTTCGCTTTCCGAGTCTGGGCGTGCAGGCTTTGTCATGGCGAACTCCGCAGCCGATGCCCGCGCCTCTGAATTGGAGATTCGCCGCCAAATTATCGAATCCAGTGCAGTCGATGTTATCGTCAGTATCGCCTCAAATTTCTTTTATACGGTCACTTTGCCCTGTACCCTCTGGTTTTTCGATAAGTCCAAACGGAACAGCGATAGACACGATAAAGTCTTGTTTATTGACGCACGACACCTCTATCAGCAGGTGAGTCGCGCACATAGACAGTTCACACCCCAACAACTTGAATTCCTCTCTAATATTGTCAGACTCTATCGCGGAGAGGCACCGGAGAATCAGTACGACAGTGCAGATTTCCTCGCCTCAAAATTCCCCGATATAGAGTATGTTGATATTCCAGGACTTTGCAAGGTCGCTACGATTGCCGAAATTGAGGCACAAGGGTGGAGTCTGAATCCCGGACGCTATGTCGGTGTCGCCGAGCAAACCCGTGACGATTTTGACTTCGCCGAACGATTTATGGAACTCAACGAGGAGTTAGCAGTGCTGAACGCCGAAGCACATCAACTCGAAGAACGCATCGCCGAGAATGTTGCAAAGATTTTGGAGGATACGGTATAATATCAATAACACGGTAGAATTTTGGATCAAGCAATGGAAGATGTGAAAAGGAGGTGCCTCATGGAACTAGCAAGTATTTTTGAATTTGTCAACCCCAAAACGATTCGGATTAAAGGAACACGGGTCGGGATTGAAATCGTAATTGAAAAATTTCTTGATGGTGCAAGCCCGAAGGAGATTCAGGGACACTATCCACATCTGACCCTAAAACAGATCTACGCAACAATTACCTATTATCTGTTTAACAAAAATACCATAGATGCCTACATGGAAGCCGACCGTAAGCGGGCGGAAACTGCTTATGAGGTCCAGCGAAAAAACCCACCCTCCGGTGTGAAGCGTCTTATGAAAATAAAAGCACAGCAGGACGCCCAAAGGATGGCATCCGCGAAGAGTGATAGTGAACAGAGATCAAATTCGCTTCCTTCTTGATGAAAACACTTCTCATATTATCCGAGATGGCCTCAGACACAGGCACCCAGAGGTCGAAATTCGCGTTATCGGTAGTGACGGTGTACCCCCAATTGGTACAAAAGACGAGGAAATTCTTGAGTTTATTGAACGTGAGGCGTACATCCTTGTCTCATCAAATCGAAACACGATGCCTATACATTTGGAAGCACACCTTCAAGAAGGTAGACACATTCCCGGTATTTTGCTCTTGCGTCCCAGATTCTCTTATAGAGAGATTATTGATACGCTCGAACTCATCTTGTTCGCAGGTGTTCCAGAAGATTTACGGGATCAAGCAGTATATATTCCGTTTTGACTGTTCATGAATCGTGCACAACCCACGTAGCGAAAAGGATTCACAATGTCTGACGAAACAAAACCTGATTTACCTACAACATCCGAAGGTGCATCAAATACTGCACTTGATACTGCTACTGATCTGGTTTTGGATGCAACTATTCCTGCGCCAATCAGACAAAATGTGCTAAAGGCTTTGGACAGATTAGGTTCTGCTTTGATTGATATACCTGTTGGAGCTCTTGAACGGAGATCTTCCGAGAAGCGGGCAGAATCGGAATCGCGCATTAAAATTACAGAGGCAGTTAATGCTCAAATTGTCCAGCAAATAAAGGTAGACCCAGAATTCCCACAGAGAGCATCAAATACATTTGCGAAGAAAATTCTTCGAGAACAGTACAATCTCGAGAAAATCTTAGGTTTCGCTACAGATATACTTAAGAGGAAAAAATATGATAATTCAACAAACCAACAGGCTGAAAGTGAAACGGAAAAGTCAATTGACGATGATTGGTTTAACATTTTCGAGAAAGAAGCAAGTCAGAAAAGTACTGAAGAGGTGCAGCGTCGTTTTGCCCGTGTATTAGCAGGTGAAATTGAGAAACCAGGATCGTATTCAATAAAGGCTGTGAAAACCCTCGGTGAACTGGATCAAGAGGCTGCAACATTGTTCAAAAAACTGTGTTCAACGTGTATTGCTTTTGAGAATCTGACTGATGGATGTGTGCTTGATGCTAGAGTTCTCCCTTTGGGCAAAGAGGACCATAAACAAAAAGGTGAGGTTGGCCGATACAGCTTGAGTTCTTACCAAGAAGATGTGCTAATTGAGTACGGGCTAATTCGTTTAATCGAAGAACATTCCTTGTATCCCTATAATTTATGCATAGAGAGTCTGAATAACCCAATGCCTCAGTCTTTTCGACACCAAGGGCGAGATTGGTTTTTCGATCCTTTCGATCCGATTCAGGAATTTAGGTTTCAAGGTATTGCTTTTTCCATAGTTGCCCGTGAATGCTCCGAATGACTCTTTTCTGAAGCAAATACCTCTTGTATTGCTTTTTCCATAGTTGCCCGTGAATTGTTCCGCATAGTGGATCAAGAACCTATGCCAGAGTATACTAAAGACCTCAAGCAATACTTTGCAGGGCAGAACCTACAAATGGTTGAAGGACCAATCCAATGATTTAAAAACTCATGAAATGCATTGAAGGGTGGGAATGTGATTCAAAACTTATCCAACAACTGGAAGATAGAAAAACTTGACGACGTTATTCTTGATATTATTGACTACCGTGGTAAAACTCCCAAAAAATTGGGTGGGACATGGTCCGAATCAGGTATTATCGCTCTTTCTGCAATGAATGTTAAACAGGGTCAATTAGTAAACCTAGAAAAGGCAAAATTTGTAAGTGAAGATTTGTACCGAAAGTGGATGAAGTCAGAAATTGCTAAAGGGGACATTCTGATGACCTCAGAAGCACCCCTTGGTGAAACTTACCTCGTTCCAGATGATAGAAAGATCTGTTTAAGTCAAAGATTATTTTGTATTCGAGCAAACTCAAGTATTATCCTTCCACAGTTTCTTTTTTATTTTTTTAACACGCCAATGAGTCGTGGGCAGATTGACTTAAGAGCCACAGGGACAACTGTACTGGGAATTCGACAACCCGACCTTCGGGAAGTACCAATAATTGTACCACCTCTCCCAACCCAACGCAAAATCGCCGCCATCCTCTCCGCCTACGACGACCTCATCGATAACAACACCCGCCGCATCAAAATCCTTGAAGACATGACGCAGACCCTCTACCGAGAATGGTTCGTCCACTTCCGATTTCCCGGACATGAGAACGTCCCGATGGTAGAGTCAGCGTTGGGACCGATACCTCAGGGATGGAAGATTTTTAAATACGCAGACATCGTGGATTTATCAAGAAAAGGGATTAATCCAAGCAAATTTCCATATGAAATCTTTGCCCATTTCAGTATACCCGCGTTTGATGGTGGTTGTATGCCGATTCTTGAAACAGGAAATTCAATTAGAAGTTCTAAATACTTGATTGCTGAAGAGTGTATTCTTGTGTCTAAACTGAATCCTCGTATTCCTCGCGTCTGGTTTCCATTCTTAGAGACAGAACATCGCGCAGTAACTTCAACTGAATTTCTCGCCCTGAACCCTAAACCACCCGTTGATTGTGTGTTCTTATATAATTTGTGCCGTTCACCTGAATTTTCTGCTGAATTGGCAGTTCGTGCGTTAGGAACTTCAGGTAGCCATCAACGAGTCAAACCTGATGACTTTTTCAACATGTTGGTTCTTATCCCAACAAAATTTCTTTTGAATAGTTTTTGTGATAAAGTTAGGCATATGTTGAATATCAGCAATACTCTCCGTTTAAAAAACAAAAACCTTCGCCAAACCCGCGACCTCCTCCTCCCCAAACTCATCTCTGGCGAGATTGACGTATCCGAACTTGATCTTGACGAGTAGCCCAAAAGCGATTGACAGATACAACGCAACGGTGTATAATTTACAATAACGTCATTAGGAGGAGACTTATGCGCGATGTCAACACTTGGCAATTTGTTGGTTATATTGGAAAATGCCAGCATAAGTAGGTAGAGCGGCTTAACCATCCGTAGTATTCAGGAAGGAGGAAATGGAATGAATGTAACCACTGAATTAACAACTGATCAAGAAGTGCTGCCAAAAGATAAGCAGCGAATCCCGCATGATGCTACAGAGCAAGCAGATACTGAACAAAAGGCACTTATGAACTACGCCGAGACACAACTTCGGAAATTAGCGGTGTCTCGGGGCTTGGATTGGGATATGATGACTGATGAGGCGCGCATAGATTTTGTTGATGACCTCATCCACGAGGACCGCGAGTGCAGCCGATAGCCGTTTACGACACAAATATTCTGTTTTCAGGCACCGGTTGGAGCGGAACTCCTTATCACTGTCTTGAATTAGTACGGCAAGACAGAGTTGAGGGCGTAACCTGCATAGAAATTTTAGATGAATTAACAGAAAAATTCTCTACCAAGCTCAATTTCTCGCCAACCCAAACGAGAAAAAGGATTGACTACCTTCGCGATTTCCTGCGGCTGGTTACGATTAACAATACACTCAAAGTTGTTAGCGCAGATCCGGACGATGACAAAATAATTGAGTGTGCGGTTATCGGTTCAGCAACCCACATTGTCACTGGAGATGCACATTTGTTAAAACTTAGAAACTATCAGAATATTCAGATCATAACAGCTGCAGAATTCTATGCTCAGTTTTCATAGGAACAACAACGACGGTGTGTAATTTACGGCAAGGCATCGGAGGAAATCGTGCAAGAATCTTCTATCATCCAATACTTCTCTGAAAAAAGTTTTGAACAAGGCATCGAGCAAGGCATCGAACAAGGTATCGAGCAAGGGAAAAAACAGCACGCTGTTGAAGCAATACTCACAGTGCTGGAGGTCCGATTTCAGCCTGATGTTGCAGAGAAACTAAGGCCTTTCCTTGGGGTGATTGACGATTTGGAACGTCTGGATCACTTACATCGCGTCGCTGCACGAGCGTCAAATATTGATGAGTTTACGCATGCCCTCTTAAATCTTGAAAATTGAAGAAGCCTAATCCTGATATAAAGGTAAAACCCATGTCTGAACAGAAGGCGTTCTTAGAGAAGGTTCATATCAAAAACTTCCTGAGTTTGCGGAATATTTCGCTTCCGCTAAAACCTCTGACAGTTCTTGTCGGTCCCAATGCAAGCGGGAAGTCTAATACTTTGCGTGCTTTGCACCTTTTCAAGGGGATCCTGAGCGTTGACCTGCCTCCTACGACGTTTAATTTTATCCCAGATCAGGTTTGGGCAGGTGGAGCTGACCATATCACTAGTGAACTGCACGCCAGAGTGAAGAAAACACCAGTTCAGTATAAACTGGTGTTTAAATCTGAGAATGAAAATCTTTCTGTTGATGAAGAATTATTGGTTAACGATGTAAAGATTATCTCAATTCAGAATGGAGAAGGGACAGTTCAGGATGAAGGCGGTAAAAACAGAACAACGTACAAATCAAATAAACTCGCTTTGAAGTCCGCTGGTGATTACGGAAATAAGCCAATCACTGGTGCCTTGGCAGAATTTATTCGGGAATGGGAATTTTATGACGTTCAACCAGATCACATACGAACTAATTCTAATAGATTCCCTTCTGATGCCAAAGATATTCAGGAATCGCTAAAGCTTAATCGTTATGGTATGAATGTCCCAAACATACTCTGGAACTGGTATGAACATACACCGGACGATTTTCGTTACGTTAGTGAAGCCTTAGCTGCTGCCACGAATATCAATATAGATTACCACAAAATTGATGGGGAATTCCAACTCTGCCTCCTTGAAGGTTACAAAGAGCCGATCCCTTTTATAAATGCTTCTGATGGTACGCTGCGTCTTCTGGCATACCATACTTTACTCAATCTGCCGGAATTACCCCCCCTTATTGCCATTGAGGAACCAGAGCGGAGCCTGCATCCTCGTGTGCTGACAGATATTGCCCATGTACTTGAACGACTTGCTGAACGAACACAAGTTATTATCACAACACATAGTTCTCAGTTTCTTGATGCTTTTGATTCAAAAAGATTATCGGATTCCCTTGGTGTTTTACTCTTACGCAATCGTCCCGGACTTGGCACAGAAGTCATCAACGTTGAGGATATCCGCGAGAAACGAGAATCACTTGACGGTTGGATAGCCGACTTTGGGATCGGTAGTGCCGTTTTCGATAGCGGACTGCTGCAAGATATCATGGAGGAACCGATATGCTAAGCGTGAGAATTTGGAATTTGCAATCCGATTGCGATGCTAAAGCAGTCAAGTTTTTGGAAAATGAATTCTTGAGATTTAGGCAGCTTGAGTATTTGGCTATCCGTACAGCTGGCAGGAATGCACTTCGTAGGTGCCACAAAAAAGGAACACCTGTAAGGGACAGTCTTAAAAGAGCGATTCAGCACTACCTCAAGCAAGACGACTATATTATTTTTGTTGTTGATTCCGACCAGAAACAAGAGTTAACGTCACTTGCCGATGAGATTAGACAAATCGTCAAAGATTGCAATTTATCTAACAAGGTATTTTTCGTCGCAGACATTCAAGAAGGCGAATTTGCTGCACCAACGCAGTGGCATCGCATTATTTCACGTTTTCGCACCGAGGTTGAAAGTGAGCGCAAACGGCTTCGGGAAGAATGGGATAGGGCCGTCGCACACTTCCACAATGCATTTGCCGATATGCCAGAGGAGGAAGTGATGCGTCATTTTGAGGAAGCACTCGCAGAGGTGAGGCGTGAGCGAGCATGAGCAACGATGGCGCGTTTACCGAGCAATATTTGACACCAATATCTTTGTCCGGGCATTGATTCAGAAGGAAAATCTTGCCAATCATCTGATCTCGCTTTGGCTTGAGGGTCGATTCATTCTTGTGCTATCACAGGCTATTGTTACTGAAATTCGGGGTGTTTTGTTACGTCCCGCTCTTATGCGAGAACTCCAGTATACACGCACAGAAGCCATGCGTCTCATCAACCTGTTGCCCCAAGCAAGTATTGTTGAGGTTACCACATCGGGTGAATTATGTCGCGATCCCAAGGATGATAAATTCGTTGATTGTGCTATCTCAGGACGCGTCCAATTCTTAGTCTCAACTGATAACGATCTCGTAGATGATGCTGAACTTAAGAGAGCCTTGTTTGAGTTTGGCGTTGAAATCGTCGAACCACTGGATTTCTTAGAAAAGATTCGAGAGGCAGAAATCGACAGTTCTGACTCTGGTCAGTAATGAACCATGCACAACCCATACAGCGAAGATGAACTCATAGAACAACCTGCCATCGCGCTCCTCACAGAAATGGGATGGGAAACGCAGAACGGCTACAGCGAATTCAATCAGGGACGCGAAAGTCTGCTCGGTCGGCAGACAAAATCTGAGGTCATCCTCACCGCTCGACTCCAACCCGCACTACAACGCTTCAATCCCAAAGCGGCACAAGATAGCATTATCAAGGCAATCGAGGAACTCACGCAGTCCCGCTCCTTTATGAGTCGTGTCGAAGCCAATCGCGAGATTTACAGCCTCCTAAAAGACGGCGTAAAGGTTACCATCACCAATCCAGATGGCGAAGGCGAGACCGTTGAAGTGCTTCGGATCATTGACTGGGAAAACCCGAAAAATAACGATTTTTTCGTCGCATCCCAATTCCAGATCACCGGGGACATGTACACAAGACGACCCGATATTGTCTGTTTCGTCAACGGGATTCCATTAATCCTAATGGAGTTCAAACGGATTGATGTGAACCTCCGTGCCGCCTACGACGATAATCTCCGCGACTACAAAGACACCATCCCACACCTCTTTTGGTATAATGCCTTTGTTATTCTCTCCAACGGCACGGACAGCAAGGTCGGAAGTCTTACCGCCGAATGGGAACACTTCGCCGAATGGAAACGTATCCAGCGTGAAGATGAACCACCGACGGTCTTTTTACAGACAATCTTGGAAGCACTTTGTACACCCGAACGATTGCTTGATGTTGTAGAGAATTTTATCATGTTTATGGAGGTACAAGGAGGATTAGTCAAAATTCTCGCCAAGAACCATCAGTACCTCGGTGTCAACAATACCATTGAATCACTCAAGCAGATCGAAAATAACCAGGGCAAACTTGGGGTCTTTTGGCATACACAAGGCAGCGGAAAAAGTCTCTCAATGCTCTTTTTTGCTCAGAAAGTCCTTAGAAGGATACCGGGAAACTGGACATTCGTCGTCGTAACCGATCGCGCGGCATTGGACGACCAAATCTATAAGACCTTCGCAAGTACAGTTGGTGTCCTGACACAGCAGGAGGTTCATGCGGAAGATATACAGCATCTCCGCCAACTGTTAAGAGAAGACCATCGTTATATCTTTACGCTCATCCACAAGTTCCAGACCCAAGGTGGCGAAAGGCATCCTGTTCTCTCAGAGCGGTCAGACATCGTCGTTATCACTGATGAAGCACACCGGAGCCAATACGATACACTGGCATTGAACATGCGTACTGCGCTCCCTAACGCCGCGTTTGTTGCGTTTACCGGTACGCCACTCATGACTGGTGAGGAAAAGACGAAATCTGTCTTTGGTGACTACGTGAGTGTTTACGATTTCAACCAATCTATCCTTGACGGTGCAACCGTTCCACTCTACTATGAAAACCGTGTGCCAACCCTACATCTGATGAATGAAGACTTTAACAAAAACATCGAGCAAATTCTTGAGAATGCAGAACTGGATGAAACGCAAGAGGTAAAGCTCGAACATGAGTTCGCCAGAGAGTATCACCTTATCACACGCGATGAGCGTTTAGAAACCATCGCTGAAGACATCGTATTCCACTTTATGGGCAGAGGCTACCAAGGCAAAGCCATGGTCATCTCAATAGACAAAGCCACTGCCGTCAAGATGTTCGACAAGGTTCAGAAACATTGGAAGCAGTACATTGAACATCTAAAATCCGAGATAGCCACACAGACCGGTAGCGAACGACTCTTCTCAGAGAAACGGATTCGCTACATGGAAGAAACGGATATGGCAGTCGTCGTTTCTCCAGGACAAAACGAGATTGATGACCTCAGCCAAAGGGGAGTGGATATCGTACCCCACCGCGCCCGTATGAACACAGAGGATTTGGATACCAAATTCAAAGACCCAGAGGATCCCTTCCGAATCGTCTTCGTCTGTGCCATGTGGATTACAGGCTTTGATGTGCCTTCCTGTTCCACTATCTATCTTGACAAGCCCCAGAGAAATCATACTTTAATGCAGACTATTGCCAGAGCCAACCGTGTCTTCGGTGATAAGAACAACGGTTTAATTGTAGACTATATCGGTGTTTTCCGTGACCTTGAAAAGGCTTTAGCGATTTATGCCGCTGGTACTGATGCCGACGGAAACCAGAAACCGATCGCAGATAAGTCGAAATTAGTTGAAAAGCTGAAAGAGGCGATCACAGATATCTCCGAATTCTGCAAAGGTCTCGGCGTTGACTTGGCGAAAATTGATACAAGTGAACCTTTACAACGCATCAGTCAAATTGATGAGGCGATGGATGCCATTTTGGAAAACGATGAAACAAAACGAGACTATCTGCAATTAGCCGCGAACGTCACTAAACTATACAAGGCGATTCTGCCCGACCCCGATGCACATGAATTTACCAGAATTTGCCAACTTATCTATGTCATCGCACAAAAAATCAGAAATTTAACGCCACCCGCTGACATCTCTGGTGTAATGACAGAAGTCGAAACCCTACTTGACCGCTCAATCGCACCTGAAGGTTATCTTATTGAGGCACCGCTTGACAGTTACGATATGAATCAGATAGATCTAAGTCAAATTGACTTCGAGCAGTTAAGTGAACAATTTCAAACAGAACACAAACGCGTCGAGGCAGAGAGACTCAGAGGCGCGATTAACACCAAACTCACTGCGATGGTTCGTCTCAACAGAAGTCGTATGGACTATCAAGAGAAATTTGAGCAGATGATTGCAGAATACAACGCAGGCACTATTGGGGTCGAGGATTATTTTCAGGGGCTTTTTGATTTTGTGAGTGATCTCAATCAGGAAGACCAACGCTCCAGAACCGAGGACCTCTCTGAAGAGGAATTGGCAGTATTTGATCTTCTGACGCGCCGCCAGCCGCATCTAACCGTTCCAGAGCGGGATGAAGTGAAGGCTGCGGTGCGGGAATTGCTTGAGACACTCAAACGGGAAAAATTAGTCTTGGATTGGCGTAAACGGACCCAGGCGAGAGCTGAAGTCGAGGAAACCGTTAACACTATACTTGATGATGGGCTGCCGCAACCTTACACACGAGAGCTGTTCAGTCAGAAGTCCGAGGCGGTTTATCAGCACGTCTACGATTCTTACTACGGCGAAGGGAAAAGCATTTATACCGAAAATTAAAGGCGAGGTTGGGAAACCTCGCCTACCGGAAAGGTTAGCGTATCAACTAATCTCACCAACTTCAATCAACCAATCGTCCAAAGACAAATCAGGACGCGGCAGATTACCGAAAAGCGGACGAAAATACCCGGCACCCGCTGGCGACATCTGATACCGTTCCGCATCGTAGAACCGTAGATCAAGGTCCCGTCGGACGACATGTCCGGTTTCATCCCGTTTGAGCACCTGTTCTAACGGCAACAACGTCGGTTCGATACCAGCATCTGTACGTGTAATCGTCGCTACACCGTTAAACATACCCTCTGAGAGTGCTTGCACTGCCAGCGCCCCCGCTTTAATAGCGGTATCCCTGTCCAACGGAATCGGACTGCCACATCTCTGGAGATAGCCGAGTATCAACGCCCGAAAAGCAGAACTTGAAATTTCAGGGAGAAGCCTCTTCATCGTTTCAACGATAATTTCAGAGCAGCCACCCGGTTTCGTATGTCCAAAGGCATCGAGTTCCGCTTCAGAATTAATCATCAATTCTCCTGCCTCATTCCGAATACCTTCCGACACAACAACAATCACGTTACCCTGTTCTGCGTGTTTCTCGCGAATCGCTTCTGCCAGTTTTTCCGGCTGATACCGCACCTCTGGGACAACGATCAAATCTGCCTGACCGTAAGCAGCAGACAACGTTAACCAGCCAGCGTCCCTTCCCATCGCTTCAACGACAATCACCCGATCGTGTGAATAGGTCGTCGTCCGTAAGTCGCGAACAGCATTGATAACGCTCTGTGCGGATGATGGGAAACCGGGACAGAAATAGTTGACCATCTTAGAATAGTCAACGGCATCCCCTTCCGGCGGATTGATACCGACATCGTTATCAATCGTTTTGGTGACAAACGTGGTCGTGAATTGATCCGACAGGGCAGTTCCAACTGTCAAGGTATCATCGCCGCCTATTGGAATCAGACCGCTAATGTCCAATTTTCTCAGATTGCTGACTGCTTCATCTAACTTATTATCTTTAATTAAATTCGTGCGTGAACTCTTTAATAACGTTCCACCCCGGTTCTCATCAATCAGGTCCGGGGTCAGCGTAAAGTAGCGTCCACCTTTCAGGACACCGCGCCACCCTTCCATGAATCCGATCAGTTCAAAACCGAGTTCTTCCGCTTTTAGCGCGATGCCTTTAAGGGTAGCGTTGAGCGCACTCGTATCGCCACCCCCTGTTAGAACACCGATCTTTTTGGGCATTTTAAACTCCTTTTTATTGGTTATCGGTTTTCGGTTCGGTTGCTGCGCAACCTTTCGGTAGTCAGTTAAGAGCCACTTAAACTGACAGTGAGCGCAGCGAACGCACCGAAGGCGAAGTGCACCGACAACCGATAACTATACTACTTAACAACCTCAAGAAGAACCGGCTTATCAAAGGCGAGTGCTTTTTCAAAAGTCGGTCTGAAATCGCTCGGATCCTCAACCCGTAACCCAATTGCACCGAACGACTCAGCGAACTGAACGAAATCTGGGTTAGCGAGTTCAACACCGATCCGTTTGCCGAATCGCCGCAGCTGCCCCCGCTCAATTGAGGTATACTGATTGTCGTTCATCACCAGCGTCACAACAGGTAAATCGTACAACACCGCTGTTGCGAGATCCGGACACGACATCAAGAAACCGCCATCACCACTAAGCGCAACCACTTTCCGTTCCGGGTAAGCGACCTGCGCACCGATAGCACCCGTCAATCCGATTCCCATTGCCACAGAAACCCCTGAAAAGATATAACTACCCGGGTGATAGCACGGGAAATGTTGCAGTGCCCCGTATCCAGTGATATTAACGTCGACCGATAAGATCGCATCGCGCGGCATCACATCGCGCATATCCTTAAGGATCTGTGGCGGTTCAGTTGCTGTAAACCGACGGCGTAATTCGCGCAATCCTTCGCCCCAACCGCCAAACCGCTTCTCGTCGCGGAGTGCTGCGTTCAGCTGACGCAAAACCAGTTTCGGACTCGCACCAATGCCAACAGTAGCGGGATATTCCTTATGAATCTCCTCTGTATCGGCTTCAATGTGGAGCAACGGTTGTTCAACTTTGAAGCTCCAATTACCCGTATCACGATAGTTAAACCGTGTGCCAACGGCAACCAGTAGGTCACACACATCCATCGCTGTTTGAGCAACACTGTCACGGAATATACCGATGACATTCGGTGAATCTTCAGGCACAGAACCTTTTCCAAAACCCGTCATCACGACTGGGGCATCTAATAGTTCTGCGAACTCAAGCATTTCCATAGTGGCGCGCGTATGGTTGATACCACCACCAGCAATAATCAGTGGACGTTCTGCTTTACGCAGTAGATCCATAGCGGCGTCTACATCTTGTGGGCTTGCTGTCGTCTGAATACCGTTGTTATATGCCGGGATGGGAAAGTTAGCATCTGCATCCAGGGCATCTTTCGCCAGCTCAATCAGCACGGGGCCCGGTCTGCCTGAGCGTAGCGCGGTGAAGCTACGATTAATTGCTCCCGGAATCTGATCTACCCGATGCACAATTTCTAGATGTTTCGTCATCGGCGTAAAGGCAGCCCGTTGGTCCAAGCCGTGAAAACTCTTCTTCGGGTCGCGCGACGCCAAGTAGGACGGATTCTGACCTGTAATCCAAAGAACCGGTGAGGATGCCGTGTTTGCCTCACCAATACCGATAGAGGCATTATTGGAACCGGGACCCGGAACAGTCATACAGACACCCACATCACCTGTCGCACGCGCATAACCGTCTGCCATAAACGATGCCCCGCCTTCATGGCGCGTAACATAGTGCTGGATGCTATCTTGGTTATTGTACAGTGATTCGTAGACGGTGTCCAAGTGGTTACCCGGCAGACCGAAAATATCGCTAACACCTTGTTCCTTCAAACATTCTACAAAAAGATCTCCACCTGTCATAATAGACTCCTTTCATATTACTTAATCACAAATTCTGTTTTATGAAACTTCAAAAAGTCGTCCCTGTTTAGGGACAAACGCACTATTTAGATATGTCCTTCCATCAGCATCCCAAGCATTGATGTTCTGCTTCGTGCCTTCGAATAGATCCCACTCCACAACGCTCACTGCGCCTCGATCCATTTCAATCAAAGTGTCAATCGCTGCATCACTGCTGTTGAACAGATAGAAAAGTTCAGACGTACCTGTATCTCTCTGATGCACCTGAAAAACGTCTGTTGGGTCGTTATCTGGTTTTACATATACCGACACAGGATGTTGCACCCATTTTCGCAGGTGTTTTTCAAGTTTCTCCGCTTTCTCGTTCAGGGGACCCCGGAGAATCGTTGCACGCCGTCCATAGATAAGTTGTTCCAGTGGATAGGGTTCAAGTCCAATTTTGCCGTTGAGCAGATACGGCGTCGGTTCATCTGCTATCAATCGCCCCTTCGCTTTCGTAAATGCTTTCAGGCATTTTACTGTCTCTTCTTGAAGCGATATGCAGCTCGGAAGCAGAACAACACCGTATGTTTCCTCAACATCTACATGAGGATTGTTTACACGAAGACAGCGGTTCCTATGGGCACGTATTCCTATGCGTTGTGAATCTATTATCTCTGCTGAAACCAATTCCTGCTCCGAAACAATCCTGAAATCGTATCCTAATTCCCATACCGTTTCGCAGAGCCAACCCCACGCTTTTGTTACTTGGTTCCATAGTTTCTTATCAGGTTTAGTCCAGAGACTCTGCGTCGGTGCCACCATCAGAAGCGGTCTCTTTGGATAACCCGCCCCTAACAGTTCAGATAACACAGGTATTATGGCATTGGATTTTCCTGATCCGCTCCTATTCCGGTTTATCCATAGGTTAAAACCGATACTCGCGTCTTCTACCAGTGTGTCTTTATCTGTTTTATGCGTATCTTTCCGTGAGATCCCAGCGTGTCGCGTGTTGCTACAGACCCATTTGGCAACAACGAATCGCTTCGGTGTATCTATTTCAGTTGCATTTAGAATCGGACAATCTACCTGCGCCAACATCGCACCTAATTCAAAATCCAACGCCTTGGTACTCGCTGGTAAACTTAAGGCAAACCTTAACCTCTCCTGATGGCAGAAATCACGCAATCTCCCAAGAAAACAGGTCGCAAATCGCGTCGTTAGCTCACGCCAAAATGTGTTCCTAACTGCTGCCGAGTTGTAGGTTTCATAAAATACCAACGGCAAATAGTCCGCGATTGCGTCTTCCATTTTCTCTAATAGTACCGGACTCCACGGGACCAACGACGTTCCAGTTTCTAAAACACTTGCCACCGACAAGAACTGCGGCAATTCGCAACTAAAACCGACGAGGTGTCTCTTTCCGTAAGTCTCTAAATACCCCGTCAGCACATTTTCCACGAATGCTGAAACACCACTATCGCTGAAAAGGTCCGCTCCCGGTGTTTCTGTTTGATAGAGCGTAATTACTGTTCGCCCGCGAAGCCGTTCAGCAATTTCAAGATCCCCTGCCACACAGCTCCTAACGTAATCGCTGATATTGTAACATGGAGCCTCCGCATGCGGTTCTGCAATTAAATAGTGCTGATACCATTTCGTTTCCAGCGTTTGAGACAACTGCCGAAGTGTTGATTGAATCGCTTTTGGTGTCTTTGAATCACCGAAGGACAGTTCTATGGCGTCCAATCCATACCGTGTTTTCAACAAAGCAGACGACAACTGAATCCATGCGCGCTCACGGCGTCGCGACAACGCCGCTAATTCTGATCGGTGTGCTGTGTCTTGTTTTCCCTTCCATAATAGCACACTTCCTGTGTTGAAAGCGTCCGTCTGCACAATTATCTACTCCTGATAAATTTGCAGTTCTCAAATGTTTTATGATATACTTTATAACATCAAGGTGTGTTGGAGGTATCGTTTTTTATCCGTGAGTAAATCTCTATTTTGTATGTTAAAGCAGTTTAGCACGTCTTTAGAATTCATGCAATCAAAACTTTTTGGTGCGATAAAGTCATTTATGGTGAATAATAAAAATAAATTTACATTCGCGAACGTATTGTACCACACGCCAAATGCCACACGCGCATTTGGCGTTGATTCCTGTTAGTTTGTGCTGCTGGCGAGGTTTCTAACCTCGCCCACTCACAATGTATAGGTAATTCTAAAATTTACCATAGTTTTCCTGTAGGAGGGAACTCTGATTCCCGCCTCTTCGCTCTGCATTTTCGAGAGACTATGATACTCCGAAATCCCAGCGAAACTCAATGCTTTAGCGAAGAAAAATAAAAATGAACATACTCGAAAATCTTATCTCAGCGTTTGCAATCCTTCGAGCGAGCAAACTCCGCACAATTCTCACGCTTTTAGGGATTACCATTGGGATCGCAGGTGTGATTGCCATGATGTCTTTTGGTGCTGGTGCTGAAAAACTACTCATGGCAGAAATCGACCAAATCGGTGGTCCCAGCATGTTTGGTGTATATCGCCCCGGATACGTACGCAAAAATGGTCGTTGGCAGCGCAACACCAGTCCACATCACTTAGAAATGGATGATCTTCGTGATGTCTTAACAGACTGCCCTTCCGTTGAAGTCGCCACTGTCGAAGGCAGTTACTACATCGGTCTCGGCGTTGATGGGAAATTTCAGAAGACGTATCTCCGCGCGACAACGAATGAATACCAAGCCGTTCGGGAATGGCGCACAGAATTCGGCAGATTCCTCGCTGATACCGACATGGATACTTGGACAAAAGTCTGCGTCATCGGTTCAAAAATCTGGAAAGAGCAGTTTAAAGGACAGGATCCTATCGGTAAGGAAGTTATAATCAACAATCATGGAACTAACAAACGCTTTACTGTTATCGGTATCATGGAGAGTCGAGGAGACGGGTTGGAGCGCGGAAAAAGCGATGACAATATGCTCTTCATTCCGATTACAACCGCACAAAAACGGTTTTGGGGACACGATCACGTCGGGCATATCATGGTGCGTGCCAAAAGCCCTATGCTGGTCGATCAGGCACTAAAAGAGGTGAAGACCGTCATCATGCGCAACCACGGTGGCGATGAAACTTTCTTCCGAACTTGGTCGGCAAAGAAAGGAATCGAGAACGCCAAGAGAATGATCTTTATCATAGAGACCGTTCTCGTCGTTATCGCCTCAGTCTCCTTGATTGTTGCGGGTATCGGTATTCTTAATATTATGCTCGTCTCCGTAACGGAGCGGATTCCAGAGATTGGACTGCGGAAAGCGGTCGGCGCGAAAAGTTTTGACATCCGACTCCAATTCCTCACGGAATCCGTACTTCTCTGCCTGATTGGCAGCCTACTCGGTATCTTGTTTGGTGCCCTCGTTGGGAAAGGCTTTGCGTGGATAGTAGGGCAGTTCCTAAAAGAGATGGCGTGGCCGTCTGTGGTTACGCCGGAAGCTGTGCTGGTCTCTGTAGGTGCAGGCGCTGCTGTCGGTATCTTCTTCGGTTACTATCCTGCCAGCCAAGCCGCAAAAATGACCCCCATTGATGCAATCCGCCATACATAGAGGACGAAAGTGCAAATCTTAGAAAATCTCATCTCAGCTTTTTCGGTGCTGCGCGGGAGCAAACTCCGCACGGTTCTCACGCTCTTGGGAATTACCATCGGCATTGCGGGCGTAATCGCCATGATGTCTTTTGGTGCCGGTGCTGAGCAGCTCATGATGGCACAGATTGAGAAAATCGGTGGACCCAGTATGTTCGGCGTTTACCGACCGGGTTATATCGAAAAAAACAATCGCTGGCAACGCAATACGAGTCCGCATTACTTAGAGATGCGAGATCTCCACGACATTCTGGCAGACTGCCCCTCTGTTGAAGTCGCCACTGTTGAAAGAAGTCATCCCATTAACTTTGAAGTCGAAGGGAAACACCGACGCACCTATCTCCGAGCAACGACAAATGAATATCAAGCTGTCCAGCAGTGGGAGGCTGAGTACGGTAGATTCCTCGCCGATACCGATATGGACTTCTGGAATAAGGTCTGTGTTATCGGTGCAAAAGTCTGGAAAGAGCAATTTAAAGGACAGGATCCTATTGGCAAGGAGGTCGGCATTAATAACAACCGTTTTACGGTTGTTGGGATTATGAAATCCCGTGGCGATGGATTCGATGAAGGTAGAAGCGAAGACAATATGATTTTCATTCCGATTACCACTGCACAAACCCGCTTTGGTGGGCGTAATCGGGTCGGAGCCATCATTGCGCGTGCTAAAAGTATTGATGTCGTCGATCAAGCCATGAAGGAAGTGAAAACTGTTATCAGACGCAATCATGGTGATGACGATACCTTTTTCCGAACGTGGAGCGCGAAAAAGGGTATAGAAGGTGGAAAAAGGATTATCTTTATTATGGAGATGGTCCTTGTCATTATTGCGTCTATCTCTTTGATTGTTGCGGGTATCGGTATCCTAAATATCATGCTCGTCTCGGTGACGGAACGGATACCGGAAATCGGACTGCGAAAAGCAGTTGGTGCAACAGGTTTTGACATTCGGATACAGTTTCTGACAGAATCTATCCTCTTATGTCTGGTAGGCAGTTTTCTCGGTATCATATTCGGTTTCATAGTAGGCAAAGGTTTCGTATGGGTAGTTGGTAGATTTTTCCCAGGTGTAGAGTGGCCTTCTGTTGTTACACTCGAAGCTGTCCTTATCTCCGTCGCTGCAGGTGCGGTGGTCGGTATCTTCTTCGGCTACTATCCCGCCAGCCAAGCCGCCAAGCTCACACCTATTGATGCCATCCGACATACGTAATAGTTGTCAGTTATTGGTTGTCAGTCGTCAGTAAAGAGCACCCTGTATCCTAAATTGTTAGTGTGTGCAATTGGCGATTAGTGATGAGCAATTGACAAAGAGGTAGGAGATTGGAAGTAGTTGGGGTATCTTTGTAGCATAAACTGTCAGTTTGTGCATTTGCCAAAAACCAGAAGTGTAAGGAGGCAACTGATGATTAATTCCCAAGCAGATCCTAAGTCTATTCAAGAGAACCCCGCATCCCATAAGATGACGCTGGAAGAATTTCTTGAAAACGACTTAGAAGGATATGAATATGTAAAAGGAGAATTAGTACCGATGCCACCCCCGTCAATGGAACACGGTGAAATCAGTGTCAATATTATCCACTGTTTATATAAATATGTTCGCGACAACCAGTTAGGACGGTTGTACACCGCGGAAACAACTTTTCAATTGGGTGACAGGTTGGTGAAACCCGATGTTGCGTTTGTTTCAACGGAACGCCTGCCGGAAAACAGACGTAAAGGATCGCCTATTCCCCCAGATCTCGCTATTGAGATCGTCTCCCCTACAGATAAACAGTACGATGTTACCGAGAAAGCATTCGCCTATCTAAAGGCAGGGACGCGTCTTGTGTGGGTGGTTGAACCTGTCGCAAAAACGGTGATGGTCTATCGCTCTGAAACGGATTTCACCTTGCTTCGGTGTGAAGACACATTGACAGGTGAGGAGGTTATTAAAGGATTTGCGTGTCCAGTCGCGCAACTTTTTGAATAGGTTGTAGCGCAAACTATTAGTTTGTGCCGCAAGATCCCTTTATTGGACTTATGTTAGATTTTAAGGAGAAACAGTGCCTATTTTTAGATTAGAAGATGCTAAACTTGTTAGAGCAAAAGAAGCAGGAATTGAACGTGAGAGGGATATAGAAGATTGGCTCGAAAACAGCCCGTGGGCACTAATCCAAGATGAACTGGTTCTATGGATTGATCGGCAACCAAGAGCGCAAGATGAAGGAGGCACTACCTTTCCAGATTTGTTTGGGGTTGATTCAGAAAATAATCTTATCATCGTTGAATTCAAGCGCGGAAGGACTCCAAGGGATGTGGTGGCACAATTACTAGGATATGCTGCATGGGCAGATGAACTTTCGGACTCAGATATTTATAAAGTCGCTGAAACTTACTTTGAGAGTCGCGATGAATGCAAAGAAAAAACTTTTGATAATGCCTTCAGAGACGCATTTGATATACCTGACGAAGACGAAATTCCACTATTAAATCAGAAGTTACGTTTGTTTGTAGTTGGAGAAGAGATACATCCGCGGGTAGCATCCGTTTGCCGATTTCTCCGAACTTCATACAAGGTGGATGTCAGTTGTATAGCAATTTCAAAGTTCCAAACTGAATCTGGAGACGAGATTGTTAGTACTGAGATTAAAGTCGGAAATGAAGATATCGCCACGTCTAAGAAGCGGCATCAACGAATTTCGCAAACATCACGGTGGTCAGGAGATAAACTAGGACAAGAACAGGTAGTGTCGGAAGCAGTACGAGAATTTATAAATGGAGATCCAAGGGCTACATTTGCACCCGCGGACATTGACAAAGTCGTTGAAAATAGGTATTCTGATTTTCCGGTGTATATAGTAAGAAGGTGGATAAGAGGAGGCTGTGTTAACTTCCCAAAACGGAGTGATTATCCTGAGAGTGAAGATAAATACTGGCGGGTAGAGGATGGAAAATACCGTCTATATGATCCTGAGAAGGATAAAATGGAAGGATGTTAGTAATTCGTAGGTTGGGTTGAGCGGAACATAAAAAATCAAATGCTTATGACCCAGGAAACTTCACATTTTCAGAGGTTTGAACATTCCAAGATACCAGCGAAACCCAACATTTTAAGACACCTCCATCTCTTTGGTAAGGTTGTTGGGTTTCACTATCAATTCCCTAAATAGTGGAAAACTGGAGCATTTTGGGCTGATAGTCTTTCGCTTGTTGCCGTTCAACCCAACCTACGTCCTGCGATTTTTAGTAAATTCCCGTTCAACCCAACCTACGCGTTAAGAATCCAGCATAAACCCATGCAACAAACACTTCCGCCCCTTCAAGCCCCTCCCACACAAAGCATCAAATACATCGGCTCCAAGCTGAAACTCATCCCACAAGTGTTGGAACTCGTCAAAAAAGTCGACGCCAAGACAATTCTCGACGGGTTCTCAGGCACAACCCGCGTCTCACAAGCACTCGCCAAACTCGGTTATACTGTTCTTTGCAACGACATTGCGCCTTGGTCCAAAGTCTTCGGCACCTGCTATCTTCTCAATACAAAACCGAAAGAAGCGTATCAACCCCTTATCAACCACCTCAACGCTGTCTCCCCTGTGGACGGCTGGTTCACGGAACACTACGGCGGATACGCCAACAGCGGTTGCGCAATCCAAACGGACGGGCTCAAAAAACCGTGGCAGCTTCACAACACCCGCAAATTAGACGCAATCCGACACGAAATCGAAAGCCTTAACCTCAATCCAGTTGACAAAGCAATCGCGCTCACAAGCCTAATCCTTGCACTCGACCGCGTTGACAGTACCCTTGGTCACTTTTCCGCCTACCTCAAAGAATGGGCACCCCGCGCCTATAAAGAATTAGTGCTTGAAGTGCCAGATGTTTTCACGTCAGAAGGAGACCACAAGGTTTACCAAACCGACATCTTTGAACTCGTGCCACGCGTCTCTGTGGATCTCGCCTACTTCGATCCACCCTACGGCTCAAACAACGAGAAGATGCCGCCCTCCCGCGTCAGATATGCCGCCTATTACCACCTCTGGAAAAGCGTTGTTCTTTTCGACAAACCCGCCCTTTTCGGCAAAGCGAAACGGCGAGAAGATACATCAGACCTCCTCGCCGCATCTGTATTTGAGGAATTCCGCCGCAACGATGATGGACGTTTCATCGCCGTTGAAGCCATTGCCAACCTAATCCAGATTACACAAGCCCGTTGGATCCTGTTGTCTTACAGTTCCGGCGGTCGTGCAACTGCCCAACAACTCAACGAAGTTATGCAAAGCAACGGGAAACTCCTTGCTGCCCTTGAACTTGACTATAAAAAGAACGTAATGGCAGGCATGAAGTGGACTAACGAGTGGGTAAGCGCAGCTGAAAAGCCGAACCGAGAATTCCTTTTTCTGCTTCAAAAAAATTAGCGTGCAGGTTTATAGTGAAATATACCATTAAGTCCGTTCAACCCAACCTACGCACTAACTAAAGCGTAAGGGTTTGCGAAGTGTCCTTACAAAATGCCTTAACTCTCGGATGCTCCAGCACTTCCGGATTGAGCATATACGCGGGTACGCGTCCCTCAATCGCATCTTTAACCTGACCAATTGTCCGAAGATCCAGCCGAATACCAGATTCAACGGTCATACCAGCGTTGTGGTTGGTACAGATGATACGCGGATGATCTTTATGAATCTCTCGCGGTCCGTTAACCGGATCGTCCACTACATAATACCAAAGCCGGTTTTCGCTGACAGCGCGGTTCGCTGCCGCATCGTCAACAAGATTTCCACGTGATGGATTAATTAGGGATGCATGTGGTTTCATCGCGCAGAGCTCTTCATAGCCTACAACTGTATCCGCACCCGATAGGTGCAAAGATACAGTATCGCTCTCTTGAAAGAGTGTTATCGGAGAATCAACTGCCTCAGCGCCAAATTTCGCAGCGACTTCGGCGATATCCGGACGGATGTCGTAAACCAAGAGCCTCCCTTCATCACCGAGAAGCGGACGCGCACGACGGGCGACCTCTTGACCAATCCGACCGAAGCCGTACAAACCGAGTGTAGAATCCATCACCTCATGGGTCTTGATGAGTCCGAAATCTCCACTATGAGAAGCCCTATTGAGCGTGTAAACCCGCTTCATAGTTGCAAACCACTGCGCAATCGCATATTCGGCGACAGTCACCATGTGTTCAGGTGCAATCGTGGCAATAACACCGTATTCGGTCGCCAAATCCACGTTAACCGTTTCGTATCCGACACCCCAACGCGCAATGATACGAAGCGATGATGCCGCTTGGTAGAAACTTTCATGGAAAGGCACCGAACTGGCAATCACACCAACAACGCCGTCAGCATGTTCAGCCGTCAGTTCCCGCGGATGGATACTCAACGCCCCGAGTTGCCCCAAATCTGCCAACGCTGCACGACGTTCAGCGGTATCAAACTCGCTGTTTTCAAAGATAGGAGAGAGAAAAATCTTTTCCATAGTTTTATCTGTTTAGCGACTAATGCGCACGCTCCCCGCTTGCATCGCTGTTTCTGCCTCTTCTGCTGTTGCCCAGTTGAAGTCACCGGGGAAGGTATGTGCCAAGGCGGAGTAGCCCCCAGCAAAATCGACCGCCTCTTGTGGCGACTTTCCGTTCAGTAGGCTGTAAATTAATCCTGATGAGAAACTATCGCCGCCACCCACGCGATCCACGAGTTCCAAATCCTCATAGATACGGGACAAATAGAATTCTTCGCCATCATACAAGAGTGTGCGCCAATCGTTGAGCCAACCGGTTTTCGCATCGCGCAGCGTCGTGCCAATCATCTCAACTTTCGGGAAAGCGTCTTTGACTCGACTCGCCATCTCTTTGTAACTCTCAGGTTCCAGTTTACTGTAGGATTCGGTTGTCCCTTCCGCTGCGAAACCGAGGGATTTCTCAAAATCTTCCTCGTTGCCGATAAGAACGGAGACATGCTCCATCATCGGTCGATTCGTTGCCTGTGCTTCCTCCGCACTCCACAGTTTGGAACGGAAGTTCAGATCGTAGCTTGTCTTAACACCAGCTGCCTGTGCTGCTTTTAGTGCCTCTGCTGAGACAGCCGCCGCCGATTCCGATAAAGCGGGTGTAATGCCGCTGAGATGAAACCAGCGCGCACCAGTAAAAATGGATGCCCAATCGATCTCTCCGACTTGCACGTTGGAAATTGCAGAATAGCCACGATCATAAGTGACACTACTCGCACGCGGACCGGCACCTAATTCAAGATGATAAAACCCATTCCGCTCCAAGCCGATCCCGTCAAAGTCCACCCAAACGATGTTCGACATATCCACACCGAGTTCGCGTCCTTTGTTGCGGATATAACGACCAGACCAGTTGTCCACGAGTCGTGATACCCACGCCGTCCGCAATCCGAGTTGTGCGGAATTGACGGCGACGTTCATCTCTGCCCCGCCTGCAGTAATTGCCAGCGACGATACCTGTTCAAGCCGCATAAATTCCGGCGCAGTGAGCCGGATCATCGCTTCACCAAATGTAACCAAATCGTACATAGTTCATTCTCCTGTTATGATGTCTGTTTTGTTCTGGTATTCGTTATAGAGATTTTCAATACATGTTCCACAGAAACAGTAGACCCTGCCGTAGCCGCCGATCTCTTTTTCAAGCAGTTCGGTCATCGGAAACTCCTCTTGGCACATCGCACAGAGCTCGATCGGTGCTTCCGGTTCCGCTTCTGAATCTGATTTCTTGCGAGAAGACATAAAGTGCAAGAGCAACCAAACGACAATAGGCGTGAGAATTACAAAGATAATAAATAGCATTCAGTGTTTTCCTTATAACAACATTCAGCAACTCACATTTCCGTTACTATAGCCGACAGCCAAGAGGATGTCAACGGAAATTCTCTTGATCGTTCCTCGCGCTTATGCTAATATATTCATGCTATGAAGTAGGTTGGGTTGAGCGAAACATGAAGAACCCAACGTATCTGGGACGTGGAACTTCACATTCAAGAAACTTGAACACACTGCGACACAGCGAAACCCAACAATTTCGCTATCTAACAAGACAGCTGCCGAAAGCCAACAGTTGAGCACTGAAAGCCAATAGCCACACATGCGTAAAATAGCACATATAGACGTTTACCCCACCGCTGTCGGGATGAAAGATGTCTTCACTATCGGTACAGGTTTCGTTGGGGACACCGGCGCCGCAGGCGACCATGTCTTCGTCAAAATTACAACAGACGATGGCTACATCGGTTGGGGTGAACAACGCGCGCTCCCCTCTTGGAGCTACGAAACCACCGAATCTATCACAACCACTATCCGACATTACATCGCACCCTTGTTGCTTGGCGCAGACCCACTAAATCACAACGGCATTCACCACGCCATCTACGATGCGTTGAAACCCGCTGTCAGTAATGGACACCCGTTCGCTAAAGCCGCAGTAGACATCGCTTTGCACGATCTCCGCGGACGGATTCTTGGGGTGCCACTCCATACCCTCTTCGGTGGAAAACGGCACAGCACGCTGCCGCTCTGTTATGCCTTGAGTATTGATACCCCAGAGATAATGGGCTTGAAGGCAAAAGCCTTATCTCCCTGTTCCTGTTTCAAAGTAAAAGTCGCAGGCAATCCTGCAGAAGATGAAGAACGCTTGCGCGCAGTCCACGAAGCGATGCCACAGGCAAAACTCTGGATCGATGCGAATCAGTCGTATACGCCATCTAATGCCCTTGAACTGCTAAAGCGAGTCGCCGACATTCGCGAGATTTACTGCATGGAACAACCCGTGGCGAGCCAAGATTGGTTCAGTATGAAACGCGTCCGAGAAGACGCCTCAATTCCGATCGCGATTGACGAGGGCTGTTTCACCTACTTCGATCTGGCGAAAATCGCACGTCTGGAGTGTGCCGATGCCGTCGTTTTGAAGGTCTGTAAATCTGGTGGTTTAGCGGAATGTCTCAAAAGTGTTCATGTCGCTGAAGCCAATGCTTTGGAACTTCTCGGCAGCGGCTTAACCGAAGCTGGCATAGGTTTCATCGCTAGCGTCCATCTCTTCTCAACGCTGGATTTAGTACTCCCCGCTGAACTCAACGCACCCGCCTTTTTGGAGACCTTGGCAGTAAGTGGTGTCGAAATTCATGACCACGTTGTAACAGTACCAGACGGTCCCGGCCTCGGTGTTACACCCGATGAAGATTACATTAAGGCAAATCTTCTGAAGATTGCGAACCCTTAACCAGAATAAATGCCTCTATCAGAATAGCGACGGCAACCGCTATACCACAGAGTAGATACGGACTCCGAACACCCAGTGGGGAATCCGCTGAAATGCCGCCTAAAAGCGGACCGAAGAGAATCCCCACACCCAATATAGCCTCGTGCCATCCGCTCTGTTCGCCTTTGTCTATTTGCCTGTCCAACCCGTAGTAGAGGCTACTAAAATAAGTGAGTGCGACAGACACACCGATAACCCCAAACGCAAAAGTCCAGAGAAACGTGTTTTGGACCTGCCATATCCCAAGAAAGCTGAGTATTGCCAACAATTGGACGATAAGTATAGGGGCGAACCGATAGTGCCACCGAGTCGAGTAGCCGGTGCCGAGAACGATGAACGCCAGTGTCTGCATGCCACCAAGCGTTAGCATTAGATTGCCGAATATCGCAGGCGGCATCCCCATCTCTTTTGTCAGTTTTGGGGCAAGTCGCCTTAACACACCCAACACAAACCACGACATAAAGTTCGCACACCGTGCAATATTCAGATAGGTCCTACGGACAGGTGGAGGAGGATAGAGTATTTCAGGAGGTTCTGATTGATGGGTTCTGACAATATCGAGTTTCTGGAAATTACTCCCAAAAAAAGCCACTAAAGTGAACAGAATCAAAATACCAGCAAGATAGAAAGGTCTAAACGGATTTGCATCGCCATAGAGGTAACTGGAGAATGCTGGACCTAAAGTGATACCGATACTCCAAAACAGGTTAAAAAGCATAACCCGTTGGATGAGTTCACCTTCCCCTTCCCGTTCAGCAAGCCACGCCTCATAGGCGGGCCAGAAGAGCGCCATACTAATACCGATTCCGGGAAAAATAAGCAGGAGGTGAGTTCCGTTCCGACTGTATGGAAGTCCAAGACTCGCAGCGCCTAATACCAGAAACGCAGCGTAAAGCACGTATCTCCGATCTATTCGATCCGACAGCCGACCGAACGGAATCGCCAGCACCACAAAACAGCCAGTCGCAACTGCATTTAGGATACCCAGAAATGTTGAAGATAATCCTAAATAACTCGTATAAAAGGAGGTGTTGGTTAAGATACTGCTATAAGCGAAGTCGATTAACAGGACAGGAAAATAAACCGTAAACAGTTGACTCAACTTTAGGTTTAGGCGCATATTTTTTCTTCCGCACCTGATGCCTATGACGTTACAATCGCTGCATCAATCATGTGATAGCCCGTCGCACCAACAGGTTCTACTTCAATGCCGATTTCGTCTTGAGTAACACCGCTGTGGGCGGTAGCTCTCGCATAGATTTCAACAGGTTCTGATTTCTCCGGCACCTGCCAATCCCATTTCCAGAGCACCCATGCGAGCGGTGAATCCTTCGCCCAAATTTCTGCCTCTTCCCACGTTTGTCCGTAATCGATGCTAACCTCGACTTTTTTGATACCGCCGTGGTTGCCCGCATCAAATGCTGCACCACTGACCGTATAAACTTTACCGCCTGTAATCTCTTCACCTTCACTTGGTGTTCCAATCATGGTGGCAAGTTTCACCTGCGCGATTGGATCCCAGCCACGTTTCTCCCAATAACTTTCGTGTTCCGCCGCCAATTGGATGTTGACGATCCATTTCGGATTTTTCGTGCCGTAGTTTCCAGGGTTCAGCAGACGTATCGGAAAACCGTGTTCCGTAGGAAGCGGAACACCGTTCATCTCATAAGCGAGGAGTGTCTCTGCCTCCATCGCCTCTTCCAACGGAATTGCTGTGTGATAGCCATCTGCACAGCGGAAAACGACGACTTTGGCTTCAGGTTTCGGACCGACTTTCTCAAGCAGATCGCGCAGGCGGATCCCTTTCCAGTTTGCATTGCTCATCTGTTCCGTACCGATCGGGTCTCCGATACATTTCAGAGTCCGCATCGCCGTAACAGGTTCCATTGCCGTTAGGTCTTCAAGCCGTAAGGGCGGCATCGGTTTCTCAATCAATCCAGTGATTACCATGCGCCAGGATGCAGCATCAAGCACAGCCGGGTCACCGATCTGTAGAATATAGAAGTCAGCGTTCGGTGTTATTAGCGTGCTCGGCTTCAGGGATGGCATCGATGCCGTCTCTCCTTCCAGTCGAAGCGGCAAAACCATGCCTGCGGCACTAATCGCGCTCAGTTTTATGAACCTGCGTCTCTTCATTACGCCTCCTATTCGCTCGCATTCGCATTGTAATCTTTACAACACCTCTCACCATAATCGCTGTGCCACCAATCAAAAAAAGTGGCAAGCCCCATGCCCAATCAAAAAAATAATAGGCGATAAAGGTGACACACATTAAGACGATGAGGGTATTCAGAAGTGTTCTATTTTCGTACCATTTCTGCATCTGTTTAGGGAGCTCTAAGAGTAAATGAGCATTTGTTTATTGCGAAATATACTTATGCTTTTTGGGATACCATACTTGAAAGAATGCCCAAAACCTTGTTGCATTCTGCAATTTGGTAGTCTGCCATATCAATATGCAGTTTTTGCCCTTCCAATTTGAGGAACTGCCATTCTGTTCCTGTAGTAGTAGCACCATAAATAGAAGGGATATTATTCTCTTTTTCCTGATTAAAACGCTGTGCAGCGAGCATTTCAGCAACACATTGTCCTAACCCGAGTTTGGGCTCCGCATTCTTCGCCTCAACAAGTGTGATGATAGGTGCCTCAAGGAAAAATTGGCTTGGAGATAGACTGACTAAGAAATCGCAGACCCCGGTTAATCCGCTTTCAACGTCAACGCTAAAGTCAATCCCTGAAAAGAGACTGATGTGGCGATCAAAATGCTCGCGGAGTTCTATCAGAACGTTAGCAACTATCATTTCTGATCTTGCCTTTTCTGTCCCTATAGCAACGGCTAATGGCACATTGCGCTCCAACGCCGTGGTGAGATGGGTGCTTGGAGTCACTGGTTCTATTTCTGCAAAGATACCCGCAGATTCGACCTTTTCAAGTTGAAACGTCGTTACTACTGATTCTAAGGTAAAGTTGCTGTAAGCCATATGAAAGTCTCTGCTTTTTGTAGTTGTCGCTATAACGCTCCAAGATAATAGAAATAATACTATATCCATAGCCGAATGTCAACGAAAAATAAACGCATCTTCTGTAGGAGAGAACTCCGATTCCCGACTTCTCCCTGTATGAGCGACCTATTCAGACAGCGAACTCATCCTGCAAAACCTGATTTTGATAATCCCAATTATACCCTCTGACAACTGACAACTTGTAACTAACCACCACTAACGAATTGCCTTTTTTTTCTAAAATTGCTATTCTATTCCTATATATTTACCTACAAGTCAAAACCTTTTTACCGAAAGGACCGGAATCCCTCATGGCAAAGCAACCGAATATTCTTTTACTCATGACCGACCAGCAGCGTTTTGACACAATCGGTGCGCTTGGCAATCCCCTTATTCAGACACCCGGTCTGGATCGTATCGTCCGAGGGGGCACGAGTTTCACTTCAACCTACTGTCCGTCTCCTGTGTGTGTAGCCTCGCGCTGCAGTTTCCTGCTTGGACAGTGGCCCCACGAGACAGGATGTACGAACAATTCACCAATGCCGCAGGATCGCGTCTCGGTGATGGAATTGCTGAACGAAGCCGGTTATCAGACACACGGTATCGGTAAGATGCACTTCTCGCCACAAAGCCGCAAGATGTGGGGATTTGAAACGAGAGACTATTCTGAGGAAGGACCCGGTCCCGATGACTTTACAGAATTCCTACATGAAAACGGCTACAACCATATTGTTGCGCCGCACGGTGAACGCAGCGAGTACTACTACATCCCACAACCTTCGCAGCTTCCCGCTCGCTTGCATCATACACAGTGGGTAGGAGATAGAACGCTCCAATTCCTATCGCAACGCGAGACAAGCCGACCCTTCTTGTGTTGGAGCAGCTTTATCAAGCCACATCCACCATTTGAATCACCTGTACCGTGGAGCCGACTCTATCGCACAGTCGAAATGCCGTTCCCCTTCCTGCCACCCGATTATAAGCATTTGCATACCTACTGGAACCGGCATCAAAATCGCTATAAATACCGGGACCAAGGACGGGATATGAATCTGCTGCGGACAATGCGCGCCGCCTACTATGCTGCCATCTCCTTCATCGATTATCAAGTGAATCGAATCCTCGACTATCTTGAATCGGAAGGTGAGTTAGATAACACATTAATTTTGTACACCTCAGATCACGGAGAGTTACTCGGCGACTATGATTGCTACGGAAAACGTGCCTTCCTTGACGCAGCCGCTCGGATTCCGCTCCTTGTCCGTTATCCTGAGCGTTTTCAAGCAAACGTACAGTGCGATACACCAACGAGTCTTGTGGATGTGCTCCCGACCTGTCTCGGCGCAGCAGATCTACCGTTACAGGCAGACAGGAGTGGGGTTGACCTTGCGGATATTGCCGTGGGGGATGCACAGCGGGATGCAATCATTGGGCAATTGGGGCAGGAAGGCACGGGGCTTTATATGCTCTTAACGAGTGAATACAAATACATCTATTCTGCTGCCGATCGCAGCGAATGGCTTTTCAGGCGTCTACAGGACAAGCTTGACGAACGCAATCTTGCAGGTAATCCTGCCTACAACACAACGCTCAACGCCTATCGCAAACGTTTGATTGAGTGGTTCCGTAATGATGGTTATGAAGCTCCGCTTGATGGCAATGGATGGCGAGAGTTCCCATTACCCCTTGAGCCTGAGAACCCGGATGCAGGTCAACTCTTCCAAGATGGACGTTCCGTGAGCGATCAGTTTCCATCGGGCTATTCACCGAACGTGGATACGCTTAGGTCTTCATCTTAACATGAATTGCGTATTTGTAGCACAAACTTTTATGGTAAACCAGATAAATAAACAGACATTTCACCCCAACCTGGTAGGTGCGGTTTTGCGGCGTACTCGACCCGGTGAATGCCCGGGCAAGTCCACACGGACTTGATACCGTTGATTTAGGCATTCATACCCGGTGAAGTCCATACGGACTTCATACCCGGTGAAGCCTTTATAGGCTTCATACCGTTGATTTGATTCTGATTCATGCGATGTGCATTTCAACCGCACCCGCAGCGTGCCATACGCGCACGCTGCGTTGATTCGCTGAGTGTCCAATTAATTCTAAGGTGTACCATAATTTGCGCCTTAGCTGAAACAAGTTTAGACATCTCGTCCAGCAAATCGAAATTATGCCAATTCGTCGTTCTCTCAAAATGCTACTCTCAAAAATGGCGTGGCATTCCTACAATACCTATCGCAAAGGTGCCTATTACCGTTCCCAACTCTCACAAACGATCGAGTTATTGGATGGGGCGCGCGAAGCGATTATGGAGTTTCAGACAGAACGCCTACAAAAACTCCTCCGACACGCATATCGGACAACTCCTTATTACCATAAATTGCTAAAGACAGACGCGCCAGATATAACACAGATCCCCACACTTGAGAAACGGAACATCCGAGAACATTTGGAGCGTCTCTGTTCTGGAGCCTTTACAGCACAAGAACGTATCAAGAACGCCACTGGTGGTTCGACAGGGACACCGCTTACTTTCTATCAGGGGAGATATTATTGGAATCAACGCAACTTGAGTGTCTACTATTTCGATCGATGGGCAGGTTGGAATCCCGGTGAACCCCAACTGGTGGTCTGGGGAGCACCAGCGGATATGGAAGGCGATGCGCGCTGGAAACATAAGTTCAATGAATTTTGGCGAAATCAGTATTGGCTCAATGGGTTTTATCTCACACAGAGAACGATGCGAAACGCTTACGAGAAAATGGAGCGCGCTCGCCCACAGACAATACTCGCCTATCCGTCCTCGCTTTATCAGTTTGCAAGATTTGTCTTTGAAAACGGCTTGAAGCCGAGATGGGGACTGAAAGGGATTATCTCCTCAGCGGAGATGTTACATCCGCATTACCGAGATTTGGCGGAAACTGTTTTTACGACTAAGGTCTTCAACCGCTATGGTGGGCGGGAAGTCGGCTTAATTGCGATGGAATGCACGGAAGGCAGGATGCATATCAACTGCCGAGACATCTACCTTGAAATAGATAGCCCCAATCCATACACCATACCTGGAGAGATACTCATTACGCAACTCAATAACTATGTGATGCCTTTTATTCGCTATCGGATTGGAGACATCGGCATGCTCTCTGACGAAATCTGTCCATGTGGCAATGAATTGCCTATTTTGGCAGACCTATTCGGACGTTCCACTGCGACTTTCCGAACGAGGACCGGGACCCTAATACACGGCGGCTATTTTACACAACGATTCTATCATGTTACAGGTGTGAACCAATTCCAGCTCATCCAGGAGACACTGAGGCGCTGTGTCTTGAAACTGGTTATTGACGAACAATGGACGGAAGAAACACGCCGTTATCTGATCCAGAGCATCCAGGAGGTGCTCGGCGGAGATGTCGTTGTTGCAGTAGAATTTGTAAAGGAGATTCCGCTGCCTACTTCAGGCAAGCGGGAATTCACGATTTCAAAAGTAACCGCCGGCAGTGATTAAATATTTTTTCTACTGCAGAGTTCTCGCAGTGTTTCTGTACGCGCTGTTCCACCAGGAAGGTAAGCCAAAATCAATCCGTCAACCGGCAGACGCCGATCCGCGATGACCCCTGTGCTCTGTTCCGCAGTTATACCTTTAGAAAGCAACAGGTAGAATGTATCCTTTGCCCAACCGGGGGTTGTAAAGAAATTCCCTTGTCCTTTTGAAATAACCAGATCCACTTCCAACAACGCGTTGAAGAATTCCGGTGTCCCGTGATAGAGATTCGTGCCGATTGTCTTTGCCCCAGACGACATTAACCTGACGACCCCGTCCTGCATCCCAGTCTGTAGTTTTCGGAATTGCGGCAAATTTACGATCTCCTGTAGGTCCGCCACTGTTGCATCGTTGCTGGCATTGTCTGCTTTGCCAACAATTGTGATACGATGTCCGCATTCAATGAGATCTTGAACGAAGGCAATGTCGAAAATCACTTCGCCGTCGTTATCAACGAGCCAAACGATCTCCTGTGGTCTCCCGTCAATTACCCGCTCGCGAAACGTTTCATAGCAATCTATAGTGAAAGGTGCGTCAACCGCTGCACGCAACACTTCGGAAAAATAGTCAGGATTCGCTTGCAACCGCTTGACAACCCGCTCACTACTATAATCAATGATATTTCCTGTAACAACCAACTTCAAGCGATGCAGCCAGTCGTTATCCCAGAACTCCGGTAGGAGTTCCAAAGCCGTCTTTCGTGCATGCAGTTTATCGTGGTGATAAGGGTTCAGGTTGCCTGTATGGAGGGTTACCATCTCAAAAATGCTTCCCCATATCTCTTCAGGCGTGAGTGCCTCAATCAGATAGGCACCGTTTGCCCGGCGCATGTCCAAAAATGTTTTCACTGCCTCGCACATAATCTGTTGTAATTCTGGTATACGTGTCGCACGTGGAATCAACTCTGAAGCACTATGCGATTGGATATGCTGTCGCAGCCCTTCCCAATCCGGTAATTCCTTCATCTCACCAAGATTAAAGACCCCAGGGTTATATCCTGACGGCACAATCTTATCAAAAACCGATTGCGGAACCGAAGGTGGTGCTTGCGCCGGTGGAACGCCGAGCGTTCGGTCTGCCAAAGTAATGCCAGATGGAATCACCGTCCCTCGCGCCACAACCGATGAGAGTTGAACCTCACTTCCAACGCTTACGGCGTCAAATGTGCAATTTTTAATCGTACTCGCAGTTGCAAGACCGTGCACTGGTGCTGACACTGTTTCGGATAGCGGGTTAGCTGCAAATATCGTATCGGTCGCAGAGACCTCTTCCAACCCAACCGCATCGCCCACCGTCGTCGCACCGAGCAGTGTGACGTTTTCGAGTCTGCAATAGTCTCCAATCCGAACTTTTTCACCAAGATGCACCCTACCAATGAGGTAACACGCCATTCCAATCTCAATGTCCTCACTGCCCAATGTTATCTGTGCAGTCGGATCGACGCGAATCCCTTTCTGAGCAAGGAACTCGCGAGTCTGTGCAAGGGTCACCGTTTCACCCGATAGGACGTTCGACCAACGATTAACACCCGACAACACCTCGCCGCGATAGATAAAAGCGTTTGTTTTCAAGCCGTCTTCATAGCAGTGACGTATCAGATCGACCTGGTGGAGTTCATTGTTTCGGTTTGCGTGCGGTTGTAACCGATGCATCCGTTCTAACAACGCGCTTTTCCGAATAAGTGTAATACCGGTGTTAGTATATGCCTCGCCTTTATGCCACCGGTCCCACATCTCCTGTTTTTCTGTCGCCGTCATGTCGTACCACTCTTTGGTTCCTATAAACTTCCCTTCTCCATCGAAGAAAAGTCCTCCTTTATCTACGACTGTTTCAGGGACTTTACCGCATAAAGTGACGTCCGCACCGGAAATAAAGTGGGAGAGTAACGTCTGCGCAAAAATATCTCTTTCCAAAAACGGCTCGTCGCCGAACGACACCCCAACCCATTCAGCATCGGCCTCGCCGAGTGCAGGCAGTGCCGCTTGTAACGCACCACCCGTGCCGTTCATCTCTTCTTGGATACAGTAAACAGCATTGGGACCTAACAACTGTTCTGCAGTGCCGCTTTTCTCGATACGCGACACCATCTGTGGATTGATAACAACAATATCGGGACGCGTACCGGGCAGATGCCGTCGAGAGCGTTGGAGCATATTTTCCTCGCCAAAGGTGATGTCCAGCGTTTTGCTCAGGCGTCCAGTGGGGTCAATACGAGTGCCTTTACCCGCAGCAAGCACCACCCACTGTGGGGTAAGGTAACTTTCAAGGGAATCTGTGGGGAGTGTCGATAGGAAAGTTTCAAGAGCATCGGTATCTGCTGAGATTGCCGCAAGGGTGTCTTTTAGTGGGCAACCGAGTAGGTTTTCAAGAAAGTGTGTCTTCATTTACTTTTGATTGTCTAATTCTGCTTGGATATTCTGGAATTGTGCTAACGCAGCTTCTAAGTTCTTAGTGATTTCCCCTACCAATACATCTGGGGTCGGAAGGTCTGCCACATCTTCAAACGAGTCCTCATTGAACCAGAAGATGTCAAGGTTGACGTGCTCGCGTTCAATAAGTTCATTGTAACTAAAAACGCGGAACCGCTCGGTTTCTATTCGTGCTTCGCGGTTCTCTGGTTTGTAAACAGCGATAAAATCTTGTAGGTCGGTGTCTGTCAGTGGGTTTGTCTTGAGTGTAAAACGTTTATCCGTCCGTAGATCATAAATCCAGAGTTTCTGGGTCCACGGTTCTTCGCTTGCAGGACGCTTATCGAAAAAGAGCACATTTGCCTTGACCCCTTGGGCGTAGAAGATACCGGTAGGCAATCGTAGGAGGGTATGGACATCAAATTGTTTCAGCAGCTGCTGACGAATTATTTCCCCTGCTCCGCGTTCAAATAAGACATTATCTGGAAGAACAACGGCAGCGCGTCCATCTGTTTTTAAAATAGTTTTGATGTGTTGGAGGAAATTGAACTGTTTATTTGAAGTTGTTGCCCAGAAATCGTCGCGTTCATAAGTAAGTGAAGCACTGTTCCGTTTACTGCCATCAGTAGAGATTGTGATATTACTCCTATTACCGAAAGGTGGATTGGTAAGCACCATGTCGTAGCGGTTACCAGGGTCGCGACTCAGACTATCAGCAGTCGTAATTGGACTCTCGGTTCCCCCAATACCGTGCAGATATAGATTCATCACGCAGAGGCGAACGACGTTGTCAACAATGTCTGTACCAGCAAAGGTGTTAAATCTTAGAAACTCTTTCTGTTCGCGGGTCATCATACTGCTGTAATTTTCGGAAATATAGTCGTGTGCCGCGAGAAAGAAACCACCCGTGCCGCACGCAGGGTCACAGACAGTTCGCATGGGAGACGGACGCATCACTGTAATCATTGCTTTGATGAGGGGACGCGGTGTGAAGTACTGCCCCGCCCCGCTTTTGGTATCTTCAGCGTTTTTCTGTAGCAGTCCTTCGTAGATAGTGCCTTTAATGTCGGCAGTCATCCCGCTCCAGTTCTCTGCGTTGATGAGATGGATAAGTCGTTGCAGGTTCGCGGGTGTCTGAATGCGATTTTGCGATTTTCGGAAAATTACACCGAGTAAACCTTGCGCGTTACTCAACTCCCTCAGAATTTTAACGTATTGCGCCTCTAACTCGGTACCACTCTCTTTGAGAAGGCTCTCCCAATCCAAATCAGCGGGGATAGTTGGCGGTTTGTTGAAGGGAGGTTTTGTCTGTTCGTCAGCAAGTTTGAGAAACAGCAGATAGGTAAGTTGTTCGACATAATCTGCGTAGCTGACGCCGTCGTCTCGAAGGACGTTACAGAAATTCCAGAGTTTTTGGACAATTGTTGCAGATTCGTTTGACATAGAAAAACCTCAATAATGTATAAAAAGAAGTTTGTTCAGGTGGGATGGAAATTAACACGCTATTGAGAGGATAAGGCCTTTAACGTTGGAAGGAAATGGACAAGTGAGGCTAAATCGGTTAATAAGCAAGTTCCTTTGACTTCATCCGTGCTCCCTAAAGAAGCCCCATAAACCACTTGATTATCGCCATATATGCTCATCGTTGCTATCCCTTTACCGTCTGTTGAACGCCATTCAAACCCAATTCCTCCATCCATCAACCAGCCAAGGTCAGCCGTAGGGACGTTATAATCAAAAAGAATTTCTAATAACAAATACGTATCGCGATAAGCAGAATCTTGAACCTGATCAATCTCCTTATCCAAGGCACAAGCTTCCTCTGCTTCTTGGCGAATTTCATCTAATTCACGTTGCACCTGTTTCCGAAACAGCATTTTGTCTGTAGGCGGTAAAGGGAAATGATATTCCTTTTGCTCGACTTCCATAATGTTTTTCTACCTAAGAGTGGCTGTATTATTTTAAAAGAGGTACAAAGCCAGCTTGTTCAAAGTGGTGATCTGCAGTCAAGGCTTTAGTCATGCCTCGCTCTTCCATCACAATAAAACTGACAGCGTCAACAAGGCTCCATTTTTTATCCAACCGATTTACGAGCAATTGCCATGCTTTCTCGTCTAACACTTCGTCTACATGAACGATTTCCACCCAATCGGCCGAGCGGATAGTCTCAATATTGTTTAGAACAGCTGAACGATACTGCCCACGAGAACTGAGTAGAACAATTAGTTCACTTAAAACATAGTTTGTTGTGACAACATATTGATTGTTTTGTTGCCACCGTTTCACTAGTGCTTTGTCAAGATTATCTTGACGTTTAAGTTGAAGGTTGTTATGCTTGTGGGTCCATATCCGAATACTCACCTTGTGAGGATTGTATGCCAGCGAAATGTCACCACGTGCGACTCGATGCCTGTCAACGCGAT
>JAJDUH010000004.1 GCA_022826805.1 Candidatus Poribacteria bacterium
ATACGTCTGTGTGAAGTTATGGAAACTTGCTAACAGAAACTGGCAATAATCCGAAAATAAGGGGTGCTTCTTTTCACAGAGAGTTACGGTCTTCATAAAGTGAGAGTATAACACATTTCTAAACTATTGCGTAAGTCCTAAGTATCTGTTTTTGGGGACGGGCTCCCTATGGTGGAGCCTGAAGCGGTTGGGATTTCTACCGAAAGACTCTCAAGAATTGATAAACTAATGGACGCACATATCGCGCAGCAGAAAATCGCTGGTGGTGTTACATTGCTGGCTCGACACGGAAAGATCGCACATCTTGGCGTTTACGGTATGATGGATGTCGAAGCGGGAAAACCAATGAAACCCGACACCATTTTCCGTATTGCGTCAATGACGAAACCGATCACGAGTGTCGCTGTAATGATGCTCTATGAAGAGGGACATTTTCGGTTGAACGAGCCGGTCTCAAAATTCATTCCAGCTTTCAAGGAGATGCTTGTGCTGCCGCCGGAAGATGCTGAAGATTTAACGCAACCTGTACCCGCAACAGAGCAGATTACAATTTGGAACCTGCTTACCCACACTGACGGTCTAACGTATCACTGGAATGAGCGTTTAGGTCCACAGTACGCCGCTGCGGATATAACCCACGGGCTTCTTCAAGATGAGAGCACCCTCGCTGAAAAAATGAAAATCTTGGCAACTATTCCCTTGTTGCATCAACCAGGTGCTGAATTTGAATACGGGCTGTCAATAGATTTGCTCGGTTACCTCGTTGAAGTTGTATCTGGGATGTCGATCGATGCATTTTTCTCTGAGCGTATCTTCAAACCACTTGGTATGAAAGACACACACTTTTTTATACCTGCAGCGAAACGTGAACGGATCGCAACGGTGTATGAGCGAACCAAAGATGGTCCGATAACGCGGAAGTCCAAGGAACCGACGGTAGATGGGTCGCTGATCTACTCGACTGACTATCCGTACAACGGTCCACGTACCTATTTCTCTGGCGGTGGTGGGTTAGTATCCACTGTCTCTGATTATGTTCGTTTTGCGCAAATGATGCTCAACGGTGGGAAACTTGACGGTGTCCGATTGTTAAGCCGAAAAACTGTTGAATTGATGACTACAAATCAGCTCGCCAAGATGGATGTCGATTTTGGGTTTGGTTTAGGCTTTGGCGTTGTCCGAGACGAATCAGACCTTAATGAGATTGGGTCAGTTGGACGGTTTGGCTGGGGCGGTTTCTTCTTTACCAATTTCTTCATTGACCCGCAGGAACAGATGATTGGTATTTTCATGTGTCAATTACATCCCAGCGGCGGTTTAGATCTCGGCGAAAGAATTCGCATCCTCTGCTACCAAGCGATCGCCGATTGAGATTGAAGGATGTTGTCCAGCTCATGGTATAATTATATCGCAAGAACGTAAGTTGGGTTGAACGGGAAAATTCTTACAACGTAGACACACAAGAATGCTTTCGATATTCGTTACATCTTCAGCCTCCAAGAAACGAGTGAAACCCAACGTCCTTTTACGCACATCTTTATTGTTCGTCGCACGTTAATAACATCTACGGTAAATAATACAGGAAGGAAATTAACAAATATGCTAAGAGAACTCATTGCACCAGCCCAGGAGCAAGTCGCTTTCCGGGAATATGAAAGTCCACCCTTGCAAGCGAATGAAATTCGGGTAAAAAGCCAATTTGGTGCCGCCAAACACGGTTCAGAGATGGCATCATATAAGGGTTATGCAGGACCACGCGGTGCCTACGACTCGGAATATAAGATCTTTCGAGAAAACGGCACCGGAATGGTGAGTTATCCCTCAGGGCTTGGTAACATGTGTGTTGGCGAGGTAACCGAAGTCGGAGCGGACGTTACCGGATTTAAAATTGGAGAACGTGTTTTTCGGCACAGTTCCTTCCGCGAAGAAAATGTTTGGGATGCAGCCGGTGTCCGGAAACTTCCTGATGGTGTGCCTTGGCAGGCAGCCGTGTGTCTCGATCCCACAGATTTTGCCTTAGGTGCCGTACGCGACGGTCACGTCCGGATTGGTGATGCCGTGGCAGTTTTTGGGCTCGGTGGAATCGGACTGATGGCACTGCAGCTTGCCAAGTTAGCGGGTGCTTACCCGGTGATTGGTGTTGACCCGCTCGAATTGCGCCGCAATGTAGCCCTCAAATGTGGGGCTGATCTGGTCATTGACTCGGCGGCTGTTGATGCGGGTTTAGAAATTAAAAAGGCTACTAACAAGCGTGGTGCCGATGTTTGTATTGAATATAGCGGACATCATATGGCACTCCAAGCGGCGATCCGCGGCGTGACGTATTTAGGAACAGTTGTCGCTGGGGCATGGCCCGGTATCTATCCAACAGGATTAGATCTCGGTGCTGAAGCGCATTTCAATCGACCGACGATTATCTTTTCACGCGCTTGTAGTGAACCGAATCCCGAATATCCAAATTGGAATGAAGACAGACTCTTTGAGATCAGTTGGCGGCTCCTTTGCGATGGTAGTTTAAAATCTGAACCAGTCGTACATCCCGTTGTCAACTTCGACGACCTGTTGGACGAATATCCGAAGATCGCGACGCACCCGGGTGAGAACGTAAAATTAGGCGTTCGATTCGCATAACCACGATTTTTCAGGGAGGAACCCTCCTTGACATGATACTGACTCAATTTTGCAATGTTATCGCGTCAAGGAGGACGTTCCTCGGTAGATAGCAACTTAGCTAAATATAAATTGATGATACAATATTAATTCTTGTAATATACAAGAAGAGTAGTACTATGCAAAATTCTCTGGATCAATTTTATACTAAAGAAGCAATAGCAAAATTATGTTGGAATCATCTTGTCAACACCATTTCTAATTTAGATAAAAACATAAACGATCTATTTTTTTTAGAACCTTCTGCAGGAAAAGGAGCTTTCTACAGCTTAATGCCAGAACACAGGCGTATTGGAATGGATTTAGAACCTAAGTGCGATGGTGTTAAGCTGCAGGATTTTTTGAAAACCGTAAGAATAGAGTTTGAACCACACAATACAGTGGTTGTTGGCAATCCACCATTTGGCAAAAGAGGTAATTTAGCGGTAGCATTTTTTAATCATTCCGCCTATTTAGCTGAAACCGTAGCGTTTATAGTCCCCGTAATTTTCCGAAAGTTCATGATACATAAAAAATTGGATTCTCGGATGAAATTTATCAGTAAATTAGAGTTGCCTAAGGAATCTTTTGAATTTGATAACGGAAAAACCTACTCGGTAAATACTGAATTTCAGATATGGACTCGTTTGCCATGTTCGCGGGAAGATATGAGAGAATATGGAGCACTACCTATCTCCCATAAGGATTTTCAAATGTGGCAATATAATAATACCCCTGAAGCATTAAAAGTATTTGAAAATGATTTTGATTTTGCTGTTCCCTCTCAGGGGTGGCAGGACTATTCCAGGAGGGAAACGGAAGCTGACAATTGTGAAAAGCATAAGCAATGGATACTGTTAAAAGCTAAAAATTCTGTTGTTTTGTCACGCTTATTAGCCATTGATTACAACGGATTGGCACACAGATGCACAACAACCATCCCCGGGTTTAGAAAAGGCGATCTGGTTAAGGAGTATTCTGAACTCTATGAGTAGAATTTACGATTTTTTCTCAGATATAAAAAATAATCCGCTGGATTATGTTGGCTGGTCAAGTAACTCCGATTTTGAAAAACAAGTGATAGAGCAGTTGGAAACGTTTGGCTATTATGAAACTGACTTCAATGAGTTAGGAAATAGTTACAAGACATATTGGCGTAAACTGATAGAAAGCGATGACAGAATTATAGAAAATGTAACACAGCTCAAGCAAAACTATATTGCGCAACCGTTCGGTACACAAAGATATCCGGATGTCCTAATCCTGGACAACAAAACCGTGTTGTGTTTAGAGTTAAAATCCAGTAAGGGCACAAAACCCGTTTGGAATTCTGGATTGCCTAAGGCAAATGGACTATATGTATTCGGATCCTATGTCAAAAAGGATATCACATTTTTTAGAGGTAGCGATATACTCAGTGATGAAGATAGGAAACGACTCTCGGGATTTTTTGAAGACGCGATGGAAAATGCTGAATCATTTAATCAGGAATATATGTCAAACCAAGAATTCGGTTTTGGTGTGTATGCCAGAAAAATGTATCAAAATCAACAAACATACAACCCTCAAGCTATTATTAACTTTTTTCAAAACCGTAGACGATACGATTTAGAAGGGCAAGTATTAGAATATTGCAAAGGATTACAGCATTCTGACTAACAGAATTAACCTAATGTCCGAAAATAAAAGGAATCCTCACCGTTCTACACGGCGAGGATGTCAATGTAGTCCTGCCGCCCGTAGCACAGTTTCCTGAACTGTGAACTCATGGTCCAGTGAACGATCAGGAGACTTCTCACCCCGAATATCAGCCACAAACGCTCGAAGGCTCTCAACGTAACGCGGCCGCGGCTCCACAGGCACCGTCTGCCAACCTTTCGCGAATCCCTCTCGTTCTTCATCAAGACACAACCGCAACGCAGGTGGTTCAAGCGGCTCAAGAATCGCACTCCCGCGGGTCCCATAGACTTCCAATCGCCTTGATTTGCCCGAATCCACTTCCAACGCCGTTGACTCAAGAATCGCCAATGCTCTCGGATATTCAAATACAGCCGCTGTATTGTTCCGATACCACGGGACGTCATGTCCGTCATGCCTCGAAAACGGTGTCACTTGTGTTGGCTGCCCTAACAAGGCAACAATAATATCGGTGAGATGGCAAGCGAGGATGAACATAATGCCCCCTGAGTGTTCTCCAAGTGAATCCCAGCGTTGCCAGTGAGCATCGCTTGAAGGTCCTGATGAAATGCGGCCCCGAACAGAAAAAATTTCGCCGAGTTTGCCGGAGTGCACCCAATCAAGGATAAACTGAAAACCAGCATTGTATCGGAACATATAGCCGAGTTGAACGAGCAACTTTCTGTCGCGTGCAATGTCCAAAACCTCTCGAAATTCATTGAGGTTATCACCAGCAGGTTTATCGAACCAAACGTGCTTGCCGTGTTCAAGAATCTCCCGAGCAAAAGTGAGATTCTGCGACACACGTCCCTGCGCCGCCACCCCAACGATTGTTTCATCATCGAGTATCTCTTCTTTGGACGAAAACCAGTGAACGTCTTCATAGGCTGCGGTTTGACCAAGCGTCTCTCGGACTTCTATTGACGGCTCAAAGACACCGGCGAACTCAATTTCATCGCTTTCCTTCATTACACGCGCTTTCCCCGAAGCATGGTCGTGGGAAATGCCGTATTGTGCAAGTCTCAATTTCACGTTTTTTCTCCTTGGAGGATATTATCTTTCAAACCTGTGATTGCGAAAAAAATCAGGTAAGATTTTATGATTATATCATAGAATCCACATTGCTTCATCTAAAAAGTGAGTGCGATTTTTGGCAACTTGTGCTAAACTTTAGCGCATGGAAATCCCAATCCAACTCCAGTTTTACACGAAACCGGATTGCCCGCTTTGTGACGAGGCAAAAGTAGTTCTGCAAAGCATCAAGGCAAGGGCGTCGTTTGTTGCGATTGAGAAAATCGACATCACCAAAAATCTCGGATTATTCACAAAATATAAGCATCTGATTCCAGTGCTTGAATTAGATGGACAACGGCTTTTTGTCCATCATGCCACCTATTGGAAGCTAATATGGCAACTCCGGTGGCACTGGATTCGGAGATTTATAACCCAAATCGGTAGGCGAGGTTTGTAACCTCGCCGATTCTAAAATCTGACCTAAAACTTGCTGTAGAGAATGACAAGGAGGTAGGCATGGCTTTTCCATCACACGGTACAACACACCGAACCACTGTAACGGGGACGCGCGGAATGGCGACAAGTGCTCACCCGCTTGCAAGTCTTGCTGGTGCCCGCATGTTACTTGCTGGGGGCAACGCATTTGATGCAGCAGTCGCAGTGGCTTCGACACTCAACGTCGTTGAGCCTTATATGTCAGGTATTGCTGGCAATGGGTATATGTTACTCTATAGTGCGAAGGAAAAAACACATCATGTGATAGATTATCTGGGCACTGCGCCTTACGCAGCAACACTGGATGTCTATCCAACGCTTGAAAGCCAGCAAATTGGAATTCGCGCCGGTATGGTTCCGGGCGGATGTGGTGGGTGGTTGGCTGCGCTGGACCGGTATGGAAGTATGTCTCGTGCCGATGTCTTTGCTCCAGCAATTGAATTAGCAGAAAACGGGTACGCCGTCACCGTCAAGAATGCAGAATTCATGGCAGGTGCTTACCACTATTTCTCAGAAAGAGCTGCAGAGGTCATTGCCCCACGAGGTAGAACGCCACATCCCGGTGAAGTTTTGGTGCAAAAGGATCTCGCCCAAACGTTCCGTACGGTTGCCGAAGGTGGTGCGGAAGCGTTCTATCGCGGCGACATTGCCAAGGAGATTGTCCGTTTTTCCGAAGAGACTGGCGGGTTAATAACTGAAAAGGATTTGACTGATTTTGAGGTGTTGTGGCAGGAACCCATCTCAGTTACTTACAAAGATTACGAAATTTACTGTCCACCGCCGCCGTGTTCAGGTTTTCAATATCTTGAGACGCTAAATATCTTGGAAAACGATGCCCTCGGTGAACTCGGACACAATACGCCGGAATACTTACATTTGTTGATAGAAGCGATTAAATTAGCAAGTGCAGATAGAGCGGAACACGCGCCCCGTCCTGATCCACCCATTGAACGCTTATTATCTAAAGAATATGCGAGTGCGCAACGCAAACGCATTGGTGAACAGGCAGCCGTCAGCGGCGGTGAACGTTGGTCAAAAGACAAACTACCCGGTGAAATTATTGCTAACGATTGGACAACCGAATGCACAACCCACTTTGACACCGCTGATGCAGAAGGGAATATTGTCGCAGTGACACAGAGCCTCGGTCAGCCGTTCGGCACGGGCGTAATTCTCGGTTCAACGGGAATGTTCCTCAACAATTTCATGAACTGGTTTGATAGAATCCCAGAAAGTCCGAATGCCGTTGGACCGCATAAACGGATAGAGATGTGCATGTCGCCGTGCCAAGTCTGGAAGGGTGATAACCCCTTTGCTGCAATCGGCACGCCGGGGAGCCACGGCATCCTCCAGACGACACTGCAGATGGTGTTGAATCTGATCGAACACGGAATGAACGTTCAAGCAGCAATTGAGGCACCCCGTGTTCGCTTGGTTGATCCTGGAACGCATGTGAGTATGGAGGGACGTATTCCGGTTGCAGTGCGCGCAGCATTAGAAGCGCGTGGACATGACGTAGAGGTGTTGCCCGATTGGACGGCAACTGTCGGTGGTGGGCACGGTATCGCCTTTGATACAGAAGAAGGCAGCTTCATGGGTGGTGCTGATCCGCGACGCGATGGGTATGCAATAGGTGTATAACTTGTACGGATAGATCCTGTGCCTATCCTCTGAGATGCAATTGAGGTCTGAATGATTCATCCAAAACACATTGTGGCTGTCTCTGGACTGGTCTGTCATCCCAACGGTGAAATCTTACTGATACGAAGTCCGCGCCGCGGCTGGGAGTTTCCGGGTGGTCAAGTCGAAGAAGGCGAGAACCTTATTGAAGCCTTGCAACGTGAAATTCAAGAAGAGGCTGGTGTCACCACATCCGTTGGGGCACTGATTGGAATTTACTCAAACATCAAGTCACCTACTAAATTGATGTTCGGTTTCTTAGCGGATTACGTTTCTGGTGAATTAAGTACAAGCAATGAGAGTTTAGAGACCGAATGGGTTGCGCGTGATTTAGTTTTGCAGCGTATATCGAATCCTGCTATTTATGACCGAATGAAAGATATGCTCAATTTTTCTGGACGTGTCATTTATCGCGTTTATACTAACAGTCCATATCAGATTTGTGAGCAACGTTTTCTGTAAAATTGACGTGAATCAACTACTGATAATGTCATGTATATGTAAAATAAAATCCTTAGGGAGGAATTGTGAGAAATTTTAACACCTTGCCTAAATACTTTTTTATATTATTAGCACTACTTCTAATCTCTGGTTGCGACGCGATTCAGGACGTAATCCTTACCGAACCACCGATCGAGATCGACACTACACCACTTCGCGTAACTATGATATATCCAAGTGATTGCGTTGGTTCCGCGGCTTACTGTGATGCCTTCCATATCGGTGTGAAGACTGCAGAGGGAGCACTTGGAATTACGCTAACTGAAGTAAACGGTATGGAAAACGATCCTGTAGCTACAGAGATGCTCATAAGGGAGGCAGCACAAAATTCGGACCTTGTTTTGACAGCAGGTTATCAGATGGGCGATGTGCTTGCTCGTGTAGCACCAGAATTTCCTGAAGTCAACTTTGCAATTTTTGATGTTGTACTTGATATACCAAACGTGACTTCTGTGAACTATAAATCCAATGAAGGATCATTTCTGGTTGGAGCAATTGCCGCTTTGAAATCGGAAAGTAACAAAATCGGCTATATCGGCGGTGCGGATGTTCCGCTGTTACAAGAATTTGAGGCAGGCTATATTGCTGGAATTCACACAATTAATCCAGACGCCGAAGTCACTGTAGAATACATTAGCAAGGATGCGGCAGGTTTCGATCAACCTGAAAGAGCAAAAGAGCTGGCTTTAGCACAATATGCAAACGGGGTTGATGTGATTTATGTCGCTGCGGGTGGATCCGGTCAGGGGGTGCTTGAGGCAGCACAGGAACAAGAGAAGTTCATCATTTGGGTTGACTCCAATGGAAACCATCTTGCCCCAGGACTCATCTTGACGAGTATGACAAAAGAGATTCCAACTTCTGTAGAGCGAATTATCCGAGAAACCGCTGAAGGCCATTTTATGGCGGGTGTTCGATACTTTGGACTTGAAGATGACGAGGTCAGTTATGCTGTTGACGAACACAACCGGTCGCTGCTCTCAGATGACATCGTGGCAACCGTTGAATCCCTAAAAGCAAAAATTATTGCTGGTGAGATTGTTGTTCCCAACACAGTTTCCCTTCCGCGTGAGTAACCCCTGTAATATCATCGTTGCAAGAAGGCAGTTTGCCTATTTTTACGACAGTAGGCAAACAAAATTGAACTCTCTAAAAATAGTTCATTAGGACTTAGGCACTGCTTCTTAAAGTTCCCTGATAAGGGGATTTAGGGGTGTTTCTTAAAAATATGAAAAATATCGCTTTTTTTGCGTCCAAATGTCCAATACTTGCTCAGTTTGCGTAAATCCTGTTCTTTGCAAAGAGGAGAATTTTATGCTTAATCAATACCCTTACCCAGAATCCGAGGGTAGACGGAATCTCGTGATTGGAATTTTGGTAACCTTGCTTACCTGTGGTATCTATGGGCTTTATTGGCAATACAAACAGATGGCGACGCTCAATGCTTGGCTGAAGAGGGATGAGTATTCTTTTTGGCTTTGGCTTCTTCTTTCGATTATCACTTGCGGTATTTTCGGCATCTATTATGAGTATAAGATGGCAAGCGGCATTAATACGGTACAAGCTGATAATGATTTGGTATTCGATTCAAGCCTACCACTCATTTGTGTTCTGTTAGCGATTTTTGGTTTTGGTGTTGCTTCACTTGCCGTTCAGCAGCACCAAATTAACAGACTCTATGGACAAAACGCCTAATGTTTAACCATACATTTCTTGCTCGTCTATTTCTTGGTGGGTTGGGGGTAGTCGGGTTCTATACCGCAGCTGCTGAGATAGCACCTGAAAAGGCTTCACTGATCCCGTGTATATTTCATTTAGTGACCGAGGTCCCTTGCCCGGGATGCGGGATGACGCGGGCGTGCCTTTCCATAACACACGGACATTTCGGGGACGCGTGGCACTATCACCCGTTCTCATTTTTAATTATTGGATTGGCTATTGGAGCAGCACTTTTTCCGATACGCTTAAAAAATACCTGGAGCCGCTGTTCATCGGTCACTCGAAATGTAATTGCTATTAGTGGAATTGTCCTATGTCTTTTCGTTTGGATTCATAAATTAGGGGCCTAAAGTGCGAAGGCACTTTACTATCGGCAGCAGATAGTGTAGCGGATGTATCGCTCCTAACTAGTGACTGACAACCGATAGCCGATAGTTATTCTAATAACTGCGTAGAACAGTTCCCTTCGCACCGACAATCCAACCGGCATTTTTGTTGAGATAAATGTCTTGTAAATTATATTGCGCTGGTGAGGGATAGCGGTTCCATGTGTTACCGCCATCTATTGTGTGAAGAATGAGTCCTTTTTCGCCGATTGCCCATCCGCGTTTCTCGTCATGAAACGCAACATCTCGTAAACTTTGATTGACAGGACTCTTCTGGCGAACCCATGTTCGCCCGCCGTCAGTTGTGTGAAGAATCAACCCATTCGTACCTACAATCCATCCATGCGTAAAGTTGGCGAAATAGACAGCAAATAGCGGCTGCTCAGCATCACTTCTCTGGCGAACCCATCGCTTTCCGCCATTTTGGGTATGAAGCACCTCGCCTTCTTCTCCAACAATCCAGCCGTGCTCCGAATCAACGAAATGAACCCCCCATAAGTGTTTATTTGACAGATCACGAAAATTTTCCCAGTGCCCACCACCGTTTTCTGTCCAGAGAACGGTTCCTTTTCCGCCGACTGCCCATCCTTCTGTTTTACTAACGAAATAGAGATCCAAGATACCCGGAGGCTTCTTACTTTGACTGCGAATTTGGTGTTGTACGTTCCATGTAGAGCCGCCGCTCGCCGTGTAATGCACTTGTCCAATGGTGGCAAGCCAACCGTTATTCGGGGTCGTGAAATTAACTTGGGTCAGCGTGTCTTTAGAAATAGAGGATGCAGTCCAAGTTGTTCCACCATCGCCAGTAGATAATACTGTGCCTGCAGTACCGACTGCCCAGCCGTGCTTTGCATCAACGAAATGGACGCCGTAAAGATGTGTACTTGTACCGCTCTCAACTTGTCGCCACTCGAATTGTGTTGTATCTTCGGAGCAACCGAAATACACGAAGATTCCACATAACAAGATAAGTGTGAGATAGTTCTTTTTCTGCATTTCAGCCCCTCTCTTTTTCGAACAAAATTTTTATTGCATCTGTTCTTGAATCGTGATAGACTATACTATTATAAGGAATCTGTGGTGAGTTGTCAAGTGCTTTAGGGGTGGACATTGGTATATCATGTACATCATCGGAATAGATGGCGGCGGCACAAAAACCGTCGGCATCCTGGCAACAGAAACTGGACAACACCTTGCACAAGTGCAATCGGGACCTGCAAATTATCACGTAGTAGGTGAAGCGCAGACGCAGGCGGTTTTAGAAAGCGTCGTCGGAGAGCTTTGTGAAAAAGCAGGTGTTTCAAGAACAAATCCTATTCGGTTCTGTTTGGGAATGGCAGGCTTAGGACGCGCTACAGATCAAGAAGTAATTGGGCGAATTTGTGATAAAATCGGTGTGCGTGCCTTTGGTAATGGGGTTCGGCGTATCCTGACACATGACGCACATATCGCACTCGTTGGGGGTGCCGGAAAGCAGGAAGGCGTAATTATTATCTCCGGGACCGGTGCCATCGTTTACGGTATCGATGCTGATGGCAGAGAAGCACGTGCGAGTGGATGGGGGTATCTGCTCGGAGATGAAGGCAGCGGCTACGATATTGCTATAAAAGGGCTCCGAGCGGTTGTCCGTGCTGCTGATGGTAGAGATCATCCAACCGCATTGACAAACCTGATTCTCAATCGGATTGAATTGAATGCGCCAAGTGAATTGATTCGTTGGGTCCATGCTGCAAGTCGGGATGCTATTGCCCACTTAGCAGCGGTAGTATTTGATGCCGCCCGAAACGCAGACGGGGTCGCATCGCGGATTATTGATGCAGCTGCTGATGAACTGATTTGTGCCGCCGGTAGTGTAGTTGAACAATTAGGATTTGAAGGTGAGTTTGACGTTGTGCTCAGTGGCGGTAATCTTATCCATCAACCCATGTTCGCGGATAAGCTCCAACACCGGTTTGCCGAGATTCGACCAGAAGCGTCAATACTGCTGCCAAAACATGAACCTGCGTATGGAGCGGTGTTGTTAGCACAAGCGAGTTTTTAGAAGAACATCGTGTCAGGGCAGTAAGTTTTAGTTTTAAAAAATTGCAAAAACGTTAGCCTGTAATGAGTGGAGGGGGTTTTGCTGGGGCGTTTCTTCAGATATACGGAAAGGCACGTCAATATCCAAACCCGCCTCACCGAACCGCAAGGTAAAATTAAAAAAACAGAACAGCGAAACCTGAGTTCTATCGACATTGACTTGAAGTCAATTTCAGAAATCGTCCAGATTTTTCACGAAGAAGACCTAAAAGCAGTCGCGGCGGTAGAAGCAGAATCCGATGCAATCGCGCGAGCGATTGACTTGTGTGTTAATGCGTTTCGCGTCGGTGGCAGGCTATTTTATGTTGGAGCAGGGACAAGCGGCAGGCTTGGGGTCTTAGATGCTTCCGAATGCCCACCGACCTTCAGCACATCTCCTGAGATGGTCCAGGGAATTATTGCTGGTGGTGATGTTGCTTTACGTCGCTCTGTGGAAGGCGAAGAGGACAAGTCTGAACGCGGTGCACAAGCCATTCGAGAACGACAACTTACATCACAAGACGTACTCGTCGGGATAGCGAGTAGTGGGCGAACGCCTTATGTCATGGGGGCTTTGAAGGAAGCACACATCATCGGGGCAACAACAATATTCCTCTGTTGTGTCCAGCCCCCTGAACAACTTAAGGCATGGGTAACGCATTTCATCACGCCACTTGTCGGTCCAGAGATCATCGCAGGCTCAACCCGATTAAAAGCAGGTACAGCAACGAAACTGGTCTTGAACATGTTGACGACCGTTTCTATGATAAAATTGGGTAAAGTTTACGATAATCTGATGGTAGATGTTCATGCTTCTAACGAGAAGTTGGTCGCACGGAGCATTCGGATCGTTCAAGCCGTCACCGGCGTTGATGCAGCGGCAGCCGAGGCGACATTAGAACAGGCGGATGGGCGCGCGAAATTGGCTATTGTAATGCTCACAAAAGGATTGAACTCGACGGAAGCAGACGCACTATTGGAAAAACATGGGGGCTTTCTCAGGCAGATTCTTGATTAAAGTTTTTTAACGATTCGATTGCTACGCCTTTTCCGCGCAGCTTGCAAACGGAAATTCGTTGCTAAACGGCAATTAAAAAAACGTAATGAGAAAATCAAGCCCACAACAACGTGGGCGACTCGAACACAGAAATCGGCAAAGTTCAAATGAACGCCACTTATCCGCAAGGTAAATTAAAAAAGGAGAACTCCATGGGTACGAAAGTTGGGCTTGCCAAAACTGGCAGGCGACGCTCTAACGTTTTTGAGGCACTGGACAATATACGCGAGGTGCTTACACCGAAAGTCCGCGAGCAAGTGCTCTTAAAACCGAACTTTCTTTCCAGCACGAATCAGCTCGCTTCTTCGCATCCCGATGCGATGCGCGGTGCCCTTGATTTCCTGCTGAGTACGCCGCAACCGCCTAAAGAGGTGATTATCGCCGAAGGTGCTAATGAGAAATTTTCTGGTGAGGCATTTCAGGTTTTTGGATATGAGGCGCTCCAAGCCGAGTACGATATCCCAATTCGGCTCGTGGATTTACATCAGGAAACCGAATGGATAGAAACCAAGGTTTTTCTTGCTGAACGTAATGAAGATACAGTCAGGATGCCGAAGGTCGTCTTGGATTGTCCCTGCACGATCTCTGTTGCTATCGCTAAAACACATGATGCCGGGGTTGTGACGCTTGCCATGAAGAATATGATTATGGGCACTTTGCACAAGGAAGACCGGATTAAAATGCACGGCTACCATAGTCACGCAGACCGAGTGCTTCCGCGTGAAGCACAGACGCTCAATATCAACCTGCTTCGCGTCTCACGCCACCTTAAGCCCGATATCGCTATCGTTGATGGCACTGTTGGATTACAAGGCAATGGACCCGGCGGCACGGATTCTGTACCACTCGGGATTGCAGTTGCCAGTGATGATGTGTTCGCGGCGGATGCTATCACGACAAAGGCGATGGGATTTGAGCCGTTAGGAATCGGACTTTTCCATTACGCAAATGAAATGGGTTATGGAACTGCAGATCTGGATAAAATTGATGTCGTCGGACCTACTGTTGAAACTGTTGCGACGTCGTTTAAGCCCCACGAAACGGCTGAACTTCAATTCCAGTGGCAGGAAACAAGTCCTACAGAATATCTGGCAGCTGACTAACAAAAGGTTTTTAATTTATCGACGCCTGGGCTGTGCTCCAAATGTAAAGCATTCTCACTGCGGATCAAAATTATGCTATTTAAGGCATAACTTCATTACCCGCAGGTTTTTGGAACTTATAGCATGATGCACGTTGCATGAATCAACACAGAATGCGCGTGTGGCATTCTGTGGGGCTTTACGCCGCAAATCTGTTAGATTGTGCAGTTTTATCGATAATGGTAGTCTGCAACAACGGCGCAGGCTTTTTGCTTGGGTATTTCTTCAGATATACGTCGGTTAACGTTATTTAACCAATTCACCTGAATGAACCGTAAGGTAAAATAAAAAAATGAAACGTTTCTATAATATCTGTATTTTATTTTCGATGCTTCTCACCGCGCCGGCGTGGGCATGGTGGGGAGGTGGACACAATATACTCACACAGGCATCCGTCAAAGTACTTCCCGAAGAGATGCCGGAATTTTTTCGATCCGCCGGGAAAATGATTGCACATTGCTCCTACGATCCGGATATATCGAAGGGACGTGGGACACCGCACGCACGACAGGCTGAATACAGCGAACACTACATTGACGTAGAACTGTTCGGAGAGCACCCGATTCCAGAAGGGCGCGAGGCACATATTAAGTTGTGTGCAGAGTTAGGGCTTACACCACGAACGGTTGGCACACTCCCCTATGCCCTTGCAGAGTGGACAGATCGGCTCGCCCTCGCTTTCGCAGAGTATCGCAAGTGGCCCGATAATCCGATGATTCAGTATAAATGCTTTGTTTATGCCGGATTCCTCTCTCACTACGCCCAGGATATGTGTCAACCCTTACACCTCACTATCCATTTTGATGGCATTGTTCAAGAGGATGGTTCAAAGCTGCATAGGGGTATCCATGAGAAGGTCGATTCGGCGATTGAAGTCTTGAAACTCGACCCGACAGAACTCGCGAAAGCACAAACGGTTGAAGCCATTAGCGATTTAATGCCAGCGATAATAGAACAGATTAAAGCAGAACACAGTTTCGTTGATAGTGTTTACGCCTTGGCAGAAGACTGGCAAAACCTGAAAAATCCAACACCTGCGCTGGTAGAGTTCACAAATGACCGCTCCCGTGAAGCGGTCCGTTGGACAGCTTCGATCTATTTGACAGCGTGGAAACTTTCTGAGAATATTAAACTACCCGGTTGGCTTGATCGCTCACAAAGTGCTGAAGAATGGTAGTCAACCAACCGCTAATCAATAACCAACAACTACCAAAAAGGAGAAATAACTTTGTTACAACAGTGGAAACCTGATCCGACTTTTTACCCTTCCCCGAAGATGGCGATTGAAGCACCTGCTGAAGAGGTCGCTTATGTTGCTGCACCACGGGATGACGGCAAACCTGATGCTATGTGTGTTGTTGACCTCAACGAAGCGTCTGGTACCTATGGACAGATTATCAATAAATTGGAGCTCGGCGTTCGTGACGAAATCCACCACTTTGGTTGGAACGCCTGTAGTGCTGCACTCTGTCCGTACGCCCCGCACCCTTACGTAGAACGCCGCTATCTCGTTGTGCCAGCACTGCGCGGTTCTCATATCTATATCCTTGATGTGAAGCCTGACCCCAAAACACCGCAACTCGTTAAAACCTTAAAAGCGGATGAAGTTGAGGAACGTTCTGGATATACCCGCCCCCATACAGTTCACTGTGGTCCCGAGGGAATTTATGTCAGTGCACTCGCTTCAGCAGGCTCCGAAGAGGGACCCGGTGGTATATTCCTCATGGATCACTACAACTTCAATATCTTGGGACAGTGGGAAGTCGAACGTGGCTCTCAATCCCTCTCTTACGATTTCTGGTGGCACTTGGGTTATGACATTGCTGTTACCAGTGAGTGGGGATATCCTGGGATGATTGAAAATGGTGTGAGTCTTGAAGATTTAGGTGCTCGCAAATTCGGGCATAAAATCCATATTTGGGATATTCGACACCGAAAGAATATCCAGACCTTGGATTTAGGCGATGACTACCAGATGATTTTAGAACTCCGTCCTGCACACGACCCAACCAAGGCGTATGGGTTCGTCAATGCCGTACTGAATATGAACGACCTCTCCAGTTCAATTTGGACATGGTACAAAGATGGAGACGGCTGGGGCATCCAAAAAATTATTGATATCCCCGCACAAGCACCTGAGAATCCTGATGATTTACCTCCTGCCTTAAAAGATATCGGGATGATACCCCCGCTTGTTACCGACCACATCCTCTCGTTGGATGATCGGTTCTTGTATGTCTCCTGTTGGGGAACTGGGGAGATGTTGCAATACGACGTCTCTGATCCGTTCAACCCGAAGCATACTGGGACCCTCGAGATCGGCGGTATTACAAAATCGCATCCACATCCGGCAGCAGGACCCGTCAGTGGCGGACCCCAGATGGTTGAATTAAGTCGTGATGGTAAACGCCTCTATTTCACTAATTCCCTCTATGTCGCCTGGGATAATCAGTTCTACCCCGATGGCGCAAATGGATGGATGGTGAAGGCGGATATAAACCCAGACGGCGGACTCGAATTAGATCCGAACTTCTTCGTAGGTTTCGGCGAGAGTCGCGCCCATCAGATTCGCTTGCAAGGTGGCGATAGTTCATCGGATACCTTCTGTTATTCGTAGGAATTTCATCGTAGGGGTTGGGTTATCCAACCCCTACTCTAAAAGATATTTGACGTTTCTATGTCCAGAAAGGCATTTTTATGGATACTGTCTCATGGTTAAGCTACACCCTCCTCGGTGTATTTCACGGCATTAATCCGGGTATGGGGTGGCTTTTTGCGGTCGCGCTCGGTATGCAAGAAAAGCGGAGAAGTGCGGTTATCGGTGCGCTTTTCCCAATGGCACTCGGACACGCGATTTCGATCGGGGTTGTAGTTCTGGTGATTGTTTTGGCACAACAGCGGATCTCAACGAATGTGCTTGGCATCGTTTGTGCCGTTGTCCTGTTCGGTTTTGGGTTGTATAAGTTGTTCCGGACACGGCATCCCAGGTGGGTAGGAATGCGTGTTAACTTCAAAGACTTAACAATCTGGTCTTTCCTAATGGCTTCTGCACACGGCGCGGGTTTGATGCTCGCACCGCTCTTATTGCGGATGCCCGCTGCAGGACATTCTGGACACATGCACCACGCACCAGTAAATATGACAGATAGTGCTACAATGTTGTTATCCGCTGTCGGCGTGCATACCCTCAGTTTTTTTGTTGTCACTGGGATTGTGGCGGTTGTCGTTTACGAGGTCGTAGGACTTGCTTTGCTTCGCAAAGCGTGGTTTAATCTGGATATGTTGTGGTCTATCGCTTTGATGATTGCTGGTATTGTCACGGCTGGCATGCTTTTCTGGGGGCATTAGGAGACTTGTAAGAGAGTTTCCAACCCAGACCTTTCTCCCTAAGATACCCGCCCCAGTAGGCGAGGTGTTTTTGCTTGGGGGTTTCCCTCCTAACCTCGCCGGTCTTCCTCCTGAACCTGCTCAAGGAGCAACGCAACGCCGTATTTCTCATGCAATGCGCGCATATCGGCGAAATCTGTATCTGTCAATGTGTATCCAGAGTGCGAACGGACTTGGTAATCGACCGACAAACACTGTGCCTTCCGCCCTCCGATAAACCCCACAGCGTTCAGCTCCGATTCAGAGATAACCCAATCAATCTCTCCGGGACCGTAGACGGCACCGCCATCCTCAGTCCGTTCAACTACATGAAAGTCAATCAAGCCGTGCAGTTGATGTCCCATCACGAAGTTCCGATCCTTACGGTCGTCCGTATGAATGTCAACAAACCCACGCACACGGAGTGCTTCAATCAGAACGGCTGAATCTTCCCATGAGATAATGATGTCCAAATCTTGGTGCTCTCGGGTCTGTTCACCTAATAAGGCATCAACACCCCACCCACCATCAATCCAGACTTCAATATTGAGCCCATCAAAAAGATCGAGAAACCAGTGAACCATATCAACAGTCATAGGACTTTTGCATTCACAATCAGTGAATAAGTTAATCGTTTCCATACCATTTTTAAACTAGGTCCTCAACTGTTTCTCCAGTTCAGACACACGTTTATGAAGTTCCAACACCAAATCTGCCAAATTATCAAATGTCTTAGGATGAAAAACTCCGGCTGGTTTACCGCGAAACAGAGAAGTCATATCATCGCGAAATTGCCGATCTGTAACTATGGTTTTAGCACGGTTAGGGACTTTTCCACGACTTCCAAGTGATGGATTCAGCACCTCAAAAGCTACGATTTCCGCAGCTTCTAGGGGACCTTTATCTGAAAATAATTTGTGAAGCCACCAATGGATGTATTTAATTTTATCTGGGTTTAATACAGTAGCGGAAACCTCTGTTGTGACGCTGCTATCACGGCGAACTATGTGTTGTTCTATTCGACCTCGTAAATTCTTGCTGAGACCGACGTACGCTACTTCTTCGTTTCGATCATACATTGCAGATATACCAGGATCTTTTGGTATAGGACGTAAGGAAAAATCAATCATAGTTTAAAATTCTCCTGACTCTTATAAAAATGGTCTTTTACCAATTTCTTACGTGGAATACCTGCCAAGTTCATTATATCTCTTGTCAGAATGTATTCAACTCAAAGTATTTTCAACGCTGCTTCGTATCTGTCTCTAACAATGTTTTGAACGTCTTCCCGCAACTTCCTCCAACTCCGCTGTAGTTTTGCTTTAGCCCATATTCTACCTTCATCGATGCCCATTCCATGATGAACATAAGCCAGGTATAGAAGCGAAGGAACTCCCTCAATATGGGACATGGCATCAGCGTTAGCGAGACATGCACCCTCTGCACTCCTATGTACAACCGTTACACTTGCTCGGTGTGTTGCGATAGCCTCTTTGACAGCTTCTATCTTTTCTGTAGGATAGCCGAATCGCTTGAGAAGTTTCTCCGCTTCAATGGGACCGTGAATATGGTGATCCGCATAGAGTGCTTCGTCTTTTATGCTGGCATAATCATGGAGTAACGCCGCAAATTCCACGATTTCAGGATTAGCATCAAAGCGCGGAGCAAGTTGTTTTCCGTTTTCGACAACCTGTAGGATGTGGTGGGTCCAAATATTGTAACCAAAGATGTTGGTATCAGCCGCACAAGCCTGTTCAACAATGTGTTCAATCTCGTTTTTTATATTTTTCATGACCTTAAAAATACCATAAAATTGAGTGCAAGGCAACGGAAAATCGAGTTGCTCAAAGATCGTATGATTACCTCAACAGGAGAGTGAATCTACTGCCATCCTACAACGAAAAACTTGCCTTTTTTCTTTCTCTATGCTATAATTTCTTTTCAGTTTACAGAAATCTTTGATTCCTCGTCTCAATATAGGCTTGAAAGAAGTGCCCTGATATTGAAACTCTCAAGCTGCACATCAAAAAAGGAGAACTTCAACTTGATAAACCTATATGGAGCAACGTATGACAGAATACAACTGCTTCGCCATGTCGGAGATGTGTCGCAAATCGCCCATGCCAAGATATATCAACTGACAGATGGTAATGAAAAGGGCGTTGACGCAATTGACTTCCGAACGGGGAGCGGCCTTAGTTTTACCGTTCTGCCGAGCCGTGGATTAGATATCTCCTACGCCGAATATCAGGGTATTCCACTCTGTTGGCGTTCAAGCACAGGTGATGTCCATCCTGCACATTATGAACCCGATGGACTCGGTTGGCTCCGCGGTTTCTACGGTGGCTTATTGACAACCTGTGGTATGCGGCAAGTTGGCGTACCGAGCGAAGATAACGATGAGGCGTTAGGGCTTCACGGCAGGGTATCTCATATCCCGGCGAAAAACGTTTGGGTCGATGGCAGATGGGAAGGGCAGCGTTATATGCTCTGGGCACAGGGCAAGGTTAAGGAGACTGCCGCTTTAGGCGAACATCTCTCGCGAACCCGTAGAATATGGACCGAATTAGGTTCGCGGACGTTGCATATTGAGGATATCGTTGAGAACTTGGGATACCAAGATTCACCACACATGTACCTCTTCCATATTAATGTTGGATTTCCGATTCTCACCGAGAACAGCGAACTGATCGCTCCGTCTTCACAGGTCACACCGCGAGATGAAACAGCTGCCGCAGACCTGAATAACTATAATCTGTGCGAACCCCCGACTGTTGACTTTCAAGAACAGGCATTCTATCACGAAATGGAACCAGATGTTGATAATCATATCCATGTAGCACTCGTAAATCGCAATTTTAACAATGGACAAGGCATCGGCGTATCGGTGCGCTATCATAAAACACAGTTCCCGAACTTCGTCCAGTGGAAGATGTGTGGTGAGGGAACTTATGTTATAGGCTTAGAACCATCAAACTGCGGGGTAGAAGGAAGAGCAAAGGAACGCGAACGCGGCACCCTACAGTTTATTGAACCCGGCGGTAGAAGACACTATGAAGTGGAGATCGGTGTACTAACCTCCAACGCCGAGATTGATGAGTTTCAAGAGAAAATCGCAAGAACCCAAAATTAACACCAATTTCAATGGAAACCGCAGTTATTAAGAGGAGAAACCAATGAAAAAATATTTGCCTTTACCTGTGATCGCGTTCCTACTACTGGCGACGCTTGTGTTCGTCGGTTGTAGCGCAAAGGCGACAGCACCAACACCAACTGTCGCAGAGGCACCCGCAGTCCAAGAGCCAGAAGAGGCAGTCCAAGAGCCGGAAGAGAAAGACGAATCACCCCTTCCTGAGACAGCAGTAAAAGACGAACCTCAATCGCCTGAACAAGAAACACATCCCGAAACTACAACTGAAGAGACAATGCCTGCCGTCGAGATTCCGAGTGGCAGTGTCCTGCATCTAATTCCAGAGCATACATCAGCGGTTATTTATTGTCCCAGTCTGACTGAGTTGGATAATCGGATCAACATGCTGGCATTGGACTTATTGCCAACAGCTGAACCTCCAGAAGTCCTCGCCAGCATTTTGGCAGATACCTTTGGGGCTGGATTTGAAAGTCTCGCTGAACTGGAAGAAATTGGATTGGATCTAAACCAGGATTTTGCCATCTTCATGGCTTCCTTGAAACCCATACATCTTTCTGCAACTGTACATCTCATGGAACCTGAAGCCATGAAACAGGTGATTGCAGCAGAAAGCGAAGGAAGTGCTCCTACCGAATATAACGGTGTAACCTATTGGAGCGCGACTCGGGGAGAAGGGCATTTCGCTATCATAGAAAACACACTTGTTTTCTCTCAGTCTGCTGAAGTCTGTGAAAGCGTAATTGATACCTATAACGGAACCAAGAAATCTATCACAGCAAATCCAGGCTATGTGGAATTCCTCACCGACATTTCTGAGGGGATGGCACAGCTCGCTGTTCATTTTAATCTTGAATCGGTGGCACCTACCTTAAGTGCTTCGCTTAAGAAAGAATTGGAATCAATGAGAGATAATCTTGAAAGCGATCCCACTGCTATGGCAATGGCACCTCTCTTTGAAGGTGTGTTTAAGATGGCTATAGATGTGCTTGATCAAGTAAAGTCTCTAAGCGCGACGCTTGAAGTGGAGGGAACTGATGTACAACTCGCACCCTTCCTGCAGTTCAAAAGTGGTAGCAAGATCCAGAACGCCCTAAAGGAGATGGATCCCCACCAACTGGCACTTCTCGGTGAGCTGCCATACCAAGCCTTTCTGAATGGTGGTTTTCAAGGTAAACCAGAGTTGTTGCTTGAAATGAATATGTTCGGGTTAAAGATGCTTGCAAAAAACGCGCCAGAACAGTCTGATTTGCTCAATACCCTCGTCGAGCAGGCAGAAGACTTTTTCAGTGCGCTTGGCAACGAATGGGCTTTCACTGTCAATTATGGTGATAGTATTATCCCTGATTATCTGGTTGTCTATGAGTTGAAAGATGAACAGCGGGCGAAAGCCTATATGGATGAGACGTTTCTCGAACAACTCCGTAATTCAATGCAGGTCATGCGAGGCATCGTTGGGGACACGCCATATATGAATATCTATGATGGTGCTCATTCTGGTACGCCGATTATGCATAACGGCGTTGAGATTAAGAGTTACGTCTTCCCTAATTTCGGTTCCATGTTTGGAGAGATACCATCGCTAACTGCTGATGTGATGCCTAAGGCGTCGGAATGGTACTATGCTTTTCATGAGGGACGACTTCTCCTCGCTATAGGGGGGGCTGAGCTCGTTACGGCAGCATTGGATCAGCAATCTGAAACCGGCGAAGTACTTTCTGATAATCTAAGCTATCAGAAACTCACTGGAACGCTGGGAACCGACAATAATTTGCTTTTGGTGATTTCCCCAATGACTGCGGCGAAAGGCGTTCTTCCCATTATAGCAAGAATGAACCCAGATGGTGCTGCCGCAATGCAGATGTTATCTGGTATGTTTATGAACATGCCAGAGAGTTATAGCATCGGGTTTTCTGCGAAAGCTGCGGAGAACGGTATCGGCACCAAGCTCCTGCTTACCCTTGGTGATTTCAAGCAGCTTATCCAGATGATCGCAATGATGCAGGGTATGGGACAGATGCAGTAGGTTCGTTTCTAACTCCCTCACAAAATCTGTGAGCGAGTTTTTATTTTTCGCAACCTATAAATGACAATAGTATCTTGCTTTATTTTTTTCCTTATGCTATTATTGGCATGTCGGAAGTATGGTTTTTTAGATTTAACGGTTTGTATTACCAGTCAACTGAACAGGAAAATTGACTGCTTTTAATTACAGGAGGCTCGTGAATTATTTATGACTGATCGAAAACGCCAATACATCTTCGGTCTCGGCATCGCACTATTGCTAATTATTTCTCCATTTGTGACTGCTGATACCACCGAAGAAGCAGAGGAAGTTGTTGAGACACCAGCACCTAAGAAAAGTCCTATTAAAGTCGGCGGAGCAATGCGTGTAAACTACGCCTACGGCGCTTACGGTAGTGAGGAGAGTCCACACCCGCGAGGTGAGAAAATCGGTGATGTTGACCTTGAGATATTCCGCCTCAATGCTGACTTGGACTATAACAACATCATCAGTCGGCTTGAATACCGATGGTATGATGGATACAGTATGATACACACCGCATGGTTAGGATATAAGCTTAGCGATTCCGGCACAGTTAAAGCAGGTGTTGTGCGAGTGCCCTTCGGTCCGACCGCCTACGGCATTTCTACGAGCTGGTTTTTTGATCAACACTTTTATGTTGGACTCGCTGACGACATGGATTTAGGGATCCTCTGGAACGACACGTTTGATAAACTAACGCTTGATGCAGGCTATTTTCTTATGCCAGAACCTCAACTGATACAGTATGGCAGTTTGGCAAGTTCTCGATACAGTTATGATATCGTCAGATGGGAAGAAAAAGCCGATGCCAAAGGAAACGTCGAATGGGGTGCTGGTGAAAACGGATATGATGAACAACATCAATTTAACGTTCGTGCGATCTATGCCCTTGAGAACATCGCGGACGTCGGTGTGTCGGCGCAATTTGGACTGCTGAAGGGAACGAATGTGGGTAGCGATGATAGTGGTACTCACTACGCATTTTCCGGACACATGAAGAATACCTTCGCAGACTTCACGCTCTATTCACAATTCTCGTATTATGCGCACAATATCGCTGAGAAAACCCCTTGGGGTTCCGGAGATCTCATTCCGATGGGTGCTTACGACTTCGCATGGCCCATCGCGTCTACAGGATTAATACCGGGACTCTCGCTGCGTTATGGGGGTATAGATACCGCCAGTATCTCTTGGATTGACAGTCTTACGCCTTATGCGGAATGGAGCACTATCCTAAAAACAGCGGATAACCACAATCCGAGCACGCTCGTGACGCTCGGGGCAAGTTGGACTGTCCTGGGGGCTCTCTATGTCTATAGCGATTTGGCACTCTCCAACGGCAACTTTTTTGTCGGTAACACTGGAGATGACTACGGAAATATCCTGACAGGGGTTAGTCATGTTGGTGCCAACGGAAATAACGTATGGCATTGGCGACTTAACTTCAACTTCGGTTATTATTTCTAATCGGTTCTCTGCTCTCGGCTTCCAAAAACCATTGGAAATTTGCTGAAAGCCAACGGCTGATAGCCATTAAAAAAGGAGAATTTTGAAAATGCACGAAGAAGGAAAACGCCTCCAGAACGACACCAAGATATTTGGGCTGACCCCGGTATTCCTTGTTTCCTCAATCACCATCGCCATTTTTGTTATCGTTTCCCTCGTGTTCCGGGAAGGGGCAACAACCCTGTTTGGGGCTACCCGCAAATGGCTTACCACCAACTTCGACTGGTGGTTCATGGACATTGTCAACCTCATTGTATTATTCTGCCTATTTTTGATTGTCTCCCCATTGGGCAAAGTTCGCCTCGGCGGACGGGATGCCGTTCCTGAGTACTCTAACCTCACGTGGTTCGCTATGCTCTTTGCATCCGGTATCGGCATCGGACTGCTGTTCTTCGGAGTTTTGGAACCCGTTCAACACTTTATGAGTCCGCCCCTCGGTGGTGAAGCGAAAACCGATCCAGCCATCGGTATCGCGGCGACGACCTTTCACTGGGGCATACACGGCTGGGCGATCTACGGGGTCGTCGGACTTGCCCTCGCTTTCTTCGCCTATAACCGGGGACTGCCACTCACAATCCGATCTGCGTTCTATCCGCTTCTCGGTGAACGGATATGGGGCTGGCCAGGTCACGTCATTGATACACTCGCCGTTTTCGCCAGTTTGTTCGGTCTTGCGACCTCGCTCGGCTTCGGTGCACAGCAGGTCACGGCGGGGCTCAACTATCTCTTTGAGGTGCCCGCTACCAACACAACAATGGTCGTGCTCATCGTCGTCATAACCGCTATCGCACTCGTCTCCGTGTTGACAGGGTTGAATGTGGGTATCAAACGTCTCAGTCAATTCAATATCATTCTCGCGTTTTTGCTCCTACTCTTCATTATCGTTGTTGGTCCGAAAATCGAGATCCTCAAAGGCATCTTCACTGGGCTGACTGCCTATGTCTCAAAGATAAGACCTCTCAGCAACTGGGTCGGCCGCGAAGACACCGGGTTTCTGCACGGTTGGACAACGTTCTACTGGGCATGGTGGATCGCATGGGGCCCCTTCGTCGGCACCTTCATCGCCCGAATTTCAAAGGGACGCACGGTTCGCGAGGTTATCATCGGTGTGCTAATTTTACCAACGCTGTTATGTTTAATCTGGTTCAGTGCCTTTGGCGGCACCGCCCTTGAGCAGTTCACCAGCGATGGGTACACAGGCGTGACTGAAACGGTTGAAGCGTATAAGCCGGAACTTTCACTGTTCAAAATGCTTGACGAACTGCCGATGACGACATTCATCTCCTCCATTGCGATGCTATTGACGATCATCTTTTTCGTTACCTCGTCTGACTCAGGATCCCTGGTCATTGATACTATCACGGCGGGCGGCAAACTCGATGCCCCTGTATCTCACCGGGTGTTCTGGTGCACGGCTGAGGGTGCTGTTGCCATTGTGCTATTGCTTGGCGGAGGTCTGAGCTCGTTACAGGCAGCCTCCCTCGTGACAGGCTTCCCGTTCGCGGTTGTGCTCTTGGGAATGGGAGTTTGCGTCTGGATAGGGCTTCGGAACGAAGTGAATCAATCTCAATAGCGATTGACAGAATTCGCACTGGCAGACATCTGCTGTTTCCAGCGCGGCGGTGGCGGTTGAGAATCGCTTTGTGTCCGCCCAGTTAGAGACTGACGAAATGTCGTCCCTGCGCAAAATGGTCATTTTGAAGTGGGATTAACTCTAAAAAAAGAAGAGGGTAGGGCTAAGTCCTACCCTCTTTGTCTAATGAGGAGAATATTATAGATATAAGGGGATAAGGGTATATGGAAAAAGAAAAGAAGGCAGGATGTAGAATTGAACTCATTCTAATACTTCTGATGAGTCTGGTAATATTTTCGCGCGCCACGGTCACAGCACACGACTTTCAGATTCGTGATGTTGAACACAATGCCACCTCGAATGCCAAAAGGGATGCGAACACGTGTATCTATGCGCTGGCGGGGTGTGGGGTGCCAATCTTCTCGCTTTTCTACGTTGAGTATGCCCCCGCCAGTGATATCCCTGCGTCAGAGCTGCTGGGGAAATCCCCGGAGTATGTTCAGGTCTATACACGTGTCTATCAACAGGAGATTCGTAAGAAAAGACGGCGGGCAGTTTTATCAGGAACTCTCGTCTCTATGAGTCTGGCGTTAGGCGTGCTGGTGCTTTCCGCCACTGACGAATAGAGGTCTCCGCAAAACAACCTGCATTTACCAAATATAAAAGGAATAACCCAGAAAGATGCTCGCACGCCAGAGGAATGAAACTAATGAACCCAATCTACGAGTTTCTTGATAGCGGACTTCTTGAAATATTTCTGCAAATTTTAGGCATCGCCGTCTCGATCTTCCTGCTCGTCGTGCTGTATCGGGTGTGGGTTGTTTTGGGACTGGTGCTCAGAGCCTTGAAAGCACTGCGGTTCTATCGCCGAGCTATCGTGGAGACACTGGTCGAACTCCGCCAGTTTTGTACCCGATTCAATCAGCCGGATCGCGATGATGAATAGGGACCGGAAAATCACATGCTGAAAGACTTGGTCTGACATTCATTCGCTTTTGGGTTGAAACACCCGACGAAAAGGAGGATTCTTTATGAATTGGAATTGGCGACTTAATTTTAACTTCGGCTATTATTTCTAAATGGCTATACGCCCGTTCACCGTAGGCATGCTTACAAAGCGCGCATTTCGTTCCGTGCGCGGTTGAAGACCGCCAAATCAACTCTAATAAGGAAAACTTTGAAAATGCACGAAGAAGGAAAACATCCACAATACATGCAGGAAAGGGAATATAGAAAGTTATTCGGTTTAGATATTTACCTCACACCTGTATTCGTTATTTCCAGTGTCGCCATCATCATTTTTATCATTGGGGCTCTCGTCTTTCAAGAGGGTGCCACAAAACTCTTTGGAGATATCAGAGTCTGGCTCACCACGAACCTCGACTGGCTGTTCATGATTACCGCCAACTTGCTTTTCCTCTTTTGTCTGGTGGTGGCATTCTCGCCGCTCGGTAAGATCCGCCTCGGAGGAGCAGATGCAAAACCCGAGTATTCCTACTTAACTTGGCTTGCTATGCTCTTTGCCGCAGGCGTCGGTATTGGGCTTCTATTCTTTGGTGTGTCGGAGCCGGTTACCTATTTTCAGGGTGGTAACTATTCGCCACTCGGGATAGAAACGGTTTACAACCCAGAGACAGTCTACAACCCTGAAAATGTTCCCAACGCCGAGGATCCCAAGGTTCAAACCGCGGCTTCCTTGGGTATAGCAACGACAGTCTTCCATTGGGGACTACAAGGGTGGGCGATCTACGGTGTTGTGGGACTTGCCCTCGCATTTTTCGCCTACAATCGGGGTTTGCCGCTCCTCATTCGATCCGCCTTCTATCCCGTATTCGGGGACCGGATATGGGGGTGGCCCGGACACATCATTGACACCTTCGCCATATTCGCAGGTGTTTTTGGACTCGCAACCTCGCTCGGTTTGGGGGTACAACAGGTAACCTCCGGACTTAACTATCTCTTTGGGATTCCAGTGGGCGGTCTCACTATGGTCCTGCTAATTGTGATAATTACGTCTATTGCGTTGATATCGGTCATGACAGGAATTAATGTCGGTATTAAACGCCTCAGCCAGTTCAACATAATTCTCGCCTTTTTATTACTGGCGGCTATTATCCTTCTTGGGCCAACGAGTTATATTTTCAAAAGTCTGTTCGCTGGACTTGGTACCTATGTGATGAAGATTGTGCCTCTCAGTAACTGGATCGGACGCGAGGACACCGGCTTCTTTCACGATTGGACAACGTTCTATTGGGCGTGGTGGATCGCTTGGGCACCCTTTATTGGCACCTTCATTGCTCGCATTTCAAAAGGACGCACAGTGCGTGAATTCGTAATCTTTGTCCTGCTCCTACCGACGTTGCTATGTTTGATCTGGTTCAGTGCCTTTGGTGGCACTGCTATCCACCAGTTCCTTACTACGGGTTACACGGGTGTAACTGAAAAAGTTGAGACGTATAATTACGAACTTGCGCTCTTCAAAATGTTTGAAGGACTCCCGTGGACAACGCTTCTTTCCTGTATCGCTATGACATTGACAATCATCTTTTTCGTTACCTCGTCGGATTCTGGTTCTCTAATCATTGACATCATTGCAGCAGGTGGCAAGATTGATGCACCAATACCACAACGTGTGTTCTGGTGTACTGCAGAGGGGTTAGTGGCTATCGCGTTGTTACTCGGAGGAGGGTTGAAGTCGTTGCAGGCTGCTTCCTTGGCAACGGGTTTTCCTTTCGCGATTGTCCTGTTAGGCATGGGGGTTTGTGTCTGGATCGGACTTCGTAACGAAGCCCGTCAATCTCAATAACAGTCGGCTGTCAGCAATTGACAGCCAAAAGAATGGAAGTCGGTTGCCGGTGGTTGGTTGAAGGTCTTTAATTAATTCAAACCTCTTTTAACCAACCGCCGAAAGCTGAAAACTAATAAATATGAATACAGCAGAGCTTGAATTTGAAAAACCGTTCATTGAATTGGAACGCCACCTCGCGGAACTGGAGGCCTTCGCGGAAACCAACCCGGACTTAGATCTCGCAGAAGGGATTGGCGCGCTAAAGCAGAACGCAGATACACTCACGAAGCAAGCTTTCCGAAAACTAAGCCGCTGGGATAAAGTGAGATTGGCGCGCCATGCACAGCGCCCGCAAGCCCCTTTTTATATTAACGCCCTTCTTGATGAACCCACCGAACTTCACAGTGATAAATTATACGGCGACGACCGTGCACTCATCGGAGGCTTGGCATGGTTTGATGGACAGCCTCTCGTCTATCTCGCACAACAAAAAGGGACTAACCTTGAAGAGCGACAAGAAATGAATTTCGGCTACACGCATCCAGAGGGTTATCGCAAGGCAAGACGGTTGATGCAATTGGCGGATAAGTTCAACCGTCCTTTACTCTGTTTTGTTGATACACCAGGAGCACACTTCGATCTCCGCTCTGAAGAATACGGACAAGCGATGGCGATTGCTGAAAATCTCGCTGAGATGATGACGATGCGCGTCCCGATTCTCGTCGTTATTATCGGTGAAGGTGGGAGTGGTGGTGCTCTGGCGATTGCAGTCGGGAATCGCGTCCTGATGATGGAATATGCCGTCTACTGCGTCGCACCACCTGAAGCCTGCAGTGGTATTGTGTGGAAAGACAAAGGCGAGCATGCTCCAGAGGCAACCGAAGGTTATAAACCAACCGCTCCAGATCTACTCAAGTTAGGTATCATCGACCAGGTTATTCGCGAACCGCTGGGCGGCGCACACAGAGATCCAGAAGCTGCAGCGCGCAGCGTCAGACGCTCAATACGTAGACATCTCACCGAATTGATGCAGATGACACCTCAACAGTTGGTTCAGCAAAGGCATGAACGTTATCGACACATTGGGCTTTATGGCGAAGATTCTGCTTGAGGGATTGATACGAGCAACATGAAAATTCGAACGATTACCACAGGAGTTCCACTTCCTTTTGCGCCATACCAGCTTCAGCGTGCAGCAAAGTTTAACACCGCCTGCCAAACCCTTTTTGAAGAGAGTGGTTATGATGTCCAGACGACACGTGTAAGTTGTCAAATATGGGATGAAGCTCGGAATATAGATACAATCCTCAAGCTGGAGTCCGATGCCCAGGCATTGGGAATTGAGTTTCTTAACTTGGGGACAATTCTGCCAGGAAAACGGTATACCGCGGCGCATCTCGCACGTGTTACTGATGTGATTGTCCAAAGTGAAATACTTTTTGCCACTGTCACCCTTACAACCCACTCCGGACATCTGGCATCTGGCATCACTGAAAGTACAGCAAATATCATTCAGCAGATAGCGCATCGAACCGATGCTGGTTACGGAAATCTCCGCTTTGCAGCGTTGATGAACTGCCCACCGAATACCCCTTTCTTTCCTGCTGCATTCTGGCACGACACCGGAACTAACTTCGGCATCGGATGGCAAGCGGCAGACCTTGTGCAAGACGCTTTCGCGAATGCACCTAATTTGAAAATCGGTTTGCAAAACCTGAAAACTGCCATGGAAACCGAGGGACGGAGGATTGTCTCATTGGCAGAAACGATTGCACAGGAGTGGGGCATAAAGTTTGTCGGTGTGGATGTATCACCCGCTCCGATGGGCAATGAGAGTATCGCTTACGCCATGGAGCAACAACTGCCCGGTTATTTTGGTGAGCGAGGCACATTAGCAGTCGCTGCAGGTTTGACACGGACGCTCCGAGCACTCGACCTACCACTCTGTGGGTATTCAGGATTAATGCTGCCTGTCCTTGAAGATGTTGGATTAGGACAACGCAGTGAAGCTGGCTATTTTAACCTCGACAGTCTTCTACTCTATTCTGCCATCTGTGGCACAGGTTTGGATACAATTCCTGTCCCCGGTGACGCTTTGACATCTCAGCTTGCCACTATTCTAACCGATGTCGCTGCCCTCTCTGCCCAACTTACTAAGCCTTTATCCGTCCGTCTTTTTCCCGTTCCCGGATGCAAGGCGGGCGACATGACCCATTTTCAGTCTCCCTATCTGACAAATACCACAGTAATGTCGATATAATTAACCGCCTCTATTATGAACTTTTCCCTTGTCAATTGTCACATCTTTTGATAAGATGATGCGCGTTGAACTTGATGAGTGTTGTCCACTCAAAACTTTTTACTTCGCACGATATGATCGGTAGAAGGGATAACCATGTCTGATAAACCACATGTACTTCTAATTTCAACGGATCATTGGCCCAACTCGCTGTTAGGGGTCAGTGGACATCCAGTCATTCAAACCCCGACGTTAGACGCACTCGCCCGCGCTGGCACCCGCTTCACGCGAGGTTACAGCGAATGCCCTGTCTGTGTTCCAGCACGAAAAACGTTGATGACTGGAACAACAACACGTACCCACAAAGATCGGGTGTTTAACGACCAGCAAGGAATAAATGGACTCCCAACGATCGCACAAACCTTTCGAAACGCCGGATATCAGGCTTATGCTGTCGGTAAGCTCCATGTCTATCCCCAGCGTGATCGTATCGGGTTCGATGATGTGCTATTGGGTGAGGAAGGTAGACTGCAATACGGCGTAATCGACGATTATGAACTTTTTCTCGGCGATAAAGGTTATGCCGGTCAGCAATTCGCACACGGTATGTGCAATAACGACTACCTCAACAGACCTTGGCATCTCCCCGAAGACTGTCACATCACGAACTGGACCACGCAGCAGATGGTACGCATGATTAAACGCCGAGACCCAACCCGTCCCGGATTCTGGTTTCTCTCCTATTGCCATCCACATCCACCGTTGGCACCACTCCAGTGCTACATGGACATGTATCGCGATATTGACATAGACATGCCCTATTGTGGTGAGTGGGCAAAGCAAACGGATCAACTACCCTTACCAATAAAAGGACGGCAGAAACAAGACGAACACTTTACCGAGGATCAGATTCGTTCGGCGCGCCAAGCATTTTACGCGCTCTGTACACACATTGATCATCAACTACGTGTTGTTATTGGGACTTTGCGCGAAGAAGGTATGTTGAACAACACTATCTTGCTCTTCACATCCGACCACGGTGATATGCTCGGAAACCATCGGATGTGGGCGAAACGGTTCTACTATGAAGACTCCACTAACGTTCCTATGATTTTGGTCGGCACGGCAGGCGATGAACGCGTGGGACATCATAGAGTAGACGACCGACTCGTCGGATGGCAGGATGTAATGCCGACGCTTCTCCATTTAGCAGGGGTTGATATTCCTGATACCGTGGAGGGGATACCCATGGTAGGCGATCAAAAGCGCGAGTGGTTATACGGTGAAATCGGCGATGGTGGGAGTGCAACCCGGATGGTTCATGCTGGACGCTTTAAACTTATTTATTACGCCACCGGCAACTACCGACAACTCTTCGATTTGGAGGAGGATCCGAGAGAATTGGACGACCTCGCCAACTCGCCGGAGCATACTGAAGTCCTTAATCAATTAACAAACCACTTGATAGGTGAACTCTATGGGAGTGACGAAGACTGGGTACAGGATGGTAAGCTCGTCGGTTTACCAGATCGGGAGTATCGACCCTCTCCCAACCGTGCCTTATCAGGTCAACGCGGACTTCACTGGCCCCCACAACCATCCACAGGACGTTAAATAGCATCTCTAAAAGTGGTAGGTGCGGTTTCCAACCGCACCGCTCAATCCGCATGCTTCCACTATCTGGGTAAATCCGTAATTCAGAGAATCCACATCTCCCATTTCCCACTTAAACTCGTTGAATTTCTATACCAAATATGGTATCATTTTAACGAATTAATTCATTATTCTAAAGTGTTTTTGTACCGTAAACTGTTAGTTTGCGTGCTACCAGCCCCAATCAAATATGTAGACGTATGTTGATAGGCACGCCCGGCAACCGTCTCGTTTCCAAACCCGGTAAGCGTAGTTTGCAGTGCCGGACACCTTAATAGGACCTTGTAAAAAATATGGCAAAGAAAAAATCAGACACAAACATGAATAAAAATGGCGCAACACTCGGTTTTGAGGCAAAGTTATACCAAGCAGCCGATAAACTCCGCAATAACATGGACGCCGCTGAATACAAGCATGTGGTGTTAGGGTTAATCTTCCTGAAGTACATCTCAGATGCTTTTGAGGAAAAGCACGATTCGCTTCTCAAAGAATTTGCCAATCCACAGAGTGAATTCTACATCAAAGATGAAGCTCTCCGTTCCCAAAGTGCTGAGGACGAAGATGAATACTCGGCGGAAAATATCTTTTCCATTCCGAAGAAAGCGCGCTGGTCCTATTTACAAGCTAACGCTAAACAACCAGAAATTGGCATCCTAATTGATAACGCCATGCTTGCAATTGAACAGAAAAACTCTCAACTCAAGGGAGTCCTTCCAAAAAACTACGCGCGCCCGGCCCTTGACAAACAACGCCTCGGTGAACTTGTTGATCTCATCAGTACAATCGGTTTAGGTAAAAAAGAAAATCGCTCAAAGGATATCCTTGGCAGAGTTTATGAATACTTTCTGGCACAATTCGCCAGTGCTGAAGGCAAAAGAGGTGGTCAGTTTTATACCCCCCGCTGTGTTGTGCAGCTCCTCGTTGAGATGCTCGCGCCATATCAAGGACGGGTTTACGATCCGTGCTGCGGCTCAGGGGGTATGTTTGTCCAGAGCGAAGAATTTGTTGAGGCACACGGTGGACGACGCTACGACATCTCCATTTTTGGGCAGGAATCCAATCCAACCACACGCCAATTAGCACTGATGAATCTCACAATTCGTGGTATTGAAGCTAACCTTGGACAGGAACACGCTGACAGTTTTCATCACGATCTACATCCAGACCTGAAAGCCGACTATATCCTTGCCAATCCTCCTTTCAACAGCAGCGATTGGGGAGGTAACCAGTTGCGTGAAGATAGACGTTGGGTCTACGGCACCCCGCCTCCCGGCAACGCCAACTTTGCTTGGGTACAGCACTTTATCTATCACCTTGCCCCAAACGGTATCGCTGGGTTTGTATTGGCGAACGGTTCAATGAGTTCAAATACATCCACCGAAGGCAAAATCCGCGAGAAAATTATTAAAGCCGATTTAGTAGACTGCATGGTGGCGTTGCCCGGTCAACTGTTCTATTCCACATCAATCCCTGTTTGCCTTTGGTTCATCGCGAGAAATAAAGAAGACCGCCGTTTTCGCAAGAGGGCTGGCAAGACGCTTTTCATAGATGCTCGCAGGTTAGGAAAGATGATTGACCGTGTACATCGCGATTTAACCGATGCGGAAATCGTACGTATTGCAGAAACTTACCACGCATGGCGCGGTGATGCTGAGGTGGACGGATATGTAGATGTACCCGGTTTCTGCAAAAGTGCTACGCTTGCAGAAGTCCAAGAGAACGGTAACGTCCTAACTCCCGGTCGTTATGTCGGTGCAGAGGAACAAGATGAGGAAGACGAACCTTTTGCGGACACAATGGCACACTTGACTGAGAAATTGATCGAGCAGATGGCAGAAGCGAGGCGATTAGATGATGCTATCCGTAAGAATTTGCAAGTGCTCGGTTTTGGAGATGAATCATGAATTTCAGTGACGAAGAAATCAAACGTCAAATGCGCTTAGGCGAAGACAGTCACTGGGAATTCAAGGAGATCAGGTTCGCAGGAAATGTTCCCAAGAGTCCCAGTCATGACGATCTGGCAGACGAACTCGCTGCATTTGCCAATACAGATGGTGGTGTCCTACTCTGCGGCGTGACCGACAAGAGTGATGTTCAGGGGATGTCGCGCGATCAGATGGATGCGCTGGAACAACTCTTAACCGGGATTTGTACCGACAAGATTAAACCTTCAATTCGGCCTGTTATTCTTCGGAAAGAAATAGAAGAGGGCAAACCGTTCTTGCTGGTCCAAGTTCCGCAAGGTGACACCCAACACGACAGTCCGGGCGGTAGTTACTATCGGGTTGGCAGCTCAAAACGTCGAATGACAAGCGATGAACGGTTACGCCTTGCGCAGCGGCGTGGGCAGGCACGTTTCCGCTGGTTTGACAAACAGCCTGTTCCAGGGACAGGTCTTGGATCATTAGATGAATCCCTCTGGAAATCTCTATTGAGTGCAGAAGGTGCCGCCGCCCCTGAAGTGGCGTTGGAGAAGATGGGATTTTTGACCAGTGACGAAAACGCAATTACACGCGCCACAGTAGCGGGTATTCTGTTGTGCTCTCACACGCCAGAGGAATGGCTCCCTAATGCTTGCATTTCTGCAACCTGTTACCGTGGTAAGGACCGGGCGTCAGGACAGATAGATGCTCAGATAATTACTGGTCCCCTGAACCAACAAGTTACTGAGGCGATTGCCTTTGCTGTTCGCAACATGCGCGTCGGTGCTTACAAAAACCCAGCGCGCACAGACCTGCCCCAATATAGTGAAAGGGCGCTCTTTGAAGCAATTGTTAATGCTGTTGTTCACCGTGACTATGCTATTCACGGCAGTCGAATCCGGTTCGCCATGTTTGCAGATCGTCTTGAAATAAACTCTCCCGGCGGTTTGCCAAACAATCTCACGATAGACAGCATGGATGTCCGACAATCAACCCGGAATGAAGCCCTTGCCTCAATACTTGGACGAATACCCGTTGGGGACATCCGAGGTTCCGGCGAGCGACAATTCTTTATGGAACGGCGAGGGGATGGAGTACCAACGATCTTTCGTGAAACAGAGGCGTTGAGCGGAAAAACGCCGAAGTATCAACTCATTGACAATTCAGACCTTTTTCTTACAATTCCTGCAGCCGATACGATTCTTACACCCGCAACTGCTGGTATTCTTGCTCACTATGATGGTAACCCGCTGCTTGGCGTTGAATTATTAGTGCTATTTCCGAATAAGACATGGAAACGCGCAACTACCGATGAGAATGGCGAAGCGCAATTCGATCTACACACAGGACACTTCCCGATGACTGTGTATGCGGCAGCCCCCGGGCTTGCTGCGCGCCTTGAACAGGATTGGGTACCAGCGGAAGGTGGGCTTACACTTGAAATGCAAAGCCTCGCAGAGGGCGGATCGATAATCTTTCCAGAATCGACAGGTTACTTACCGAACTTGTCCGGACGTTTGAATCCTATTCGTGATACAAGTGACAGGACCTATCTCTATGCCTCCAACATCGCCATCAACGAGGGACAGCAGCAGCCGGTTGCTTTCGTTCCAGGGGAAGATTTCCGCCTCACCGATGCGGATGGAAAGGAAATGTTAGTGCGCATCGTCTCAATCATTGGTAGGTCGGCGTTGTTGGAGTATCGTCCTTATGATAAAGGAGAAGCAAAATGACTGTGAAAGAATTAGTAAAACTTCTCGAAAAATATCCTGATGACTTGCGAGTTGTTGTCAACGGCTATGAGGACGGTTATGACGACATCTCATCGGAACGGATTTCCACTACAAAAATACAGTTAGACGCTGGAACCCAAGACTGGGAAGGACAACACGGCGATCCTCCCTATGAGAGTGAAGAAAAAATTGATGATGCCAAAATCGTAGAGGCTTTGGTTTTCCACCGCGCGTCGTATTGATGAAGCGGAAACCAAGAACGAATACAAGGTTATACTGAAAGCAAACCCGTTACAGAATGTAGAGAACATACGAAAATATGCGAAGTCAGAATATAGGAAATAACTCTTGGAATCTGGTAAAACTCGGTAATGTTATCCAAATTAATCCTCGGCGAACGCTTTCCAGAAAAGAAAAGGCATTCCATCTTGCTATGCGAGATGTTGAAGTATACACGCGGGAGATTACTTCACACTCGTATAAAGAATTTCGCGGCTCTGGCGCACGATTCCAAAATGGAGATACCCTTTTAGCCCGCATTACTCCATGTCTTGAAAACGGAAAAACTGTGTATGTAAACTGCCTGAAGCCTAATCAAGTTGGGCACGGATCAACTGAGTTTATCGTACTATCAGGAGTAAAAAATGAAACGGATAACTTGTTCATATACTATTTAGCAAGAGATCCGAGTTTTCGTACATTCGCGATTCATTCTATGCAAGGTTCCACAGGTCGACAGCGAGTAGATGCAGATTCGCTACGCTCGTTTGAATTTATTCTGCCACCTATTGAGGAACAACGCCGTATTGCTCACATCCTCAGCACGCTTGACGACAAAATTGAACTCAATCGACAGATGAATGAAACACTCGAAGCAACGGCGCGGGCAATTTTCAAGTCATGGTTTGTGGATTTTGACCCTGTAAAAGCGAAAATGGAAGGACACAAACCTGTAGGTATGGACGCCGAAACTGCTGTATTATTTTCGTCGGCGTTTCAGGATTCTCCGCTGGGTAAGATTCCTAACGGCTGGGCAGTCGAAAAAATTGGCAATCTGATTGAAATTGTCAAAGGAAGATCTTATAGAAGTAGCGAACTAACGGAATCAGATGTTGCTTTGGTTTCAATAAAATCAATTATGCGGGGTGGTGGTTACCAACCAGGTGTTGTGAAACCTTATACTGGAAAATATAATCCTGAACAAGTTATTACCCCCGGTGAACTTGTTATGGCTTATACAGACTTAACGCAAGAAGCAGAGATTCTTGGCAAACCTGCAATTGTTCGCGAAGAAGAAAATTACCAGACACTTGTTCCATCTTTGCATTTAAGAATTATACGTCCCTTAGAATCAACAGTTTCTGTTTGGTTTCTCTATTGTCTTTTTCGAGAAAGACGTTTTCAATCTCATATCTATGGATATGCAAATGGTACAACTGTCTTGGGATTAAGTAAAGATGGTGTGCCAAGTTATCAATTCGCCTTACCCCCGGAAAAAATACGGTGTCTTTTTGATTCGGTTGCAAAACCGCTTTTTGCTAAAATTGAGTCTAATGAAAACGAATCCCGTACACTCGCCAAAACCCGAGGTACACTGCTGCCAAAGTTGTTGACCGGTGAAATTCGTGTAGACGAGGTAAATGAGATATTGGAGGTAGAAGATGGTCGACAATCCTAAAGTATTTATTTCCTATTCTCACGATTCTCCAGAGCACAAGCGATGGGTATCCGAACTCGCAGCACGACTTCGCCACAACGGAATTGATGCAGTGCTCGACCAATGGGACCTCGGATTAGGAGATGATGTAACACGATTTATGGAACGTGGCATTGTAAACGCTGATAGGGTACTGGTTATATGCACGGACAAATATGTGAGCAAGGCGAACGCTGGCGAAGGGGGCGTTGACTACGAGCGGATGATTATAAACGCTGAACTTGTTCAAAATTTAGGGACAGACAAATTCATTCCTATCATCCGTCAGGCATCAGGAAAAGCAAAAACGCCAACATTTTTAGGAACACGGGTTTATGCTGATTTTACAAATGACAATCAATTTGATGCAGAGTGTGAAAAATTAATTCGTGAACTCCACGAAATGCCAATTATAGAGAAGCCTCCTTTGGGAAAAAGCCCGTTTCCTTCTGTGGAATTAGACACACAACTGACGGATATTCCGGATCAAGTTGAATCTGCCTCCGAGGCTTACAAAACAGCGACTAAGCTCGTTCGTGCTGGTGATACACTTGGATGGCGACAACTTATCAAACAAATTCGACCAAAGGTATTCAAAGATTTAGTCCAATGGCGACAAGATGAGTTGGATGGACAAGAACCTGGAGACAAAAAACAATTAGTTCAAGTTGTGGATAAAGCGGTTGAAATTGTTTCACCCTTAATGGCTATTGCTTTAGTAGGTGTTGAATCCGGTAGGGAAGAATTTAGAGATCAAAAATCTTTGCTTGATGATCTGCTAAATGTTACTGGATGGAATCGTAGTGGGTACGAAGCTTGGGTAGACATTCCCAGCGCGTTAGGGTATGTGTACCATGGTCTGCACGGGAGTATTAGTCTGAGTACAAATCAGATGGATATTGCCCTGAATCTTTCGCGAGTGAAAATCCCTAATCCATATATAACAAAACCTCCTCAGGTCTGGGAAAGAAGTGATCTTATGGGGTGGGCGAACTCGTTTGGTCCAAGTTGTATAGAAGGTTGGAATTATTTAGCTAATGCTTATGAAGGAGAAGGATGGGAGTGGTTGCGTCTAATATTCGGGATTGAGCAGGAATACCGAACTGCACTAGTGGCATATTACATGGCATTGAATATTCATGAATTAGCCTCTATAATTGCTTCAGGTCAACAGGATACATTAAACAGAAATTTCAACTCAATGTCTCCGTTTGGTTTTAATGTCCCATTGACTTTTATGTCTGAAGAGCAGGGCATAAACCAACGTGCGACTTCTGTATTACTTCATAATCCGGAAGCACTTGCAGAATTATGGACTAGCTTGAATGTGAGACGTGAACAAATTGAAATTTCATGGAGAAATTGGGTTCGTCTATTTGAGGCTTGGTTAATGAATGTCTATGGATTCGCATCTCATGCGGAAGAAATTTGTGCGCGGAATGTTATTCATCATCAGGATTTTTTTGAGAAGTTGTAACTTTAGCCTTTGTTTTATTAAATTTCTTGAACAATCCTTGACTTTCCAAATTCCACACGCATTTATGAAAACAAAGGTCGGAGACAATTGGTTACAGTGATCGGAAAATATAGTAGGAGTAAAGATGTCAGAAAATCCTAAGGTTTTCATCTCATATTCACACGATTCTCCAGAACATAAACGGTGGGTATCCGAACTCGCTGTAAAACTCCGTCATAATGGTATTGATACGACACTTGACCAATGGGACCTTCGGTTGGGTGATGATATAACACGATTCATGGAACGTGGCATCGTGGACGCTGATAGGATTTTGGTTGTTTGCACAGATAATTATGTGAGCAAGGCGAACACAGGTGAAGGTGGTGTAGGCTATGAGCGAATGATTATAACAAAGAAAATTGTTGAAAATCAGGGAAATAACAAATTTATACCTATAATTCGTCAGACGCTATGGGAAGATAAAACCCCAGAATTTTTGAAAGATCGAGTTTATATTGATTTTACGGATGACAGTCAATTTGATGCGAAATTTGAAGAATTGCTTCATGAACGCCTCTTAGTTCTACCCTTACAAAGACCATCGATCCCACATATTGAGTCATTGCATGTAAAAAACTATCGTGCGCTACAGGATATAGAATTAAAACAACTCAAACCGTTGACTGTCTTTTTAGGCGCGAACGGCAGTGGAAAATCAACGCTTTTTGATGTGTTCGCGTTTCTTGCTGAATGTTTCACGGACGGGCTGCGCCGTGCTTTGGACAAAAGAGAAGGTTTCAAAGAACTGAGAACACGAGGTTGTAATGGACCCATTGAATTTGAATTGAAATATCGCGAAGAACCCAGAACACCTATTATTACTTATCATCTTTCCATCAATGAAAACCCAGAAGGTCCCTTTGTTGAAACCGAGTGGCTGCAGTGGCGGCGCGGAAGTCGAGGAAAACATGTTCGCTTCCTCAATTTTCATCACGGAAAAGGCAATGTGATTTCTGGCGAAACACCGGATAAAACAGATAAACCTATTGATGAACAACTCGATGATCCCACAACGATCGCAGCAAGTATGTTTGGTCAATCCACACATCACCCGCGCGTCAGTGCCTTTCGGCGTTTTATTACAGATTGGTATCTCTCCGACCTTTCTACCGATGCCACGCGCCAAGCAACCAACGATGGACCGCAAAAGCGATTGTCCACAAAAGGTGACAATTTGCCCAATGTTATCCAATACTTGCAGGAAAGATATCCAGAACGTCTGGAGAAAATTATATCTTCTCTGTCAAATCAGGTGCCCCGCTTAGAAAAGGTTGACACAGAATTAATGATGAGTGGTCGCCGCCGCCTACAAATTAAAGATGCACCGTTTGAGCAACCTATCTTGGCGAAGTTCGCCTCCGATGGCACATTGAAGCTGCTGTCGTACCTGACGCTGTTTCACGACCCACAACCGCCACAATTGATCGGCATTGAAGAACCCGAGAACTACCTGCACCCACGCCTGCTGACAGGTTTAGTCGGGGCGTGCATTGAGGTGTTAATGTGCTCTCAATTCATAATTACCACACATTCACCGCAATTTGTTAATGAATTGGCTGCTGAAGAAGTATGGGTATTGTACCGGAATGAACAAGGTTTCACAGTGTGTAAACGCGCATCGGATATGCTGGGAATCAATCATTTTATGGAAGCAGGAGCGAAGTTGGGGCAGCTCTGGAGGGAAGGATTCTTTGAATTCGGTGATCCGTTGACCAATGCAGGTGGGCTTAAACGAGGTGTGCATGCACGTTGAATTCTTCTTGGAGGAACCGTCCACCCAAGAAACATTAAAGGCTATTTTACCCAAGATTCTTTCCAATGATGTCACTTTTGATTTCCTCGTTTTTGAGGGCAAAGACGATCTGCTTAATAATCTGTCAGCGCGATTGATGGGATATCGATGGATACCTAACGACTGGCGACTTATCGTGCTTATTGATGAAGATCGGAAAGACTGTCACGAACTAAAAGCAAAGTTAGAACAAGCAGCACACGAAGCGGGTTTTGTGACAAAATCCAGCGCGGCTCCAAACGAAAGTTTTCAAGTGATCAATCGGTTGGCAATTGAAGAATTAGAGGCATGGTTCTTTGGCGATGTTGAAGCGATGCATGCTGCTTATCCCAGAATTCCTGAAAACCTCCAATCTAAGGCTAAATATCGGAATCCCGACGCAATTCAGGGTGGCACGTATGAAGCACTGGAGCGTTTGTTGATACAGAAAAACTACTATAGAGGACGGATACCTAAACCTACAGTAGCGCAGAACATTGCACAACACATGGTCCCAAATCGGAACAGATCGAAAAGTTTTCGGGTGTTTGTTGAGGGACTTAGGGCGTGCGTAGGGGAAGAATTGTTGGTGTAGGGGACATTAGGACAATAGCATGAATCGCAATACAATTTACGAATCCGACGTAGAAGAAGCCGCCCTTGAGTGGTTCACTAACATAGGGTATACCGTCTTACACGGTCCCGACATCGCTCCAGACACACTTGGTGCAGAACGTTTTTCTTACAACGAAGTCATCTTGACGCGCCGTTTACAGGAAGCAGTTGCCCGCCTCAATCCAACAATACCCACCGAAGCACAGGAAGAAGCAATCCGCAAAGTACTAAACCCAGATTCTCACACTTTGGTTCAGAACAATAGGGCATTTCATCTGATGTTGGTTGACGGTATAGAAGTCGAATATCGGCAACCAGACAGTACAATCCGCGGTGAGCGCGTGCGGTTAGTCGATTTTGATACACCTGAAAACAACGATTGGCTTGCAGTCAACCAGTTTACAATAGTAGAGAAAAGCGAACGTCGTCCAGATATTGTTCTATTTATCAACGGACTCCCTTTAGCCGTAATCGAACTCAAGAACCCAACCGATGAAAAAGCTACTGTCTTAACCGCCTTCCGCCAAATCCAAACCTATAAACAAGAAATTCCCGCTCTATTCACTTACAACGAGGCGATCGTCATTTCCGACGGATTAGAGGCTCGTATCGGATCTTTAACTGCCGATACGGAGTGGTTTCTACCGTGGCGGACAATTGAGGGAGAGGACAAAGCACCATCAACCGAATTAGCGTTAGAAGTATTAATTAGGGGAGCCTTTGAAAAACAACGATTTCTGAGTTGCCTCAAACATTTCATCGTTTTTGAAGAAACTGAGGGTGGGGCAATTGCCAAAAAAATCGCCGGTTATCACCAATTCCATGCCGTGAAAAAGGCTGTTGATACAACTGTCCAAGCATCATCTCTGGAAGGAGATCAACAGTGCGGTGTGATTTGGCATACACAAGGTTCCGGCAAGAGTTTGACGATGGCTTTTTACGCTGGCAGCATCGTTCAACACCCGCTGATGGAAAACCCAACCCTTGTTGTTATCACCGATACAAACGACTTAGATGATCAACTGTTCGGAACATTCGCTCGATGTCACCAACTTCTACGACAGATACCGGCCCAAGCCGAAAACAGACGACATCTACGCGAACTCCTGAAAGTCGCTGCTGGTGGTGTAGTCTTTACGACGGTTCAAAAATTTTTTCCTGAAGGTGAGGAAACCCGTTTTCCGCAATTGTCTGATCGTCGAAACATCGTGCTTATTGCTGACGAAGCGCACCGTAGCCAATATGGTTTTATTGACGGATTTGCCCGTCACATGCGCGATGCCCTACCCAACGCTTCTTTTATCGGTTTTACCGGCACCCCGGTTGAACTAACAGACCGGAACACCCGCGCCGTTTTTGGAAATTACATCAGCGTCTACGATATACAACAAGCGGTTCAAGACGGTGCCACCGTTCCGATCTATTACGAAAGCCGTCTCGCCAAAATCGAACTTGACGAGAATGAAAAGCCTCACATCGATCCTGAATTTGAGGAAGTGACTGAAACGGAAGAGATAACACAAAGGGAAAAACTCAAAACCAAGTGGGCGCAACTTGAGGCTTTGGTCGGAACAGAAAAACGACTGGGACTCATTGCCGACGACATAATTGCACATTTTGAAGAACGATTGGAAGCGATAGACGGTAAGGGGATGATTGTCTGTATGAGTCGTCGCATCTGCGTTGATCTCTACAATGCGATTGTCAAACGCCGGCCGGAGTGGCACGACAATGACGACAAGAATGGAACAATAAAAGTTGTGATGACAGGTTCCGCTTCTGATGATGTATCGTGGCAGCCGCATATCCGAAACAAGGCACGGCGCGAGGAAATGGCAATTCGATTCAAAAATCCCAACGACTCGCTGAAACTTGTCATTGTCCGTGATATGTGGTTAACCGGATTCGACGCGCCGAGTCTTCACACCATGTATGTAGACAAGCCGATGCGTGGACACGGACTGATGCAAGCGATTGCCCGTGTCAATCGCGTATACCGCGACAAACCCGGCGGTTTGATTGTAGACTACATAGGGCTTGCTTATCATCTAAAACAGGCGTTACAGAATTACACTGGAAGTGGTGGAAAAGGAGATGCTACCGTTAATAAAGCTGACGCTGTTGCTGTAATGCTGGAGAAGTACGAAATCTGCTGTGGACTATTTCACGGCTTTGATTGGGCACCTTGGGTTACTGGAAACGCTAAAGATCGGATTAGATTACTACCGCTGGCGCAGGAACATATATTGGCACAAAAGGATGGCAAGGATCGTTTATTGGGAATGGTTACTGACCTCTCCAAAGCGTTTGCATTGGCTGTTCCACATGAAAAAACAACTGAGATTCGCGACGATGTCGCCTTTTTTCAGGCGGTAAGAAGCGTTTTGGCAAAACCTTCAACAGCTGAAGAAGCACAAGCTGAAACGACAGAACAAGCGATTAAGCAGTTAGTATCCAAAGCGGTTGTTCCTGAAGGAGTGGTTGACATCTTTACCGCGGCAGGACTGGAAAAACCTGATGTCTCGATTCTCTCCGATGAATTTCTCGCCGAAGTCCGGGATCTACCCCATAGAAACGTAGCCGTTGAACTTTTGGAGAAGCTGCTTAATGATGAAATTAGAACTCGCGCACAGAAAAACGTGGTCCGAGGACGTTCATTTGCAAGTATGCTGGAACGCTCAATTCGCATATACCAGAACCGGACAATTGAGGCAGCACAGGTAATCGAAGAACTCATCCAAATCGCAAAAGAGATGCGTCAAGCGCAAGAACGGGGCGATGATTTAGGACTTTCGGATGAAGAATTGGCATTCTATGATGCCCTTGAGGTTAACGATAGCGCGGTCCAGGTGTTGGGTGATGAGACGCTACGAACCATCGCTGTTGAACTTGTGGAAACCGTTCGGAGGAATGTGAGCATTGACTGGACAATGAAGGAAAGTGCCCGCGCAAAAATACGCGTGATGGTGAAGCGCACCCTTCGCAAATATGGTTATCCACCTGACAAACAGGAAAAGGCTGCTGAAACCGTCTTGGAGCAAGCGGAGGCATTGTGTAAGGATTGGACGGCGTAGAAAATTAGGGATAAGTCGTTTTAATATCTGATGCAACTCTGCTTTTGCTTTTAACCGTGTAGTGTTGGTGTTCTGAACAACTAAAAACTAAGTAGCATAGGGTCATTTAGTTTTAAGATTTGATTTGTAGAGTTATGATTTTATATGGGCATGTATTGCGTGAGTTTTCACGCAATACATGCTATACTTCACCCTAAAAATCCACAACGACTTTGAGGTGAAGACGATGACGAGAA
>JAJDUH010000015.1 GCA_022826805.1 Candidatus Poribacteria bacterium
ATACGTCTGTGTGAAGTTATGGAAACTTGCTAACAGAAACTGGCAATAATCCGAAAATAAGGGGTGCTTCTTTTCACAGAGAGTTACGGTCTTCATAAAGTGAGAGTATAACACATTTCTAAACTATTGCGTAAGTCCTAAATTTTTTACGCAAGTCAACAATGGGTAATGTTTGTGTTGAAAAATTTGAAGCACTAAAGGTTGGTTATCAAGCATTGATCATCGATTGTCAGTTATAAGATGTTTTTGATAGCATTGGATAGATATGGTGAGTTATATAAATAAATGGACATTCCAGTGGATAATACACACAAAAACGCGCCACCGCCGCTGGCGAGGTTGGAAACCTCGCCAATTCGTGGTGTCTAAGTAATTCTAAAATCCACCTAAATACTCGGAAATTGCACCTATGGGAAAACTGAATTGCTTCAGAGGGAAACATGAAAAACTTGACAAACATCTGCAAATATGTAAGAATTGAACTTGCGTAAAATAGTTGGGACTCCAATCGCGGTATTATTAATTAACATAAAATTGGAATATGTTAAGGTTAGACATAGCAGGGAGGCAAACATGGCAAATTCAGATTATAAAATTGGCGTTGTAGGAGTAGGCAGGATGGGCGCGAACATCGCCCGGCATCTCAATGACGAAGGATTTGATGTTGTCGCTGTATACGATGTCGCAAACGAACGCGCACAGGAACTCGCAGCAGAGATAGGTGCAACAGCCGCAGGAGAACTCGCGACAGTTACAGCACTCGCCGACTATATCATTACTGTAGTTACAGACGATGCAGCAATGCGGACGATTTTCTCGGACGATGCTGATGACAGTCTACTTCAAGGCGCATCCGGTAAAGTCTTTATTAACTGTGCAACGCTTAGTCCCCAAGTCCACGTGGACATCGAACAACTCGCTGCAAAACACGGGGCAGAGACGCTCGAAGGGTGTATGGCGAGTAGCATTACACAAGCACGGGAAGGGACCCTCTACCTCATGTGCGGTGGTAAAAAGGCAACATTCGATAAAGCACTTCCGATCTTGGATTCAATGAGTGTTTCCCTCCGTTATATTGGTGAAGCCGGTCAGGCAGCACAGGTCAAGGCGCTTGTCAACATGGTAATGAACATCAATACGGCGGGACTTGCTGAAGGACTCGGCTTGGGTGCCGCGCTTGGGTTGGATCTGGCGATGTTACAAGAAGTTTTCGCGCAAACTGGGGCGAACTCCCGCGTCTTGGAAACGGATGGAGAAGACATGGAGGCACGAGATCATGAGTGTTATTTCTCTGCTGCGCATGCATCTAAGGATTCGGGGATCGCACTCGACTTAGCAAATGCAGAAGGCATTGCGCTTCCGCTCGCGCAAGCAACAAAGGCACAATATGACCGGATGATTGAAATGGGATTAGGCGATTTGGATAAGTCTGGTGTCGCTGAACTCACTTTCCCCGGACGCGGAGGAAATAGCTAAGCCATGCTCAAAGGCGTAATCCTTGCAGGCGGGTTGGGGACCCGCTTGTATCCACTCACCAAAGTCACCAGTAAAAACCTCCTACCCGTTGGCAATGAACCGATGGTGTTTCATTGTGTTAGGCAGCTCACGTCAGCAGATATTACTGATATCCTTATCGTGACAAACCCTCAATACGTCGGAGACTTTGTGAATGCGTTAGGGAGTGGTAAAGATTTCGGGTGTCAATTCACCTATCGGGTGCAAGAGGAGGCAAAAGGTATCGCACACGCACTCGCGTTGGCGGAAGGATTTGCCAACAATGGTAAAATTGCTGTCCTGTTGGGAGATAATATCTTTGAAACCTCAATTCAGCATGCTGTCGAAGATTTTCAGGCACAGCAGAGAGGTGCACGCGTATTACTCAAACAGGTGCCAGACCCGGAACGGTACGGTGTGGCTGTCTTGAACGGAAATGACCGTATCGTCGCGATTGAGGAGAAGCCGGAGCATCCTAAGAGTGATTACGCCGTGGTAGGTGCATATTTTTATGATGCATCCGTGTTTGACATTATCCGCACGGTTGAACCTTCAGCACGCGGGGAATATGAGATAACTGCTGTTAACAATGCCTATATGCATCGCGGGGAACTTGAATACAGTTTTGTGCGCGGAAAGTGGGTTGATGCAGGAACCTTTGACTCACTCAGCGAAGCGCATCAGATTCTTTTGAATTCTGTTCTTGATTGAAGATGCTTTTTTAGACTGGAAACTATCAGAAACCGTCGGCTGTTGGCTTTCAGCTATCAGTTGTAAGGGGTTGCAACCCCGATACTTAACTGACAACTGATAACTGACAACTATTCTTATGGACGAAAAACCGATTCTATCCATCGTGGTCCCGGTTTACAATGAAAAAGAAAACGTCCGCCTGTTGTTTGAAAAAATTCGGGTTGTATGTGAAACAATGGGTGAAACTTACGAGGTGATATTCGTAGATGATGGGAGCCGCGATGGAACCTTTGCGGTGCTTTCAGAACTGAGCAAACAGTTCATCCAACTGGTGGTTATTCGGTTTGAAAAGAATGCAGGTCAGACAGCGGCGATGGCGGCGGGGTTTGAGTTCGCACGCGGGCAACGCATTGTCAGCATGGATGGCGATTTGCAAAATGACCCAAACGACATACCTAAGCTCCTTGGAAGGCTTGACGAAGGTTATGATTTAGTGTGCGGGTGGCGGAAAGAGAGACAGGATAAGTTCTTAACACGACGCGTCCCTTCCATCGTTGCTAACTGGATAATTGGTAAAGTGACGGGCGTTCCTATTCACGACAATGGATGTTCACTGAAAGCCTACCGCGCCTCAGTTATCAAACAGGTGCCACTTTATGGGGAAATGCACCGGTTCATTCCTGCGATGTCTACCGTGGCGGGCGCGCGTATTGCTGAAATCGTCGTCACACATCATCCGCGGCGTTTTGGTCAAAGCAAGTACGGACTCGGTAGGGTATGGCGTGTGGCGTTAGATATTGTGGCATTCAAGCTCATTGTTTCCGTTTTTGCACCACTCCCCAGAACACAGAAACCTTTACCGTGGCAGCGGCTATCAAATGTCCTTTTCAAGCCGACACAGCGGATATTTCGAGCTGCGGCGTTGTTCAGTTTTCCTTTCTTTGTTTTAGGGCGCGTTTTGTTTGGTAGTACTAAGATCGCTGCACTTAGCTGCTTCGGTTTAGCGATAATCTTGCTGGTCCTCGGCTGGGTAACGGAAAGTAAAATTCGACGGGCTAAACAGGAACTGCCGGAGTTGGATACACTCGCACGCTTTTTTATTTTTCGATACAATCGGCGACCCATTCGGTTTTTTGGTCCCATTGGTGCACTATTGTTTGTACTCGGCGGCATGCTCTCACTCGCGCCTCTCTATTCTTTCTTCTTTAAGGTGTTTAACATTGCGGAGATCCCGAATCTGAGTCCTGTTCTCATTACAAGCGGAATTCTGGTATTTTGTTTCGGTCTGTTCGGGGAACTCATCGCGTTTGCCAACGCCCAACGGGTGAAAGACTATACGGTCGAAATATTTTTGAATATGAACAAATGAGGTGAAACGGGTTGAAGAGTTCCACTGATTGTAAATCTCATCTGAGTTGGCGCAGCGAATTTCCAGTGACGGAGACTTATATCTATATGAATCATGCTGGTGTAGCACCGCTATCGCGTCGGAGCCGAGATGCGATGACAGAATTCTTGGAAGATGCTACTGTGAATGGTGCTGTGAATGCCAAGTGCTGGGAACAGGCAGCTGAGGCGTGCCGAGGCGTAGCAGCACAGCTCATCAATGCCGACGCAACTGAAATCGCCTTTATGAAAAATACAACACAAGGCATTCTCATTGCTGCGAATGGTATTGATTGGCGCGCAGGTGACAATGTTGTCACGACAGCAGTGGAGTTTCCGGCGAATGTATATCCGTGGTGGAGTTTAAAGGAACGCTATGGTGTTCAAACACGTATGGTGCCAGAGCAGACAGGACGCATTCATGTTGAAGATGTCGCTTCAGCAATTGACGAACGCACGCGGGCTGTAACAATCAGCCATGTAGAATTTGCCTCCGGCTTCCGAAATGATATTCAAGCACTCGGCGAAATTTGCCGAGAACGGGATATCTGGTTTATTGTGGATGCTATTCAGAGTCTCGGTGCGATTGAGGTGGATGTGAAATCTTCTAACATCGATATTCTTGCCGCTGATGGGCATAAATGGTTACTGGCACCGGAAGGAGCAGCAATTTTCTACTGTGCTGACGACAAACGGGAACGACTGATTAACACCAATGTCGGCTGGGCAAGTGTCGTGAATCCGCGCGATTTCCTCAATTACGACCTAACGCAGAAACCCGATGCAACCCGTTTTGAAGAGGGTTCCTACAACAGCGTCGGATTATACGGACTCAAAGCAGCGATTGCGTTACTTCTTGACATCGGTATCTCGACAATCGAAGCGCATATTTTGGAGCTGACTGAGCACTTGATGGCAGGATTAGAAGCCAAGGGCTATCGCGTTGTCACGCCGAGAGCGGATTCAGAACGGGCAGGGATTGTTATCTTTGAGAGTAACCAGCATACCCCTGCTGAAATCTATGAGATTTTACACGCTGAGAACATAATTACAGCAGAACGGGGGAGCGGCGTTAGGGTTTCACCACATTTCTATAACACGACCTCTGAGATCGAACGTCTGCTTGGGGTGCTACCTAACCTATAAGTCCACTTAACTAAGGGAAAAAATTGGAAACCATAAATACACAAAATACCATTCAGAATCGTATAGCGAGCACTATCTCAAGAGTCTGTCTATCACTTGTTCTTACTATTCTGTTGATGTTCGGGGCATGTACAATGCCCGGTGGCGATCAGAAGATTAGCAAGATCCGCCTTTCTGTTCAAAATACATTACCTATCCACCGGAAAAAGGTTCCGATTGTGCTGACTGGGGTGCAGCTCCGAAAAGTGAACCCCGATTTCAGTTTCAAAGCGTATTCTGTTGTTACTGGAAAAGCACCGCGGGAGGTGATGGTTCCTGCACAAGCGGATGATTTGGATTATGACGGTGCGCGTGATCAGCTCTGTTTTCTGTTAGATTTGGAACCGGAAGAGACAAAAGAGGTATCGATCCTTTACGACCCGAATGTCAAGGCAACGTTAACACTTGACATCAATAAACAGACACGCGCCGCTATATTCCCTGAATTGAAGGCGGTTGCAGCAATGGAATCGAATTTAATTGCGTATCTGCTGAAGTCGAACGGTGCCTTCGTTGCTTATGGCAAAAAGCGATCAGAGCTTTTTAGTGTAGACATAATGTTCCAGCCCGAATTGGATTACGAAAGACCCATCTCACCAGAACTCAGGCATCATTTTGAAAATAACGCCATCACGCTCTCCCAGCAGGTCCAAATAGAGATAGAGAAACCAGAACAGCAGTGGGTAGCCCGTGATCTTGAGAATCAAGAGGTTTACTTTATTCGGAAATCGTACAACGGTCAGGTTTCTGAACTTGGACAGGAAACTGAACCAGAAGAGCAGTTGAGTGTTTCTAAATCGATAGGACTAGCCCTGAACGAACTTCTCAAACCTGAAACATCGGAAATGATAGCGCTGACACCATCGGACGGTCTAATCGGATGTGGGGGGATTGCACTGTGGCACAAGAAAGAAGGAAAAATGATTCCTTTGCCTACTGAAGGTGATTACGTCCGGATTCTCGCTGATGGTTCTATCCGTTCCATTGTTCAACGAATTGTACCAGCGTGGGATATTCGGGGTGAAACGCGCCGGTTTACATCGACCACGTTTGTCTATGGAGACAATCCGTGGATTGAGCATCACATTTATATTGATGGTAATCTTCCGACGGACTATGCTGTTGTTACGGGTATTCCGCACCTGAATGGTGTTTATGATGAGGATAAAAAACAGGGCTGGATATGGAGTTGGGGCACAGATCCAAACGGCATAGACACACTCGGTATTGCACTCATTGCACTTGCTGGTCGTGATAATCAAGGAGCAGATGCGTCCGTTGATCGTAATGTATCGGACAACCCTCTGTTGCCAGTTGTTCTGACCCCTAATGCAGAAGGCAGACTTACGTATCGCACATTCGCTATCTGGGGTAGCGGTATTGACGGAATTGAGACCGAAGCAGAATTTGCCCAGCACGTCCAGATTACGACAACTGCGCTGAAGACACCACCACAAATTAAGTTCCTACCGCCGGAAGAAGAGAAATAGTTTCAGATTATTGGAGAAAGTTATGATTAACAAAGAAGAGGCCCTACAACTCATCGTGAATCAGCGAACAGACGAAATCGTGGTCACCACGATGGGGATGACCGTACCGTGGGGCAAAATATCAACGCATCCGTTGGACTATGCATCCGTTGGCAGTGCAATGGGACACGCCGCCGATTTCGCACTCGGCATCGCACTCGCCAAACCCGATAAAAAGGTTATTGTGCTCAACGGGGATGGAAGCATGCTGATGTGCTTAGGCACGTTGGCAACGATTACTGCCCTGAATGCACCACCACCTAATTATCTCCTTTTTGTTTGTGATAACGGCACCTACGAAGTTACGGGTAACCAACCTGTGCCTGATGGTAACGTGGGTTTCAGTTGGTCAACGATTGCGAAAGGTGTCGGTTTTGAACAGGTTTATGAGTTTGACAAGGCAAACGAATTGGAAGCAGTGCTGCCGAAAATTTGGAATGAGACCGGACCCATTTTTGTGAGTCTGAAAATTGAGCAAGCATACGAGCCACCACCTGATCGATGGGGCGGTTTTCCCTACCCTTACCTACAGGAGTCGCTTGCTGAATCTACACATAAGTTGAAGCAGGCACTCACATAGTAGTAGGCGCTCTCCGTGTGCCGTAACCATAGTAGTAGGTACGCTCTGTCGTGCCGTAATCCACAGGATAATTATGCACCCAAAATTAGAAACTCGACGGATGGGACGTACCGAAATGCGTCCGAACGCGCTTGCGCTCGGCGCGGCATGGCTGTGGCAAAAACCGGATACCGAAGTTATCGGCGCGATCCAACGCGGTATTGAACTCGGCATTAACTACATTGATACGTATCCGGGGCACGCTGAATATCTCTGGGGAGAAGCGCTTTCTGGTGGATTAAGAGAGAAAATCTACCTACAAGCGAAGGTCGGCACGCACCCTGAACGACGCAAAGACTTCTCCGCAGATGGTACACGCTGGAGCGTCACAAATAGTCTTAAAAGTCTCCGCACGGATTATCTTGATGCTGTGCTTATCCACGATCCGCTTGATATGGAAAGCGTATTAGCACCCGGTCAGGCGTTGGATACCCTGTTAGAGATGAAAGCGGAGGGTGTTGTCAAGCATATTGGTGCTGGCGTGCGTCCCCACGAATTCCACAGAGAACTCATCGAAACGGGACATATCGAAATTATTCTTACCTTCTTGGACTATACACTGCTATCGCAATCTGCGGCAGAGACCACACTACCCTTGGCGCGCCAGCACGATGTCGGTATCATCTTGGCGAGTCCATTAGGCATGGGCAGTTTGACGGGCGTGGAGCCCAACGTTGAAGAGGAACGCCGACGTAATCCTGATGCTGAACCGAAGGCATATTCAATGTGGAAGTGGTGTCAGGAACGGGATGTCAACATCCGCCATCTGGCAATGCAGTTCTGCCTTGCCGCTCCCATAGATGGTGTTGTTATGTTCGGTCCAGCTGACAAAACACAAGTTGAAGATGGGTATGAAGCCGCTACAGCTGAGATGCCACCAGATATTTGGGAAGCATTTGAGGCGGAATTTGGAATCAAGCGTGGGATATAAGCACAGGCGAGACCACGCACCTAAGCCTTTACCCCCGCAGCCAAATCTGAAGCGAATTGCTTCACCGTGGTGAGTAATTTCGCCTCGTCGTCTATATGTTCTTCATAAGCGTTTATAATGGCACTCGCCACGATTGCGCCGTCAGCGATCTGCGCGACCTGTGTTGCCTGTTCAGGTGTCGATATACCGAACCCGATGCTGATTGGCTTGTCCGTGTGTTTTCGCAGTTCTGTGACCATCGGCGCGACTTCCTCTGACAACGTTGCCCGCGCACCCGTTACACCCGTTACTGAAACACAATAGATAAATCCAGTGCTGACCGATGCAATTAATCGCATCCGTTCCGGTGGACTTGTCGGCGCTACAAGAAAAATCGTAGCAAGGTTATATTGCGGTGCAATTTCAAGGAGGGACTGTGCTTGCTCCGGTGGTAGGTCCGGGACGATAAGCCCATCAACGCCTACCTCGTGCGCAGCTTTGCAAAATGCTTCTTCACCCATCCGAAAAATTGGATTATAGTAACTCATTAAAGCAATAGGAATCTCTGTCTGCGGGCGGAGGTCTGCCACTATCGCCAAAATCTGCTCGAGTGAAATGTTATGTGTGAGTGCGCGTTCACTTGCGCGTTGGATAGTCGGTCCGTCAGCAATCGGATCGGAGAAAGGGACGCCAAGCTCAATGAGGTCTGCGCCTGCTTCCTCAAGTGTGAGGAAAAGTTTGGAAGTAAGTTCGGGGTTTGGATCTCCGGCGCAAACATAAGGCATAAATGCCCTGGCACCTCGATCCCGGAGTTCTTGAAATTTTTTGTCAATTCGGTTCATGGATATGATTGGGTTCTGTCTTTCTCTTAATAGTTTTTTCAATTATACCTTACATGAGTTGAATTGTCAAAAAATTTACCAAGTCATTTGATATTTTCAGCAAACCAATCCAGAGATGGCCATATTTTACAAACATCGGCGATTAATTTTTCAGCCCTCGCGCAAATTTCATTAACATCCCATGCATCATATTGACAGATTTCCTTGTTTAACCTCAGACTTGAGTACTCATCTAAATCTGCTTTTTTCTCTGGGAACGGGTGGTTTTTCAGTTTGGTGTTAAGTTCTCTCGGGACCAATGTTAAGTTTCCTATACTTTGTAGCACATTGTCCCTTGCCAATGCTAGATTGAATGCGTCTAAATAGGAGTTGTTAATCAACTCCTTTCTGGACGGTTTTTTGGGATCACGAAATAGGTTCTCGTAAAGACACTCGGTTCCCTCAACGTCTCTGTTCACGTAAATGCTGGGATAACCACCAATTTGTGTTTCGTCGATAACTCCATCAGCAACGGGTAAGTGCCAAGTTTTTTTCCATTCGCTTGGCATTATATGTTCCAAAGTGGTAAGATCATCTCTGAAAATGAGGGGCTCGGTGAATCTGTTTTCCTCTATTTTCATTAATTCGATTCGATACAAAATATAACGAATAAGTCTTTTCCTTATTGCTCCAGCACTTTCGGACCACAGTCCATCGAGTGCAGCTTTAACACTGTAATTATCTGGAAAAACTATGGTAGAATCATCTGGAAAAAGCGTCGAGTGCTCTTCATAGTAAGTGTGCAAGGCAGGTTGAATTGCCTTATCAGTCGGGTACTTATTTGTATTTGAAGTTTCAGCACACAACCGTTCTCTAAAGTTTTCCAAACTGAAATCGTTCCTCAGATTTCTAATGAGTCCAGAAAAGAATATGTTGAATTTAAGAAGGCCACGCTTGCCTCCACAACATAGCATGCGTCGGATCGTATAGGATTCCAAAATATCAAAAACATACTTAAGCTCATTACCGGATAACCCCACCTCACATCTTATGAATAATATAAACGGATGCAAAGTTGTGAGATCGAATATTTGGTAAAATTTCATCCGTTTCCCAATTTCCGAATCATCAGCGCAATCTGTCATTTCTTTATAGGTTTCTGAATATCGTTTTAATTCAGAGAATTCATGTTCTATGCCATAGATATTGCTTAGTTTCTCACAATACCTCCTCTGATATACGTTAAATTCCGGTTTAACACCCTCTGTCGCCAGTTTTGCCATAAGGAAATGTTGTAGGAATAGTTCACATGATGTTCCGGACTTTTCTTCTGGATCCCAATAGACATCCTCAAAATGAGTCCGGTACTTTTCGTATAAGGTGTCTCTGTCCTCACTAGCACGTAGGAACAAGTCATTTCTAAGCAAATCAAACTGCAGGAGACTTTTGCCTCTAGCATTGAGTGACTCAAATATCTTTTCGGGTCTGTCACCATCATCAATTAGTATCTGAACGAATCCAAAGTAGTTTAGTATCGAAAGAAATAAGGATAGCACTTTTTCTTGTTCACCCTTAGTGTGATTAGCAATTTTGTTCCTAAAATAATGATATGCTAAATGAATTCGTCCCGTACTTTCGTCTTCTCTCTCTTCAACTAAGGATATAAATGCCGGTCTATCAAGCTCAGTTGGAATGAGTTTAAACCGTTCATCTTTACTAAGCAACATACCTTGATTCTGTATGTAGCGACTTACGTTGCTGGCAATGTCATCGTGACCATGTAATTTGCATATATTCCTTATCGCGCAAAGAATGATTTGAAAAGTTGTTAACCGTTGCTGCCCATCAATAATTTCATATTTTGGAACATCGCCTGCGGGTGTTGCTTTCTGCTGTACAACGATAGCTCCGGTAAAATGGAGGGAAGAATCTTTTTCCTGGAGACTTTGACTTTTTCTAATATCATCCCATAAAAATTGCCACTGATTTTCCTCATCCCAAACATAATGCCGTTGAAAGAGAGGAATCCTGTACTGCACACTAGGTTCAAACAAAGAAGTTACCCTTACTTTTGTCACATCCATTTCTAAGACTCTCCATACACATGTTAACCTATCTGATCGCACTTCAAAACCCTACAAAATCTTACTATAGCAAGAAACAGTAAAGTCTTATTGCGATGTCTATTTGTATCCTTAATATATTTGTTGGTTGTTCACACATAAAGCCTAACATATCAACTTTTTTGCCCAAGGTAAGAAACCTTGAATGAAATGAACTAATTTTGCACATTTCACCTTTTTTCTGAAAATGAACATACCTATCTAGTATCCTTGGTCCAGAACTCAATAGTATCACCATCAGAATCTATGATCTCACAAGAGGTTATACTCATTTTTCCAAGGTATGTCCCAGGATCAAGTTGAAAAAAGAATGTCCTTGGTTCAAGAATGTAGGTCCAAACACCTTCTTCTACAATCAAGTATTCCTCGGAATCAGACCACTCGTCAATCTTGAGCTCGCGAGTTCCCAACACCTTGACTTCTTCCCAGCCCTCATTCTTAAGATGTTCAACTGCACTGTCTCCTATTTTCTGTGATCGAAGGAGGTAATTGAATATCTCGGTTAGCGAATCCGCTAGTATGCTCCGCTCCTTCCGTGAGAGCTTGTGAAGTCCGCCTTGTACCTGCTGTTGAGGCGTTTGTACTGCCATCGGAAATTCGGGCCACCCTCTAAAACAAGATTGTGATACAATAACAATCTACTGAAAGGAGCATTCCGATGGCGAAACGAAGAAACTTCACCCCTGAGTTTAAAGCAGAAGTCGTACTTGAGGCACTTCGCGGTGAAACATCGCAAGCAGCACTCTGTAGACGATATAACCTCAGCGAACAACAGCTCTCGAAGTGGAAGCAGCAAGTCGTTGAAAATGTGGCGAGTCTGTTTGCCTCAACGGATCGGCAGTCCAGCGAGGCGGCGGAGCGTATTGCCCACCTTGAGCAGCTCGTCGGGCGGTTGACCGTGGCATTAGATATCGAAAAAAAAGCATTGACTTTCTTGAGTTGATCCCGTCTGAAGCATGCCAAATCGTTGAGGCATTACGGACGCAGCACTCGGTGCGAGAGATTTGCGAGGTGCTGGGTTTCACCCGGAGCAACTTCTATTATCAACCGAAAAGTGACCCGTCTGAAGATGTCCTGCGATCGGAAATAGAAAAGTTAGCTGCGGCGTATCCGACGTATGGGTATCGCCGTATCACGCACTTGTTGGTGAAGGCGGGATACCCCGTTGGGTATCGGCGTGTTGCCCGATTGATGAAATCCGAGAACCTCTCGGTTGCTATCAAACGTGCGTCTCAAACGACTCACTCCACTGACGGGCTGCGTCCGTGGATCAATCACCTGAAGACCCTTGAGGTTTGTCGATGCGATCAAGTCTGGGTGGGCGATATTACCTACGTCCGACTCAAGGGACACTTCATCTATCTTGCGCTGCTCATGGATGTCTTCACTCGCATGATAAGGGGGTGGAAACTCAGTCAACAATTGACGCAATCTCTGACGTTGAACCCGCTACGAGAGGCGTTGCGTCAAAGTGTTCCGGAGATCCACCATTCCGAT
>JAJDUH010000024.1 GCA_022826805.1 Candidatus Poribacteria bacterium
TTTTACATCTACATCGACTTGCTGAGGAGTGGCAAACCCTTCAACAGCGAGTCATCACATTCATGCAACAGTTTCGAGGCGGTTCAAAAAAACTCCTTCGATATGTCGGGTTATTACCCGTTTAATTTATTAAACCTCATCCGGAGTGCTATGTCTATAAACGTGCTAACTTTTAGGTTACAAGAGGAAAGATGAATGTCTAAAATCACACGAGACGATATTCAACGCATCGGCGACGAAACAACACTATTGCACTTTTTAGAAGAGAAATTGAATTTACCTATCTTGGGAGAGACAACTCTTGCCCAGATTGCCCTCCCTCTACCACTTCCTTTCCTCGGTCTTGACGATGCACTTGCCGAACAAATCATAGATTGTCAGGATTTTAGTGGACTCCCGAAAGACAACTTAGGTGATCGGAGACCTTTTTTCATCCGATTTAGGCGTGAACAGGACTATCCAGAGATTCTACGTAAGGTCGCGGAAGGTTTAGCGCAGAAAAACATCGATCCTTCTGAGATCTTCTTTATCTGTGCAGATGAAAACTTTCAACCCTTCGCCTTCGCTTACTTCAATGATTCTACATCAAGAAATTGGTACACGGCAGTACTCACAGCCTTCTCATGGACGCGGGAAAACACACACATCAACACCGGTTCTGAACATGAACTCCCCGCTAGCTTTTTCGGTGAGGCATCCGCAGATGAGTTTGAGGATAACCTTGAAGACAAAACTGAAATCAACGAATCCAATGTAATTGAGTCACCTTCAGATTGTGCCGTGTCAACCAAATTAGAAACCATTGGAACACGATTAGGGGCGCTTGAGAACATCTACTCAGGTATCACAACTGCGTATGACCTGGCATTCATTATAGATGCAGAGACTCGTGACCGTCTGTGCGCTAAAGCCCCTAACAGCAATGAACTTATAAAGCGATCACCCCGAGTTAACCGAAAATGGACATGTGATTCAAAATATTTAATCTATATTCCGAGTAGCAACATCAGGCAGTGGCGTTGGTCAGACGCAAGAAACGAATCAACAGCCGAGCGCATCTTTGAAGAAACCTATCCTGCAATTTATTCTTACTTAAACCACCATAGAGATAGGTTAAAGAAGTGTAACAAAAGTGTCCAAGGGAAATTCTATTGGGAAAGGTCAAGCCGGAGACTTGATGCTATGCTGAAACGTCCTAAAATTATTTATCCTCTTTATCCTACTTCTATACAAGCGGTCTATGACTCTTTGGAAGGAATCCCTACAAGTTCCTTCTGTATCATACTAACAACAGATCTTTCCTTGCTTGCAATTTTAAATAGCAATTGCTTCCAATGGTATGCAAAAACCAATTACCAAAAACAGGGAAGTAATCAGGTATCCCTCAAGAAAGGAAACATGCAGAACTTTCCAATAGCACCACAAACAGAGACACAAAAAGTTGAGTTGTTAAATCTAGTCCAGCAGATACTTGACGCACCCGATAGCCCCAACGTCCCCAACCTCGAAGAGGAAATAAATATGTTGGTATACGACCTATACGACCTAACATCCGCAGAAATCGCATTAATAGAGAAAGGACATAACCCATGAAAGTCTTAGTCATCGGAGGCACAGGCAACATCAGCCGAGGAATTGTGGCGGCACTGCAAAACCGAAATCATGAAGTCGTCCTGTTCAATCGTGGGCAACACGCCGATTCACCGCCGTCAGATGTTCGCGTGATTCACGGCGACCGGAAAGATTGTGACGATTTTGAGGCGAAAGTCAGTGCCGAAAACTGGGATGCCGTCATAGACATGATTAGTTTCAACGCAGACGATGCCGCCTCCGCACTCCGCGCATGCCAAGGACGCGTCGGACATTTCGTCCACTGCTCAACGGTGATGACTTACGGACCACCGTTCAGCGGCATTAATCTACCCGAGACAGCCCCGTTACAAGGCACATCGGGGTATGGTCTTGGCAAAATTGCAGCGGATAATCTCCTGTTGGAGGCACACGCCCGCGACGGGTTTCCTGTAACCATCTTCAAACCCTCCTACACCCACGGGCCCGGCATGAACCTCCATCGACAAGTAGGAGGAGACGGGAGCTGGATTGACCGGCTACGGAAGGGAAAACCGATCCTCTCCGCAGGTGATGGACTGAATTATTTTCAATTTCTGTCATCTCGCGACGCCGGTTTTGCGTTTACAGATATATTGGGAAAATCTGACGGCTTCGGTGAAATATACAACATCGTCCATCCGCAAGCGCGCACATGGGACGAGTGGCACCGTGCCGCAGCGGATGCACTCGGCGTTGACATAGAAATTGTGCATGTCTCGCAAGAGACCTTGATTGCAATGGCATCCGAACGGTTCAGCGGGTTACGCGGTAACTTCGGACATACCCAAATCTTCAGCCATGAGAAACTCGCAGCAGTATTGCCTGAATTCACCCCACAAATCCCGGTTACAGAGAGTGTCGCAGAAAACATCGCTTGGATGGACAAACACAACCTCGTTCCAGATAGCGATGCAGACGATTTGGAAGACCAAATTATCGAAGCAGTTCGCAATCTACCGCGCATTCGGTAGGACAGAGGTGAAAACATGTTAAATATCAAATCAGCATTAGACTCAGAAAGACTCGACCTCGCTGAACAAGACTTGCGTGAAGTCGGCTTCCACATCATCGAAAATGTAATTACCGACGAGGAAGCAGACGAAGCGCGCGAATCAATCTGGAAATTGGTCGATGAAGATATTGCTAACGGATACGACCACAGTTACGGGGAGGGTAAAATCCGACGTGTTTGGGCAATCGTCGGGAAAGCACCCATCTTCCGGTGGTTTATCCAGCACCCGACTGTTGTGGCAGTATGGAAGCGGATGCTCGGTGAAGATGTCATCGCCTCTACATTTACAGCAAATATCGTCGGACCTGGCGCACCGGCAGGCGGTTGGCATATCGACTATCCGTATTGGGCGATGCAAGCCCCTTTCCCGTCTGGTTCGCTAACGGGACAGACGGTTTGGATGCTGGACGATTTTACAGTAGAAAACGGTGCAACAGCGTGTATTCCAGAATCACACAAAACGCTGCGCCGTCCCGAATTGGGAGAAGCAGAAGGACTTGAGGAAGCTATTGCTGCCGCGCCCAAAGGCTCGATATTATTCACAAACGGTGCAATCTGGCACCAGTCTCGACCGAACCTAACGGACACACCACGTGTTGGACTATTGGGTATGTACAACCGCTCAGTTATTTATCCACAAGAGGATATGCCGCGCCAGTTGACTGACATCGAATTGGCAGGTGAAAGCGATACACTAAAACAACTGTTGGGCAGAAATATTCCTTTCCGCGATCCTAATCACGAACAGAATTGGCATCGTACGGACACTGGATTCCGCCAAGCGGAAAAATAAGTCAGTAGCAGTTATCTGTTGAACTTACACGCCGCTTCTCTCATTGCAAATTCTTCTATGCTGTGCTATACTTTAGCATTAAAGCATTTTTGCGAACCATAATTGTATCTTTATGGAGGCACATAATGTCATCTGCTGCAGTACAGACCCATCTAACGCCCGAGGAATACCTTGCGTTGGAGCGCAAAGCAGACACTAAGCATGAATACTTGCGCGGGGAAATAATCGCCATGTCCGGTGCAAGTTTTGCCCATAATATTATCACAGCAAATATAACAACAGCACTTAACAACCAATTATCGGAAAGCGATTGCATAGTTGTTGCGAGTGATATGCGCGTGCGTACTCACCCAGAGGCATCCTACTTCTATCCTGATGTTCTCGTCGTCTGTGATCAACCTCGCTTTGAGGATAGCACTTTTGACATACTCCTCAATCCGAGCGTCTTGGTAGAAGTGCTTTCTCCATCAACCGAAACCTACGATCGTGGAGAGAAATTTAAGCATTATCAGCAACTTACGTCTCTACAAGAATATCTCCTTGTTTCACAAGAGGAAGTGTGCATTGAACTTTATCGCCAGCAAGAAACACGGTGGAAACTCATCGAATTCCGATCGCTTGAAGATGTACTGTCGCTCGCTTCAATTGATTGTGCACTAACCCTAAGCGACATTTACAATCGGATTGAATTTCCTGTGAATCAACTCCAGATGTAAAATCAATCCCATAGCAAAACACCCCGACTCATCCCGTACATCCCAAATTCAACCAAGGAGGACATTTATGCCAGTTGTATCTCACGATGTGTTGAGAAAGTTTGTATATGACATATATCGCGGTGCCGGCGGTACAGATGAAGATGCCCGTATCGTCAGTGACCATGTCGTCGATTCTAACCTTGTCGGACACGATTCGCACGGTGTCATCAATGCCCCGAACTACATCGGTGGAATGGAAGGTGGTCCTGCTGCGGACAAAATGGAGATTGTCAGAGAAAGCGGAGCAGCTACGGTTATAAACGCCAACGGTGCGCTTGGCATGGTAGCCGCACGTAAAGCCATGGAAATGGCTATCGCAAAAGCACAAACCTGCACCATCGGCGCGGTCGGTTTACACCGATGTGGACACGCAGGGCGGATGGGTGAATACCCACCGATCGCAGCACGGGCTGGCATGATCGGTATCGTCCTACTCAACGGTGGTGGACGATTTATGCATCCACATGGCGGTACTTCTCGTAGGCTGCCACCGAATCCGATTGCGATCTCGGTGCCACGTCAAGGGGGCGAACCGCTCCTCTTGGATATGACACTCAGTGTGGTTGCAGGCGGGAAACTACTTGTCCAGACCGCCCGCGGCGAATCTATACCTGAAGGCTGGATGATAGATGCCGAAGGTAAACCGCTCACCGACCCGAATGCATTCCGCGAGCGTCCAGATGATACAGCCGTTATGCCACTTGGCGGTTTTCAGTTCGGACACAAAGGGTTTGGACTCGGCGTAATGATAGATGCTATCGCCGGTGGACTCTCCTGGGCAGGATGTAGTCGCGATAACCCGACCCGTGGTGCCAGTGGCATTGTAATGTTTGCGATTAAAATTGAGGATTTCATAGACTTAGCAGATTATGAACAAGAGATTGGGTATCTTGTAGAGTGGGTGAAATCATCTGCTCGGCTGCCGGACATTGATGAAATCTATGTTCCCGGAGAATTTGAGGAACGAAGCCGCGAGAAACGCCTGCGCGAAGGAATACCGATTGAGGATCCGACCTGGAACCGTCTCGTTGAAGCCGCAGAACGTTTCGATGTCGCAATACCCATATAATGGTAGGCACACACCCATGGAATGTCGGGCGCATGCCATACGCGCATGCGAACCTTGATTTACGCGCATTCCGTGTTGATTCGTGCCGTAAAAACATAGTAGTAGGCACACGCCGTGTGCCGTAAACGGACAACAGGAGAAAAAAATGAGAATCTGCAGTTTGTTTGTTTTGCTTATCGGCATTGCGGGGTGTGCTGCACTGAATCAGCCCATCAATGAGATGACAGCGTCCCGCCTGACCTGTGACTCTAACCCGGAATTTGTGGATGGTAACCTGGAGACGGAAAGTACATTCGTAGTGAATGGGTTTGTCCGAAAAGCTTACCACCTTTTTGAGGGAGAGGGTCGACGACTCGCCTATGCCCAACGGCGTTATATGACGCAAGTTGAAGGACAACGCCGTACAGAAGCGATTATCAAGCTCGATGCGCCGACCCACGTCTCCTATGTGGAAGTCTACCCAGCATCAAGACGAATCCAGAACTTTGCGATGATGACAACAACCGAGGATCCCCCACGCTTCGATGTCGCCTTCGAGCGTGTATCCGATAAACAACATGAGGATATAGAAGGACTGACTCCCGTCCGTTTTCGGATTGAACGAGAAGTGCTTTATCTACGGATGAGCGCAGATGGCATCGAAGACAAACAAAATTCCGTTCAGGGCGCAAATTCAAGTGTTGAGATACCATTAATAGGAGCGTCAATCCGCGAAGTGAAATTTTACGTACGTCAGACGCCATAATCAGAAAGAGAGAAGGAAATGAATAAATTGGTGTTCAGTATTCTATTGCTGCTGATATCCGGTGTTGTGGGATGTGCCATATTGCAAGAGTCTGCTCCAGTGGAAATTTCGGCTTCCCGTCTCACTTGCAAGGAAAACCCTGAGATGGTAGACGGCGATTTGGAAACAGTAGGCACCTTTACACCGAAGGGCGCTATTCGAAAAGGATTCGAGCGGGCTGGGTCTGTAGTCAGGCGGCAGCAGTATCAGCGGCAGTACCAGCGTCGAGTGGAAGGCAGTCTCAGAACGGAAACGCTGATTAAACTTGACGTGCCAACATACATCGTCTACGTTGAAATCTATCCCGCCTCAATCATCCGTAATCTCGCTTTGGATACCACCACCGAAGCAAAACCGCCGAAGCGGGCACTCTCGTTTGAAACTATAGAGGATAAGCGCGGTCAAAAAATAGAAGGCACACAACCTGTGAGGTTCCGGATTGGACGGGAAATTCTCTATCTGCGGCTGTCAGCTAACGCTTTAGAAGATCACAATAATGTGTCCTCCGGCGATGAAGAGCATGAGATGCGAATACCGCTCAAAGGTGCTGCGATCAGCGAAGTTAAATTCTATGGGCGGCAATAAAAACCTCTTGACTTTTGTCTCCAGACATTGTAGAATAAAAATAGTCTCACAGCTTACCATAACGACTCGTGCAAGTAAGGATGTAATAAAGCGTACAGTTAAAAACCGAGCACTACAGCGGGTTAAACTGGTATAAAGCCATAAATTTGACTTTTTCCACGGACTTATGGTAAGTTAAATGTAGTATCCAGTTAAGGTAAAATCTATAGGTGTCCCATACCAAAAAATCTGGAGGATTAGAATCCGATTGCAAAAACAAGCATTGAAGGGTGTTCCTATACAAAGCAACGCTGAAGTGCAAGCCCTCTTCGGGCAAAGCGATGCCTTCTTAAAAATCATTGAAGACGATTTCGATGTCCGCGTTGTTTTGAAAAGCGACAGCATCGCTGTCATTGGTGAAAACGTCACAGAAGTTAACCATGTGACGACGGTTCTCGAATCATTACTTCACCGCATCCGGAAAGGAGAGCGCATTCAGGCAACCGATGTAAATTACGTTATTCGCGCATCGGGTGCTGGTGAACAAGATAACTTAGGAGACACTGGAGCCGAGTCTATTCCGGTATTCTCAAAACGCGGGGTCATTCGTCCCAAGACTGCTGGTCAGAAAAGGTATGTTGAAGCGATCAAGCACAACGACCTTGTTTTCGGTATTGGACCGGCAGGAACAGGGAAGACTTATCTCGCCATGGCAATGGCTGTTTCCGCACTTAAAAGCGGACAGGTAAGCCGTATTATCTTGACACGACCTGCCGTTGAAGCCGGCGAGAAACTTGGGTTTTTACCCGGCGATATAGCAGACAAGGTGCATCCATACTTGCGTCCTCTATACGATGCACTCTATGATATGATGCCGCCAGAGACACTTGACAAATATATTGAACGAAATGTTATTGAGGTTGCACCTATCGCTTTCATGCGAGGTAGGACCCTCAACAACTCGTTTGTCGTCTTAGATGAAGCACAGAACGCAACCATCGAGCAGATGAAGATGTTTCTGACGCGTCTCGGATTTGATTCAAAAGCCGTGGTCACCGGCGACATTACGCAGACAGACCTTCCAACACATAAGGTCTCAGGACTCGCAGACGCACAAGAAGTGCTCTCTGGAATCAAGGGGATTCACTTCATCTATTTCTCGAAAGTTGACGTCGTCCGGCATGAGTTGGTCCAACGCATCGTTGAGGCTTATGAACAGGCATCACCGTACAATACAAAACGGAATGGCTCAGATTCGCCACCTGTCTCCGATGGAGAAGGATAACTGTTTTGATTCGTGTTACGAATACGAGCAGCAATACTTCCTTTGATGTAGAAGCAGTTTACAACGCAGTGCAGGCAACGTTAAAGGCACATGACGCAGACGCCTGTGAAGTTAGCGTTCTCTTGACCGATGATGCCGACATAAGGCAACTCAACCGCGACTACCGTGGTATTGACACACCAACGGATGTATTGGCATTCGCAATGCGCGAAGGTGAAGACCCTGATATAAATCCGATCTTGCTTGGGGATTTGGTTATATCCCTTGAAACCGCAGCACGACAGACAGGGACAAAAGATGGGCTCAGTGGCATGCGTGGGAGCCTTGAAACTGAAGCTGCACTGCTCGCAGTACACGGCGTATTACATCTACTCGGGTATGACCATCAAACCCAAGAAGAATCCACAACCATGTTTGAAAAACAGGAGAGTATCTTCCGTCTACTGCAGAAACCATAGCGCGTTGTCTGTTGTCTTAGGTTGCAATGTGTTAATCCAAATGATGTAGCCTGTAATGTAATGGACGGGTTTTGCTTGGGTATTTCTTCAGATCTACGGAAAGACATTTCAATATCCAGACCCGATTTACCGAACCGCAAGGAAAAATTAAAAATCTGAACATCGCAGAATTGGTATGTTATAAGGAGCGTGATTTTACGTTTGGACGATCTAGACCTAGTCATCAAACTCGTTAGTTTAGGCATACTTTTAATTCTCAATGCGCTACTTTCAGCTGCCGAGGCATTGCTTGCCCGGTTAACGCGGGACAATATCCTCAAATTCGCCGAGGAAGGTGGAAGGCGTTACGAAGTCCTCACCTCGCTACTGCGCAATCCACGTCGCTACTCGCTCACCATTATCACAGCAAAAACTATTCTGATAGTGGTAAGTGTGATGGTGTTCATGACCTTCTGGAAATATCCAGCGGCGAATGCGGCTCTCGCTGTCGCGTGTTTTGTCATTTTCACTGAACTGTTCCCCAAAAATTACGTCCAAGGCAGTACGGGAGAAGCAACGATCCGGGCACTTAGCGTTCTGCGTGCGATTTATTGGGGTGGATTCATAGTTTTAATCCCGCTAAACTTCGTCGCGAATCTCCTCGTCCGTGTCTTCGGAGGTAAGATTACCTCGGCACAAGACAGCCTCGTATCTCCAGAAGTTTTAGAGACCCTTGACAATGTCGCCGATAGCCAAGAAATCTTAGAACCAGACGATCGGGAAATGATCTCCCGAATTTTGGACCTGCCAGACAAAGTCGCCAGAGAGATCATGGTTGCCCGAACCGATATGGTCTGTCTCGAAGTCACCACCCCCGGTGACGAAGTTTTGCAAACAACCATCACATGCCGACATACCCGTATTCCAATCTACGAAGAAACTATTGACCGGATCATCGGGATTTTGCATGTTAAAGATATGTTGGATTGCTGGGCGACAGGTAAACCGATTAATCTAAGAGAACTTATCGTCGGTCGAACGCCCTTTTTCACACCGGAAAGTAAGAATATTTCCGAACTGTTCCGAGAACTTCGGGGACATAAACAGCACATCGCAATCGTCGTAGATGAATATGGTGGTACCGCCGGGATTGTGACATTAGAAAACATCATCGAAGAAATTGTCGGTGAAATCCACGACGAAGACGAAATAGACGAACAGGATGCCTACATCGAGATGGGTTCCAACACCTACTCGGTCGATGCAAGACTCAATCTTATCGAATTGAACGAAAAACTCGGTACAGAACTGGAAGCAGAAAACATTGATACGATCGGCGGGTTTGTCGTAGATCATCTTGGGCGAGTGCCTGAACAGCACACCGTATTTACCTACCGTGGCATCCGTTTCACCATATTCGAGGCGGATGAACGACGTATCCAAAGAATTCAGATCGAGATGCCGGATATCCACGATAATGATGGGGCTTAAAAAGCAAAGATTGGCATAAGCACCTCATAGGCACAGTCCTATAAATCTTCCGTCTCATAAAACGGATAATATTCGTGGGCACGCTGTAGAACTTAAATTAATTTGACAACGCTCAACAGAAAAGGTATAATTAAACACGAGGACGGGGCGTAGCGCAGCCCGGCTAGCGCGCCTGCTTCGGGAGCAGGAGGTCGGAGGTTCAAATCCTCTCGCCCCGACTTCATCCCCCCAACGATAATATGTTACACCAAATTCCACCCCGCAGAATGCCACACGCGCATTCTAACGTTGATTTACGGACAGAATTTGTTTTAGCTTTACATTAGTTTGTCTTTGCTTTACATTACCATGGCAGCCCAAAAGACACAAGCGATCGTCATTCGCACCTTTCCCCTTCAGGAATTCCATAAGATCATTACCTTCTACACGCCCGACTTTGGGAAGGTTAAAGCGGTTGCTTACGGTGTAAAAAGTCCGAAAAGCCGCCTCGGTGGAAGTTTAGAACTCCTTAACTACGGAACACTTCTCTTTCAACATCGTGAAAATCGAGAATTACAAAACATTACTGATTTCAATCTCCTTGATGGGTTTGATGCAATGCGCTCTGATTTCACACGTATTACCTACGGATGCTATTTCGCTGAACTCGTAGATAGCATCGCATCAGAAGGGGTCTCTAACCCTGAAATTTTCGATCTCCTCCGAACCACCTATCAATTTCTGGCGCACGCCGATGATGTTCCCCTGCTTGCGAGAGGGTTTGAAATTAAGTTTCTGGACTGTGCAGGCTATGGACCCGAACTTTCACGCTGTGTTCATTGCAGTTCAACTGTAAAAGGCACATTTGTTGATGAAAAAAGTGAATCAACAAGCAAATTTGGCGTAGCGTTTAGTGTCCGTTACGGCGGTGTGCTTTGTGGGGATTGCGAAAATCGAGACGGTGCTGCGTTTACTATCGCACCCGGTAGCTGCGAATTGTTAAAGATGCTTCGGAAATCCGAGTGGGATCGGTTTAACCGAATTCGCGCCTCCACCCGCAATCATAAAGAACTTAAAGGCGTGCTTGGCAGTTTTATTGAATATCATACCGAACGAAACTTAAAAAGCCTCAGATTCATTGAGAGTGTTTTGTAGATATCCAAATAATTACCGCTCAGGTTATCTATCCAACATTCATATACTTCGTCTAAAGACGTTTTGAATATATAAGGAGTCATAAATTGAAAAAAAATAACGTTTTGACTACGCTTAGCAGCAGGCTTCAGAAACTTGCAAGCCTCACCAAAATAGCAGTTTTTTTATTTTTTGCTGTCTATCTCGTTACAACCATCAACCTTGACCTCTCCGCTGCTATCACTGGAAAAATTTCCGGTGTAATCACTGCTGAAGCGACGAATGAACCACTCGTAAATGTTACAGTAACACTTGTCGGCACAAGCAGTACCGCTACAACAAACGATTCTGGCTATTACGTGATGACTAACATTCCACCCGGAGATTATGACGTAAAAGCTGAATTGAGCGATTATGGTCCCGAAACTGTGGAGGGTGCGAAAGTGCTCGCGGGACTCACGACAACATTGGACTTTACCCTAAAGAGTGCCGCGGTGCAACTTGAAGGGATAACGGTAACGGCTGTCAAACCCCTCATCAAGCGGGATGTCACTCAGACGACAAGAATCATTGAATCAGAGGATATTGAGGCTATGCCCCGCGATACAGTGAACGGGATTCTACAAACGCTACCCGGGGTGGCAGTACTCAACTCAACTGGGTCAACACATGTTCGGGGCGGCAGGTCAACGGAGGTCCGGTATCTTATTGACGGTATCCCGATTAACGATCCAATCGGCAGAAGTTTGGGCGTGAGCATTGGCACGAATTCCCTTGAACAAATGGAGGTCATTACAGGTGGATTCAACGCCGAACACGGGGACGCGCAATCCGGCATCGTTAATCTCATCACGAAAGTTGGAACAAATAAATTTTCTGGTAGAGTCCGCTATCGCGTTGGACAGTGGATAGAGCACCACGGAGACCCGTTATACGGTCCCTGGCTCGACCCAGACAACGGATTCCGACCTGTCGCACTTGAACCTTTCAGGGGAATCTTTATCGGTCAACCCTATGACTATCAAACGCCATATCGCGGGCAAGACATCACAGTGGCGGAATTAGCGGAGCAAGAAGGCGATGACAAGGTCGTCTTTACAGAGATTTTCCCCGGTGTGTACGCCGACAGAACAGAAAATCCCCTGCAACCTGTGATAGATACCGAAACAGGTGAACCGCAAGTTAATCCCGATACGGGTGAAGCGGTTATGTCGCGCCAACCTTACAAGGATGCCGATGGAACTGTTATCGACTATGAAAAGAAACAGGTCACACTCTTAGACGGCTATGTTGTAGATTTGAGCCAGTACGGCGGGTTGTTCAACGACACGAAAAAATATGATTTGTCTCCGAGCCACATCGGTGAATTCGCACTCAGTGGACCGATATGGGGCAACCGCCTGACGTTCTCCGCTTCCAGCCAGTTACGACGGGATAACAGTTTTTTGCCTAATAGTGGCGGAACAGGATATATCTTACAAGGAAAACTGAAATTTGAAGTAACACCCAGTATCAAACTCACTGCGGGTGGACTTTTCGATAAGCGAGAAAGCCACTCCTATGGTGGCGCGCTACGCTTCTGGCCCAGTGCTATTCCAGAGTCAAACTCGAATGCCCGGAGCATGTCCCTGCGGCTCTCACACAATATCAACTCCGGCACTTTCTATACGCTGACACTTGGGCAATTCCATCGTGCTTCTGAGGCGAATCAACCCGGAAAAGTGTGGGATCCATTGGAGAAAACGTTTGATGACAACGCATGGGATCCTGAAAAATCCTTTGAGCAGAACGAAGAAGAAGGTAGGATCAGAAACCCACCCCAACAGGCATATAATGACACAACTTACTTTGTTGCAGGAGATAACAATTCCTGGGGTTCCCGCCATGCGACGACTTCAATATTGAGAGGAGATTTCTCCAGTCAAGTTACGGCGAACCATCAGATTCAGACAGGCGTTGAATTCTTGGCATACGACCTCTATAATCTTGGCACAACAAATTATGGAAGTTCCAATCTCTACATGGAATTTTATGATGTTCAGCCGCAAGCCGTGAGTATGTATCTCCAAGATAAAATGGAATACGAAGGTATGATCGTCAACGCCGGACTACGATATGACCTGTATAGTCCGGATGGCATCTCACCAGCGGATCCGTTGGACCCACTCGAATTGAATGACGACGGCACAATCAAACTGGACAAAAGCACCTATAAAGTCGGTCTACCGATTATCAAAGATCCAGTTGAAGCCTCTGTCAAACACATGATTGCGCCACGTCTTGGTATCTCTTTCCCGATTACCGATCGGTCGAAATTGCACTTCACGTATGGGCATTACTACCAGATTCCACGCGGTGATGACCTCTACGAAAATCTTAGTTTTGACATGCGAGGCGCAATCCGTAGAAGGGGCAATCCAGACCTAAATCCAGAGAAAACTATCGCCTATGAAGTCGGCATAATACGGCAATTCACCGACGACTTAACGATAGACATTACCGGGTTCACCAAGGATATTGACAGACTCGTCAATAGCGTTCATGTTGACATTACCAACGATTACAGTTATTTCCTTAATGATGTCTTCAACGGCAGACCCCACGGTATCTACGGTCGAGTTCAGGGATTTGAACTCACGATTCGCAAGTGGCGCACTGGACGGAGTCCAGTTTCTGGACTGCTCAGTTACACCTATTCTGTCGCAAAAGGAAAAGGCTCCAGTCGAAACCTCGGTTACTTAACCTATTACCGCCAGCAGCCTGAGGTAACAGAAAGTCATCCGTTAGCTTGGGACCAGCGGCATATTTTTTCGGGCGCGTTAGACATTCAACTTCCCTTCGATTCTGCTGTTAACTTTGTTGGTCGGTATGCCAGCGGCTTGCCTTACACACCGAATCCGAGATCACCGGTCAAACCCGACATCAACTCGAAGCGTTATCCGTCAACCTATAACGTTGACGCGCTCTTTAGCAAACGGAGCAGGATTGGTGGGCTGACGTACACCTTCTTTGCAGACATCCGGAACATTTTCAACACGAAAAACCTTGACGATCTTCTCGATGCGGTGACGTATGACCGATATGGTATCCCGCTCGACAGTCAGAAGCATTCACATCCGCTGTCGTGGAGTTCACCACGTTTGATTATGATGGGCGTGAGTTTAGATTTTTAGGAGGAGAGTTCTAAATGAGAGAAATCAACATTGCAGAGGCGGATATTGATGCTGTAGCAAATGAGATAGTGAAGTTTGCCTCGGATCTTCCAAGCCCAGAAGATTTGGTGGATTCTCGTTCTCCTGCTGTTAAAGTTACTGACTGTGTCCTTTCACTCAACAGACCATACGATACGTTCGTGGCACCCCGGCTGAAAACTTTTATGAGCAACCATCCCAATATACAACAGATCACCGAGTTGGCTGAGCTCATAACAAGTTATTCAACACCACATGCGTTCGTGCAACAGGAACTCAATTATAATCACGAGGATCGTGCAAGGATTCTGCATGAGGTAGTCATGTTTCTTTGTACAATTATTCAACAAACACCAACGATGCCTGAAGAAAAGGCTCTCAAACAGTGGGTAGTGGAAACACAGCCTCAGACTCACAGATTAAACATTAGAGGTTTTGGACCTGCTGGTTTTCAGTACCTCTGCATATTGTTCGGTGCGGATACCACGAAACCGGACATTTATATCATCAGATTTGTATCTGATATATTAAACCGAGATGTATCAGACTTAGAAGCCCATGCTCTCTTGGAAGCAGCCTGTGAACGCGAGGATCTCTCTGTCCGAGCAGTTGATAGTTACATCTGGAAAAAGGGGGCACGTGGAGAGTAAAATGAAGAATCAAACGTTTACAGCAAGTATCTGGACAGAAGATAACTGGTTTATTGCCCAATGCTTAGAGGTTGATATTGCAAGTCAAGGTGAAAGCGAAGAAGCGGCTTTGGACAATCTGGCAGAAGCATTGGAACTGTACTTCGAGTCACCTCAACCGAGTTTGAAACCTGTAATCCGGAAGTTTGAGGCGAAAGTCAGTGCCGCTTAGACCGCTCTCGTATCGTCAAGTTAAACGTAAATTGGAGAAAGTGGGATTCACGGTAACGAGTCAACGAGGCAGTCATGTAAAATTTGTCCGATACAACAGCGATGGAACTCAGACAGCGATTGTTCCACGTCATCGCGAAATTTCAGTTGGTCTGCTGCGAAGTATTTCGCGCCAAGCAGGATTAACGCCAAGCGAGTTTGAGGCACTTTAAGGGATGCCTGCTGAAGTAATAATATATTCCGCAATCCATGAAATTCAGATATTAAAGAGATGATGTATGCCGTTTGTTGTTGAATTATACTTTGATCCCTCAGCCGAAGAACACATTTACGGTGCTTGGAAAGCCATTGATGAAGCAGGAATTAGTGATTCTATGCCCAAAGGTGGTTACCGTCCGCATATATCGCTTGGGGTTTGCGACCACCTTGAAACAGATTCACTTGCACAGGAACTTTCAACATTTACAGCGGAGGTCGCGCCCTTTCGATTATTATTCCCCAACATAGGTATCTTTTCTACATCGGAAGGGGTTGTTTTTTTAGGTGTGACGGTTACCGAGCAATTGCTCAATGTACACACAAGATTTCATGAAATCTTCAAAAAACACGCACAGGAACAACGAGAATATTACACTGTTGGAAATTGGACGCCACACTGTACGCTCGCTTTCGGTTTGTCGGAGCATCAGATCGCTGAAGCAGTAACTGTTTGTCGGCACATTGACTTACCAGTTTCCACGGAAGTCAAAGAGATTGGCGTGGTGAATGTTTCTCCTGCCGGTTGTCAAACATTGTATTCGTGCGATCTCAATCCACAGAAGGAATAGAAGTATTTCAGATAGATTTAAGACATAACAGATGAATTTTGTGGGAGCCAACCTCAAAAGCCAATTTACATTCGTAAAAATCGTTCTTCTCTGTATCCTAATAGCCTCAGGGGTTTTGGTGCTGCGGAACCTCGGACATAGTGGGATTACCTACTGGGACGAAGGGTTCCACGCCGTCGTTGCGCGGAATTTGACAAAACATCCGCTCAAATTCACGCTCTACGATCAACCGTGGCTCCCTTATGATTACAAAGGTTGGGGTGAGAATCATATTTGGCTCCATAAACCGCCGGTAGCGATGTGGACGATCTGGCTCTCTCACCTAATTTTCGGCATTAACACGTTCGCGCTCCGGTTGCCGTCGGCGATCAGTTTAGTTGTGACGACGTGGTTGACGTATCGGATCGCCGCGGATCTCTTTGACAAACGAACAGGACTCATTGCGGCGTTTCTTCAAGCGTTTAATCCGTTTCTTTTTCAGTCCGTTCACGGTTACCGCTATTCGGATCATATTGACATCGCCCTGCTACTCTGGGTACAGGTTTCGTGTTGGTTCCTATTGCGTGCTATTCGGACTGGAAAACGAAAGCATTACATTTTATCAGGCGTTACGATGGGCATCGCCTATCTATCTAAAAGTTACCTCGCGCTCATCACCTTTGGCATTGCGCTGGTCGTTTGGGTGGTCACTTGGTATGCTGGACAACGCAATCCGATATCCAAAGAGGAGAGGGAATTAAAGGATTGGCAGGGTAATCCGAAGGGCATAGTCCGTAACGGAGTGGAGGACGGTTCTACGGAGAGGCGCGTTAAATACCTAACCCGCCTGACCGAACCGCAAGGAATAATTAAAAAAAGGGACATCGGTCTACAACTCTTAGCGGCAATTGCGACAGTGGCACCGTGGACGATCTATTGCCTGATTTACTATCGCAAAGAATTCTTATGGGAACATAAACGCGTCCTTGATCATCTCAACACCGATATCGAAAGCTGGGGGGCAAGTTGGGATAGACCGTTGTTTGATTATATGCCGTTGTTCTATCCGATGTTTTATACTGCACTCGTTGCGGCGGTCCTGTGTCTGATTGTGGTTCTGTTTAAACGCTGGCAATTAGCGGAACTGTTTATGTTAGCGTGGAGTATCGGTGTTATTGTTCCACACACATTGGCACAGACAAAAACACCTTCGGCAACAATGATTGCCGTGCCACCACTGCTAATTTGTTTGGCAGCAGTTATCAGTCGAGCATGGCAACGACGAGATTGGATTTATACTTCTATATGGGCAGCGGGAATGTTTGCCATCACTGTCATCTCTGGTGGACGCACACTCGTCGAAAGTCGAGACCAGTTCGACGAACTCAATATGGTTGCCCCTTTTATCCAGACTAATTTCTGGATCATTGAGCAACTAATCGGGTTTGGTGTGCTACTCGCAATTTTTGCGGGTGCGTATAGGCTAATTCGCCAACACAACTCACAAAGGTGGTTTTTACTTGGATTACGTACGGTGGCACTTGCGATTGCGTTGTTCTATGCAGGACATTATGTGCATGCAGCATACAAGGTTACAGAACGGAATAGCAAGGTTCCTTTATATGAAACGAGCGGCCAACGTCTCCAACGCGAGCTGCCCGAGAATGCCTGTTTCTTTCTTGACGATGAACGCGTCGGGGCACATTTCGATTTGATGTATTATGCCGACCGGTCAACGTATCAAATTTATAATAAGCACATGAAAAAGCCTCGCGATTTCAAGCGCCAAGCCAAGCAAGCGCGTGCAGCAGGGGCAATTCCATATATCTTCTCCGTCAAAGAGACAACGTATGATTATCCACTGTTCATTGAAGGCGAAGTCGACCTCGGAAATGGAAAAATACAGAAATATCGGGTTCTTGAAATTACAGAAATCCAATGATTAGATGTATGACAAGCCGCAAATTATAGTATAATGCATATCAAAACTGAAGCAGACTATGAAGCTGCACTAAAAGAGATAGAACAACTTTGGGGCGCAAATCACGGTTCGCCAGACGGGGACAAACTCGATGTGCTCGTTACACTGGTAGAGGCTTATGAAGAAGAACATTATCCGATTCCGCCGCCAGATCCTATTGAGGCAATCCTTCACTACATGGAAAACCAAGGGCTATCTGAACACGACCTTGAACCCTATTTCGGTTCGCGCTTGTGCGTGTTAGAAGTCCTAAATCGGCAACGCAGCTTGTCGCTGGACATGATTCGGAAATTGCACAAAGGGCTTGGAATTCCCGCAGATATTTTAGTGCAACCCTATACATTACAAACTCCTTGATGAATCCTCTGTGGTCTTTAGGAAAATTTTCGGTTTTCATCGGAATCATTCTCTATTACATTTTTAGCCAGAACGGTTTATTGTTAAACCTTCAATAAATATACGAGGTAAACGACAATTATGAAATTATTACGATATACACTCTTCCTATCCACAATTTTAGCACTCGTAGCATTACCCGCAAGTGCACAAGTGGATTGGAAAGCCCTTGATGTAGGCAATTTATCGTCTGCTATCTTTAACACCGCAGTCGTCGGGTATCCCAGTAACCCGACTGCCAACCCTTCAGGATGGTGGCCCGCCGGAACAAACGACTCTTACATCTTTGAAGGAGATATCTGGATCGGTGCTAAAAAAGGCGGCGAGGTCGCTGTTTCTGAAGCAGATGGCAGACAAAGCGAAATTTGGCCCACCGATGATGCACCGGAAGTTATTTCAAACAAACCCGGTGTGACAACGAAAGGAACGCCGACAAGCCAAGCCATCATGTTTCGATGTTCCGATACGAATCCCGATGCAAATAAAGGACTGATTCTCGGTTTAGAACTCGAAGTCAACGGATTCCAGTGGAGTTACGCACCGCTTTACGATTTCTTTATCCTTGAGTATAAGGTCACAAACGTTGGTGGCGACACGCTCGAAGACCTGTTTATGGCGTTCCGCTACGATGTGGACATCTCCAGTAATGAAACAGGGACCGCAAGCTACTCCGCTGATGACTTCGTCGCTCTGGATCAGACACCGGATGCCCTCAATCCAGTAGACCATCCCAACCGTTACCTCTCTTATGGATTCTCCAATGCCTCCGCACCCGGTTATATCGGCTTACGTGTTCTGGACGCATATATCGGAGAGAATTCAGAAGATCCTGCTGCAAAAATCCCTTTTACCGCACACAAACGGATTACGATCTCTACAGATCCATCAACTGACGCCGAGATGTACGCTCTCATCAGCACCCCCGGTGTTGAACCACTTCCAGCAAACTACGACGACCAACGGTTTATCCAATCCTATGGACCCGTTGAATCGTTCGCCCCCGGTGAGTCGTTCAACATTATCATCGCCGTAGCAATTGGCGAAGGACTTGCTGGCTTGCAAGCCTCTGCTGACTGGGCACAGAAATTATATGACGATGATTACATCGCCCCAGCACCACCGCCCTCACCACTGGTAACCGCTTACCCTGCTGATGAGCAGGTAACCCTCGTCTGGGAAAGTGAAGGTCGTTGGGTTGATAAAGGGGTCGACAAAAGTATCGAAGAATATATTGACGCAACCGATCCGGAGAAAATCTTTGAAGGGTATCGTGTCTACAGACGTGATGTCTCTTATGACGAATCGACTGGCAATCCCGTCGAAGATTGGACGATGCTAATGGAGTTTGACAAGCCGAGCGCAACCGGTAATTTCTTTACGGTCTCGCATGTCGGTAAGCAGTCGGACGCTACCATTGAAAGCATGGGCGATGAACCTTTCTTTGCTGATTTCTTCAAAAGCGCTGTCTACGTCATCAAATTCAACTCCAGCACAAGTTTTGAGGTCATTAATACGACGCTTTGGGAAGTTATGGAATACAATCCGGCGTTTCCAGCAAACGGCGGCGGGTATGTCATCATTAAAGACCCAAATACAGGCGAACCGCATCCTGATGGGACATATCGTTCCGGTGACAGGATTTACTTTGGCGGACTCTACGTGCAAATTAGCGACGGGCCCTCAGGACCTCCCGTTGCTGGTGATATCTTCCGCGTCGTTTCCACGCCTTCACAGGCACTCGGTGAAGACGCGGGCATCAAGAATTTCTACACCGACGCAGGTTTAACCAACGGACTCGAATACACCTACGCTGTTACCTCTTACGACACAGGCAATCCTAAAGCAGGACTGATCGCCATGGAGAGCAGTCAAATTGAGACGATGGTCCATGTCGTGCCGCGCGCGCAACCTGCTGGATACCGAGAACCGACGGTTGATATAGAACAGCACGGACAAGGCAATGTTACTATTGAACCAACAGTACTCGCACCCAATAAAATCACAGGACACCAATATAAAATCGTCTGGTACGGCGCGAAACAGACAGGTCCTGGCGCATACATTACCGGGCCCGGTTATCAACCCCCTGCTTATGAGATTGTCGATACAACGACAAATCAAACCGTCGTCGAGAAGCAATCCTTTGACTGGTATGACCCCCTCCATCAAGAAGCCGTTGAAGTCCTTTCTCCGATGTTCGACGGTGTTGTCTTGAAAATAACAGGGGCTGATGTATCCTACGGAAGTCCAACCGAAAATCCGATTAACGATGTCAAATTAACAGCAGGCACAGTAACAGATTGGTCAGTGGACATCCAATCTCCGGGTTTTGGTGAAAATACCTGGCCCAACATCTTTTGGGCAACGTACTATCGTCCACACACCTATTCTATTACGTTTATTGACGATACACACGTCAAGGTAGTGGACGAAGATAGCGGCGAAGAAATCCAATTCAACGATCAGCGTGCCGATGGATACGCCATCCTAACGGGTACAGGTTGGCGCGATGCATATAACCCAGCGGAGACCCCTGGATTCTTCCGAATTTTCATTCGCGGGGCGTACGTCTACATTAAAGATCCCAACGGTGAAATCTCCGCTGGAGATGTCTTCACTGTTGAAATGGGAGGTGTCAGTGCACCACAGGACAGCGACCAATTCCTTCTAAACACAAAAGGGGAAACGCTGGCCCCTGAAGACATTGAGGCGGATCTTGGTAAAATTCGTGTGGTACCAAACCCCTATTTTGTCACGAATAGGGCAGTACTATCGGAAGGAACAGACAAAATCTTTTTTACACATCTGCCACCGCGTTGTACGATTCGGATCTACACATTGGTAGGCGAATTGGTACATGAGATTGAACATGAAAGCATCGCCCTTTTTAATCCAGATGAACGCTTGGCACAAGGCGACAAGGGGGGTACAGCCTCCTTTGAACTCCTCAATCGCTATAATCAGGCGCTCGCAAGCGGGGTTTATATCTACCATGTCGAAGCCCGAGACGAAAGTGATACAGTCGTCGGCAACAAAATCGGCAGATTCGCTATCATTCGATAGTCATCAGTTATCGGTTAAAGAGACTTATGTAACAATCTACCTGTACTGTCTACGTAATTCTAAAATCTATTATAGTTACGGATGCCTCTTAACTGACCGCCAGCAACTGATAACTGATAACTATAAAACAGGAGAATTAAATGCGACATATAACTTATATTTTTTTATACATGCTTCTTTCATTGTGGGTTGTTTCCAGTTATGCCACAACCAATGTTGGCACTGCCGGGGCACAGTTTCTGAAAATCGGTCCGGGTGCGCGCGTAGATAGTCTCGGCGGCGCGTTTGGTGGGCTTGCTGACGATGTAACCAGCATCTACTGGAACCCAGCAGGAATCAGCCAACTCGAAAAAACCAGTTTTTCGGACACCCATACCGTCTGGCTTGCTGATGTCCGATACAACTATTTAGCCTTCGCTACACCGATAAAAAATGTAGGCACCTTGGGCGCGAGCGTCACGTTCCTTAACGTCCCTGATACAGAAATCACCACGCTGGCAAAACCCGATGGAACTGGACTCTGGTATTCCGCTTGGGATACCGCAGTCTCAGTGGCGTATGCCAGACAACTTTACGAACAGGAATCTGGCGTTAAATTGTCAATCGGTATTAACGCCAAATACATCCATCAACAGATTCATCGGGAAAGTGCCAGAGGCGTTGCGATTGATGTCGGTACGCTATACCACACCGGCTGGCGGAGTTTACGCATCGGGATGTGTTTCTCAAACTTCGGACCTGAAATGCGTTTCGGTGGTCCCGATCTGACGAGCGGTTCGGAAGTAGCAGGCGATCCAAGGATAGCAGATTACCGTCCGTTTCCAGACACAACAAATCCAGCACGGAAAGCGGAATTAGAGACGAACGAATTTCCGCTGCCCTCTAATTTCAGGCTCGGTATCGCCTACGATGTCATCGACACTGGCAACAATCTCCTCACCCTTGCAGTCGATGGGAACCATCCGAACGACAACAGCGAACGGTTGAATATCGGTATGGAATACTGGTACAGAAAAATGGCGGCGATTCGTGGCGGTTACAAATTCCGATTGGGCGAAGATCGTAGCACCGATGAAGAAGGACTCACACTCGGCTTGGGCATCCATCTCAACCTTGGCAAAAGAGTCCTTTCTCTCGATTACGCTTATGCCGATTTCGGACACTTACAACAGGTACATCGGGTGAGTTTAGGACTACAGTTTTAAGGATAACAATATGACAGATAAACCGAATATCGTTTACCTCCTCTCGGATCAGATTCGTGCGTGTTCATTGCCAGTATATGGGGACACACAGATTGAAACGCCTCACATTGATCGCCTTGCGCAAGAAGGCACCGTTTTTTCAAACGCAATTGCTACCGCTCCCGTCTGCACACCTTATCGCTCCATGCTACTCACCGGACGACACCCACAGACCACTGGCCATCTCATTAATTTCGTCAAAACTCGGCACGATGAAATCGGACTCGGCGACGTTTTCAGCAGAAACGGCTATCAGACTGCATGGGTCGGTAAATGGCATCTCCATACAGGTTCATTCCCGGAAATCGGTGGACGCGACTACGTCCCCGAAGGACGAGATCGCCTTGGGTTCCAACACTGGCGAGGTTATAACTTTCACACAGACTATTACAACGGGACGGTAAACCTCGACGACTGGCGGAACGAAACATGGGAGGGATACGAGACCGATGCGCTGAACCGATACGCCTTTCAGTTCATGGACGACGTGGACGACGATAGCCCATTTTGCCTATTTATCTCTCCGCATCAAGCGCACTCCACACCCTACGAGTTTGCACCCCAAGAATACTACGATCGGCTGCCTGCCGAACTCCAACTGCCGGAAAATGTCCCTGACTCGGTTAAAGAACAATCGTTAGAAATTTACCGACACTACCTCGCCATGACGCTAACAGTAGATGACATGCTCGGTGAATTGATGGCGTACCTCGAAAGAACAGGACGCGTCGAAAATACGCTGCTCGTTTTCGGCTCCGATCACGGAACGCAAGGCGGGGCGCAAGGTATCAATTTCTGGGCGAAACGGGAACCTTACGAAGAATCCATCAAAGTACCACTGATTATGCGGCTCCCCGGTGTTTTTGATGAAAACCACCCTACCTGTGACACGCTCACATCCCCTGTGGATTTGTTTCCATCGTTCTGTGGATTATGTGGCATTCAGCCCCCCCGAACAGTTGAAGGCTACGATCTGTCAGCCTCTTGGCGTAGTGAAACCGACGCCTTTGAACAGGATGCCGTCTTAACAATGAACTTCGGCGCAACTTACGACTATCTTGTGGATGGTAACGAGTGGCGCGGCCTCCGCACAAAAACGCACAGTTACGCACGCTGGCTCGACGGTAAACGGATGTTGTACGACGTGGAAGCAGACCCGCTGCAGATGGACAATCTGATTGATAAACCCGAAGCGGAATCCTTGGCGGATGAAATGGAGAACACCCTTACAAACTTGATGGATGCTCGAAACGACAAACTCCAGCCAGCAACAAGTTATACGGATTGGTATGACCTGCAACGCCGTATCGTTCGCAATGCCCACGGTCCCCTCGGTGATCCAGAAGACGAACCTGATTGGTCCCTGCTAAAAAGATAAACAATAACCATGTTGGGCAAGGATGGCTTCGGCTTTGTGCCTTGCCCCTCTATCACTTTCCCCTAAAATTGGTAGGCGAGGTTTTGCGGCGTACTCGACCCCGGTAATGCCCTCACGGGCATTATACCGTTGATTGAATGCCCGGGCAAGTCCACACGGACTTGATACCGTTGATTTAGGCATTCATACCCGGTAAAGCCTTTATAGGCTTTATACCGTTGATTCTGATTCATGCGATGTGCATTCCCAACCTCGCTTGACCTCACAAACGGTAGTTAAGACATCCTGTAGGTTGGGTTGAACATAGTGAAACCCAACTTTAGCAAACTCGTTTTGCCTGTGGAACGTTTCTAGATCCGATCTTTAGTGGTAGATTCACACCCCTCCGTAGGCGAGGTCTCCCAACCTCGCCTGGTTTTTCTGTACGATATTTTCGCTGTCAGATTGATCCTATAGTCGCCGCTTTCTGCAAAAAACCGCCGAGATACTGAAATCAAATGACCCCCACAACCTGCATGAAAACATTGGCAATTTTGGTATAATGTGATATACTTTATTGTATAACTCAAGCCTCAGTAAGAGGGACATCTACAGAGGAGAAAGAACAAATGTCTAATGAACGTTTGACACTCGAAGAAATGGAACAAAAATACCCTGATGAGTGGCTGTTCATTGTGGATTGTGAAATCAGCGAAAATACCGAACTGTTATCAGGGCGCGTTTTAGTTCATAGCAAATCCGAGGTTGATATTAACGAAACCTCAATGCGATATAAAGGCAGTGCTGCAATACATTACACCGGTGGGCTTCGGAAAGATGTAGGGTACTTATTCTAATGGCCCGTATCTCCTTTGACCCGAGTCGCCCGTTAATTAGCCTTCGCCTCACAGTCTACGGTATCAATGCAAATATCTTCCGAAACGTAATTGTAGCCTTAGATACAGGGGCTACAACTACTATTATTCCGACAGAGATTGCACTCGCTTTAGGGTACGATCTTGCGAACCCAAAGGAACAGATGGGACTTCTTACAGCAAGCGGCACAGTCTCCGCGAAACTCATTACAGTGAGGAAACTAACCGCGATCGGAGAAACTATTGAAAACATTGATGTCTTATGTCACGATCTCCCTGGAAATTCGGGAATAAAAGGATTATTAGGTTTGAATTTTCTGAAGTGTTTTGAGGTCAACATTTCCTTTTCAAAAGGAACTATTGAACTACATTCCCACCAACGTGGTTCTCTGATAACTCCTTAAAGGTAGATCCAATTAAGCACCTGAGGTCTGTTTGTCCGAACTACCACGCTGTTATTCATCGTTGTAAACCTCCATATTCAATAGAAGAAGTAAAGAAATTTTTGGAGAAATCAAGTCAGGATGGATAAAGCGACACTTGCAATAATCATTAGTTCAATCTCAGCAGCTATAGCAGGCTTATCGCTCGGGTGGAACATCTATCGTGATGTTATTTTGAAGCCAAGGCTAAAAGTTAATTTTGAAGTGAGGACACTCTTCACACCAAGGATTAACACCCTATCTAAATTCATTTCCATTTCTGCCGCGAATCTTGGCACCCGGTCTACTACAATACAAAATATTCGCGCCAAATGGAAGACAGAACTCATTATGGTTACAAACTTAAGCCTTGAAATTCCTAAACGACTTGAGGCCAGTGAAAAGGTTCAGTTTCAACTACCATACAATACGGGTTATTGCGAATTTTTGCTAGGTGATTGTAGAGGTGTTGGACTTGAAGATGCTTTCGGTAAAATTCATTGGGTTAAACGAAAAGATTTTGAAAAAGTACGCGAAAAATGGCAAGAAGATTTAAAACTTGGTGAAATTGAGTTAGGTGAACCACCGTCCTATATTCCTGGTCCCTGAAAAACAGAAAGGCAAATTTATGACACAACCCGACATCATCCAAACCATCCTCAAAGACAGCAATTACCACCTCGACCTCTTCAACACATCTGAAATTAACGATTTACGTCAAAAAATAGAAGGCAACGAGAAACCTTTCATTTACTGCCCCATTCGCAGAAAAGCAATCCAGCTAAAACCCGAAGAACTCATCCGCCAACTCTACGCCGCACGACTCCTGAATCAGTATCGCTATCCCAAAGAACGCGTGAGATTTGAACACCCCGTTAACTTCGGTAGAGAGAAGAAACGCGCAGATATCGTTATCCTTGACAGAGACAGACCGGATACTCCGTATATCATCGTTGAGGTAAAAAAACCCAAACTTCAAGACGGTAAAGATCAACTCCGTTCCTACTGCAACGCCACTGGTGCCCCCATCGCCGTATGGACAAACGGACAGCAAATATCACACTACCACCGAAAAGACCCGAACTACTTTGAAGAGATCACTGATATCCCCAACATCGATCAAACCCTCGCCGACATACTCAACGAACGTTTTACACTCAAAAACCTCATACTCAAAGACAAACTCGCAACAGAACGGAAATCCTTAAAGGACATTATTCTGGAATTAGAGGATGAGGTCCTCGCCAATGCGGGTGTGGATGTTTTTGAAGAAGTTTTCAAACTCATCTTTACCAAACTCTATGACGAATTCAAGAGTCAAGACGACAAGATGTTTATCAACCGTCTCCTACGCCAACGCATCAACATCACCATACAAGAAACAGATCAAGATTACGAGGTCGAGCATCCAGATTATGAGATGCTCAGGAGAGCCGTTGAAGCCATCCCTGACGACGATTTTCGGCTGATGGAGTTTAGAAACACAGGGCAAACCGACTCCGAACTGAAAACCAAAATTCAACACCTTTTCGACGAGGCCAAAAACCAGTGGAAAGGTGTTTTTCCTGAATATTCGACGTTTGAACTTTCTGATAGTCATCTATCCGTCTGTGTCTCAAGTTTGCAAGATGTCAAACTCTTTAATTCCAATTTACAGATTGTTGACGAAGCGTTTGAGTACCTCGTCAGTAAATCTGCCAAAGGTGAAAAGGGTCAATACTTCACGCCTCGCCACGTCATAGATATGTGTGTTAAAATGCTCAATCCCAAGCGAGGCGAATATATGATTGATACCGCCTCCGGCAGTTGCGGATTTCCAGTACATACCGTTTTCAAACTCACTGGCACCCTGTTCACCAACGCAGAAATCCCGCCTGATGATAAAGAACACGTCCTCAAAGTCTTCGGCATCGACTTTGACGAAAAAACGGTTAGGGTCGCTCGAACCCTCAACCTGATTGCTGGCGACGGTGAAACCAACGTCTTACACCTCAACACCCTCGATTACGAGCGCTGGAGCGACAACACCGACAGAAACAGTCGGTGGATACGCACCTACGGAGACGGTTTTGAGCGGCTCAAAGACCTAAGAGCCGAAAAAGACCAAAACAGACTATTTAACTTCGATATTTTGATGGCAAATCCACCATTCGCGGGAGACATCAAGGAGAACCGTATCCTCCACCAATATACCCTTGGCTTTAAAGGCAACGGTAAAGCACAAAGCAAAGTCGGACGCGATATCCTGTTTATTGAACGCAATCTCGACTTCCTTAAACCTGGCGGACGCATGGCAATTGTCTTGCCACAAGGCCGATTCAACAATGCATCTGATAAATATATCCGCGATTTTATCGCCGAACATGCCCGCATTCTGGCAGTAGTCGAACTTGATAACAATACCTTTAAACCCCATACCGGCACTAAAACGAGTGTCCTGTTCTTGCAGAAATGGAACGACCACCCAGATGACAAATCATTTTTTCCCAAAGTTGAGGATTACCCCATCTTTTTTGCCGTTTCCGAAAAAGGCGGTAAGGATAACTCCGGTGATTACATGTATCTTCAAAACAGCAATGGACAATATCAGTTAGACGAAAACGGACACCTGATTGTCGATCATGACCTGCATAACCACAACGGCGAACTCCCTCATGGGATTGCCGAAGCCTCTATTGAATGGGCAAAAAGCGAAAATTTATCGTTTTGGGAGGATACTGAGTGAAAGTTAAATGGCAACGTTCTGGATGGACGAATAAAATTGCAATTCAAAATCAGAAACCTGTCGGAGCTATCCTTACATACTGATTATCGTTGGGATAGTGGATACCTAAGTCGAGAACCTTATAAGAATGAAAATCTTAAGTACACTCCTATAGGAAACACGCTTACTTCAAGTGACTATGGCATTTCAGTTAAAATGAACGAAGACAGTATAGGCACAAAAATTTATAGGATGAACGAAATTAGCGATATGTTGTGTAATCGGAACATATCAAAGTACACAGAATTAAGTGATAACCAAATCGCATCATACAAACTTAAAGACAGAGACGTTTTGTTTAACCGCACGAATTCGCCAGCATTTGTAGGAAGAACCGGTATATTCAGAAAATTCTCAGATGAAGATATTGTTTTCGCGTCTTACCTTGTACGGATAAATCCAAATCCAGAAATCGTTACTCCTGAATATTTGACAGCGTTTTTGAACACTAAATACGGTATAATTGACATCAAGAGGCGAGCAAGGCATTCAATTAATCAATCAAATGTCAACTTAGAGGAAGTAAAAAGAATAGAAATACCGCTTTTATGCAATCAATTACAGAATAGTATAACATTATCGTTTAATAAAGCTTTTGATTCAATTCAAGCATCAGAGGCAGTATACAACGAGGCACAAACCCTCCTCCTCGCCGAACTCGGTCTTGCCAAGTGGCAACCCAAGCAGCAACTAACCTTCGTCAAAAACTTTTCAGACACCGAGCGCGCCGAACGCATTGACGCAGACTATTTCCAACCGAAATATGATGACATTGTCAACGCTATTAGAGAATATCCGTGCGGGTGGGATACATTGGGCAAACTGGCGCGTTTGAAAGATAGTAATTTCAACCCTGACGCTGAAACAGAATATAAGTACATCGAACTCGCTAATATCGGAAGTAGCGGAGAGATAGTCAGTTGTATGGTAGCACCAGGGGAAGATCTACCAACCAGAGCACGCCGCAAGGTAGCCGCTGGCGATGTGATTGTTTCATCTATTGAGGGGTCGTTGGAAAGCATCTCTCTAATAACTGAGGAATATGATAACGCTTTATGCTCTACTGGATTTCACGTTGTCCAGTCAGATGTGCTTAATTCCAAAGTCTTGCTCGTGCTTTTAAAAAGCATTGTTGGGCAGTTACAACTCAAAAAAGGGTGTAGCGGAACAATCCTGACTGCTATTAACAAGGAAGAATTCAGTAAAATTGCTGTCCCAAAAATCGAGGAAAAGAAACAGGCTGAAATTGAACAGAAAGCCTTTGAATCCTTCAACTTACGTAACCGTGCCAAAGACCTTTTGGAACATGCCAAACGCGCAGTCGAAATCGCAATTGAGCAGGATGAACAGACCGCCATTAACTGGCTGGAATCTGTTTCGTAGGTTGCTTAAAAACACCTTTTATTCGGGGGTGGTTGTTGAACCGGGGATGTCTGATGCGCTTTAAAAAACTCCTTGAGAATTTGCACTACGCTACACTTAACCTATTGCTATGAGTGCTTCCTGAGCTTCGCGAGGCAGTTCGAAAAAAATAAAATAAGATTCAGGATACAAATAATCCTCTTGAGATTCATCAATGACTCGCAGATATCCCTCTTGTGCCGCCTTTTCATCAGGCAAAATTTGGTAGAACTTCCGTTTCTCCAAGTCTTCACAACCTTCATTTTCGATGCAAAGCACAAATTGTGTTTCCAATAATTTCTTCTCCATTTTTGCTAACATGTCTTGCCAATTATACCCTGTATGAATTGAATTGTCAAGGAGAGGTTTACGGAAAACAGAGCCATTCAGTTTTCCTGTCAGACGGATTTCCAAATCTCGACCCAACAACTATTAAAACACACCTATTCGTTAAACATAATATAACTTAAAACCCATTTTATGCGCTTTTCACGGAGAACGCACAATTCCAAGATCAGAAACCCAATGGAATCAAGGCTCCAAAAAGACCTCCGTGAAACCTCCGTGAATGCGCCTGTTAAAGGACAATCCCGATGCTAAGGATATTTGTCCGAAAAAATCGCAATTATAAGACAGACTCTAATTATCCTGAAAATCCTAAAAGCCTGATTCTGACAACCGACAAATACTCCTTGTCGATGGCGATGCCCTCCCCCTTGCTATCTACGCTCGGTATACTTTGGACAGCAGCTTTCCTTTTCCACTTGATTTTCTTTCCGAGGCATGTTATTTTTATAGAGAGGCAACAGGAATATAGAAAAGCAAAAGAGAACGCGTTTAGAGGACAGAAACAGAAATGTCAAAAACGGAGGAACAATGAAAGTTAATTTTGAGGAAAAATTTGAGGAAGTTTTAAAAGAAGAATCAAAAGGCTTTGGTATAGACTGGTCATTAATAGAAATCAAATGCATACGCTATCAGTCTACACTGATGACTGCTCTCCCTGTCGCTCTTGATGAATACACGGTTAGAATAAGAGTGGTAGAAGATGAAATTCCTGATATGGATAATATAGGTGCCTGGTTCAGATCTCACAAGTTCATATATGCCATGATGTCAAAAAGTGTTAGGACCGAATTTGAAGAAACTGATATGATGACTTTTGATCTCGGAACTATTGAATCTATAGCCATGAAAACTCGTAATGTCTTTAGAGATTTCAGGGACAGTGAAGCGTAAATCATTTGGAAGTAAATTACTCACCCGCGATCAAGGGCAATCGAGCACAAGTAGAATTGGTCGGAACGTTGAAAACCGATGGTATTTCTCGCGAACAATTCTATATTGCAAAGATTGCAAAGGACAACAAACTGACACATTCATTTTGAAAGAACAATGTTATGTCTAAAGAGCTGAAAGGCATCACACAACCCAAAGATGATACTACTTTGTGGCGATATATGAGTTTTGAGAAATTTGCCAATATTTTAGCAACAGAATCCTTGTTTTTTGCAAGAGCCGATAAGTACGATGACAAGTTTGAAGGATACATCCCAGAATCAGCTACGCTGCCTCCCAAACTCGATATCAACCCCACCATTGAGCGTGTTGATTCAAATCTTCGTCCCTACATCATGTGTAACTGTTGGCATAAAAAGGAAGAAGAATCAATGGCAATGTGGGACAAATATCACCTACGCAATAACGGTATAGCAATTAAAACAACTATGGGAAACTTGGAGAGTAGCCTGCCAGATAAACCTAATGTATTCATTGGTAAAATAAAGTACATCAACAATCACGATGAAATTGATATGCCTGTAGATGTAGATAATCTCCTATATTACCCCTACTTCTATAAAAGAAAACCTTTTGAGTACGAACACGAAGTGCGTGCGATCATTGATATTTCATCAATTCCACGTGATGTCTCCTATGAATTTGGCAAGCCTCTTAAAATTAACATTCAAACATTGATTGGTGAAAATAGCGAAGTAATTGTATCACCACACGCTGATGAATGGATTGCGAGGACGCTTGAATTGATAGTTAAGCGGTATGAATTCCGATTTCTCGTCAACCGATCAAAACTTCTAGATCCCCCAGTTTGAAAAGATATACAGCAGATCCGTTTCAGACGCACGCCGTTTTTCGGGGAATCCTTCCTACAATTCCACTCTGAAATCCAACTCTTATTTTCAGAGTAACATTTTACTCTAAAACGCCATAAAAGCGCGGTTCCCCTTGGTTCGTGGCTGTTTTATCTATCCCAATTTTTTTCATTTTACTCTGAAATTTGAGCACTTTTCCATAGCTTCACTGCGCAAAAAATCCGCTATTTAGACAAACTCCAATCAACTCCAATCCTGAAACTCTTAAAATCCTGTGAATCCTGATTCAGACGAATTAACAATCAGCAATCAGACTGATAACTGAAACCCATAACATATTGAAAATCTATTGCACAAAGAAACCCATTATGTTAAAATAAATGTGCATCAACCACCACTAAACGGAGTGTGCGAAAAAAAACAGATATGACTCTTCAAGAAATAATTTTAGCGTTAGAGAAATTTTGGGCAGATCACGGATGCATTATTCAGCAACCGTGCGATATAGAAGTCGGTGCAGGGACATTTAACCCCGCTACCTTCCTACGATGCCTCGGTCCAGAGCCGTGGCAAACGGCTTATGTAGAACCCGTCCGCCGTCCAACCGACGGCAGATACGCAGAAAACCCCTTTCGCGTCGGCGCATACTATCAATATCAGGTAATACTCAAACCCGCACCTGAGAATGTGCTCCCGCTTTACCTTGAGAGCCTATACCATCTCGGCATCTCACCCCGTAAGAACGACATCCGATTCGTTGAAGACGATTGGGAATCACCAACCCTTGGTGCCTCCGGGCTCGGTTGGGAAGTCTGGTGGAACGGTGCAGAAGTCACACAATTCACCTACTTCCAACAGATGGGAAGCATAGACCTTGCCCCGATATGTGCTGAGATTACCTACGGGCTTGAACGTATCGCACTCTATTTGCAGAATGTTGATGACTTCTTTGACATCCGTTGGAATGAACATCTTAACTACGGCGATGTCCATAGACAAAGCGAAGTAGAATACTCAACCTACAATTTTGAGCATGCAAATGTAGAGATGCTGTTTGACCTGTTCAGCACCTACGAAAAGGAAACTCACGCGTGTTTAGATGCTGGGTTAGTCCTACCTGCGACCGACCATGTCTTGAAATGCTCACACACCTTCAATATGCTGGACGCCCGCGGTGTTATCAGCGTCACGGAACGGGTGAGTTACATTGAACGCGTGCGACGGCTCGCACAACGGATCGCACGCGCTTATGTCAAACAGCGTGAAGAGATGGAACATCCGCTCATGGGACGTTTTAGCACGGCATCACCTTCCACCGCGGTAGGTGCGGTTTCTAACCGCACCCAACCAGTTTCCACTGCGGTAGATACGGTTTCTAACCCTACTGAAACCACCGATTTCCTGTTTGAAATCGGCACTGAAGAGATACCTGCGAGTTATGTCCCACCAGTCCTTCATCAACTTCGCGAAATCGCAACTGATTCTCTTACGAACCACAGGATTCCATTTAGCGAAGTTGAAACGCTCGGTACGCCGCGTCGCATCACGCTCAGTATTAAAAGGATAAAAACGCTCCAAGAAAGTCAAGAGACAGAGATTGTGGGACCACCAAAGCGTGTCGCCTACGATGAAAACGGTGAACCGACGAAAGCCGCTATCGGCTTCGCAAAGACCCAAGGTGTTGAACTTACAGCACTCCGCATTGTTGAAACCGAACGTGGAGAATATGTTGCCGCCTCTAAAGTTGAAACAGGAGAACCCGTCCAAGAGGTGTTGCAAACGCTCCTGCCTGAATGGATTGAAACCCTCCGCTTTCCCAAAACCATGCGCTGGGAAACAGGCCAGAGCGAAACTTATCCCCCTGAAAAGGGGGGCAGGGGGGTTACACGTTTTGCCCGTCCTATCCGGTGGCTAGTCGCACTGTTAGGAAACGCAGTTATCAATTGTGCTTACGGTGATGCACACGCAGGACGGGTAACCTACGGGCACAGATCCTTGCACCCTGAACCGATAACGCTGGCAACAGCAAACTTAGATAACTACTCCGAGAAACTGCGTGCTGCGGGTGTGGTTGTCTGTCCGAAGGAGCGGCGCGAGACCATCAAAAAACAGGTAACAGATATTTTTCAAGCAGAGGATTGTCTCCCAAAACTGGACGACGAACTACTCGACACAGTGAACTACCTCGTAGAGAATCCGCAACCTATCATCGGCAATTTCAGCGAGTCACATTTGGAAATACCGCCTGAGGTCCTAATTACGGCGATGAAAAAGCATCAACGCTACTTTCCAATGTGGGAAAACGACACTGCGCTTGCAGCGAAATTCATTACAATTTCCAACGGAACAGACGGAAATATAGACGGCGTTCGGCACGGAAACGAACGCGTCCTCCACGCAAGACTTAACGATGCCGAATTTTTCTATAGCGAGGATCAAAAAACCAGTCTCGGCGATAAAGTTGAACGTTTAGGGGCGGTTGTTTTTCACGCCAAACTTGGTTCACTCTTGGATAAAGCAGAACGGCTTAAGGCACTCATCGCCTTCATTGGCACAGAACTACAACTTCCAGAAATGACTGTTCGTCATGCAGAACGCGCAGCCTGGCTCTGTAAGGCGGACTTGACGACTCAAATGGTCATCGAATTCCCATCATTGCAGGGCATTACAGGACAATATTACGCGCTAAACTCGGGCGAAGCAGAACCTGTTGCCACGGCTATTGCCGAACACTACCAACCGCTTGGTGCAGATACACCGTTGCCTGAAACCAAAGTCGGTGCGATCGTCGCCATTGCGGATAAAATTGACACTATCGTTGGATATTTTGGGATAAACGAACGTCCAACAGGCTCGCAAGATCCGTACTCGTTACGGCGACACGCCCTCGGTACAATCCGTATCCTCCAAGATCGGCAGCTACCAATCTCTTTAGATACCGTCGTAGCAAAAGTACTTTCCCTGTACAAAGTTGCATTAGCCGATGATACACAGACGAGTGTCCTCAACTTCATCAAAGAACGCCTACGCGTCATCTTGCTGGAGATACATCAATATACCCCGGATCTTGCCGATGCCGTCTTGACAGTTGGCAATGTTGATATTATTGACATTCTCAAACGCGCCAGCGCGCTTGCCGAATTTCGCTTGACATCAAATTTCGAGGAAGTGTATAATGCCCTCAACCGGGTATTGAGAATTTTACCACAGAATGCGCCAGAAACTGTAGATACTGCGCTTCTGGAGGATAACGCTGAAAAGCAATTGTCCGCACGTATTACTGAGGTAGAACCGAACTTTAAACAAAGCATTCAGGAACGCGACTACGCTAAACTCCTAACACAACTCGCCGCTTTACAGCCAGCAATAGATACATTCTTTGATGATGTGCTGGTCATGGCGAAAGAGCCAGCACTCCGCACAAACCGACTGGCGCTGTTGAACCGAATTGGGCGAAATGTTTATGCCGTCGCAGACCTCACAAAACTTGTAATCGCTGGGAAATAATAAAATAGCTATCGGAGAAATGGTCGTCGGTTGCCAGTTAACTTCTATGGCAGTTGCCCATTATGTGCAACCCACAAGCATCTCTTTAACCGAAAACCGAAAACTGAAAGCCTGCAGAGCAGGTGAACCGACAACCATTAGAAAGAGAGGAAAAACATGAAACGACCCCTTGAACACCTGCCGTGGCAGATAAGCGTCATCCTTATGTTTACTGCTGCTATTGTCCTCCTAACCGGGTGTGGCGAAAAAGAAAACAGGGACATTATTGAAGCACGCACCGCTATTGTTCGCGGGGATTATACCGCCGCACAAGCAGCCGTTCAAAAGACCGAGGCGGGAAATCAAGAAGCAAAACATCTGAGTGCTTTCTTGCAAAATCGGACACGTACTGACACAAACGGTTGGCATCAAGCCATTTCACAATCAAACGCGTATCTGGAAACATTAGCTGCCGACATCCTGGTTATCAAATTGATGGAAGATCCAGATTCTGACGAACTCGACCGGCAGGAACGTCTCACACGCTCACAGCACTCTATCTCTGGTCTCTTTGCTCTATCACTCGCTGAGGCGGTTGAAAAACGCCCAGAACTACTGTCTGAACTCGTATCACACGCGGACAGTGCTGTCGTTACAGGACTTTTAACCGCAGAGAAGTGCTACCAGCCTGACGCACGTGCAGCCGTCAGACAACTGACGACAAAACTCGGGCAAGGCGAACCCGTTGTTGAATTACTGCAACAAGCAACACACCACTCGGATACAGCCATTCGAAAAGAAGCTATTCGTCATCTCGGTGCGATGCGTAAGCCTGAACTCATACCAATCTTTGAAGATGTCCTCGCCAAAGCCGATAGTGCACCAGAAGTAGCGTATATGGCAATTGTCGCCCTTGAACAAATGAGAGGCGTACTTCCTGACAGTGCAGCCATCGTGACTGGATTGCAACTTGCACTTAAAAATAACAGTGCACAGGTCCGAATGTATGCCGCGAAACTTATCGGAACTATCCAAGCCCAAATGGCTGTCCCAGACCTTATCAGACTTCTCGCGGACCCGAATATCTACGTCAAGGATACAGCTATAGACGCCCTCAACCGCATAGGAAACCCCACAATCGCCCCGCTACTTGAGGTGTTGAACACTGAAGCGCGAAACCTCATTCCTGACGAAGATACCGGCTTCACCACAGAATACCAATATATCGCCAGTGCTTACATTGACAATTTGTGGTTGAAAAAGTATCGAATTGGCACGCAATCAGCCGCAATCAAAGCACTCGGACTGCTTAAAGTAGAAGAAGGCGTAGAACCTCTCATAGCAAAGTTAGCGAATGAAGAATTACAAGAAGAAGCCCTCGCAGCACTTGTCGAAATGCGTGGTGTTGCTGTCCCATTTATGATTGACGCCCTCAAAAATGCCCCGGACAAAATTCGGGTGAAGGTTGCAGATGGACTCGGACAAATCGGGGACCGGCGCGCAATCATTCCGCTCATTGAGGCACTAAATACAGACCCGCATAAAGAGGTGAAGGCATTCGCAGCAACAGGACTCGGTAATATGCGGGCGCGCGGGAAAAATAACACCGCAGTCACTGCCCTTACCGATGCCCTCTCTTATGACGACACCACAGCCACCAATGCAGCGGAAGCTCTCGGAAACATCAGTGTGTCTACAGAAGAAGCCGTTCAAAGACTGATTATCATCGCAATGGATAAGCAGATGCGTGAAACCCTACGCTCGGCAGCACTTACAGCACTCTGGCGACTCAAACCGGAAGAAGCAGTCCAACCGATGCTCCTTCTCATGTTTAGCGATGAAACCAGTCCCGTACTCCGTGCTAACGCTGTCAAAGTCCTGAGCCGCATACAAGCACAGGAAACTGTTCCCATCTTGATATGGGTGCTCTCCACACGGTTTGACGAAATCTCAGACTTTCAGAGACACATGAAACGCGAGTATAAAACCCTTGACACGCTTCGAACACAAGTAGACTCTTTCCAGATTCAGTGGACAGCCGATTATCCGCAGACAAACTATCGCACATGGGGTGAACTCAAACCGATCCCCAGTCTCGTCCGCAGTGAGGTAGCACGCGCACTCGGAATCATCAAAGGGGATGCCGTCATAGAACCGTTAGCACGCGCACTCGAGGACGATGGACGTGCAACAGTTCGACAAAGCGCAGCATGGGCACTCGGTGAAGTCAAGGGTGATCCCACAATTCCGCCTCTTGTTGCAGCACTGAAAAAAGATAAACAGGGTGTCGTTCGGCAAGAAGCCGCTATTGCTTTGGGTAAAATTAAAGGACAAAAAGTCGTGGCACCGCTTGTAGATGTCATGAAAAATGACAAGTATGAAACAACGCGCTTTGAAGCGGCGAAGGCACTTCTTGAGATTCAAGCAGGAGACAAAGGACTCGTTGATATAGTAAAGAAAGGCTTAGGGAATTTTGATGACGGATACGAAGTCCAAGCAGTACAAAACCAAGTTATCGCATCATTAAAAAAAGATGGAAATGAAGCGACATCCAGATTCGCCGTTGAGGCACTCAAATCTGCTGATGATGAATGGGTGAGATGGACCCTCGTGGATGTTCTCGGTGCAATTCATAAAAAACCTGCCGTTGATGCAATGCTGGCGGAATTGAACCACCCAAGTTACGTCGTCCGTAGACGGGCAGCGGAATCTCTCGGAGGGTTTAAAGAACGACGTGCCGTCGATCCATTAATCGCGGTCCTTGAGAATAGCAACGAAATGAAATCCATACGCGCCGGTGCCGCCAATTCGCTGGGTGCGCTCAAAGATGAACGCGCCTCCGCAGTACTTCTGGCCACACTCACCGATGAAAACGCCGAGATTCGATTGAAAGCCGCAGCAGCTTTGGGCAACCTAAAAGATTCAAACGCTGTCTCGAAACTAAGCGAAATGCTTGAAAATCCCTTAGAGCCAGACGATGTCCGCGCCGCTGCCGTTGCCGCCCTTGGTAACATTGGGGATAAATCGGCTGAACCTGTCCTGATTCGTGCTTTAGATATCCGCGTAGGAGATATAGCGAAGAACGCCATTGTCGCCTTGGGAAAACTCGAGAGTGAAACCGCTATTCCCAATCTCATCGCCATCCTTGAAGACAAACGGGTAACCTTGGATGCCAGCACAGATAAATTAGCCAAGGCTTCCGCCCGGACAAAAGCAGCAACAGCCCTCGGCGAAATCGGTGGTTCGCGCGCCGCCGAAGCGGTTGGTAAACGTCTCATTGACGATACCGAATATATCATTGCACTTGAAGACGAGGCAAATAGGAAAGCCAACGGCGCTGACGATCTCAAACGAAACTGGAGTTGGGAAGTCTTTGTCAACGCCTCCAAAGAATTAGACTTACCGGCATTCGTTGCCCCCAAGATGGCTGCTCGCACAGCAGATGAATGGGAAAATCATCAAGTTAGAAATGCCGCAATGATCGCTTTAGGGAGATGTAGTGCAAGCGGAGCTGGCATGGACATCTCACGGCTCAAACAACGCTTAGTCGACCCAGATGTCGATATCCGAAAAGCCACAGCACTTACCATTGGACAAGCCGGAATCCGGGAACTCATACCAGAACTCGTTCAGATAATGGAAGGTGAAAACGAAATCGACAAGGATGTTCGGCGTGCTGCCACACAAGGGCTTGGTGAACTCGCAGATGAAACAACAACCGACGCACTTATCGCAGTAATGAACAATGATGACAACCACGTCGAAATCCGGCGTGATGCGTCAAGGGCATTGGGCAACATCGGAACCGACAAAGCGGTAGAGGCTTTGGTGGCAAAACTAACGGCACTGCACAAAGCGCAAATTACAAGAGGTTTCCGCCTTGATGCTATCAAGGCTCTTGCGGATGCTAAAAACGCGAAGGCTGTCCCACTGTTAGAATTGGTTCTTCAAGACCAAGACGCAGAGATTCATTTCCAAGCGGCAATCGCCCTCTTTGAAATTACGGGTAAAAGTTACGGCTACAATTTCATATAATTGCCCCTTAACGCGATCAATTTGTAGTGTAATGCTCCTATGTGTAACACGCAATAGTGCTTTCTCTTAGCAGATTCCTAATCAAACAATAGACTTCTTTCAACAAGGAGAATTTTATGGCTTTTTTTGAATTACGGCAATACAGAACACAACCCGGTCAACGCGAGAACTGGGTGAAATACATGGAAGAGACCGTTATTCCTTTCCAGATTTCTAAAGGAATGGTTGTAATCGGTAGTTTCATTGGCGAAGAAGAGGACGATCTTTATGTCTGGATTCGCCGTTTTGAGAGCGAAGCACAGCGTGAACAACTCTACGCTGCAGTTTATGAGGATGACCGGTGGCTCAATGAAATCTCAGCACGCGTCGGTGAACTCATCGACAGGGAAAAAATCGTCGTCACGCGGCTTGAACCCACTTCGCGCTCGGTCCATCAATAAGTTTTTTATTCTTCGGTTTGGAAAAAGATGGCGTAGGTTTTCGCTTATCCGGTCGGGAATCGTAACTTCCACCTACAAGTGGAACTGTAGCTCGTAATGAAATGGAGAGCGGAGACTCAGAAACGCACGGCAAAATTCTAACCTACGTCGTTTAACCGCAAGGAAAATTAAAAATATGAACGCTGAAGAAAAATATCTGTTCGACCTGTGGGGGTATATTAACATCGAAAGCGTCTTGGAAACAGACGAACTCGCTGAACTGAACGCCCTCATTGATGTCCAAGAGTATGCCGATCCAGTTGACGATGATGTTTATTCCCAAAGATTCGGCGGATTTTTGAACTGGGAGAATGACGCATTTCGGAAACTTCTGAATCATCCGCGGATTATGCCGTTTTTAGCAGAGATCGTCGGTCCAAAATTCCGACTCGATCATGTCTACGGCATTTTGATGATAAACGGAAATCCAGGTGGAATGCTCCACGGTGGCGGTACGCCATACGACCCAGCGCAGTACTACGTCTTCCGAAACGACAAGATGTATAACGGCTTAACCGTTGCATCATGGGCATTAACCGACATGCTTCCAGGACACGGAGGTTTCTGCTGTATTCCAGGCAGCCATAAGAGCAATTATCGGTGTCCTGACCGTTTTCGACCGACCGAGGAGAACAAAATCTGTATGGCACCCGTGCATCAGAAGGCGGGAGATGTCGTCATTTTCACGGAGGCACTGACACACGGCACCCTCCCTTGGACTGCGACCCATCAACGTCGTTCAATTCTGTTCAAGTACTCACCAGGTCACGCCTCATGGGGACAAGGCAGACACGACGATGAACTCCGTCATCTGATGTCAGACGAAGATCAGAAATTGATGCTTGAGCCACCCTATGTTGCAAACCGGAAACCAGTGGTATAAACGCATCGCCGTAGGTTGGGTTGAACGCAGTGAAACCCAACGCCTTCATTACCAGTCTGCTACGCTGCCATCTGTATCATAATAGAACTCGCCGCCAAGCTCCTCTGGGTAGGTATCAAGCGTCCGTTCAGCCTCCTGCTCGTTAATCTCAAACCCAAGTCCTGGCTTCGTTGGTAATTCAATGTGCCCATCTGTAACCCGCCACTCCTCAGCCAATAAACCAGCACCTAAGCCGTCATCAATCTGCTCTTGAATCAGGAAATTCGGCACAACAGCATCAACATGAAGGGAGGCAGAAAACGCAACCGGTCCGATAGCGCAATGCGGTGCGATGTGCATGTAGTATACCTCCGCCATGTTGGCAATCTTCTTTAGTTCAGTAATGCCCCCGGCGTGAGAGGTATCAGGCTGCAGATAGGCGACTGCCTGTTTCTCAAAAACCTCACGAAACCCCCAACGGGTCAGCAGACGTTCGCCTGTTGCAATCGGAAAAGGCACGTGGTCAGAGACCAATTTGAGTGCATCTACATTTTCTTGGGGAATCGGTTCTTCAACGAACATCGGACGCATGCCTTTAAGTTCATGACAGATTTCAATGGCGAGTGCCGGTGTCATCTTTCCGTGAAAATCAAACGCAAGTTCGACATCGGGTCCGACCCACTCGCGCATGAGATAGGCACGTTCTACGAATTCATCAATAACCGCGGGAGGTTCGTGCCCACGCCACTTGCCACCGGGACCGCTCTTAAACGCCGTGTAGCCACCCTTCTGTTGTAAAAATTCAAGGCGCTCTTTAGCAGCGGCTTTCCCTTCGTCTGTTAAGCTGCCGATGCCCCAATGGGCATAAACACGGATGCGGTCGCGCACAGCACCACCTAACAGCTGATAGGCAGGCATACCGTGATGTTTGCCTGCAATGTCCCACAACGCTTGATCGATCCCGGATAAGGCAGACATCAGGATGTTACCGCCTCGGAAAAATGCAGAACGATAGACATGTTGCCAGTGATGTTCAATACGCAACGGATCTTTACCAATGAAATAATCGGCAAGCTCCTCAACAGCAGCACACGTACTTTTCGGTTTACCTTCAAGTGTCGTTTCACCCCAGCCGACGATGCCGGTATCTGTTGTGAGCTTCACAAGCCGCATCCGACGGCGCGGGTAAAATTGTTCAATAGTAGCAATCTTCATTTTTTAATTATAGCCTCCTGGACTGCTCTCCGTTACATTGCGAGCAGGTTTTCGATAAGTTTCGACTGGGTTTAGGAATGTTGACATTTTTTCTTCTAAATATCACACCCAACCCATAGCCTGCAACAACGGCGCAGGCGGACTTAAGGAATACGCGTCAAAGGTTCAAAATCACGTTGTTTAACCGCAAGGAAAGTTAAAAATATGTCTTCACAACCCAATATTCTTTTTATGATTGCCGACGACCACCGGTGGGATGCTATTGGTGGCATGGGCGACCCAACCGTGAAAACACCAACACTGGATTCACTTATGGCGTGCGGAACAACTTTCCGTCAAACACACATCATGGGATCCCTTGTCGGTGCTGTTTGTGTACCGAGTCGCGCTGCTGTCCTCACCAGTGCGAATCTGTTCCGCAGCGGTGGAAACCAAATTAACCGAGATTTGGCAGTTTGGCCACAAGTGATGCGCGAGACGGGGTATCACACATTTTTTACTGGCAAATGGCACAACGACCAACAAACGTTTACCAACAGTTTTGATGACGGTGCTAAGATTTTCTTTGGCGGCATGAGTGATCAATATAAAGTGCCAGTTTCCGATTTCGATGCAACGGGGAAATACCCGAATGATGCCAGGTACATTGGAGAAAAGTTTTCTACGGAACTATTTACTGATGCCGCCGTGCAATTTATAGAAAACTACAACGAAACGGATCCTTTTTTCCTTTATCTCTCCTTTACTTCACCACACGATCCAAGGACCGCCCCAGGAGAATACGCGACGATGTATCCGCCAGAGGAGATACCTGTTCCAGAGAATTTCTTCCCAGAACACCCGTTCGATAACGGCGAGATGCGCATTCGAGACGAAGTATTAGCACCATTCCCACGCACGCCTGAAATTGTGCAACAACATATCGCCGACTATTATGGGATGATTACACACATGGATGCCGAGATGGGTCGTGTTCTACAAACTTTAGAAGCCACTGGACATCTCGAAAACACAATTATTATCTATACCGCCGATCACGGACTTGCAGTCGGACAACACGGATTGTTGGGCAAACAGAATCTCTATGACCACAGCATCCGCGTTCCTTCAATATTCGCCGGACCTGGAGTCCCCGAAGGCGTAACAGTGGATGCCTTAACCTATCTGTACGATGTATTCCCCACCGTTTGTGACCTCACGGAGGTCGCATGTCCAGATACAACTGAAGGGCGCAGCTTAGTGCCACTGATGAGAGGTGATGTAGAGCGGGTACGAGCAACAGTCTTCGCAGCATATAGGGATATTCAACGTACCATCAGCGATGGACGATGGAAATTGATTCGCTACTATGTCTCCGAAGAGACGGGCGCCGGTACAAATTGCATCCAACTTTTTGATCTGGAGCAAGATCCATGGGAGACGACAAACCTTGCCGATTTGCCTGAACATGCTGATCGTATCCGTTCACTTGCTGCAGATATGGAAATGTGGCAAAAAGAGACGAACGATTTCATGGAAGGGACGCCAGTGCTGTTATAGTAGAAACGCAGGGACGGGTCTCTGTGCCCGTCCACCCTTTCCCTATTGGATGCGTATCCCACTTCCGATAACAACTAATCGTGCCGCCTGCTCTGCCGTGTCAGCTATTAACCGCACGGCATCTTCAACAGCACCCTCAAGAGACATCGGTTCTTGGACAATACCCAACATAGCATCTATGCCTGCTTCGTAGACGGCTTCAGCACCCTCACCGATGCCACCAGCAATCGCAATGACAGGGATATTATGTGCTTTCGCCACCTTTGCAACACCGACAGGTGTTTTACCAAATGCCGTCTGGAAGTCCAATTGCCCCTCACCCGTAAAAACGAGAAAAGCACCCTCTACTTGTTTTTCGAGTTCGACGGCATCAATCATAATATCGACGCCGAGCCTCAACTCCGCATTGAGAAATGCCATGAGTCCCGCACCTAACCCGCCAGCGGCACCTGCCCCAGGAATGCCATTAAAAGATTTTCCGAGCGTCTGGGTTAAAACCCCGTCAAAATGCGCAAGACATTCATCTAAGGTTTCAATCATCTCAGGAGTAGCACCTTTCTGAGGTCCATAGACGTGTGAAGCACCGTTTGGACCGGTTAACGGATTGTTAACATCGCAGGCAACAACCGTTTCGGTTTCACGAATAGCCGGATGTAAACCTGTTATATCGATTGATCGCAACTTTTTGAGATTTTCACCACCGCGCGGCATCTGTTTTCCGTTTTCATCCAACAATCGGACACCGAGTGCCTCCGCCATTCCAACGCCGCCATCGTTTGTCGCGCTGCCGCCAATACCGATAATCAAGCGTCTGCAGCCTGCTTCCAAAGCCGCATGGATCAGCTGACCAGTGCCGTAAGTAGTGGTACGAAGCGGGTTTCGTTCGTGCGGCGCAACAAGCGTGAGACCAGAGGCAGATGCCATCTCAATGACAGCGGTCTCTCCGTCCGCAAGAATGCCGAACTTGGCATCAACTTCGTTCTCGAGTGGTGCAAGTACACGATGTGTTCGAATGTGACCACCGGTTGCATCAACGAGGGATTGAACGGTGCCTTCGCCACCGTCTGCCATCGGAACTTTATCAATAATGGCATCTGGAAACACGCGACGGATCCCCTGCTCGATCGCATTCGCAGCTTCAAGTGCACTGACACTTCCTTTAAATGAATCAGGTGCAACTACAATCTTCATAATCGATATTTTATCACAGGCATCACAACTTGTCAAGTTCAGGTTACAGGGGCATTTAGTTTATATATTTACTTTATATATATGGATGTTTTTCGTGTTTTTTTACCCTTCCAACTCGGTAAGCGAGATTTCCTAACCTCGCTGGCTTGAAAAAAAGGGTGTAAAACCCGATAATTTCTTAAAACTAAATGACCCTAGTGGGTAGCAGATAAAGGTTGACCTATTTCTGTAATTTATGGTATGCTTTTAGCAAATTATGAGACGAAGGCAAATTGTGTGTTGATAGCACTATAATGTAAAGCACAGACAAATTTTGCCGCAGTTGGGCACGGTTCGTAACCCACTCGTCGGAAAATCTGGATCTGTCTTCGTCTAAGACATCGAATGCTCCGTTACAGGAATAAGGGAAAGACTTTTTAGAGCACGTAATGTAAAGTCAAGACAAATTTTCTCGCCTTGATGGGCAGGAAAAATGTAATGCACAGACAAATTCTGCCGCGTAAATCAGAATCAAAATCAACGGTATTCATGCCGTGTGGCATTCAGAATCAGAATCAACGGTATGAAGTGCTTATGCACTTCACCGGGTATGAAGCCTATAAAGGCTTCACCGGGGTATGAAATCCATATGGACTTCACCGGGGCAAAATTTGTCTTGGAAACCACACCGAAAATTATAGGAGGCACACTTCAGTGGTACGTTTCTTTTCAATTCTATTTATACCCCTTCTCTGTCTTGCAATGGTTGGCTGTGGGGGGGATGGAGAACCCAACATCACGACGCCACCGCCAATTACCAATGCCAAAAGCATTGCTGTTGCACCATTCTTCGCTGAATCAGCTGAAATAAACGATTTAGGGAGACGCATGACTATTAACCTCGCTACTCGCCTTGAAATCATCTTCAAGGAGGCAGAATGGGTTTATGACCTTTCAAGCAAGGTTAAGCCGGTCGACGATAAACTCGGAGAATTGGGGTTAACACTGGATCAGGTTTACGCGGATCCGGCGTTAGCAGCGAAGCTCGGACAGGCACTTGGTACAGATATGATTATCATCGGTAGGGTTGAAGAGCCAAAATTGACTCGGCAAGATTACAATCAACTTCTGATGAAGCAAGGTAGACAGGGCGGAATTTCGGGGACATCCACTTATATTCGGACCCGTCTCACTGCTATTGGTCGTATTCGGGTCAAGGTCGTCGATTCAAGCTCTTCAGAGCTTATCTTCAGCAACCGTATCCGTTCTTATCTCAAGTATTGGTACGCCTATCAGACACAGGCGAGCGAACAGCAAACCTTTAAGAGTGATACAGATAGGCTTGCCGATTTAGGCAAATACCTACCGCTCAGAATTGCTTATATGCTCCATCCGACTGGGTTGAAGTTGGAACCGGAGGAGCAGATTTTGCTTAAGCCGGATCTGATACTAAAGGGAACAGGCGGTTTCGTTGAGTTTAATTAGATAGCACACCAATCTATCGGCGCAGTTCGCAACCTTCTGCTCTAAAATTGTGGGCGGGTTGTGACCGCGCCGATTTTTGTTTTATACCACATTTCGCTTAGCAAAGGTGTAGGTTGGGTTGAGCAGTAAAAATCCAGTTCCCTTTCGTTTCTACAGAAAATACAGTCCGTTGATGCCCTGTGCAGGCACCAGCAATAGCGAAACCCAACAATCACACCACCCTGAACAGAAAAAACGTTGGGTTTCACTCGGGGATCCGTTTTTTTAGGGAATCTGATAAACCGTGAAGCTGAGTATCTGCCTACGATTTTTGTGAATCTCCCGTTCAACCCAACCTACAAGTTGCTGATGACATCTTAAATACGAAAGGGGCGAACCTAAGGTTCGCCCCTGCAATTTTTAAGTCAATTCCGACAACTGATAGATGATAGTCGTCGGAATTCGGAGATCCGTCCTACAAATGGGACCCGAGTACAGCTGCTGATAGAAGTCTTCTTAGAGATTTCATTTTGCTTTGGCTTTGACTGTAAGCGGGATGCCGGTCTTTGCCCCATTTTTACCCACCAGATGGTGCGCGTTGCCTGATGCATCCGAAAATTTCCCTGTTCCACCCGGTTCATCAAAATGCCATAAGGCAACCGTTTTTGCATCATTTTCAAACTTGCGCCGCGGCGTGAAACCGTCTTTACCAACATCGTAACGGGCAACCGTCGAGATGCGGACTTCATCAATATATCCCGCAAAAGCTCCCCAAAAATGCTCGTGACTGGTGGAACCAATTTTCTCTCCAAAACCTCCAAGCGTGAAATCTTTTGGGCGCTTGAAACTTGAGAGATCGTGTGCGAGCGTTGTGCTTTGCGGTAAGATGTGTGCGAAATCGTTAACGATGGTTGTTGTGTGATACCCATTCGACTGCAAAACGATGTGATGCCATTGGTTCGGCGAAAGTGCTACTGCTCGGTAAGGTGTCTTGACTAGTTTTTCCTTTATCGTAAAATGTGCTTGAATTCTTAGGAATACATCTCCCTTCTGCCAATCGATATTTTTCCTTATGTCCTCGAATCCCGAGTGAGCATCGTTTACGACATCCATCCGCACCTGCTGGCTGAGAAACATTGCGTGTATATCATCGGCAGGTCGTGTGGTTGGATATATCCACGCTTCAACGGTGAATTCGTCTGTGCCTTCTGGTAGAAGTATACCGAAGGTTTGAAAGTCTAAAACGGCGTAGTCATCAACTCCATCAAGGGCTAAATAATTACCACCTGCGGGTGAAGGCGGTGGGACTGCTTTGGCACTCAACGGAATTAATGTGAGCAAAAAGAGGCATGCAAGGATTTGTCGGTGTATCATTTTTTATCTCCTTTTTCATCTAAAAAAACGTGCATTTAACATAAGAAGTTCAGAAAGAGAACTCTCTATAATTTAAGGACACACTTTTACGGTGAAAGGTGTGCAGAATTTGAAAAAATATAAAAAATCTGAGTTTTAATCCAATTTTCTCGTACCTTGCACCCTTTCTCTCATAAAACCGTGTCCTTAATTTTAAACGGTATTGTTTACCCATTTTAAAATGTTTTATGCATTATAGGGTTAAGGCATTGCCGTTGTTCAAATATAACGAAAGGAGATAAAACCTCATGCAAACGCACGTAGGACAACTGACGAAGCAGCACCTCAGCGATTTCTTCGTCAAAGAAGATGGGCATGTCGCGCATAAGAACGCGTTAGTCGCGGGTACTGTCGCAACGGGTACAATCCTTGCATCACTGATGCTTACACCCGATGCCGCAGCATGTGCGAACCCCAAAATTCCTTGTGGGAACGGTTCTTGTGATCCGTGGGATAGCTGTTGCCATGAAACAGATGAACACGGTAAGGATGAATTTTGGTGTTGTTAGTGTGGAAAACTGTCTGTAAGTAAGATGGTTTCCTCTATAAGATAAGCGAGGACTGATCATTTACGCAAAGTCGTATTTGTATAGGTTCTCGCTTCATAAGACATTTCGCCGTTTATCACAGATTCTTGATACATTAGAGATTATTTGTATTCACAACATAAGGAGGAATTTCCAATGTTAAGCGTGTTGACTTTTAAAAAAGCTATCGTTATTAGTGTCGTTGTTTTCATTTTTTCGCTTATGCAAATGGATACCCTTGCTGGTCAAGATTGGGAACGGATAACTCAACTCCACACTGAGAGAACAGGTTTCACTACCGCTGTTGTTGATGATGAAATTTATCTCATCGGTGGCACCCTCGCTGAAAACGTGAAGCCCGGTAAAAGAGATAGGGGTCCCTTTGGACTATCAACTGTTGAGGTGTATAACACGGAAAAAAATACATGGCGGCAACGCGCAGATATGCCAACGCCACGCGAGAGTCCTCAGGCTGCGGTTGTGGACGGAATCATCTATGTCTTTGGCGGGTATAGTGCGAAAGATAATAAGATTGCAAGTATGAAATTGACGGTTCTTGTAGAGGCATACGATCCAGAGAATGGGATATGGATTAGGAAACAGGATATGCCTATATCTCGTCTCTACTTTGGTCTTAGTGTGGTTGGTGGAAAAGTCTATCTCATCGGAGGCAGCGAGGGCATCGGAGAAGGACATGAACAACGAATGGGTCGCGTTGATATCTACGATCCTGCTTCCGATACATGGATGGAGGGTCCCAAAATGCCGACGCGACGCATTCCTAGCGGTGTTGGGGTTGTCAATGATCGTATTTATGCCATCGGCGGGTATGGATGGCCACCTGACGCGACAGGGGGCCCCTATCTTACGGTCACTGAGGAATATAACGCGATCACCCGTCAATGGCGGAAGAAGAATGATATGTTAGACCTCAGACTTGGTTTCGCGCCAGTTGTCGTGAGAGATGATATCTATCTGATTGGGGGCTTCGTTATAGGAGTAGTTTCTAAGTGGTTGGCGACAGTTGATGTGTATAATCCACAGACTGAGGCATGGAGCGATATTCCGGTATTGCCAATACCTCTTATACCTTTTAATGCATCGGCGGTTAACGGCAAAATCTATGTTTTCGGGGGTTATAAAGAAGGTGGGCAACATTTTTCAGACGTTTTGATGTTTGATACCGGTTTTCGTGCTGTTGAAGCAAGTGGCAAATCGCTCAAGTGCTGGGGAGTCCTCAAAGCACCACAGCAGAATCACCGGTAAAGAAGAGACGAACATTCGTTTACAATTTTGTCTGGGAATGTAAAGTTAATTCGGTACGGTTGCAAACCGCACCTACCGGTGAAATGGGTAAGTCCTAAGTTAATACGAAGTCACTTTGCGCAATTTGAGGAGACTATAGATGCTTGTAAAAAAATACATATTGCTTACGCTGATTCTGACTGCTGTTGTTGTGGGTCCGTTTGTATATCAACAATGGAGCGAAGCGAAACGGTTACGACATATTAGAGAGACAAAACAACTCGCTTCTCAGCTTCATGCGACATCTTTGACGGACTATCTACAGCAGTTGAAACAGTTTTCACCAGACAGCACGCACCTGCTTCTCTTTACAGGTAACACGCAAGCGCAGCTTGAACCGTGTGGTTGCTTCATTGGACAATCGGGTGGGCTACCGAGACGTGCAAAAGCAATATCCCATATCCGAGAAAATGGGTTCTCTCCGTTGCTGGTAGATCTTGGTGGCATCCAACCTTCTCAACTCTCAAGCATGAAATCACATTCGTTTGAATCAGATGACCTTTCAACTGACAATGAGGTTATTATGCGAGACCAGCATCGCGTGCAAAGAACCCTTACGGCAATGGAAATGATGGGATATGATGCGTTTTTCCCTTTTGCTGCAGAGACTGAGATTGTTCAGAATCAGGGAGTTGACGTGTCGTTTCCATTTTTGGATTCAGATTTAACCCAAGATTCCGACTCGTATTTGATAGAAACGGTTGGAGGGAAAAGAGTTGCTGTAGTTGGTTTCAGCATCAATGACACAAGTGAAATAGGATTCGTCTCTGACAGATTCCGTTCGCTTCTTTCTAAAACTCAGAAACAGTCCGATTTTGTTATTGGAGTGAGCCATTCCCCTCCAGAAGTCAATAGGGCGTTGGCACAGAAGTATCCAAATCTTTCAGCAATATTAAGTCCATCCGAAGGCGAAACCGAAAAAATTGGTGATGTTTTGTTGGCGTATTGTAATTCCAAGGGGAAGACGCTTGGTGCGTTGATGCTAACCGATAAGGCAATAAAAATCGCCTCCCAAGTTCAACAAATTGCCCTAACCGAGCATGTTTCCGACGATCCGGACGTTAGGGAATTATTGGATAGTTTCTATGGTCAAGTCGCAAGCGACCATCAATTACAAACCGTCAGTCATCGCTTGTTTTCTTCGGAACCCTTTGAACAAGATGATAACAACAGTTATATGGGTTCTCAGTCCTGCCAAGAATGCCATCAGAAAGAATTCAGCCAGTGGTCGCATTCCTCGCATGCGACAGCGTTTAACACGCTACGGAGGGTTGGTAGGGAGTATTATCCAGAGTGCGTCACGTGCCACGTCACTGGATCGGGGTATGAAAGCGGTTACCAGATAGGCAATCCCGAACGCGAGCATCTTGTTGATGTCGGATGTGAAACCTGCCACGGTCCCGGTAAACAACACGTCTATACACCGGTGAAGGAGAATATCCGCGGTCAAGTTCCTGAAAAAGTTTGTATGGAGTGTCACACGCCAGAACATTCTCCGGGATTTGACCAACTTATCCAACAGGTTATGCTTGAAGTTGATCACAGTCGTTCTCAGCCGAGCCTGAAACAGATTCTTGAGCAGCGGATGCGTGGTCCTATGAAACCCGAGGTTGAACTTTTTGTGATGTCGTATTGCCCATTCGGTGTGCAAGCAGAACAGGAATTGCTGCCGTTTTTTGAAAAGTATGGGGATACAATCGACTTCAAATTACGGTTTATTGTAAATAAAAAAAAGGCATCTGCGGAAAAAGGTAGTGGACAGATTAAGTTTACAAGTTTGCATGGTGAACCTGAGCTCATCGAGAACAAGCGACAAATGGTCATTGCTGAGCTGTATCCAGATAAGCTTTTTGATTATCTACTCTGTCGTGCGGATCACCTCGAGGAAGCGTGGGTGAATTGTGCCAAGGATATTGGACTGAATGTAGGCAGGATTGCGGAAGCAGTAGAAGCGAAAAAGGTAACATTGGATCTTGTTGAGGAGGTCCAAAGGAAAGAGGAACTCAATATTAAAGGGTCTCCAACTTTAGTGATTGATGGACGGATTATTGATGGTAGCCTGTGGCGTGGGAAGGCAAAAGGAGACTGTCGTTAGCAAGGGGGTGCATGGTGTTAGTATGTCCAAAACCTACCACACATCTACATAAATTCCGGCAGGGCGACCGTATGTATGTCGCCGACCTGAGCCAATGCGTTGTGTTGGAAATTGATAACGTTGTCTGGGAAATTCTTAATCTGTGCTCATCCTTTTCAAGTGAAAAAATCATGGAGGGGCTTGGGAAAAAATATGGCAGTGAATTAGTCATTGAGGCATTACATTGGCTGGCGACAATGGAGGCGCGTGGATTGCTTTTTTCTAACCTCGAAAGCGGGCCACCGGTGTTAGGGACAGAAACTCCCCAGAAATTGAAAATCCTGGTCCTGCAAAGGGGGCCCTATACAGTTGACATCACACTCGCTGCTGGAGGCGTGTCGGTTGCACATCACAATCTCATGAGATCTCTGGAAGCTTATGCGTCTCTTGACGTGGTAGGTGAGAGTGACGAAAAATTCAATGAGAATGTGCAAGGTATCAGGTTCCAATCCAACGATACGTCCGCTCATTTAAAGTTGATGAGTCGCAATTATGATGGCGTGCTGTTAGAAAGCCATCCAGCTAAAAGATTTCTTTCTCTCCTACATTATATTGATGTGCCTTTTGTTGTCCCGATTCATTCTGCGAGAGGGCACAATGGCGAAGGCATTAACACAGGTTTGCTCTGGTATGCGGCGATGCGACCTTTTGATGCCTTTTGGGTTCCAACGAACTCAGTCCGGGATTTGTACGATCGATTTGTCTTTGACAAGGATATTTTTCATACCATACCGTATGGGGTTGATCATAACAAATTTCATCCATTGGACAAACAGAAAGCGAAAATCGAAGTAGCGAAGATGCTTAATGTGCCCCAAATTGCTTCTTCACCGGTTGTGGGTTTTTTCTCAAGATTTCAGCCTGAGAAAGGAGCAGGGATTTATATAAAAATCGCAAAACGCCTCCCGAACACCTGTTTTTTGGTGACTGTGCCGACGTTCAATATCTACGCACATCAACAACTACCACCGAATCTGATTTGCGCCCCACAGCAACCGAGAGACGAACTTGCGCGATTTTTGAATGCTTTTGATGTTTATTGTTTTCCATCAATGGTCGGTGAAGAAACATTCGGGCTTGCGCTTTTAGAAACAATGGCTTGCGGCGTTCCACCGGTTGTGCCCCGTCTTGATGGGCTTCCTGAAGTTGTTGGGGACGCGGGCATTATTGTGCCAGCACAACCGTTTGATGACGAGATTGGGAGTTTCGCTGGGACGGTTTCACCGACAGCAATGGCGGATGCCGTCAATACCCTTCTCACCGATGAGAAGGCGCGATTGGCATTGGGACAGAAGGCAAGAGAAAGAGCATTGACCTTTACGTGGGATAAAACCGCACAGAATGTTATTGCGTTGTTCAGGAAACTGAAACGAATTCAGCAGTTGGAGAACGGATATAAACGGCACTTTGGTATCTCTTTTGCCCCTTACCTCAATAACCGGAGGAAACAGATTGAAAGTCAGGCAATATTGAACAACATCACACTCCAAAAGGAAAGACCCCTGATGCAGGATCGGTATGCCCAATCTATAGAGGAAGGTTTATCATTGGCACTCCTTAGAAAACACAGCCGACACGAGGTCGAAGCCGTGTTACATCATCTTTGTGGTGAGGGTAGAGCTGAAACAATTCTCGAAAAAGTCTTTGGTTTTGAAGAGTCTGTAAACGAGTAGAGGTGAGTTAACAATGATCCAATTTCCTCGCAATTTGCATAACCTTCATCATTTCAAACGCAATAATGCACAATTTGTTGCCGATCTTGATGCGGGTGTTGTTATTCCTGTGACTGAAGTTGTCTACGATGTCTTGAATGTCTGTGATATTTCAGAGACAGATGCCATTATTGAAACCCTAGCCGACAAATACAGCCGTTCTGAAATTCATGAAGCACTCGCTTTTCTCTCTAAGCTTTCAGAAAAGGATGTTCTGCTTTCGTCGGATCCAGCTGGGAGTGGACCGGATCAGCGTCCTGACCGACTGAAACTCTATGTGACACCGGGTGTTGTCGAGAGTAGAGAGACAACCCCTTTCTTATTAAGTGCTGCAAATCATAATCTGATAACAGTGTTGGCAAATCACGCTGACGTTTATCTGCCTCTGCCTGAAACGAATAATAACCAGGAGGAAATAGAAAAAAGCGTGCGGACTGAAGGTGTCCACCCGATTTTCTTTAGAATCAATCGCACATTTTCACCAGCAAAGTTTATTCCGAAGGACTGCGATGGCATCCTCGCTTTAGCACCACTCACCGTAGGGGAACAGGTCTTCCTAAAATTTAATACAATTCCGGTTGTCCTTCGTCTGTCCAACGCAGCTTTGGCGAGTCATGAAGCGAGAAACACAGTCCTTGAAAGATGTACAGCGTTGAGAGATTTCGATGCCTTTGCGTGTGATGCTTCTTGGACGCAGACCTTCTTTTCAGATTATGTTTCCGATATGCGTGTTTTTCAGCATATTCCTTATGGTATTGATACCTCTGTTTTCAAACCGATGGATAAAACAGCGTGTAAGCAGCAATTATCTCAAGCACTCGGGAATGAGGCGATTTTACAAAAACCGTTGGTAGGGGTTGTGCCGGGACTCAATCCCTATGAAACGCTCCGCTTTATGCGAAAGTTACGGTTTGCAAACCCAGATCTCAACTGGCTTGTTATTCATTCCAGCATAGATGACAATTTCACAGGTGACGGTTGTGTTAACTTTTTTAATATTGCGTCTCAGCAAGACAAAGAGGCAAGTCCCTTCATCTTTAATGCGTTAGATACGTTGTTGTTTCCGACGATTCTTGGGACATCACCCCTACTCTTACTTGAGATAATTGCATGTGGTATTCCAACAATCGTTTGGGGATACTCTGTACCAGAGGAGATTTCGGGGGCTTGTCGATTCGTTCAAATTTCACCAAGTCTTTTCGACCCGGTTCAATTGCCAGTGAAGTCAATATCAAGGGAGCTCAAATTTCTCTTGGAAAACCCCGACGATCAGAGGCGTGTAGGGCAGGCAGGATTGGAAGCTGTTTCAACTTATACATGGGAAACGGCTACCGATAGAATTCTTAGTTTATTTCGAGACCTTCGCAGTCGTAAGCGGGTTCATTCTGAATCTACAAAACATCGCATCCTTTTCAGGAAACATTATAATTTGGTGTCTGGCGAAATTGAGTCGGAAGCATTTGTGCTATCAAAAATTCCGACCCCGGTTGATGTGGAACTGGCGATTGCGATGACCCTTCTGGAGGAATACACACTGATGGAGGTGAAAACTGTCCTTGGATCGATTTGCCGGGAACCGGAGCGCGTCGAAAGAATTTTGGAACATCTCGTCTGAAATTGAGGTAGGTAAAATGCTAAGTTATCAAAATCTATTTATTGTCCTTCTTTTACTTTTTTGTCTGTATGCTACTTATACAGACTTACGGGAAAGGAAAATTAAGAATTTTTGCAGCTACGGAACCATCTATGCCGGCATCCTTTGTCAAGTGATCTCTGTCTTGTCAGGGAGTAGTCTGCTTTTGGGGAGTATAACTACTTTTCTGGGCGGTTTCGCTATTGTTCTCGTGCTTTACTGGTTCGGTATCTTCTCCGCTGGAGACGCTAAATTGGTCTGGGGTGCGTCACTGCTGATGCCGGTAGGGTTGTTTACAGAAGCAAACGTGTTTGCTCAATACACACCGGCTGCCCTGATTATCAATATCTTCGTGCCTTACTGCCTGATTCTTGTTTCTTATCTCCTTATCAAAACGGAGATACGACAGAAATGGGAGGCATTTGTGAAAATTTTCCATCAAAAAGACTTTCGTAAACAGATTTTTGAGATGGTATTCCGTCTCATTTTTCTCCTTGGACTGCGAGCGGTTGTTACACTCTCGTTGGACTGGTTAGGGATTGAATTGGGGTTTTGGCATCAATTATTGCTTGTGCTGTTTCTGTATTTTACCCTCAGTCACTATGTAAAGAAATACAGTCTGGAAAAGGTCCGGAACTATGTTGTTTGTGTAGTTCTGATTGCGTTGATGATTATTACAACACCTTGGACGATGAGTGCTTGGTCGGAAGCTTATGGCCCTCTTTTGAAAGTATACCTTGTTTATATCGCTATCTTCTTCTTTGGTAGACCTTTCATTTATAATTTGGACAGCATGGTGTTAAATCGTGAGATAGACATCTCTGATTTAAAAGAAGGGATGGTGCCCGCCGAACAGATTCTTAAAATCGAAGGGGAAGATGGGGAAGCGGCATATAGCAAGGAAGGTTTTGCGCTTCCAAGTGTGTTAAACTCGAATATTATTCTTGGAACGTTGCCGGGAGGCGTCTCGAAGGAAAAGGCGGCGGAATTGAAGCAGCTAACAGAAGATGGTAAATTTGAGGGCTTTGAGAACAGGATACGTATCCAACACTCTTTGCGGTTTGCGCCTATGATCTGTTTGGGTGTCATTTTGACCCTTCTGTGCCGAGGTCCTTTTTTCATGTTTTTTCAATAAACATGTGTTCTTTCATGAGAAACCATCAGAAGGATTTCCCGTTTCAGCGATATTATTAACATAAAAAAATGAAAAAGGAGTTATAGCATGGCGAGAGCGAGAATTTTTTATATATTTACACTCCGAGAAAAAAAGAGAAAGAAGGATTTGCAAAAATTCCTAGAAACTCAATGGCTTCCAGTTCTACGAGATGCCCCAGGGTGCTTAGAGGTTGAACTGCTGGATACCTATCATGATAGAGCTGGATATTGTGTGTCAGAACTTTGGGAAAATAGGGAGATACACGTCAGAAGTACAGCGAAGTTATGGCGTGAAACGCATACGGATCTTATGAAAAAAGTTAAAGAATACGCCGCGATGGAATTTCTCTGGCATTTCACAATTTTAAACGTTTAGGGATTGGACATGCAAGACATGTGGAAGGAGTTTATTTTTCATGGACTGACACAAAAATTCATAGTATTAGGTTGTGGGGAAACAGACAACCCGATTAATCTAATGAATAAATCAGCGATATAATTGCTGGAGGATGTACCAATGGGAGTAGGTGAACGATCTTTCTACACTCGTTCCAATATATCGGGACAGCGTGAGACAAATACAGATAAGCATTGCTATGAACACGTGAAAAAACTGTTGGAGAAACTTCCAGAAAGTGAGCGAACGATAATCATCCTTTACTACCTCGGCGAAATGACAACCGAGGAGATAAGTAAATGCTTAGGTGTATCAGCGAATACAATTGCAAATAGGCTTCAACGGGCGCGAAGAATTTTGAAAGAGGATGAGGTACTCCTAATTCAAGAAGTCCTCGGCGGCGTGCAGATGTCTGAAAGTATATTAGAGAACACTATGCGCCGAGTCGCCGAGATAAAACCGACATCCGTTTGGGTTAGGAAGCGATTCCTCTTTACTTCTTTCACGATTTTGGTAATCGCAATTGTAGTTGTTTTGGTACTCAAACTATTATAGTAGATTTTAGAATTATCTTTACATTACAGATAGGAAAGAAGAAGTCGGGTGGGATGACTTCGGCTTTCGGTATAGGAAACATCGCCTACCGGATAGGATGTTTTCTGCCGTATTTGGTCGGGATTTGGAAATCCCTCCTACAGAAAACGGGTCAACTTATTTTTATAACTCACCATAAATAACGTGGGTTTGATATAAAACGGACCCGCGCAGGGGAAATAAGGATGCAAGCGATCATTTTATGCGGGGGTCTTGCGACGCGGTTGGGCAATACTACGAAAACTGTTCCTAAGATCCTGCTTGAGATTGACGGTAAAACGGTATTGGAATGGCAGATTCAACTCCTAAAGGAGGCAAACGTTGAAGAAGTTATCCTTGCATCAGGTCATCTACACGATGTGCTTTATGACAGCGTGGGTGTTTGCTATGGCGGTGTGAGTATCCGATACGCGAAAGAGGAGAAGCGACTCGGCACGGGTGGCGCGATTCGGAATGCTGTGACATATATTAAGAAATCGCCTTTTTTCGTCCTAAATGGGGATGTCCTGCTTTCCAACTTTTCGCTTTGTGAAATGTTAGCGCGCTTCCACCAAGGTATGGTAGGACTTCTGCTGAGTGTGCGTGTTGATGATATTCGTCCTTATGGTGAAATCGTGTCGGATAACGATGAAAGAGTTACAGCCTTCCGAGAGAAACAATCTGTCTGTCGTGAGGGCTACATCAACTCTGGGGTTTACCTCTTCGACGAAAGAGGCTCCAGCTATGATAGAGTAGTAGCACAAGTCAACAGAGCTAAGGATGGTTTGGATGTCAATCGAGCAATGCGAGAATAGTTAAGGCGAACTTAGTAATATAGTCAATGAAAGGCATAAGTTAACAGTGGGTGCTGATAATTAACAAATATCAGCACCCACTATTTTTGCATCAACCTCTCAATTACTAAGATAATCTACAATTTAATGTTGAGTCTATCGGGAACGAGGATCTTCTTATCAAACAGACTCTGAAAATTAGTGAAAAACTTCAGAGCATCGGAGGCAGTCGGGAAACACAGTTTCGTTGGGAAAAGGAATAGTTTTCACGTCCTATACATTGTAAAACATCCAGCTTCGTATCGCTCTAAGCCGGCCCCTTTAATTGCGTGAGTAATACCATTCTCGTTTATTTGGATTCCATTGAAAGCCTAACAACTTTAACTCGCCCTTCACTTTATAGGTGTTCCCCTTTAACCTAATATAATTATCCATTATCTCAATACAGATGTGACTGTTGAGACTTTCGACTTCTTTGATAAGCAAATCAATACTCATCGTTCCTTCCTCCTTTCTGAGTAGATTGTTCTATTTCCTTATGCCAGGCTTGTGTGCCTTTATTATTTAAGGACACAAATTTAGATTGGAAAGGGTGCATTGCGATATGTCGCTGCGAATTATAGCAATGCCTACAATTCTTGCACCCTTTGTCTGAATGTGTTGTGTCTTTAATTTTAAAGAGGCAATCACAAACAACGAAGAGGTCTGACTAAAAAAAGAAACCGGTAAATGCACTACCCTGAATTTGAAACCGCGTTTGAGGCACAACTTCAAACACACACGGACTTATATCCGCACGCCGTGGAATATCATCGGGCGCGTTATGCGCAGACGATTCAGTACCTATTGTCCTCTATTTTAGAACAGACAGAGGACTTGAAGTTATTGACTTTGAGACGAAGGAATTCCAACGTCAAGGCAGTTCCTTCATTGATACCTTCGCGTTGAGTATCAAACGCTAAAGAGAGGTGCTTTTTGTATTATGACATACTATGAATACTTTCTGATTTTCTTAGCACTCGTTTTCTGTGGATACGCGAGTTATACCGATCTGAAGACGCAGAAGATTCGCAACTTCTGTTCGCTCGGACTCTTATACGTCGGAACGCTGAGCCAATTGATGGCGTGGTATCTTGGCACGACAACGCCGCTCTATATCTTAGGACTCTTCTTTGGGGGTGGGCTTATCGCTTTTGCCTTCTATTGGTTCGGTATCTTCTCGCCGGGAGATTCCAAACTCTTTTGGGGGCTGTGCTTAATCTTTCCGCTATCACTGTTTAGAGACCTGAGTGGTGCCTTGAGTTTTCCACCACTGATACTCGCACTCAATATCATCGTGCCATACTCAATAGGCATACTCGGTTATCTGCTTTTCAAGTTTGTGTTGATGCCGAACAAGTTGGATTTGTTTCGGTATTTCTTTAAGTCTTACTTTCAAAAAGATACACTCCTCGAAAAATTATTCAGCCTACTTCTGTTTATCGGTATCGGGTCTGGACTGACGTATCTGTTACAACGCTTTGAGTGGGAACCCGATCGCTTGCTGCACCTCATTTTAGTTTTGGTAGCATTCACGCTAATACAGAAATTACTATCACCACTACCGAAAACACCTGTCTATTACGCAGTTGTTGGTTTTGTGTGCGTCTGGTTAGCGCTGCAAGCGACACCGTCTGTGCCGGTATTTCTCTCTGGATTCGCCTTTTTCTTAGGATTGTATCTCGTCGTTTTCGTTATTGCCAAACAGTTAGTTCTGAGTTTGGCGAGTGTGACCTTGGACAATACGGTTGATGTCTATGGTCTTCAGGTGGGTATGATTCCTGCTGAGCAAATTATTAGGGTGGAACAGCCGGACGGCACTGTTCACTACGAGAAGCAACAGGTTGACTTTTCAAGCGGTCAGAAGGATAACATTGTTATTTCACCCGATCCTATAGGTCTAACCCGAGAGGAGATTGCCGAATTGCAACACCTCGCCGCGGAGGGTGCATTTGCTGAGTTTGGCAATCAGATAAACGTCCAACCCTCTATCCGTTTTGCGCCAGTTATTACCGTCGGCGCGCTGCTAACGATATTCTGCCACGGTCCTTTTTATCTCAAACTGATGCAGCTATTCTAACCCAGGTTATAGGGCTATTCAGTTTTCGATTCCGATCTCGGTTTCCATTGACAGATGTTAACGTTTTTTCGCAATATCGCGAGCATGAAGAAACACCCCAGCAAAAACACTCGCTCCTACAGCAGAAAATATACACATATACAAAGTGAATATGTAAAACTAAATGACCCTGACCCAGGTTAACACCTTCTCATAAACATAGCACCCCGCTGGGGTGCCGGACTTAAATGCCCTATCTTCTATAGACATAACACCCCACTGGGGTGTGAACGTCACTTTTTTTCAAAAGTTTGTGATTAAGCGATAGAACTTGTTTAGTAGCAACTTGGGTTATTCTAACTTCATACACGAAAGGAGTGCAAATCAATAACCTGTGTTTTGATTTATTTTATTCCTATGAAACGCGCCATCTTTGCTTTAATTCTTTTAACCGCAGTGGTACCTTTACCCCCTTTTTACGGACAGTGGGCAGAATCTCAGAGACTCAACCGGATACAGGAAGTGAAGCAAAAAGCGCGACCTGTTTTCGGCGAGCAGTTAGAAGCAGTCTTGTCGGAACTCAGAAGCGGCGAATCGCCTTCTGTGGTTATCTTATATACTGGTAACACCAAAAGCCACTTGGAACCGTGCGGGTGCTACCAAGAGCAGTCGGGTGGACTGCCGAGACGGGCCTATATTGTAGAGCAGATTCGCCGGCAAGGCTTTCCAATACTCTTGGTTGATGCTGGAAATATCTTTGATGGAAAAGAGGAAATAGATACCAAGCGGGGCATGGTCAACCTAAAGGCGATGTCGGCGATGGGATACGATGCAGCCGCGCTGAGTCCAGCGGATCTCGCTTATGGAGATGCATATCTCAGTCAACAACGCGCCGTTGCTACGTTTCCATTCTTGGCTTCCAAGCAAAACGATTTCACACAATCGTTCATGATGAAAAAAGTTGAAAAGCATACTATCGCCTTTGTCGTAGGTATGGCTCAAGAACAGGCAACATCACAAGCAGACGTTGTTGTGGCGTTAGGTAATGCGGGATATCTACCTCATGAACCCTGACGGAAAGGAGGTCGTCAATCTTACCAACCATTCTGCAGATGATGTGCTCCCGATCTTCTCTCCCACGGGTGAACACATTCTCTTTTGTTCAGACAGAGATGGAGCACCACGGAGTTTTGACTTATATTTGATGAATGCGGACGGTTCAGATACCCGACGGGTCTTTGATAAATCGGCACTGAGAATCACACCGACGTGGTCGCCCGATGGCAAACAGATTGCTTATGTGCGTTCGGAGCTCGGTGTAGCGCGCATCTATATCGCTCCAATAGATGGTAAAAGAGAGAACCGAGTGGGACTTGGCATCCAGCCTGCCTGGGCACCGGATGGACAGGAAATCGCTTATATCAACCGGAAGCTCGAGCACCCTCGATACATCACGCTTCTCAACTTGCAGACGGGACGCTCAAGGTTTTTATTTCCGCCCGATGCGCCAACGTGGTTGCGTTCTCCTGCCTGGTCTCGGGATGGCGAGAAACTGGCATTTACGTGGTGGCATCCTCCTGATGAAGCGGCGCCGAATGATTTTTTTCGGGAAACGCTTTATATTATAAATCGTGATGGGACCGGGCTGCGTCAACTTATTCCGCCAGGGGCTCTACCGGCAGTTGGGTATCCTGTATGGTCTCCAATAGGCGATGCGTTGATTTATGAGCGTTTGGGTGCGGGTTTCGAGCACAACCACATCTTCAAAATATCAGTAGCAGCGGGGCAGGCTGTGCAGCTCACTCGTCTGACTATCTGGAATAGTCTGGGGGATTGGTTTGATCCCGAATTCGCTCTACCTGTTTCACCACAACCGCAGTTGCTGACCACAACATGGGCGGAGGAAAAAGAGAAATAGCGTTTTAAGTCTAATCTCCTTGAAAACAGTTCACCGGAGATGTTGTCTGAAATCTCAAAAAAGAAGTAGTTTTCACGCCATAAACCTTGTCCGCTCTCCAGATTCGTTTCGGTTTAGGTTAATCTCTTTTGCCGAGTAATACCATTCTCGCTTATTTGGATTCCATTGAAAGCCTAACAACTTTAACTTGCCTCTCCCATTACTCTCACATAATTGTCTGTCACCTCGACACATACGTTACAATTCAGACTTTTGACGTGTTTAACGAGTGCATCAATGCTCATCGTTCCTTCCTCCTTTCTGAGTAGATTGTTCTGTTTCCTCATGTTCGGTTTGTGTTACTTTATTGGGACTTACACAAATTGAGCAAATATCGGACATTTGGACACAAAAAAGCGGTATTTTCTATATTTTTAACCCCCTAAATCCCCCAACCCCCCATATAATCAACGGTATGAATGCCGTGTGGCATTCACCGCCCTTATCAGGGGGGTAGGGGACTTTAAGAAGCAGTGCGTGAGTCCTATTTATTATTAAGGACACAAATTTAGATTGGAAAGGATGCATAGGACTATTGATGTTGGTAGTTGGTTATAAGTTGGTTATAAGTTGTAGTAAAATCCGAAAATATGTGAGCACTCCAAAATAGAGCCCTCACATTGTCGGTTTGTGGGCTGGGTAACCCAGCCCCTACGGCGTCCCCGCGTGTCCAAATAATTTATTGGTGTGTTGGGTTCGCATATTTTCGCCAAATTGTGTATTTTTTTTAGTGGCAGATTATTTCCTTTTTATCAACGAATTATACGTTGCACCCTGATAAATTGTGGGTTTAGCACCGAGATATATGCGGATTTGGTGTGGTCTTATGCATTTTGTGTCCGCATATTTTTTGAAAATTATGCACCCTTTGCCGCAAAATATGGTGTCCTTAATTTTGAGGACGCAATTATAAACAACGAAAAAATTGGAGGAAGAAAGTGTTTGATTTCCCAAGAACTTTACATCAGCTCTACCTATTTGAAAAAAATGCTGTGTTTTACGCTGCAGACCTTGAAAAAGCAAGCATTGTTGAACTCTCTGCTGTGATGTTCAACATCTTGAAATTGGCGGAAGCGCGGACGAGTGAAGAAATTGTCCAGACGCTGCAGCCCTCTTATTCGGCGGACGAAATTCTTGAGGCATTTGAGGAATTTGCGGCATTAGAAAAGGAAGGTTTACTGTTCAATCGCGGTGAAGATCTCAAGGAGATCGTCTCAGTAGCGTCTGATCGGCGGAAGTTGCTTGTTGCGATACCTGGTATTGATGTTGACTCATATTTTGATATTGAAAGGTTATATGCTGGGACAAACATGGCACTCTCTTATATGTTTGAACATCTTACCGAATATGTAGACCTCCACTTTGTGGGGAACCGAAATCGCAAGTTAGCTGATAAGGTGTATGAAGTGGATATGAGCGTGTCTGACTTCGGCAGGCTCAGCCGGCGCATCAACGAGACCTATTTCGGTATTCTGACCTTACATCTCGACCAAGAAACATGGCTCCTACCACTTTACGAGCATGTAGAACTCCCGCCGATCTTGGTTCAGTGTCATGCGCCCCGCGGTCATGGGGGTGAGGCGATAAATTCCATTCTACGCCATTATGCAGCAATGCGAGACTTTGATGGTTTCACTGCTCCATCGGATTATGTCCGTGATTTCTATTCAGATTACGTCTGGGACGCGAGTTTTTTTAACACGCTACCCAACGGTGTGGATTCAACCCTGTTCCGTCCGATGGATAAAGAAAGGTCCAAGCGAGAGCTTGCTAAATGGGTTGGAGACGAGCGCATTATAACGATGCCGACGGTTGGCTATCTTTCTCGGGTAGAATCTGAAAAAGGGGCTTCTGTCTATTTGAAACTTGCTGAATTGAATCCACATCTCTTGTTTTTGATTGCTGGTCCGAGTCTCGGAAGATATGCGTCAAGAGAACTACCTGATAACCTCGTCTATGCCGGATTCCATCCACGTGAGAAGTTGCCGCTTGTCTACAACGCGTTTGACGTTTATTGTTTCCTTTCAATGTCGGGTGAGGAGACGTTTGGCTTAACAGTGCTTGAAGCGATGGCGTGTGGCGTTCCACCTGTTGTGCCGAATTTTGATGGTGTGCCATCGGTTGTTGGGGATGCCGGTCTGATTGCTGATGCCGAGAATTTTGAAGAAGATATAGCGACGGTCGTAAGTTACCCTTCACCCTTAGATTTTTCGGAGAAGATTAACTTGCTGCTGAATGACGACGCAATGCGACAAGAACTTTCCCAAAAAGCAAGAGAACGGGCAGGGTCGTTTACTTGGGACAAAACGGCGCGACAGATTGTAAAATACTTTGAGAGGCTTCACGAAAAGAGACGGCTCGTCAGTCCAAACAGACTCCTAAATATGTTTGTGCCAACGTCCTCAAAAGTATCTCATGATTTAAAAGGGGAAGGATTAACACATCAAGGCGGCGATCGGTTGAAATACAAGTCGATTGTATTCGGAATGAATCAACATTATGAACGTTGCCTGATAAGGGATGCGGCGTATTCCATGCATGTTGAAGATGGTCTGGTATTAAGCATTCTGAGGAATCACACCGTGAGGGAAGCGGAAGCGGTCCTTACTGCGGTGGTTGAGGATGAGGCACGAGCAAAAGCAACACTTAAAAGGGTTCACGGCTTAATACAGGCGACTGCATAGGATAAAAGGAGGAATATGAATCAATGACACGGAATTTAGGTTATCGCTTAAAACCACACCATAAATTTGAACAAGGCGGTCGCAAATATGTCGCTGACCTTGAAACCAACGACATCATTGAAATCAACGATATAGAATGGGATATCCTAAGTCGCTATGGGAATCAGACAGAGTATCAGATCGTTGAAACGTTAAAGGAAAAGTATAAGGTGGGATCTGTTTTTGAAGGTATTACGCGATTGGAGTGGTTTGGTAAACGAGGACAGCTTTTAGCGCAAATTCCTGACTCAGAAGATGGGTTTAACACCCCTCAACATATTGGCGAACTCCGATTGTTGGTTCCTTTTGGTTTTCGGAAAGAGGAATCATCGATTGATTACATTACGACTATGAATCGGTTTCAACTTCTATCTTCGCTTGCGCGAAATGCGTCGTTAGAGACACTGGCATTTTCGCAAGTCGAGGATGGCGGTATACGCCCAGAGGACGAGAGAGATTTCGAGAAGATTCGTATTCGGCAGATAACAAATGATGAGGGTAATACCCTTGATCCAGTGTGGTATGCCAGACAAGGATACGACGGTATTTTACTCCTTTCCCAGTCAATGGGGAATGACCTGTTATACTATCAGGTTCCAGATATTCCAATCGTTCACTGTATAGAAAGCAGCCAGAAACTACAAAGTTCTCTGCTTGAATCGTTCTTGACGCTGTATGTATCCCAGAAAACAAACGACAGTTTGGTTGTCAAAGCATCGTGGATGAAGGAATGGCTTACCGAGTTTGGTATTCCGGGCAAACACGTCCATGTGATTCCCGACGGTATCAACGTTGTTGAACCGATTGATAGAGGGTTAGCCAAACAACACACTGCTGCTATCTTTGATAAACCGATGTTTGCCCAGACGCCAATCGTTGGATTGGTTTCTGGATTTGAACCTCAGTTTGGCGCCCAGTGGATTTCTGCGTTTGCGCGAGCCAATCGACATCTCTCGATTTTTGTCTATGATTATGTATTGGGAAAGCACTATAGGAATCCACCAGAGAATGTAGTGATTTTCAGGGCAGATGATGAAGAGATGTCTGCAATTTCGCCGATTTTCTTTCAGGCACTGGATCTGGTCTGTTTTCCTGCGATGCCAGGGACACCGCTTTCGGTGGTTTTGGAGGCAATGGCTTATGGAATTCCGTGTATCGCCATGACCAAATACGGTCTCCCTGCAGAAGTAGACGGAGCAGGGGTGCGTGTCGGGTTGGAATGGGATAATTTTGGAGATTTTCATGTATCCATGGACGAGCTTTCGGCGGCGATCAGTCAAGGGTTGGAGCCATCTAAGATGCGTGCTGAATATGAAAGGGTTGCGAAGGGTTTCTCTCGGAAATACACTTGGCAGAAGGCAACAAGAGATATTGTCCGGCTGTTTGAGGAGAACCATCCGGCAATGACAAGGCGTTATGAAAGGGATGAGAGTTTGTTCCGCCCTATTTTCTGTCGTCGGTATAGTTCTGAGACGCGTCAAATAACATCCGATGTGTATAGGTTGGGAATTAACAGATATGAATATCTCGAAAAAGCCTTGGCGGAGACGCTCATGGAACAACACAAACCGACTGAAGTAGCGTCGGTTTTCAAGCATTTCGATCAGAAGATCTCTACTCCTGCTCCTCATATAAGACTTTGATATTGGAAAATAATTTGGCTGGATAAAAATCCGGCAGAAAGGAGGAAAATCCGAATGAAAAAGGAGACTCGCGGTAGGGTTAAGCGGTTTCTTACATCTGAGAGTGGACGGGTCGGTATACGGGCACCGTTAGCTTTGGGTGTAGCCAGTGGCACTTTTTTGTTATCGCAAATGGTATATACACCTTCTGCTGAAGCTTCATGTAAAAGTGATGTAGATTGCGCCCCAGATGGATGGTGTTACACGGAATGTGAAGTGTACGAGAACGGAACGTGTGATGAATGGTCATCTAGGTGCCTTTATGATAGTTAACTTGTATTTGCGTTCTTGCTGTTTTCCGCGGTGGAAACGCCATACGATTTCAGGCGAATTTGCAATAAAAATTGCAAATTCGCTTTTTGTTTTTTATAATGCACCCTTTCTACAGAAAAGTTGTGTCATTAATTTTAAAGGCAGTGTCGTGAAGTATTGTTTTATTTGTATTTAGCACCTTATTATGGTAAGGTTAGAATTAAGTAGGCATTCCCAAACAGACTGGCACAAACTAAATGTTCAGTTAATTATAAACCTCACTATAACTTGGAAGGATATAAGATTTGTTTATTTGTTTTGGGGGTTACGGATGTTAGAAGACGATGTTCAATTGATACACAAGATATTATCAGGCGATGATTCGGCATTCAGTGCTTTAGTTGAAAAGCATCAAAAGGGTGTTCACGCCCTTATATGGCGGAAGATTGGAGATTTTCACCATGCTGAAGAACTGACCCAAGATGTTTTTCTTCAGGTCTACAGAAAACTCGGAACTTTGAAAAACCCTAAGCGTTTTGCCGGTTGGTTGTATGTCATTGCGAATCGGCTTAGCCTTAATTGGATTCAGCGGAGAAAACCGACGATGGAGTCGCTGGAGGACACACCCCCGGAAGAGATAGAGGCATCCTCTTATACACGTTACTTGACAGAGGCACGCGAGACAGAAGCCACTGAGTATCACTCCGAAGTCGTCAAATCACTTTTGGAAAGGCTACCGGAGAGCGAACGGACAGTGATGACACTCTACTATCTTGGTGAAATGACAGCGAAGGAGATAGGCAATTTTTTAGGCGTGTCGGTGAACACGATTAAGAGTCGGCTGCGTCGAGGACGTGAGCGTCTACAAGAAGCAGAATCCATGGTGCGTGAAGTGCTTGGGAGCGTGCAGTTACCTGCTGATTTAACGACGCGAATTATGCGGCAAGTCGCCGATATTAACCCGACAGCTCCATCGGCTGGAAAACCGCTGGTGCCGTGGGTGGCTTTCGGTACGGCGACAATTTTGTTTGTATTGCTGCTGGGTGGGAGTCACCAGTATCTTGCCCGTTTCCAAAAGCCGTATAGTTTTGAAGCAGCATCTGAAGCTACTATTGAGATTGTCGATGCACCTATCGTGCTTGATGTGGTATCAAAGCCATCTATACAGCACCGGTTTGGTCGAGTCCCTCTACCTGGCGAAAACATGGGTGCTGGCACGCAGTTTTCTGAGGCGACGTTAAGAACATACTCCCAAGAAGACCACCGCAAGTTTTCTCCTGAGCAGTGGGGACAAACGGATGGACCTCCTGGTGGTCATGTACACGATATCTATACTGTTTCCGACGGAACTACCTTTGCTATTTCGAGAAGAGGAATGTACAAATTAGAAACGGATGCAAGCACATGGAGACATCTAAACACGGGTATTCCAATGGATGAATCGCTAATGCCGATAATGGAAAATCGTGGGATGCTCTATATTGTTTCTACGGATGAGATATTTGCTTCAGCGGATCGAGGTGAGACATGGCGTGCGTTTTGCACCCGGCCAAAGGGGGATGCTGTTGGATTCATCACCATTGATTCATCACAAGATCCAAACATACAAACGGATATGACAATATATCTTGCGCTTGAGGAGGAGGGTATTTTTCGATCCATAGACAATGGGATCGAATGGGAATTACTTAACAAAGGATTAACCGAAGAAAGAATTACAGCAATCACTGTTGTTGGAAACACACTGTTTACCGGTACTAACCACGGACTCTATCGTCTGGATTCTGATGTTTGGAGAAAATTGTCGGTAGGCACATCACAAACCGTCTATTCCTTGGCAGCATTTGAAAATAATCTCTATGTTGGTATGGGACCTGATCTGGTTGAGTTAACACCAATAGATGCGAGGTCAATAGTGCGAAATGGCGAGCCGAGTTCGGGTAGGATTTATCGATCAATTGACTTGGGAGCATCGTGGATTGAAATAACACCGGCAGATCAATCTCGGCCTGCAGCACTCCCATCGGGTGTCCGGCTTTTAGCGACTGGTAAAGTGCTCTTAGCACTCGGTGCTAACACTTTCAGTTCAAAAGATGGAGGCGACACTTGGACAGATCTTGGGATTTACAACCATTCATTTATGCTCAATAGTTTACCCGCTGCGACGGTGAATGATGGGACATCTTACAAAGTTGGTACTTTCGGCATTCATCGCACCACGGATAGCGGCGAGTCGTGGCATATATTTATGGACGGGGTGTTAGGAGCAAGGATAAACGATTTAGTTGCGTTCAACAATAGGTTATACTCACATACCGGCTATGAGGTATTTCAGTCAACCAATGAAGGTGTGACTTGGAAAAGGATTCGTATAGGTGCTGAAGAGATCTTACATAAATCAGTGGAAGATAACCGGTTTCGTATTGATGCTGACCACGGTTCAAAATTTCTGGTTACAGGTGGGATGATCTATTTTATTTCTCCTAAAATTCCGATACACATTTTTCGTTTATCCGAAGATGGCAGCAAACTGATTCCAGTTAAAGATGTCCCTGTTTTAAAGGAGAAGAGTCGCTTGACAGAGACTACATTGCCTCCTGTTGAGCGATGGGCGAGAATCAAGGCGTTTGCAATTAGTGGTGATGTGTTCTATGCCGAATACAACCGTAGACTTTTTAAGTGGAAATTTGGTGAATCAGTGTGGAAGGACACGGGATTGGTAGACCTCGGTGAACTATCGGATGACGATTTAAAATTAGCAGTTTCAGGAGAAACCCTTTATGTAGGTAAACGGGACGGTAAGCTGCTTCAATCGCTTGATGAAGGAGGTAATTGGAGAGATATTACACCAAACCTGCCGCTTCACTTTACTTTGTTCAAAGAGATCACTTTTGTAGGCTCAACGATTTATGTTGCGACGGATGCAGGGGTCTTGGTCTCAGAAACCGGTGAACACTGGCGGGTGATAATGGATAGGAGAGGGACCCCTATTGTTATAAATCATTTTGCTATGAATTATTTCGCTGTAACGGGTCCCAAAATTTACGGTGCTGGAGATATGGGGGTTTATGGTTTAGATACTGATGGACATTGGCGGCAGTTTGCTTCAGAAGTCCCGGGTGAAGTTGTCTCTCTTGATATAATGAATAACAGACTCTATGGTGCCACCAAAGATCGTGGGATATTTCAGATATCGCTTGCGGAGGAAGAGTAGATAACGGTTATGGGTTTGGCAGTAGACATGTTAGCATAGGAACCCGTCTGCGTGTGTTGATAATATAAATATCGGCTGAATTGTGTAACTATTTACTCTGATACGTCAACAGGGAGTTGGACAATGATCTGCGAAGGTGATTGGGATGGATATAGAAATTGCGAGAAAGATTGTATGTGCCCACGATGAGAAGAAACTCTCTGAAGTCGCGAAAGCGGTAGATGTTTTATATCAGGCGTTCGGGACTTATCAATCCATCACACGAGAAATGGGTAAATCGGATAAATTCTGGATTATCCGACATCGTATCTTCCAACTTCCGGCAGGCATCTTGTGGAAGGTTGATGAAGGACATATCGGGATTGAACAGGCATATCAAATCACTCGACTCAAGCAGGAAGAAGATCAATGGGTATTGGCTATTGCGATTGTTGAGGCAAAGGGTCTGACTGGAAAGGAATGCAGAAAGGTTGTTAATCTTGTGCTTAAGGGAGGGAAATCAATTATGGATTCCCTTCGCGTTTTAGTGGGTATCCGGTTTGATAAGATTCAACCGCTGCTGCTTCCGCTTGGCACTGACGTTTGGATTGCGATCTGTAAGATTGCATGGGCACAACGCCAAAGGTGGGAAGATCTCTGTTATCAATTGGTGCTTCAAGGTATAGGTGTTGACATTCAAGAAGTGGCGTCTCAACTTGAGCGACTCGCCTTGGATTTGCGTCAAGCCAGTAGGAATTAACAAGAAATAGGACTTACGCAATCAGAATCAACGGTATGAAGCCCGTATGGGCTTCACCGGATATAAATGCCTTAGGGCATTCCTCGTATGGCATTCACCGCCTCTTAAAGTCCCCCTGATAAGGGGGATTTAGGGGGTTAAATGATTGAGAGTGGTTCATTATTCCAAGAGCATCGCAGAACGTTCCTGAAGCAATCTCAATCGTAACACACCCCGTAGGAGCGAGGTCTCCTCGCCTTGTGGGTTGGGGAACCTGGGGGAAATACCCCACAGAATGCTACACGCGCATTCCGTGTTGATTCGCAAAAGCACCCCTACAACAAATATTTATGCAACACCGTCACTTAACGCCCCTTGCCCCCCTTATCAGCTTACTGTTACCCACAAGTGTGGAGGTAAAGATGTTTGGCTTTCAGAGTTTTTTTCAGATTTCTTGCGGAGTCTCCACGAATGTGCTATGTTAGAGAGGTATTCTTAGTTCCCCTCTACAAAAAAAGTATTTATCTATTCCATAGGAGTTGAAAATGTCTTCAGATCGTCATGCGCCAGTTGCCTCTTGGAGTCGTCGGGAGTTTTCGGGACTTGATTTGGGAGATACCCGTCTTGATGAAAGACTCCTCAGTCTTGCCGATGTGTTCGCTGCTCACCCGGCATCAGGGATTAACGCTGCCTGCCAGGATTGGGCGGCGACGAAAGCGGCGTATCGTTTCTTTGATAATCAGAAAGTGTCTTCAGAGCAGGTGCTTTCGCCTCATTTTCAACGGACGGTTGAACGGATTCAAGCCCATAAACGTGTTTTCGCCATCCAAGATACGACGTATCTTGATTACACCGATCACCCGGCGACCCAAGGGTTAGGTTCGATTTCCACGGTGTCTCAGGAACGTCAAGGATTCGTCAAACATACCACGTTAGTCGTTAGTGCCTCGGGATTGCCACTTGGGTGTCTGACGGATCAAGTGTGGGTTCGGGATGCCTCTGACAAGAGAGACGGCAAAGCCAAACCGCTTCAAGAAAGAGAAAGCTACAAATGGATTCAGGCACTTTCGCAGACGCAGACCCGAATTCCAGAAGGCGTTGAAGTGATCACTATCTGTGACCGGGAAGCCGATATGTATGAGTTCTTTATTGCCGCAAAACAACAGCCTTTCGTGATACGGGCGGCACAAAATCGTCGGATTCAAGATACCTACGATGCCCTGAAAACTTTGATGAATCACTCACCCCTCGCAGGGGAGTTCACGCTCGAGGTGCCGGCACGCCAACAGCAGCCGAAGCGGCAAGCCGCCCTACAAGTTTACTTCGCTCAGACGACCCTCAGCCCGCCATATCGTTCGCAGATTCCGGGGCAGACAGAAAACCTGCCGACTGTCAATGTCTATCTCGTCTGGGTCATAGAACCCAATCCCCCTGACGGGATACCCCCGATCGAATGGCTACTGTTGACGAATGTCGAGGTCTCAACCTTCTCCGAGGCACGCCAACGCATACATTGGTATACCCAACGCTGGCATATTGAAGTCTTTTTCAAAGTCCTCAAGTCAGGCACGAAAGTTGAGGACACCCGATTACAGACCAAAGACCGCCTCCTACGATATATCGCGCTAATGAGTGTGATCGCTTGGCGACTTTACTGGATGACCCTCCTGAATCGAGACATCCCTACCGCCGATTGCACACATGCCTTGACAGAAAACGAATGGAAGGCACTTTATATGATCACCCACAAAACCCACACCTTGCCGAGAAAAACACCTACGGTTGCTCAAGTCGTCGTCTGGATCGCAAAACTCGGTGGCTTTTTAGGACGCAAGTCCGATGGCACACCGGGGGTGACCGTCTTCTGGCGCGGGTGGCAACGCCTGACGGATATTGCCAACACCTTTGCCCTTGTTCACAATCCGGGAGAAAGTCATACCCCTTAGACTCAACACTGACGCATACCACATAAGAACTTATGGGTAACAGGAAGCTTATCAGGGGGGAATGTAAAAGCCTTACCCGCCGAAAAGGGGCTATTTATTTCTATAATTCACTATAGTTTTCGGTTTGGGGAAGGTTTAAAAAGAACTTTTCAATCTGGCTGGTATATGCTTCACCGTACTTCAGAAGTTCGTGGGAGGCATCGTACAGTTCAGAAGGCGGGAGTTCCTGATACGGGTTGGCGATTTTTTCATAGTAGTCGAGTGCTTTCATGAAAAAGTCCAGTGTTTCCTTATCAATCGTGCTATTTTGGTATAAGGCGTGAAAGCTGTGATGCTTTTGTAGGGGCGGGGTTTGCCCACTAAATTCGATGATAACGTTGTTGATGTCCACAGCGCGCTGAATAATCATGAGAAAGCAGCTTTTAACGTAAGAGTGCGTAATGCGGTCTCCCTCAATATACGCTTCCTGCTTCGATGGGAGCCCATGTCGTAATTGATCGAAACATTCGCTTATAGATTCGAGTTTTGCTTTCACTGGGTTGAATCGGCGAGCTGCTAATTTCTTAGAAGTCCTTTTGTTTTTTTTCCCCATTGTATGTTTCCCTCCTTAGATTAATTCTCATTTTTTATTTTTTATATTCTTTAGACGTTGGTGAACGCAAAAGGTTGTAATCTTCTTTCCTGGCACATCTGTTTTTATACCAATTCTGCCGCGTGTCTATTATAGTAAAGCCCGAAAATATGTGAACATTTGGCACGGATTCCTGTTCGTTTGCGTGTAGGGGTGGGACGCAAACTAAAAGTTTGCGCCCGCAAGATGCACAATCTAACAGATTTGCGGCGTACTCGCCCCGGTTCATGCCTATACGGGGAATGCCATACGGGGAATGCCATAAGGCATTCATACCGTTGATTCGCATTCATACCCGGTGAAGTGCATAAGCACTTCATACCGTTGATTCTGATTCGCATTCATACCGTTGATTCATGCGACGTGCATCATGCTACAACTGGCAAGTTGGGTTATTATAGTAGATTCCGTAATTGCTTAGACACTCGTATCGTAGTGTAAACTGTAAAGATGTGTGTCCTGATGGCACAGGCTAACAGCCTATGCTACAAGACACAAACTAAAAGTTTATGCTACAAAGGGGCAACTTGGGTTGATTACAGTACTCTAATTACAAGCGCGTACACAGCGTGGATTTCCCCAAGATTCTTTCGTTTTTTTGAAGAAAACTGAGGTGGGATACGACAAACATGAATTAGTATGTCGGGAAATGTAAAACAAAGGCAAAATTTGCCGCGTATGGGCAAAATTTGGAGTTCCCTCCTACAGAGGATTTGAAATGGAGCGACCAAGGGATTGCGTAAATTCTGTTTGGTATCGCCTTTTTTAATGTGTTAAAATTAAAGACAAACAGATGCATCAAAGGTAAAAAATGATGAAAGCAATTATCAGAACAGGCGATGGTGGACCAGAAGTCCTACAATTAGCCGAATCACCTTCACCTACCCCAACAGCGACCCAACTCTTAGTCGATGTCCATGCTACCGCTTTAAACCGTGCCGATACAATTCAGCGACGCGGTGGATACCCACCACCGCCTGGTGAATCCGATATTATCGGTTTGGAGATTGCTGGCACTGTCTCAGCAATGGGAGATGCTGTGAAAGGCGGAATTTCTGAAGGCGATCGAGTTTTTGGGCTCGTCGGAGGCGGTGGCTATGCAGAGCAGGCTGTCATTGATTACCGCATGGCAATGCCTATACCCGAGGCGTGGAGTTTTGAAGAAGCCGCTGCCGTCCCTGAGGTCTTTTTCACGGCGAATGAAAACATCTTCACATTGGGCAAATTGTCAGCGGGTGAGACAATTCTGATTCATGCGGGTGGAAGTGGGGTCGGGAGTGCTGGGGTTCAGATCTCGCAGCATGCGGGTGCTACTGTCTTCGTTACTGCGGGGACTCCGGAGAAAATTAACAGGTGTAAGGCACTCGGTGCAAGAGATGGCATTAATTACAAAACGACCGACTTCGTTGCCGAGATCCAACGCTTGACAGATGGACAGGGTGTTGATGTCGTTTTAGACTTTATCGGTGCCCCATATTTTGAGCGGAATCTTTCGATACTTAAAACAAAAGGTAGGCTATTGCAAGTCGGATTGATCGGCGGGTCTGCTACAGAAGTCAATCTTAACACAGTGATGCGCAATCGCCTCCAGATTATAGGTTCGGTCATGAGACCACAATCTATTGACGAAAAAATCGCTATTACAGGGCGTTTTGTTGAGCGATGGTTACCAGCGTTAAAAAGTGGCGTGCTCCAGCCAATCATTGACACCGTCTTTCCACTGGCAGAGGCGGCACAAGCACATGCGTATATGGAAGCGAACCGCAATTTTGGTAAAATCATTTTGAGGGTAAGATAGCAGTTAGCAGTCAGCAGTCAGTTAAGTCGTGTAGCAGTTGCTGACGTTTCCCTAACGCAATCATTCTGGCTGATGGCTGATGGCTATAAAGATGACACAATTATTTTTACGACAGACAAGAACCAAACATAAGCCGGGGTCTCTGCCCTTCACTGGGAAGAAACAACGCACTCGATTTGGGCTTGGTATCCTGCTGGGCATCCAGGTCCTCCTCTTTATTATAGGCATAGGTAGTACTCCTGCACAGGTTACCCAAGTCACATCAGATAGTGGGATCACTGTCCAATTCACCCTACCAGAACTCACCATCTCTGAAGTAGTTCGAGACAATGTTCGTTACCAAGAGGTCGGTTATGCCGATAGTCGTTTCACGAATGAACCCGGCAATCCGAAGGTTCCAGTCACGCGGTTAATGTTAGGTATACCTGCATCAGTTGAAATTGAAGCGGTTGATGTTTCTGCTGCTCCCGTCGAGACGCGTAACGGGGTTCGCCTTGTGCCTGTCTCTATTTTCGACGTGCATGAATCTAACTCGCAGCACTCGGCGACGCAATACTGGAGAGAGAGTGGAAGTGCTTATCGGTCTGGTAAAAACCTTTCATATCCAGGCTTACCTCTTGCCCGCGTTGTACGGGAAGGCTATATCCGCAATCAACGTGTCATCGCATTGGCACTGTATCCCGTGCAATATCTGCCGAATACCCGCCAATTACGTCTGTATTCACGTTTCACAGTGAATATCCGTTTTTCTAATAGCAGTCAGCAGTCAGCAGTCAGCAGTCAGTCAAGAGCGGTTAGTGGCAGTGATGTGATGCGCAACCGCCACACACCTATAGCCGGTAGCCGACAGTCGATGGTCGAATCGGAAGCGTTTGAACGTGCCCTATCGCATCAACTTCTCAATGCTGAGGCGGCGCGTCACTTCCGCGCCCCCCGACCACCGGTGGCTGCGGCACCAGCTGTCGTTCCTACCGAAACCAATGAAACACGTTATAAATTGTTTGTCAGAGAAACTGGCGTTTACGCTTTGACAGGGGCGGCTTTACAGCGCGACTGGGGCATAGAAATTGTCGGTACAGATCCAGCGCGACTCCGGCTCACACAGGAAAATAGGGATATTCCTATCTACATTAGTGGTGCAAGCGATGGTCGTTTTGATCCGGAGGATGCCATCTTTTTCCTTGGGCATAAATCGAGCAATCGCTATAGCCTCTGGAATATTTATTGGCTTACGCTTGACAGCGGTAGGCGCGTTCCAGCGCGGGTCCCGCAAATCACTGCCAGTCCCACAGATCCAACAGCAACACAGGTCCCCACTTTCCGCTCTAAAGTGAATTTTGAAGAAGATTACCTGACGAATAACCTTGAATTCATCTATACGGATACCGTCTCGCCCGGTAATAAACATGGATGGTTTGATGCGCTGGACTTCTGGTATTGGGACGGTATTAAAAACGGCGGCGATGGTGCTGAAATGCGTCTTGAGTTTCCGCTTCATGATGTTGCGAAAAGTTTTGATCCACCGCATATTGCTGTTGATTTGCAGGGCGGTACGCCGGTAGCCCATCAAGTTTTAGTTGCTATTAACGGGGTCCGAATTGAAGTCGCCGAGTGGCAGCAGCAAGACCCACTCACCGTTGCGCGTACCTTGCGCACATGGGATACACTCAAGGACGCTGCCAAAGGCGAGCAGAACGTCTTGTCCTTTGCCCGCATTGATGATAACGTTGATGAGGACACGACGCGGTATCCGTATCATGTCTACCTCAACCGTTTTTCTGTCGAGTATACTCGCCTTTTTAGAGCTGTTGCGGACGAGTTGTGGTTCAACTCGCCTACTGCGGAGGATGCCTCAAATGAACGGGTTCAGGGTGCGCGTAACCTCCAGTACAAGGTTGAGGCGTTCCTTGATCCGGGCGTACATATCTTTGAGACAGATGGTAATATCCTTACTGCTCGGATGCAGGGGGTCACCATAGAGAGAGATATAGAGAACCCTAATGTATACAATGCACTTTTTCAGGTGTTTGATACCCGAAAGGCAGCGTTTATTGCTGTTTCTGATACTGCGTTACGTCAACCCGAACGCGTTGAGATTGTCGCGCCTACCGACTTAGCAACTGCGAGGCATAGTGCCGATTACATCGTTGTGACACACTCGGTGTTCTTAGATGCAGCACAAAGATTAGCAGCGTGGCGGGCGACACCTAAAGGTGGTGGATACCGTACGAAAGTAGTTACAACGGATGATATTTATAACACGTTTGGCGGTGGCGGTGTTAGTCCTAAGGCGATTAAGGCATTTCTGACACACGCGTATCAATCGTGGGTGCCACCAGCCCCGACTTATGTTGTGCTCTTCGGAGACGGAACGTTTGATTTTCGCGGCGTTGACACGGAAATTTATTCCGAGCCACCTGAACTCACTGGTTATATTCCGACACACTACATTCGAACGGATTCTTTTGGTCGGACTTCGGCGGACCACTGGTATGCTACTGTCTCTGGGCACGATGAATTCACCGATTTTTATCTCGGTAGGCTCAGCGTTGAAAGTGTCAGCCAGGCGGATGCTGTCGTTGACAAAATCTTGGCTTATGAACAGAGTCCACCTAATGGGAATTGGCGCAGGAAGATTATCTCTGTCGCTGACGACGAAGTTAGCAACTCTGGAGATTTTATCTTCAAAAAGAGTCTCAACGAAATTGCGAAAGACCACACCCGTTTAGGTTACGAAACTGTTGAAGTTTTTCTCGAAGATGTCATTGATCTTGTTGAAGCACGTCCACAGGAGTTTACGGGTCTTCTACCGCAACGTGTTGCAAAAGATAGGATTATTGAGGCACTTGGAGAGGGTGCTGTGCTCGCACAATATGCTGGGCATGGTGGCAGAATTGTCTGGGCGCACGAAGCAATCTTCGACAACGCATCGGTTGATCTGGTTGAAGAAACCGATAAGATTCCCTTCATGTTGGTTCTCAGTTGTTACAACGGTTATTTTGACAAACCCGGCGAACCGAGCATGGCTGAGAAGTTGCTGCGCAAAGATAGGGGTGGTATCATCGGTATGTTAAGTGCGACGCGGCTGACTTATGGCAGCGGAAACGATGCACTCAACCGTATTATCTTCGATATGCTCTTTAAACGGAACATTCGGCAACTCGGTCCCTTAAGTTTTGATTCTAAAGTTGAACTGCTGATGACGGAAGGCACGGGACAGATTGACATCATGATGGAATACACGCTTTTCGGGGATCCTGCTTTGCAGCTTGCTATTGCTGGTGGTGAGATTTTGCCTGATGTTGAGACGAAAACAGTTGCGCCAGGTGATACCCTCCGGATCGCCCCCGGATACGTTCAGAATGCGAGTTACGATCCAAGGACTCGTACGAAGCGTTTTACCAGAAATACCACCTTTAGTGGATCGCTTACTGTCAAGGCACTGTTTCCAGGAAAAACGGTTGTCGCCCAAGGAATCTCAGGTCCTGTTAACTACTACACGGGTGATGTAATTTCGACGAAGACACTTACTGTCAGCAATGGTGCCTATCCGGCGGTAACCTTTGCCGTTCCACAAAATATTGCGAGCGGTGATGCGCACGTTGAGTACTATGCCCAAAGTGACACAACGGTTGCTGTCGGTGGTGATGGATTTACCGTCAATATCCCAAAAATTCTTGATATTCAGGCTGAGTTGGTCGGTGAGGACAAATTCCGTATCTCTGTTCAGGTTTCCGATGAGAAAGAGGAGTTGGCTTCAGTCCTCTTGACTTGGCGCAACCCTGAAAGTCGGTCATGGGAGAATGTGAGCCTCACTCCGGCACCACCACCTCTTTCAACAGAAGGATGGTGGACAGTGCCTGAACTGCTTAATGCTCCAACCGACGGTTCTCTCATCCGGTATGAAATTTTGGTCACAGACACAGACAATAATGCGGTTACGAGTCAGATATTGCGGTATTACCCCTACGAGTATCCGAATCTTTCTGTTGTGCAGATAAATAGAACCGATGTTGTTGGATACGGTTATGACGCCGAAACGAAGGAGTGGTATCTCTCGGCAGATGTCCAGGTAGAGGGAGAAGAGATAAAAACGCCTGTTGAAGTTGCCTTTTTTTACGGCAATCCGGATGTTGATAATGATACGATCGTTGATAGTGACATCAATCTCCTCGGGACTGCTCGGATCCAACCGGGAGACTGGATACAACTTAACCCCTTAGTAGCATCTAAGAATGTCCCAACGGGGAAGGATGTCTACGAACCTGATCCGTTGAACACACTACCAATAGCGACTGCTGTTCTACCTCTAACAGGAAACTTTCCATTTATTGGCGGACAACCCGGGAAGGCTAACACACGCGGGTTACCTCTCGGTACACACGATATATTTGTCTATGTAGATCCAACCTTCGGCGGGACGGATCCACCCGGTAGCGTCCTCGAAAACGAAGAAGATGATAATATCGCCTATCGACGGATTACCGTTGACATGGGGGTAGTAGGCGTAGCGTCCTCAAGTCAGATTGTTAGTTTGGATCGCAACTGTGTTATCACTGCCCCACCTGGTGCGCTTCAAAACCCAACTGTACTTACTATACGCTCCTTAGATGCGCAGAAGTTCGCTGCTGTGACAAGTTCAGTGGGGACAACGGCGAAACCTGACACTCCGAGTGAACTTATAGGTATTGTTGGCGGGATGTCTAAGCGGGCACCGCTACCCGGCGGTTCGGTTTATGGTTATGAACTTGTTGTTGATGCGGACTCAGAAAAGGACGTTCAAGTTAGCGATAGTGTTGTGGCAAATAATTCGAAGACTTCTATTCAGTTGACTTCTCCGATAGCGATTGATTTTAGTTTCGATCTCGGGGCACTCGGCATGCAGCTTGCTGAAGAGTTGTTAGGGAGTTCGGAGGAAGTCACCGATGTATCGGATGTATCGGCTACAATTGGAACTGCAGTCGCATCCCGTGCACGCGGGATAGGGGTTTACCAATGGAGTCCGACACTCGGCAATTGGATCCGGTTACCCTCTCAACTGTTAGTCGATACGACGAGCACCTTACAACAGCGGCTGCATGTAACCAACATAGGCACAGAGAATGTTGGTGAAGGTGAACTCCGTGACATTCGCATCCATCCTGATGGGGCACTCACCGGGAAGTACGTCCTTCTTTTCACAGGTCCTCAAACCTATCGGATGCTTCGCGCGCCCGTCATGGAAGACTCTCAATCGCTGGAAGCATTAGAAGTTATTTCATCGGCGGAGCAACTTGCAGGTTTCACTACAGATTATCCGAGCTTTCAGCATGGATTTTCTATTAACATGGAGACTGATTTTGACGCACCTTTCGGGTTTGGGGACATTTGGACATTCAACATAACTGCTCTTGAACAACCCTTGGATGTTGACCCGGACTTCGGGGGTGCTTCGCAGGGAGAATTACGTTGGTATGCATCTGGATTCGGGGATGGCAACCGCGGCACGGGTACTGTGAGTTATATCGAACTCCCAGCAGATACTACCATGCCGGAAGATCAGTGGATTATCTTTTTTTTAACCGACGCCGAGTTTCAGGTTGAAGGCGAGAGAACCGGTGTTCTACGTTCCCAGACCGACGGGAACGCGCCACTCCGCGGGACAGTTGGGCAACCGTTCTTTTACGCCCCCTACGGTTTACGTCTCCAAATTACACAAGGCACACGTTCCTTTGAGCCAGGCGATAGGTTTCGCTTTGAAACCCGATCTGTAGGGACCATTAGAGCGACAACAGATCGTCTTGGAGCGGTTACACTCTTGCATAGTGACGATACTGTGCCGCCAGATATACAGTTGACTATTGGTAACCAACAGCACTTCGTTCCAGGAGATGCCACGGATGCTGAACCGCTCATCGGTGCGACGCTCACTGATTCCAGCGGACTCGATTATCTCACCCGACCGCTGCTCTTGGAACTTGGAAGTGGTCTCTCGTACGAGCCTATCAGTCCAGAAGCGTATCAGTTAACGTATCATCCCGGCTCGAATCAACTCGTTTTGACATATCTGTCTCCTGAACTTGAACCGCGGGAATATGAGATTCGGCTAACAGCCAGCGATGTGCACGGGAACACTAACACAGAGCGCATCACGTTCCGGGTTCACGATACCTTGCAGCTGCTATCGTTTCTGAACTACCCGAATCCGTTCCCACGCACAACCACGCTCACTTGTGAATTAACGGCACCGGCTGACTCGCTTGCTGTGAAGATTTATACACTGAGTGGGCGACTTATCCGTGAACTTTCAATGCCTGCGACGCCTGGGTTTCTTATGGTGGAATGGGACGGCAGGGATGCTGATGGCATTGAGGTAGCAAATGGCGTTTACTACGCGAAAATTCAAATCAAGCGTGAGGGTGAAAAAGACATCACTGAGATACTTAAAATGATGAAGCTGCGTTAATAGTTAATAGTTATCAGTTATCGGTTATTAGTTAAGAAATCTTTGAAGAAACCCCGCAGCAAAAACCCTACCGGGTTCGGTAATACACTCCCGGCAGGCAAGTAAAACATAAAATCTAAAAAATCTTTTTGGAGTGAATGCACTAAGTGCTGACTGTTACACATCTAAAAAACATGAGACATTGTAAAAAAAGATACATACACTTCATTGTACATATAATTGTGTTCTGTGTCGGGCTTTTATCAGTAGAGGCGAAGTACACGGCTGATTTCCTGACGCTCGGTGTTGGTGCCCGTCCGCTTGCTATGGGTGGTGCAGGAACTGCTCTGAGTGCAGATGCTTACGCCCCTTACTGGAATTCTGCCGCATTGGGGCAACTTACCCGATATGAGGTCAGTTTCATGCACTCCACACTCAACGGAGAGGATGCTTACGATTTTGTCAGTTATATCCATCCGCTGAAAAATCGAGGGGCGATCGGTGTGAGTTGGCTTCGAGTTGGTGTTGACGATATTCCTATCACCAGTCTTCCGGTGGCCAGTCGTCCTGTTGGACCGACGAACCGACCAGAGGTAGTGGGTTCTTTCAACAATACGGATAATGCTTTTCTCTTGGCATCGGGTTGGCAGTTACCCTCTTTTCACGGTATGGATTTCCGGATCGGTGGCACGCTCAAGCTGCTCTACATGAGTGGATATAGGAGCACAAACGCGATCGGTGGTGGTGCAGATATCGGTTTCATTGCGACGACGAATCCAGAAAAGCCGCATCAATTGACGCTCGGTCTACAAGCGAGTGATGCCTTTCAGACGAAGCTTTATTGGAACACACCTCCGCCTTCATCGGATCTTACCTCACATACCGAAACGATACCACCGCATTTCAAGATTGGTATCGCAACGACCCATCGACTCAATGTTTTCCGAAGTGCGCTTATTCTTGCCTTAGATACCTACATCAACGCCCCATACGCTAATCACTATGGGGACCCCGGCGTTGAATTACACGGGGGTGCCGAGTGGACGTTGTTCGATCTGCTTGCCTTGCGGGTCGGACTCGCCGAGCGTAGAGGCAGCCTTGAGAGTATTCGCCAATTAACAGCGGGAGCTGGGTTGAACCTCCGGTTCGTCACCGGTGCAGGTGCAGGACTGGACTATGCGTTTGCGAACCATCCAGCGTTGGGCGGCAGCCATCGTATCTCCCTCCGGATTCGGTTTTAGCGTTACGGGCACACGAATTTACCCAGAATTTTCCGTACCGATGCACCAGTGGCAGAAGGCAAATTTCCACCGTGTCCGTGGAGTGATTCGTTCGCCAGAATTGCGAACGCAATTGCTTCCTTTGCATCTGCGGAGATACCTGAATTGTCCACAGGTTCAACGGCTGTATCGGTCAATAATTCACCGAGTCTCCGCATAATCGTTCGATTGTGAACCCCTCCACCGCTCACGTAGAGTGTGTCTATTGGGTTCTGTTTTGCTACAAATTGTTCAATGTAGTTTGCAATCGTCTGGACAGTTAATTCGGTGAGCGTCGCGATACAGTCGTTGTCCGACAGTCCATGTTTACGGCATGCGGTTAAACATTCCATTGCAAAAGTGTTTCCAAACATCTCACGTCCCGTCGTCTTTGGTGGTCGCAGTTGAAAAAATGGGTGCTTTAACCATTCGTCGATGAGCGGTTGATAAGCGGTGCCTTGTGCGGCGCGCCTGCCTGCTCGGTCGTAGCGTTCTGCTCCTTCCGTGATTTCCTGGATGACTGCGTCGATGCACATGTTACCGGGACCTGTATCCGAAGCCGAGACGGAATCGAGCGAACAGTTTGCCGGAAGCACTGTGAGATTTGCGATCCCTCCGATGTTCAAGAGTCCCACTTTTTTAGTGCTATCACGGAAAAGTAGATAATCTGGGTATGCAATCAACGGTGCGCCTTGCCCGCCTGCTGCCATATCTGCCACTCGGAAGTCAGCGATAGTTGGGATCCCTGTTTCATGTGCGATGACAGCAGGCTCTCCGATTTGCAGTGTTGAGGGTTTTTTAATGTTCCTTGCGGTTCGGTGAGGTGGATTGGAAGTTTCATGTTCTTTTCCGTAGACCCGCCTTCCACTTCGTTTCAGGCTACGCGCTTTTCTTGTGTTCTCATTATAATTGATGTTAGGATCTCTCGGCAGATGATGAATCGTTTGACCGTGCGAGCCGATAAGGGCAATGTCATTGGCAGACATTCTGCTCTTTTGTAGGATATGTTTAACAGCCTCAGCGAAGAGGTGTCCAATATAAAAGTTCATCTCGCAGATATCGTCAACGCGACCGGTATCGGGTTGACAGAGGGCAAGGATACGTTGCCGGACTCCGAGCGGGAACGGATAGGTCTCAAAAGCAATGAGATTTACCTCGGTTTCCAGTCCGTGCCCCCTAATTTCAACGATGGCTGCATCAATACCGTCGACTGAAGTCCCGGACATTAAACCGATGACGTATTTTTTATCTGTGTTGAGGCGTTTATAGAATTCTGTCATTTTTTAAGGTTTTCGGTACAGTAAATCAACGGTATGAATGCCGTGTGGCATTCCCCGGCTACGCAAACCGAACTGTTAACTAATATACGTGATACTGTTTTGCGTTATCAGACCAGGTCTGGAGTTCTGCAGTCCACTGTTCCTGTATTTCATCCACGGATTTTCCCTTCAACAAGGCATTTCGGAGCCAACTATTCCCTGCTAATTTATCAAAATGCGCAGTGCGGAACGCGAAGTGATCGCTGTATTCGGACGTGAGGATAGATAGCATGTGGATGGTCGTTTCTATCGGACGGAAACGTTCCCTGTCAGTAACGTGAATCGCGACACCACCGCAGGTCTGTTTGGCATGTTTTGTATTTTCATTGACAGGAGCGGGTGTAAAAACAACAGATCGGAACAGGACCCCGGGTAGTTTCAAGGCATTCAGTGTCCGTGCCCACCGTTCACCGTCGCACCAAGGGGCACCAATGTATTCAAACGGTTTTGTTGTCCCGCGCCCTTCACTCATGTTTGTTCCTTCAAATAAGCAGAACCCTGGATAAAGCGTTGCTGTTGTAAGCGTTGGTATATTTGGTGATGGCGGTACCCATTGCAAACCTGTATCATCGAACCACATCCGGCGTTGGTATCCGTGCATCCAGGCGATTTTTAACCAAGCCGACGGCACGCGTTCCGCCTTCAAGAGCATTGCCAACTCGCCGATTGTCAAGCCGTAGCGAATCGGGATTGTGTGTATTCCGACAAATGATTCATACCTATTTGCCAGCATTGTCCCTTCTACAGCCGTGCAGTTAATGGGATTAGGTCGATCAGCAACGATAAACTCAACACCGTGTTCACTCGCTGCTTCCATGGCGTGCAGGAGCGTTGAAATGTAAGTATAGTAGCGCACACCGACATCCTGCATATCGTAGACCAGCAGATCTATACCTTCGAGTTGGTCGGCTGTCGGACGCAGAGAAGACTGTCCATACAGACTGAAAATAGGAACGTTTTCAAGGAGTGCCTGCAATCGATTCTCATCAGAATCATCAGTGCTATTGACGGCGATCCCGTCTTGTACGGCACCCCAGAGTCCGTGCTCTGGCGAAAAAATTGCAGAAAGTTGACAATCAGATGCTTCTGCGAAAAGCCGATAGTTGCTTTGTAGGGTAGCATCGACGCCTGTGTGATTCGTAATCAGTCCTATGGATTTCCCGCGAATCCAATCGCGTTTCTCTGTGAGTAAAGCAGTTAATCCTAATTCGGTTTTTTGAGGATTTTTTGTAGAGGACATGTGGCTAAGCGTATATGAGACTGTGAAACATTTTCCGAAATTCGATGATACCGCGCCGGTCGGCATCAGGATGCACTCGATTTGTTAGTAGAATCGCTGCGAGTTTTCTTTTGAGGCATATCCGGACTGATGTGCCGGTGAATCCTGTGTGGTAGAGACAACCATCGTCTGTTACAGCCCATCCGATGCATCGGCGTTCGCCTTTTGCTGAGGTAACTTGTTGCATGGTTCGGAGACTTTCCGGACGTAGCAAGTCCCCACCCTTGTTAATCAATGTTCTGCAAAATTTTCCAATATCTGTTGATGTGGAGAAGAGTCCCGCGTTGCCCGAAACACCGCCCAAAAAGTGTGCGTTCTCGTCGTGTACTTGCCCAATAATCACGCCTTCTCGCCAGTCATAACGTTCGTAATTTACCATTCTGCGTTCAAAACTGTTGGAATCCTCTGTGGCTGCACAGTGCTCACGCCACGTCTGTGGTGGGTTGAACCGTGTTGATGCCATACCGAGTGGTGCGAAGATACGCCGCAGCGCCAATTTATCTAATGATTCTCCGGTTACCCTTTCCAACAGTTTCCCTAACACGATGTATCCGAGACAACTATACACTGCCTTCTCACCCGGCTGAGATTCCGACGGGACCTCGGCGAGGTAGGGGATTACGTTCTCACGCGATCGGGCGCGTAGATAGATAGGGAGCCATGCGGGAAGTCCTGAAGTGTGTTTCAGTAGGTGGGTAAGCGTTACGTTTGGATGTTTGAATTCCGGCAAATATTTCTCGGCAGGTGTATCGAGCGAGAGCTCACCGCTCTCAACTAACTGCATGCAAAGCGTTCCAACAACAATAGGCTTCGTCAGCGACGCCAAGTCAAAAAACGTTGTACAAAGCATCGGTACCCGTTTTGGCTTTATGCATCGGAAGCCAAATGCGTTGTGATAAAGGGTCTTTTCATTGGTAAGGATATGGACAGCAGCACCAGGAAAGATCTTTTCTGTGATGCCATTCTCAATAAGCCTTGAAAGTGATTCTTTTAACAATGTGGTAACCTTATGGCGCAATCCGGTTTCGGATTAGGATAGGAGTGTCTCTTGGTTAATTAAATTACTATAAGTATAATAGGAAATGTAAGCAGTAGTTTTTAGTTGACTAATGGTCTGCTTATATGATACACTATCTGTTATATTTTTATAAGCATTTTTTGACTTAAAAATAGATTGTAATTTGTTTTTTCGTTATATTGTTCGATGAACGTGTCCGGCAATTCGGAGAATGGATCATGCGGTTCCCTTCAAAAGAACTTCAAGAGATTATAACAACCGAAAAACCTTGGGGTGGTTTCATACAATATGTGCTCAATCAACCGGTTACCGTCAAAATTTTAGAAATTCGGGCGGGCGAGCAGGTGAGTTATCAATATCATCATCATCGGAGCGAGTTATGGATTCCGCTTGACGAGGGTGCCTGCCTGAAGTTGGAGGGTGCGATTCAACGTCCTGAGCCTATGGAACCTGTCTTTATTCCGCAAGGTGCGAAACATCAGCTCATTGGCGAATCTAAAGACTACCGGATCCTCGAAATTTCGTTCGGACATTTTGATGAAGAGGACATCGTTCGCCTTTCAGATAAGTATGGAAGAATTTAATTTAAAGAGGTGTTTGATTGGACGGAAAACTCTATTTTTCGTTTGATGACGGAACAGCAAGTTCGTCCTCGGTGCAGCAGCGCGTTGATGCCGCTTTGCAGGAGATTCAGACGCTGTTTCAAGAAGAAGCGTCAGTATCACTCTCTGAGTTGAAACGCGAACTTCGTGCTTGGACCCGGAGCCATCTCCAAAGCGAGGATATTGCCCAAGTTGCTGCTCTGGCAAGGTGTGCCCGTGAAGAATTTTCGGTGCTTGTTATCATTGGTGTAGGCGGTTCCGACCTGAGTGCGCGTGTCTTTCACGATTCTTTCAACCATCCATATCATAACTTACTGTCGCTTGAAGAGCGGGGTGGTGCGCCTGAAGTATATTTTACGGGTGATACCTTTGATCCTCGCAAACTCGCGGGCTTACTTGAAATGCTCAAGTCGAGAGATCTGCTGCACAAAACGCTCTTTAACGTTATTAGCAAGTCCGGCACGACAACCGAAACCATGGCGACACTGATGGTTATCCGTGAGGCACTTGGCGATACAAACTGGCAGCAACAGGTGCTTGCTACTACAGGATTAACACCTGATAGCGTGCTGTTCCGCATGCACGAACAATCACCCTTCTACGGTGGCACGCTACTTCCCGTTCCCGATGGTGTTGGTGGGCGATTTTCTGCTTTCTCTCCGGTCGGTTTGTTCTTTCTCGCCATGACCGCTGGGAAGGGCGAAACCCCAGATAGCCGGATCCGTTCTGCTGTAAAAGGTGTGGGGCAAGCGCATGAGGACTTTAACCTTCCTTGTGGACATCAAAGCAACGTAGCCTATCGGCTCGCTCGCTGGATTCATCTATCTGAAGAAATTGACGAAACCAAACACCCGAGCAAAAACACTATTATTTTCTATAATTATGCCGATAATAGCTGCCTCGGTGAATGGTTTGTCCAGCTTTACACAGAATCTATTCAGGAACGTGGTGGCGGTGCTAACGTTATACCTGCGAAGGGACCTACGAGCAACCACTCGATTCTCAACGGCATTATCGCTGGCCCGAGAGACAAAGTTGTCTTGTTTGTCCACTGGAAAGAACTGGGTCCCGATTTAGTGCTCCCGAAGGCGACTGATGTGGGTAGCAAATTAGGCGAGAATGTAAAGCGGAGACAAATTCTGCCCGTGTCGGCAGAATTTGAAGGAATGTCTATGACACACATGCAGACTGCTTCCTATCGTGGGACTGCATTGGATTTTAGCAATAAAGGTGTGTTGCACGCAGTGTTAACCCTTCCTAAACGGGACGTTCAGTCCGTTTGCCAGCTTATGCGTATCCTGATGGATACTATCGCTGTGAAAGGTAGGCTCCAAGGCTTGCACCTTGGTAATGATGGTGGCGAGGAGTTAACATACCTTCAAGATGGAGTTGAAGGTTATAAGCGGAATTTCCGATCTTTTGCATTGGCATCGAGTGCGGAGAACGAGTAGATGCGTTCAAAATAGCCCTCTTCTATATAAGCATTTCCAGAATTCAAAAGCCGAGACGTTTGGCAAGCTGTACAAAAAATGAGGAATAAACTCTCCACTTTACAGTTTCATGATAAAATATTTATCGCTTACGGCTTCGTTTTCCTTGTGATGTTTGGCGTCATTTTTGGTAGCACCAATTTCCTGATTCGACTCGCTTTTAAAAGGGAAATTGATAGCTACGTTGAAACGCTTCAAGCGCAAGTTTCAAACAGATATCGGATTTTCGTTGAAAAAGTTCAAAAGGAGGTACACGCCGCAGCCACTGACGTGAGGTTACATCGCGCCATAGAACGGCAGTCGGACTACCCTTATTTACCAATAGCAGAGTTTGATCTCTTAGAATACGGCACTCCGACTGGAAAACTTCTGTATCCCGACTTAAGAGCAAGGAGAGGAACGCGAACATATAATTCACTGGAAAACCGAGAGGGGCATATACAACTCAGAAATATTTCGCGACAGAGTGATATAGGCTTACAGTTTGTAGTTCAGGCGACAGAGGTAGGCGAGTGGGGATTTGTTACAGGTGGTTACCGGTTGCAAGAGTGGTTAGAATCTCAAGCGAGTATCCAGTCGGACGATCATCCAGTTTTTCTTGTCGAAAAGCCTCAAGCCGCTAATCCAGCAGCCTTTGATTCCGAATCGGAGACAGCGGCAGAGGACTGGCTCCCGTTGAATAATGCCTCCCGAGAAGCACGTAGGAATGACTGGTTTGAATCATTTCCAGGATCGCAATCGGAGCGAAAAGTCGTTTTACAAACAACCGACGAGAATGGTGAAAGTGCCTTTACTGCTTTTCAAATAACACCTTTCAACTCACCCTTCGCGACGACACGTGAAGCATCGCCTGTCAACCTGATTGTTGCGTATTCGCATAAACGTCAGATGGAGTGGCAGCAGCACCTCACACTCACACTGCTTTTAAGTGGTGTTGGTGGGCTTGTGTTGGTTTACCTCATTAGTTATATCATTAGCCGTCGGATTACCCGTCCTATCGCAACCCTTCGTGAGGGGGTTAGTCACATTGCTGCTGGCAATTTGGATCATCGGGTTAAAATCAAGTCCCATAATGAGGTCGGGCAGCTTGCTGAGGGTTTCAACCAGATGGCACGAGAGTTAAAACGAAGTTTAGAGGAACGGATGGCAGCTGAACGTGCAGCGACGTGGCGAGATGTCGCAAGACAGGTGGCACACGAAATTAAAAATCCACTCTTTCCGATCCGCCTCTCCGTTGAAAACCTGCAGCAGGCGAAATCGAATCCAGAAGTCTTTGAGCAAATATTTGGGGAATGCACCGACACCGTCATTGAAGAAGTTGATCGGATCGGAACATTAATAGATGAATTCCATCAATTCGCTCGGATGCCTAAACTCGAAAGAAAACCGAGCCAACTCAACCGCATTGTCCGGTCTGTTTTGAACTTATACACGGGTAGACAGGTCCCGGAGTTTGGACACAGGACCGAGGCTGCAGTGACGAACTCAAGGCACGAAGACTCCGAGTTACAAAATTCTCCTGAGAAGTTTTGGCTTGAAAATGTCTCCAAGATTAAGGTTGAGACTGAGTTATTACCGCTGCCACGGCTCTCGCTTGACCCGGAACAGATTGCACAGGCACTCGGTAATCTCTTCAAAAATGCCATTGAAGCCATGCCTGATGGTGGTATGCTGAAGGTGAAAACCTATTTCACACCGAGCGCCCCACGGGCGAATTTAAATAGGGAACGCCCTCTCGTGGTAACGGATGGGAATCCCATTGTGTTACACAACGGCAAAGGACAGGAAAAAAAAGAAAAGAAAGATACAGATAAAAATGTCCGCGGCACAGTTACGCTTGAAATTCAAGATACCGGTCGCGGTATGTCCGAGGAAACGATGGCAAATCTTTTTGTTCCGTATTACACGACAAAGGCTGAAGCGCGTGGTACAGGCTTGGGTATGCCAATTGTCAAGAGGATTGTCACGGAGCACGGTGCCGAGATGGATTGTCAAAGTACCGAGGATGTAGGTACAACAGTCCGTATCCGTTTCTCCTACGATCCGAGCGTTTCATCTGATGGATTAGCCACAGAATCTGAGAAATTAAAGTCGATTGAAACCGAAGAACAGATGATAGACCGCCAAACCTAAACCAAGCTATTCTCTGGGTGTTTGTACGCAGGAAAAATAAAGATGGAAACTATTCTGATTGTAGACGACGAAAAAAATACGCTCAAGATGTTATCTCAAGGGCTCAAGATGCGAGGGTATCAAGCCCTGACGGCTGCGAGTGGTGAACAAGCATTGCAGCAGTGCGCCAAGTCGGGAGTTGATCTTGTGCTGTTAGATATCCGTATGGAAAACGGCATGGATGGTGTTGAGACGCTTGTAAAGCTCCGTGAATTATATTCAACATTGAATATAGTTATGATGTCGGCACAACAAGATATTGAAATCGCTGTTAAGACGATGGAGCTCGGCGCGAAACGTTATATCACGAAGCCGATTAGTATTGATAAAATTTTATCCAATGTCCAACCGTTTTTGGAGATATCGCGCTTATCGCAAGAAAATGAGATTCTGAAATCACAAATTGCGCCGACCGATGAGATGGTAGGTGAGAGTGCTGCTGTTTCATACCTCCGTTCGCAAATTACGCGTGTGGCAGCAAGCAAACTTGGGGTTCTGATTTCTGGTGAGAATGGCACAGGTAAGCAACTCGTTGCTAACGCCATTCATCAGCAGAGCAGACGTTCAGGAAAGACCTTTATTCCACTTAACTGTGCTGCCTTGCCAGACGAACTCATTGAGAGTGAACTCTTTGGACATGAGCGAGGTGCATTCACTGGTGCGGATTCGCAAAGGCAGGGGCGCTTTGAACTTGCCCACGGCGGAACGCTCTTTCTTGATGAGATTGGGGATATGAGCTTGAAGGCACAAGCCAAGGTCCTCCGCGTCATTGAGACGGGTGAAGTTGAACGTCTCGGCGGTAATCAGATTCGGACAGTTGATGTCCGGATTATTGCGGCGACTAACAAGCGACTTCCGGAAGAGATTGAGAACGGACGGTTTCGACGTGATCTCTTCTATCGGCTTAATGTTGTTCCTATTCGGGTGCCGCCGCTGCGCGAACGAAAGGGGGATATCTCGTTGTTGGTTAAGTACTTTGCTGAGCGTTTACAGCTGGATATGGGATCTACGCCGAAAGTCATTGATCCAGCCGCTTACGCTGTGTTTCAGAGTTATCATTGGCCCGGGAATATTCGAGAGTTGAAAAACATCGTCGAACGCCTCCTCATTATGGTGCACCGGGATGTTGTGATGGCTCCTGATGTCGCCGAAGCGTTGTCCTTAACACCCCAACCGTCTTTGTCATACGCCCCCGCGACCGCTCCGGCCTTGGAGTCTGTTCCGGGTATGCCGCTCTACAAACCCGGCATCGCCCTGAATCAGATGATGGATGATGCCGAGGCACAGTGTATTCTTGCGGCTTTGGAAGAAAATAAGTGGAACATCCGGCGGACTTCGGAAGCGTTAGAGGTTGAGCGGAGCAACTTGTACAAAAAAATGCACAAATATGGCATTTCCCGTCCAAACTCCGAGAATTAAGCTTAGCACGGAGACATTGTGTTACCATATCTAAGGGAGCGTTTTACTAAATAGGATGCTACGAAGAAACATCAGTGAAAACAGCGGGATGACTCGCCTTCAATTACTTATTCTTGTTATTATGGTCGTTGTAATTGGGGTCTTTTCTTTTCCACCGTGGTTGGAATACCGTAGGGTAAGCACAGCGGATATAGATGTCGAAACTATTGCTGTGGCTATCAAGAAGTACTTCAGGCACACGGGAGGTTATCCGACGAGTTTAGGTGTGCTGGTAACGGATCCGGGTATCGAGGGTTGGCGTGGTGGTTATCTGGAGTTTCTTCCTGAAACACCTTGGGGTGGTAGTTATGTCCTTCTTCAGGACAGGTATAAGGTGGGGATCGCGCAGGATCATCCCCGCGCTCCAGAAAAGTATCGGGTTGGTGGCATCGCGGAAATCAGTAGAGTCTATCACGCTGACGCACGTTTAGGTGAGAAGTATTGGTGGTAATTGGTTATCGGTTGTCGGTTATCAGGCGTCAGTTGAAGAGGGATTCTGTAACAATTCACCCGTTTCCTGGCGTACGTCAAGTTTGCGGAAATTTTCACAAAAGTGGTTCTTAACCAACAACTGACAACCATAGAAAAATATGTGGATTTTTATTTTCGTGTTGGGTGCAGTGATCGGAAGCTTTCTCAATGTCTGTATCTACCGCATCCCGCGCGACGGTATGTCGGTTCATTCGCCGCGTCGCTCCTTTTGTCCGGAGTGTAAAGAACCGATAAAAACATTTGACACCATTCCGCTTTTGAGTTACCTATTCTTATTCGGGCGATGCCGACGCTGCAAAGCAAGAATTTCAGTGTTGTATCCGTGCGTTGAACTTGCAACGGTGCTTCTGTTTCTGGTGATGTACCATCGCTTCGGGATAAGCCTCGAAGGTCTGCTCGCTCTCGTTTTTGTTACACTGCTCATACCGATTTCTGTTATTGATGCCCAACACTATATTATTCCGAACGTCCTCATCTTGACGGGGTTGATTTTCGGTTTTGTCATCGTTAGTGCGATTGCGTATCAACGTGCTGATATTTGGTATCTTCTGACGCGACTTATCGGTGCTGTTGGTGGTGGTGTGGTGTTATGGTTGGTTGCCGTTGTTGGAAGTGCGGTTTTACGTAAAAAGGCAATGGGCGGTGGGGATATCAAACTGATGGCACTCAATGGGTTATTTCTCGGAGCGTGGCCGGAACAGGCGATGGTGATAGCGTTCTCTGCGCTGAGTGGTGCGATTGTCGGGACTGCCCTCATTGTCTCTGGCGTGAAAAGTCGTCAAAGCCCTATTCCCTACGGTCCATTCCTTTCGGGTGCCGCTGTGCTTGTTCTGCTGTGGGGAGATGGCCTCTGGCGGACGTATTTACAACTCGTGGGGTGGTATTAAATATTTTTCAATTAAGTGGGAAGTTTAGATTCATTGCTGTCTTTAAGAAACATAAAATTTCTTTGACAGATAATCGGTGGTTTGCAATTAACTATTCGATACAGTATAATTCAATTCAATAAGGAGGATCTGACGTAATGGATGTTAAAGACGCGATTCTTGAACGACGCACGATTTTTAAGTTCAAACCGGAACCGGTGCCAAACGATGTGATTGAACAGGTTTTCAGTTACGGAATATGGGCACCCAATCATCATGTCACGGAACCTTGGCGTTTTATCGTGATTGGCGAGAAGACTAAGTTAGTCCTCGCGGATCGCTACCGCGAAATTAAAATTGAGGATACACCTGACCACGTTGATGCCGAGAATCTCGCCAAAATCGGTGAGTTGGCTTACGAGAAGTTTATGTCTAAGCCGACGATTATCGCTGTTTCGTGTGTACAAGAAGGTGATGAGCAGCGCAGACGCGAAGATTATGCTGCTGCTTGCTGTGCAGTGCAGAACGTCCAACTCGCTGCGTGGGATGCTGGCGTTGGAATGCAGTGGAGCACGGGTAGGATCACGCTGGAGGAGCAGACCTACCAGTTGCTCGGCATTGATTCGTCACAGGAATACATCATCGGATTCTTTTACACCGGTTATCCTGCCGACATCGGTGCACCAAAGCGGCAACCGGCTGGTGAATTTATCCGTTGGGTATCGTAAAAGCCGTCAGCCTTCGGTTTCTGTCTGAAAAGTTAGAAAGTAAAAAGTGTGCTAAAGTTGGAAAGTTGTCATCTTTACAAACTTTAGAACACTTTACAGACTTTTGAAGGTTTCCGATAGCTATTCCTGCCGATAACTGATAGTCATTACAGAGATAGTTTGTACGCTGCCTTGGCATTCTGCCAAAAGAATTTCGCCTTGACTGTATCGCCTTTCGCGCTGAAGTAGTCATTCACGATCTGTTGTACGACTTTATAGGGTGCGAAGCGTTCAGAGACGGGCCAGTTACTCCCATAGATGAGTCTGTCCTCACCAAAGGCATCCCATAGAACATCAATCGTTGGGGTGTAATAGGCGACGTCCGTAGGTGCAGGGGTCTGTCCTGTGTGTTCTGCTAATCCTGAGACCTTGCAGTAGATGTTGGGATAGCGTGCTACTTCGCGGATCGCCGAAACCCACGATGGGTCGGGAGGTTGCTCCAATATTCTTGCCCCGGCAATATGATTGATGACGATGCGCATCTTCGGTGTGTGTTCAACCAGAGTAGGTAGGATTAATAGGGCTTCGGGGTTAATTAGCAGATCCAAGGTGAGTTCTTTCGCTGCTAATTTCTCAATACTTGCCAAGAAGGTTGGGTCTCCTATTGCTTGTAGGTGTCCTCCGCCGAGTCGGATTCCGCGGAAGAGCGGATTCGCAGAAAATCGGTTTAGATTAGCCTCGAAATCGGCTGTGGGTTCCAAATGTCCTACGAACCCCACAATGAAGGACTCTTCTACGGCGAGATCGAGAATCCACTGGTTATCTTCAAGCCATTTGCTTGCTTCAACGACAACGGTGCCTGTTACGCCTTCAGGGACTGCGAGTGTTTTGTAGTCTTCAGGCATGACGCGCCGATAGAGGACTTCGTCGTTGGGGTTAGGCCACGGTACCCCTTCTGGTCGCGTTGGGTCATAAAAATGTGTATGTGTATCAATAATCATTTTTCCCTCTCTTCGATATTTTCAAGTGTTTGTAAAATTTAGGCATGATGCGTAGATAGAGGACTTCGTCGTTGGGGAATGTAAAGCAAAGACAAATTTTGCCGCGTATGGGCAAAATTTGGCCATGGTACCCCTTCTGGTCGCGTTGGGTCATAAAAATGTGTATGTGTATCAATAATCATAGATATCTCTCCTTATTCCTCATCTTGCTTTCATTTACATGTTGTAACCCGTCGGATCAGACGCAACAACAGACACGGGAACTGCAGCGTGATGTCGTAAGACTCAGAATGGGGCAGGCACTTAATCCGACGGATGCAGAGGGTTATATCCAACTCGGAAAAGCCTATCGCGAATTGGGTGAGCATGAGAACGCGATTGACGCTTTTCAGGGGGCTATCGCACTTGATGATCAGCACGAACATGCCTATAACAATCTCGGTTTGGTTTATATAGATCTCGGCTTATATGTCCTTGCTATTGATATGTTCCTCGCTGCGCTTGAATTCGGACCCGGAAACCCTGCCTTCTATAACAACCTCGGCTATGCTTACGATATGACAGACCGGTTTGAAGAGGCACTTACCGCTTTTCGCAACGCAATTGAGTCGGATCCGACTTTTGTTGATGCCTATAACAACCTTGCAGATGCCTATCTCCAGCGCGAAATGTATCAGGAAGCAATTCAGTATTATGAGGCGGCGCTTGAAATAGAACCCGGGGACGCTGATGTCTATTTTAATCTCGGTCTCGCTTACGAGGAGACCGAAGCGTTCCTTAGCGCTATCCAATCGTACGAAAAGGGTTTATCTCTTGATGACAGCGATGCGGAGGCGTATTATCGTGTCGCGGAAGCGTATCGAAAAAATGGTGATTCACTCATGATGCGTCGCTATCTGGAGATTTTTTTGGAGCGCGCAAAGGACGTTCCTTATCTCCAAGAACAGGTCCGCACTGCCGAGCAGATGCTTTAACTATGAGTCCTCGCTCGTTTTCGTCCGTTGTCCGATTCGTCCGTTGTCCGAAAACGGGTTTTTTTGTTAAATTTGATCTGTCCCTTTGGTCAATACGAGGGGGACAGATGTAATCAGAAAACGCTGATCTTGACAACGGAAAGACCAGAGTGAAGGTCCGTAGTTAAAAATTTTTCCGCAAAATCAACAGAAATTCCGACTTCATTCCATCCGGATTCTTATTTTTCCGAGCACCAAAGAGTTTCCGCGTTTGAATCCGATCCTCGTAAACCTTTTCAAACACAAACCCACGTTCTGTAAAATACTCCGCTAATATTCGCCATAATTCAACGATTATGCCGTCAATCCTTGGATTGCCGACAAAGATGCAGGCGGCTGCGTTCGGTTTCAACTGATTCATCGCATTTTCGAGAGCGTTAATCGTATGGCAGAAATAGGAATCAAGCCGTTTTTGGAGGTCGTCGCGAGTAAGCACTTTCCTGATTTTATCCAACGTTTCGGTTTGAATCACGCGATCCGCCTTTCGATAAGGGATTTCAAGCCTCGATAATTCCCGAATCTCTTCCTCGGTGTGTCCTAACCAGAACAGTTCCATCTTCGTCGAGCGGATGTATTCTTGCGCTTGGAGGTACGGCGGTGATGTTATTAGGGCATCACACACTTGCGGCACAGTCGTGTAAGACGAGTCCACGCCGCCCTGCCAGTGTATTTCTGAAGTGCCCTTCTGATGCTGCTGGGTGTAAATCACAAAATCGTTAAGGCTTTTTAGCGTCTTCAAAGAGAGACTATGAATCATCTTATCTAATTGTTCTCTCCAATTGCCCTGAAGCAGTGCCTCTATGGCTTTCAACTTCCGCTTGGACCTGGCAAGTTTAGGTGTCCTGTCTTCTGTATAGGAAAAACGTTTGCTGACCTTCAGCAACGCTGATTTGATAATACTGGAATAGAGGCCACTGTCTATGTTATTGATGAAACCCCAATAATGCGATAAAACCTCTAAGATTTCGGGAGCGTACCAGTAATCAACGTTTGACCAAGTAGGTGTAAACTGGTGCTTGCTATCTTTCATACCCCCCAATAGTTTGTACAAATCCGCTTCGTGCAACCTCTCTTTTCCACTATAGACCTTGAGTGGCATAATGTGGTTCAGGAGTAGGTTGAGATCAAGGAGAAAGGCGTTGCGTTTGCACAGATACGCTTCAACCCCGACGGTCCCTGAACCAGCAAATGGATCAACGATCCAATCCGCTTCTTTTGTATACGTCATAATAGCATATCGTACAATCTGGGGAATGAATTTCGCAGGATAGGCAAAAATAGCGTGTGTTAAATAGCCGGTATCGTTGATTTCAGGAACGAGTTCTCGAAAGGAGACTAATTCTACTTCGTCTGCGGTGGGATCATCTTTTGGGATCTTAGGTTCGATATCTGTTGGAAAAAGTGGAAATTGTTCTGTTAAATTAGTAGATTTTGCAGGTCTATTTGGGAAAATGACTTGTGTTGTTACCGCTGGTACTAATAAACTATTGGAATTTGTCCGACCTGTCTTAGGGAAACGGTCACCAAAAATCAATCTCCACAGTTTTGTCGCTTCCTCTGGATCGGTCTCATCCAAGGCTTTTCGACCCAATTCGGCGTGGGAATTTGCTTTATTGTAAAAACCGGTGAACGCAGCAGTAGTCATGCTATCTGTGACGGAATTGCTGGGAACCCCTGGATCTGAAATGTTTGGAACTTTACCTAAGAGGTGATGGGCCTTGTACTTCTCAACAATCTCTTCTAGGGTTTTAACAAATAGTTCACCATAGTAGGTTTCTTCATAATCCATGCACTCAGCAGTAAGACACTCAATAACAAACCCTTTCGGTTTTTCAGAAACAGTTGGGTTTTCGCGTTCCCACCACTTCATTAGCTTGACTAATGGTTTGAAGCGACCTCCAGTTGTTTCGTTAGTTTCGGTCATCCAAGTTATATGCCCTGGTGGATTAGTTGAGAGCCAACATTCCTGTTTTCTGTCAGGAATGAGGTACATTGTGCCATCTGGAATAATTGGAACAACATCCATGTCGGCTTTAGAAGATTCAATGCCCACTGATCGAGCTTGCCTGCGTAGGTCAGAATACTTTTTCTTCAAGGTTTTGTAAAGTAAGTTAACAACCTCTTTCGGGGCGTCATGGCAAGTATGATTTGTTACCACAATAATATCAACATCAGGACGGTTAGTCTCTCCATTTTTTGTGCGAGGACGAATCGCTGTATCACGTTTGTAGGATCCCAACAAAAAGGTGCTCACATGATATTCTTTGAAGTCTTCATCGCTCTTGAGAAAATCGCGTAACTGTATGTGGGCGGCAGAAGCATTACTTTTGGTTGTCGTGCTCGGTTCAATGTCACTCAGAAATTCAGTAAACCGAGTTTGTGGAATGGCTGGCATGATCATCCCTCCTTTATCAAAAATATTATAGTTTTTGTACTACGGAATTTACTTCCTATGTTGTGCTAATAAAGAAATTCAGACTGAAAATACCTTTGCTAAAGAAGTTAAATAAACAGAACAATCTAAAATTGTTGATGGAAAATGCTCAGTTTAAAACAGATATGAACCTAAAAAACATAAGGTGTTTTTTGTGATAACCCAAGTTGCCGCTTGTAAATCCATGAGATATCCTTCACAGTATTTTTACCGTTGAAAGTGTTTTTGTTTCTCATCGCAACAAACGTTAAACAGCTCTTTGAATAAAGGCAGTAACTTGGGTTAAATTATATTTTTTCATAGTATGCTTTCAGAAACAGCAAATCTCTGATGTATTGTGCTTTGTCTGACAATGTGTTCAAAGGAATGCTATTTTCTGTCCAAAGTGGAATTATCTTTTGAACGATGTTATCAATTGAATTTGTCAGAGTTTGATGAGATGTATAATCGAAGTTAATCCCTATTTTGTCATATTTTTCGTTTAATAACTTTATATTCGATTTACCAAAAAATGAGATGACCTCTAATTCCAAACTTGCGAGCGTGTAAGCAATCCACAAATCATCCCAATCACTTACTAAATCAACAATGGTGGATATAGCATCCAAAACTTCCTCATCCTCATCCCCTATCCATTCAAAGAGAGAGTTTGCTATTTCGTCGGTGCCATAAGCCATCTTTAAAAAAATGTTTTCTTGCAACCTTACTTTGTTTCTAACAATTTCATGAAAAGCTGTTTCGTTTACTTCAATATATTCTTTCAAAGATGAAAACATTTTTTTCACCGTTGAAATTTTTTGTTGTGAGTCACGAGGATCCCAAATGCAAACAAGATAAAGCACATTGTTTCGCGGAACTTCGTTAAGCCTTAAAAGTTCTCGCAGCAAATCAACAAGTGAACCTTTAGCAGTTGTCCCACCTGTATCATCTCTTGAGCGAAGTTGAATAGCAAGCGTTTTTTTATTTATCGAATCCGATGCCATCACATCAAGGTCAAGGCTTGAAAGTTCATTTGTTTTGAAAATTCTCCTCAACAGCGAAAGTCTATCTGTGTTTTTGTTTGGCACATTATTGCATTTTCCGTACTGCTGTAGGATGCGCTGTAGCATCTGTTCAAGAACTTTACCTTGCCTTGCTCGAAACGAACTATGAAAGAATTGATGAAAAGCAAACATGAAAGGGTAGTAAGATGCGAGCGAATAGCCAGCGGAAAGTTTTTCAGCGCGCCTTATTCCTGCTGCAAATTGCTTTATCTCGTCTAAACCTTCCTTCAATTCCTCCAGTTTTTCCTCAAACAGGAATGTTATTATGTCTGATGCAAGGCCGAGTGGACTTTTAAGAATGTCCTTTACCAATAGCATTTCCTCGCTAGAGTTCATCAGATGTAAAAATTTTCTATCAGGATATGTGTTTTTCATGAAATGACTTTCCTATTGTGCTGACATTTAGAAGGTTAACGAGTGCTCTAAAAGATAGTTTCCATGAACGTATCGGCTTTATAGGATTGGATTGGATGATATTAAATTTCTGTAAGACACGCTATTGCAATTCTTCCTCGGTTAGTTGGAAATCGAAGACCTCTTCATCTTCCGCTGTTCCCTCAACTTCCTCTTCAGTTAGTTGAAAGTCGAAGACTTCTTCCCCGTCTTCAACTTCCTCTGTCTCTGTATTCGGTGTTGTAGTGCCTTGCGTCTGTTCTGTGGGTTGCGGTGTCTCTTGTGTGTTGAGTTTCGGCGAGCTGGCACCGAGAATCGTCAACAGCACAATTCCGGCAACACAGACAGTCGTAACCGTCAATGCTACTGGACGCTTCCAAAGGACAGCACGCTCGCTTTTGTCTAAAAAGGGTAGGAAGAGGAGTAGCACCATGCCGACAGTCGGAATTACAAACGTTCCGATGACTTCAAAGGGACCTTGGAAATACTTTAGCAGTTGAAACAGGAAGAGAAAATACCATTCGGGTCGCGGGTCGTAATCCGCATTCGTTGGGTCTGCAACGTCTTCAAGCGGAACAGGGATGGACAGTGCCACGACTGCGAGTATTACAAAGAGAATCAGCATACCGACAACATCTTCAAATACCTGATCGGGATAGAAAGGTTTTCCTGTCTTAACCCCCCTTCCCCCCTTATCAGGGGAACAAGACGGGGACTGCGGTATGCCTGAAGAACCGTAGTATCGGACGAAGAAGAGATGCACACCCACCAAGCCGAAGGCTAACCACGGCAGCCAGATCGTATGGAGTGCGTAAAACCGCGACAGTGTTACTGCGCCTATCTCCGTTCCGCCCCGCATCACCTTCGCTACAAAATCACCTAATACGGGTGCAGTGCTGGCGATTTCTACACCAACGACTGTTGCCCAATATGCTTTCTCGTCCCACGGGAGCAAATAGCCTGTGAATCCGAAACCGAGTACAATCAGTAGAAGGAGAACGCCGAATATCCAAGTGAATTCCCGCGGGGCTTTGTATGAACTGTAGAGAACGACGCGGAGCAGGTGCAGAAAAACAATGATGACCATCGCACTCGCGCCCCAATGGTGCAAGCCGCGCACAAACGCGCCGAAAGGGACCTCTTCGCTAATATAGGTGACGGCGTTATGGGCGTGTTCGGGTGAAGGCGAATAGTATAACGCCAGAAAGGCACCGGTAGCGGCTTGCAGCAGCAGCAGAAACATCGCCAAACTGCCGAGTGAGAAAAGCAGGTTGATATGTTTTGGTAGCGGTTTGCGTAAGTGTGCGGAGAATTCTGCTAACGGGAGACGTTCCTTGAGAAATTGCATTTTAATCTTTTGCTTCTGGACTGCTGCGTCCGTTGTCCTTGCAGATATTCGCTAAAATAACAGGTTTTGTGGCAATCCTCGTTAGTGCTTATAAGGGAACCAGATTCACCTCGGCGTAACTTGCAGGTTTTTGTTTTCCATTATGTCTCTTTTACGTACAAAACACCGGCTTCTACTTTGGTGTCGAGTTTCTGCAACGGTTCTGGGGGTGGACCGGCAATAACTGCGCCAGTCTTGTCGAATATCGCACCGTGACAGGGACAGAGGAACGATTCTTGCTGCTCATCCCACCGGACAAGGCAACCGAGATGTGAACAGGTGCGTGAGAAAACGTTCCACTCCCCGTTGCCGATGTCGGTTACGTAGACAGATCGTTTTTTGGTTGCTTTAACCCAGCCGTCTTTTGCGGTGAAGGTGTAGTCTACCTTTTTAAAGCGGCTGTTTTTGAGCCGGTCAGCGATGCCTAAATCGACCCATTTCGATTCTGGTTTTTTGAAAGCAGGTGAGATCGCGAAGCCGATAAGCGGGATTCCGGCAGCGAGACTCAGAATTCCGCCGATAAAGGCTGTTGCGATCTCAAAAAATGAGCGTCGGCTTTCCTTTTTCCGCATCAATTTCTCCTTGCCTTGAAAGTAGTGAGGTTAGGAATGCACATCGCATTTGGGAGAGTACTCCGCAAAACCCCGCCTACTGGAGTATGGATTATCGCTTCCAGGTTTGTCCTTCAAACGGCGTACGTAGGTCGTAGCGTCCTTCTTCCAAAACAGGCAGTGTGCCGTCGTTAACCATGAGTTCAAGCGGTAATTCTTTCGTTTCCATAGGCATGTTGACGACGTTTTTGATACGCAACGATTCATAGATAGCCATCATAATTTCAAGCGTATAACGCGCTTGGCGTCCGCTACCGCGATGATCAGAAATGTCGCCCTCAATCCACTCAATCAGTTCCTGAAATTGATTCTTAGGCTCCGGTGGTGGCGTGATGGTTTGCCATCCCTTCGCCTCCCCGTTTTGGAGGAGAAGCGTGCCATCGGGTCCATTGCGAATTTGACCTTCTGTCCCAGCAATTTTAGGCATTGCGTCATTTGGGTCTGGCAAATCGCCTTCGTAGATACCGCGTGCGCCGCCTTCAAAGCAGACTAAGCCCATGCAGAGATCTTCGCAGATCGTACGGCGTTCCCATCGGTCAGTGGTCCGGGCGGTCTGCCCGATGACCCACAACGTCTCAGGGTCGGACAAGATGAAGCGCCATCCATCGATGGCATGTGTGCCTGTGTTAAGCAAGCCGGCATGCTGTTTGGCACGGTGGTGGACGGTTGTCGGTTCGCCAATCGCCCCTGCAGCGACGAGTCTGCGCGTTTCTATGTTTGCTGGTGCGTATCTACCTTGGTGGCCGATGATGAGTTTAACGTTGTTCTCTTCGCAGGCGGAGATCATGGCGTCGGCTTGCCCGAGTGAGGCGGCCATCGGTTTCTCTCCGATGATCCCTTTTACGCCCGCCTTTGCTGCTGCGACGGTGGCTTCTGCCCGCGGTCCTTGCCACGTCGTGATACTGACGATGTCCAAATCCTCTTTCGAGAGCATTTCATCAACGTCGGTGTAGGTAGCCGGAATGTCGTATTCATCGGCGACCTGTTTTGCGGATTCCTCAAAAATATCCATTGCTGCTACGACTTGTGCATCGGGGATTGGCTTCCACGATCTGGAGTGGGATTTTCCCATGCCACCGCAACCAATGATTCCGATTCGGTATGTCTGATTCGCCATCTGTTCAGCCTCCTTTTGTGTTAATAAGGATTCTATGTTAGGAGTGGCTCAAATGTCCAATGGACAGGTCAGGTTTGTAAGTGATAGGGCGGAACTCTCAACACTGACTTTTATCAACTTTTTTACCGTCTTCTCCTACCTCCCTGTCCTTGATTTCTCTGTCGTTGGTTTCCCTGCTGGTTTTCCTGTTGATTAACTACTATGTTCTGGGGTTGGTTAACCTGCTGAATGAACGCCGTTCCTTCATGGTTTTCTATAATTTTGATTGCTCGGGTAGACGCAAAAGTATGCATACAAGCGTGGTGAACAGAAAGAACAGCGTCTTGTAAAGGCTTATTGTCTTCGAGAAAAGAGACTTTTAACCCAAGGTCTCTACAGAATTCCGATGACAAATGACGGTTATGAGATTTAAACTCCTCATAGTCCTTGAGAGTGTCTACGATTGTGTTAATTACGTCTTGTGCTTCTGCTTCAGACATGTCACTAAACATGCCTGTTTGAAGCCATTCGGTAACCATGTTCACAGTTAAATCGATCGCATCTTGGCATTGGTCCCGGAACGAGAGATTATACTTGCTAAGAATAGGGTGCCAGACAAGAATTTTTGTTTGATCTGCCTTTATTTCATCGTGGGCTCTATTGAAACTGTCAATGACGCTCTGTGCTGGCATTCCATTAACTTGCGGGTCAATTGGACCAAGACTCGAATGTCTTCCCATGAAAATCTCTTCGCAAGCACAGGCTATCATCGTTCCAGCAGACATAGCGAGGTGTGGGACAAAAGCTCGGATTTTTGTACCGAACATGGATCGAAGATAGTTAACTAAACGTTCAGTGGCAGCCTGTTCACCGCCAGGAGTATGCAATATCAAATCTAACCCTTTAGAACGATCAAGACCATGTAATACGGTCATAAAACCGCTCATATCTACATCACTTATTGATGCAAATCTTCCATCTATGTTTTGCTTCTGCAACCACCCAGAATAATAGATGATAATATTCTGTTCTGTCAGTTCATGAAGTTTTTGAAGATAACTTCGACGTATAACATCAAAGGTACTTCCAGTAAGGTGAATCTCATTTAATATATCATTCGCGTTCGGCAAAGTCAGATTCTCCGTATGGGGTGGTTGTGGTTCCATTTTCTATGAACACAGGGGGTTCCGTTGGAGCTAAAGCCGCTAGAGCCTTGAAATACTCTGGATATTCTTCTGATATTTTATCCAAGGTTTGATAAAGCTCCTCGAAATCTCTTTGGAGTTCTTTTTCTTCTTTCATGTGCTGCCTCCTTAATAGTATGGATTTAATGATACAACTTGACGCAAAAAAAGTCAAATTACAACACGGCTCTCTCACCAAAGGGGAGTCTTGGTGGTGTGTCTCTGAAATGGTCCTGGATCTGATAGATTTGTAGGGCAGGGGACTCCATGTCAAAAAATGGATGTCGGTATGTTCCGGCGCGTGCGGCTTCTGTCAGCATGCCTTGTGTGGGTGGGCGTGTTACCACGAAAACACCTAAGTCTGCTTCCGCGTTCTGCATAGCAGTACGGAAATCTCGGATATGTCCGAGTGTATAGTTTCCACCTTTGACCTGTGCAACGGCTTTTCCATACGCCTGTCTGCCTTGTATCCGTCCGAGTGGGAACCGGAACGTCCCGTCAATCCCACCGTCTCCACCTCTCCGGTCATTCGCTCTGAATTTTAGGACGTGGGTAACGCACCATTCCTCAAAGGCGTGTGGATTGTCGCGTGCGAGCGCTAACGCCTGTTCTTCATTTTCGGGGGTGCCGATAACGGTGACGGAGTTTCGTATCTGCGGAAAAGTCTCTTGCATCCGTTGTCTAACGGCTCCTATTGCGAGATAGGTGAGATCGATGCCGATCCAGTGCCTGTTGAGTTCTTCAGCGGCGATGAGTGTTGTACCACATCCACAAAATGGGTCGAGGATGAAGCCTCCCTCATTTGACGAAGCTGTGACGATGCGTTTGTAGAGTTCAATAGGTTTTTGAGTGGGATAGCCAGTGCGTTCTCCGGATGAGGGCATAATCGGTTGCATGACCCACCAGTCTTCCGGGTGCCTCCCTCTCTCGTTCATATCATAATTGTCATAAACTCTGTTACCTCTGAACGCTCTTGTCCTATATCTAAGTCTCTCTTGGCTTGCTTGTGAATAAGGTAGTCTAACGTCATCGACGTTAAAAGTCACTTCATTGGTTTTAGAATACCTAAAGATAATATCGTGTTTCCTTGAAAAGTCACTTCTTGGAACGCCTCCGCCCCGATAACACCACACAATCTCATTTCTGAAATTCCTTGTTCCAAATACTGCATCGAGAACAATCTTGAGGTAGTGGCTAGCGGAGGGGTCGCAGTGGAGATATAGACTTCCGGTGGGCTTGAGGATCCGGTGCATTTCTACGACCCGGATTGCCATCATCACGAGGTATGCCATCATAGGCGTTTCGTTGAGGAATTGCCGTAAACCCTGAATGGTATCACCTATCTGTCCACCGATGTCTACGAGGAGCTGCTGGTATGCGTCTTCTGCGGCTTCGCCCCAATTCCATGTGTCTGTAAATGCCTGAACAAGAGTATCGGGTTCTCGTCCGTATTGATCTCGGTAGGGGACAAAGTAGTTTCGCTTAGAGTTGAAAGGTGGATCGGTGGCGATTAGGTCGATGCAATCGTCGGGGAGTTTCCGCATCTCATCGAGGTTGTCCCCGCGGACCAAAGTCCGGTTTTCGTACATAGGTGTTTCCTCTATCTGTTATACTTAGGAGGATGGTAGAAACAGCATGTGCCATTCATAACAGTGCTGTCCAAGACATGTTAGGTGTAATTATATCACAGCTCCTTTGTGAATTCAATGGGGTACTTTCTGGCTATCTGAGTCTTGACAAACTTTCAGAAGTGTGGAAACATAAGGAAAAACGTAAAGGGAGTGCTCATAATGGCAGATTATGAAGATAAAGGTTCCCAGATTCGTGTGACAAATCTTGAGGCTTTTCCGATGGGTGTGAAAGCCTACGTCAAGATTGAAACGAACATGGGTGTTACGGGTTGGGGCGAGATCAACAACATGGAGACAACCGTCACTTGTGCGTTGGCGCGCTCGTTGTCAGAACTGATTATCGGGGAAAATCCGACGCGGATTGAACACCACTGGCAACGCTTGTTCCGTGCGCACCGTAACATCCGGGGTGGTGGTTTGATGGTGCATACCATCTCCGCTATTGATATGGCGTTGTGGGATATAGCCGGAAAATTGTGGGGTGTACCGGTGTATCGCTTGCTCGGCGGGCCCTGCCGCGATAAAATTTGGAAGTATCCGAGTCCGAAAGCGATTAAAACGGGACCGGGAGGTTCCAAACCGTTCGCTGGGACTCCCGATGAAATCGCTGACTTGGTGCAGCGCGTGCGGGATGCACGTGAGCAGGTCGGTTCCGATGGTGCGGTGATGTTTGATGCACATAGCTGCTTGCCGCCCCCTATCGTCAAACAATTCGCGGGTTATCTGCAGGCGGATGATCTTCTCTTCTTAGAAGAGGCGTGGGTGCCGGGCAATATTGAAGTGATGCGCAAAATTCGAGAGTCCGTCCCTGTGCCGTTGGCGACGGGTGAGCGTGACCGTACGATATGGGAAGTGCGTGAAATCCTTGAAGCGCAGGTGATTGACATCCTTCAACCTGATTGTGGTCACGGTGGCGGCATCACGCAGGTCAAGAAGGTTGCGGCACTCGCCGAAGCGCATCACGTCCCGATCGCACCACATTGCACAATGTCCTATCTCGGTCTCACAGCGAGTTTCCATCTATCGGCTGCTGTGCCGTTTTTCCTTATCCACGAAGGCTATGAGAACGTCCTTCCAGACGGTGTCGCTCACAAAACATGGGAGATGGACGCGGAAGGTTACGTTTCGCTTCCTGAAGGACCTGGTTTAGGCGTTACCGTGGATGAGGCGAAAGTCATTGAAGTAGGACAAGAGACAGGAAGACGTTTTACATGGCCCGATAGTAGGTTAGCGGATGGCTCCATCGCTGATTATTAGACCTTTTTAAGCTTGCCCTAACGGGAATCATCAAGTTCAACTTGGCATATAAGTTTACCTTCAAAAAATCCGCAATGCGCCGTTGTTGCCTTGCTACTGTCTTTGGTTAAGCTTGGATGTGTTGAGGCTCTGCGTCTATCCTATCAAAAAAGGTTGCATAAAAATTCATTTTATGCAACCTTTCCTCTCTTAAAATACGACATACTACTATAAGGCAATTTACTTTGGAGGACGGTCGTGAAAAACGAAGATGCAGATCTGATTCATCGTATCTCGTCAGGTGATGAGGATGCCTTCACTATATTGATGCAAAGGCATCGAAGTTGGGTTCATTCACTTGCATGGCGTGAGATCGGTGATTTCCACGCAGCACAGGAAATTACGCAAAATACCTTTATCCAGGCTTTTCAGTCACTACCGAGTTTAAGTGATCCTGATCGTTTTTCAGGTTGGTTGTATGTGATAGCGAAACGCCAATGCATTGAGTGGCTGCGAAAGAAGCCGACTCAGATGCAGTCACTGGATGCAATGCCCAGATCCGAATTGGAGCAGCGGTTCTACGCACTATATCTTGAGAAAGAACAGTTACAAGCATCTACGGCTGGGGCACGCAAAGTCGTCGAACGTCTCCTCCAAAAGCTGCCGGTCGGTGAACGTTCGGTAATGGTATTGCACTATTTCAACGGCTTGAGTTGTGAAGAGGTGGGTGAGCATTTAGATGTCTCGCCGAACACGGTCAAGAGTCGGTTGTATCGCGCTCGGAAGAGATTAGAGCGGGAGGAGTCGATGATCCGCGAAAGTTTGAGTCCGAATTTATTAAAAAGTGAAACGCGATATATTAGCGTGTTAGCGACTGCAACAACAAAAACTGGTGAAAATTTAGCGGAAGGCGGTTTTGATCTCAATCGAACCGATAAGGTTTTTACGTCTTCCGGTTCTCGCACTTCTCGCACGAGCGGGTATAGTCATGGGGATCCGTCACCGATGTACATGCTGCTACACTATCTTAACCATGGTCGGATTGACCTTTTTAGATTTCCTTTAGTTGTGGGTAACTCTTGGGAACAGGAAGATGGTTGGGAATCACAAACAACAGCAACTTTGGAGGGTTATGAAACAGTAAATGTATCTGCAGGCACTTTCCGGGAGTGTCTAAAGCATAAAACTGTCTTCACAGACGCTGACGTAGAGGATAACAGTGTTGAACTGCGAGACGCGTTTGCAAATGGGACGCGTTATCTGTGGTTTGCTAAAGGCATTGGACTTGTGAAGATGCGTTATGAGCATTCCAACGGTATTTCAACAGAAGCCGAATTACTTAAATATGAAATGCCGATTCAGCAAAGTCAGGAATATTTCCCTGTACAGATAGGCACGCAATGGACATACGGGTGGCAAAACGGTTATCGTGACGAGGCGGTTATTGAGGAGTGGCACGTCATCAGAAATTTCACTGAACCCGAAAATCTTGATAACCCGTTGGAACTTGAATCGGCGAAGTATTCGGTTAAAATTGATGCGGATGAACCGCGTGTCGCCTACGTCAAGTGTGTCCTAACGCCGAAAGGCAGCAGTGGTAGGAAAAATGACGGAGCATCGCTGCTTTTATCTATGAGCCGCTTTGGTACCGAATGGCTGTACGATGGATATGGCCATTATCTACAAAATTTGATGGCTACTGATGCGAAGGGGAAAGCATTGGCGATCGAAAATATTGACAAAACACAGTGGATCATTAAAACACGGGATGATTCGCCTGTGACACTGCATTACAAAGCGTTGCTCAATCACGATGAACGAGAGTGGTATTGGGGCAGGGATGAAGCCCCTTATGCCCAAGACGACTGTATTTTCTGGCCCGGATACGCGCTATTTGTGGTTGGCGAGGTGAACGATATTGAACTGTCTCTTGAGGTTCCTGATCATTGGCAGGTTTCAACGCCTTGGGAACGGATTGGATCTGGTGGACACCGTTTCATTTTTAAAGATCAGAATGAGTTGGTGTATAACTATCTTGTGCTTGGTGAACATTCGGAACATCTGGTAAAAACCGGCGCGGCAAAGATCATGCTGGCTCTCGGTGGAGGCTTTAAAGGGGATGTGGATGAAGTACAGCGGACAGTTGAGGCACTTCTCCGAACGTATTCGGGGATCTTCGACGGCACTCCTAAGGATCAACTGCTGTTGGTCGCGAATCCTTATAGCAAAAAAGGATACAGGAGTGGTGGTGTGTCCCGACGTAGCATAAGCTTCTTGGTCGGTTATGCGTTAGATGAAGCCAACAGACATTATTGGTTGCCGCTGGTAGCGCGCCTGTTTTGTTATATCTGGATTGGGAGTTACATCGATATCCGCGCCGGAACAGGTGCTATCAGTTTTGAGGAGCAGGAATACTGGTTCTGTGCTGGTTTTACCCAGTACTATTCGGAAATTGTCTCTGTACGCTGTGGGCTTGCCTCTGAAAGCGATTTTCTCAGAAGTTTTGAATGTACGTGGGAGGCGTATCTGTCTCGACAGGGACAACTCTCTATCCACGAAGCAGGTGAAGATAAGTCAGCCAACCGCGAACTTGTCTATGACGGTGGGAGTCTCATTGCTGCTGCTCTGGATTTGCAGATTCGCAATCTCACACAAAATCGAAGTAGTTTAGATGATGTGATGAAGCAGATGTACCAAGAGTTTGGTCTTACGGGACGCGCATACGCCATGAAGGATGTCATCAGAATTGTCAGCCGAATTACAGGTGAAGATTTTAAACCTTTCTTCCGCAGGTATGTGGTGGGGACAGAGCGATTGCCTTTAGAGGAATATCTTAAAGCTGCTGGTGTAGATGTTGAGATAAAATCTGGGGAGAGACTTCCGAAGCTTAGGTATATTATTCACGAGATGCTACGTATTAATTCACTCGGTGGTCCAATAGATGCGGGCATGTTCATCCACCGGTCCCCTCAGTATCAGGATGACGACGAGTTGATAGGCATCAGCGGTGTACCTGTGAAGACGTTTAAGGACATCAGAGAGGTTGCTAAAGATTGGAAGTCAGGTGATGTGGTAGCGTTGACCCTTAAAAGGGAGGGTAAAGAGATTATTCTGCCTGTTACATTAGGGGGTGACGCGTCTAAGAGACCTCCGTTGGATGCAGGTAATATTGATGTCACTATCAGGAAAAGAGGAGATAGCACGAAGTTGGAACGCTCCATCTTATCTGGAATTCGGGGTAATAGTCGGTGATTTGTCGGACGAAGTTAGAGCCAAGAGCACAAAGTGTGGACCTGCTGCTAAGATCGCATTAACTTGCCGGCACGTGAATGACATATCCGGGTTGAATTTCTCTTAACACTTCATTGACCCTCAACATAGCAGGGCGAATGTCCTCAATTCGGTTGCTTCTTGCAGAAATGAGAATAATCCCGATCATGTGTTTACGGAGATTTTGTTGATGTTCAATACCTCTGTCCATTGTCCCCAGCGCGTCAAACGCTGCGGCGGCTCGCTCGAGGAGTTCACCGTTTCGCATGCCTTGCCACCCTTGCCGAGAAACCGTCGTGACTTGAAAATCCGCGTCAAAATATCGTACCAATCGCCAGTCTAAGTTTTCATCGAGAAGAACGTGCATGTTGTTTTGAATCTTCCAATGTTGGGGAACCGTTGGGATCCTTACAACATCGTGTGGTGACGAATGGAGACGGGCAGAAACAATACCATCCATTTAGTGGATAGTGGAGGCGTATCTCACCGCCTGTGTGATGGGATGGATCGGGTCAAGGCGAGTTCTAAAAAAGCGATTGCCTGTTCCCGAGAAACCGAAGGGAACCCGTCAAGAAAATAGTCGAGACTCTCTCCAGCTTTGAGATGATCAATAAGTGCCTTTACAGGAACACGGGTGCCCGCAAACACCGGTATCCCCCCGTGAATCTCAGGATCTTGGTTTATTACGTGTTCGGGTTTCATTTTGAGGGTCATAACCTCCGATAACTTTTATGTCCAATGTATTGTTAAGTATACTACATTTCAAACCTTATATCAACGGGAAAATGTGTTTTCTATTCCTGAGAAAAAGAGAGGATAGCACGGAGTTGGAACGCTCTGTCTTGTCTGGAATTTTGGGTAATAGGCGGTGATTTCATTCTGATCATGTTGCCCTTGAGATGGCATGGATTTTCAGGGGCAACTTAACCCTCCTTCTGCCGATTCAGGAGACGAATAAACATCTCGGATGAGAGAGGTTGCCTAAAGGGACGTTTTATGCAACCTTTTCTCCTTTAAAACCCGACATAACGTCATAAGGCAATATTCTTTGTCGAAGGGACGAAAATGCAACCGGTTTACCTACCCTTGTTACCATTGGCTACCTTGCAGAGACAACGTGTGAAGGAACAAGGATTTTTTAGGTATATCGGTGAATATGATCAGGAGCTGTTGCTGCCGAGCACAGCAACGCTAAAGAAGGAGAAACCCGTGGTTCGACAAGCGTTTTTCACAAATCTAACCAGAAAAGTCATGCCAAAAATCGTATGTATCAAACCTTCTGCTTTCTATGTGAGCAAATGGTTAATGCTGCGGATAATCGTTGCTTCAGTTGTTGTGGCGATACTAATGCTGGGAATAGGTGATAGTTTCCTCCCGATAATGGATCAGGTTTTATTGGCTGCTGCGTACGCGGATGAATCGGAAGAACCTGCTGCTGATAAAGGGGATCGCTACATTACGCTTAGTGCCAGCACTAATGAAGAGAGCGGAGAGCCTTTGGCATCAGGAAGTTTCTATCTGATGAAAACGGAGGCAGCGTTGATAGCTGCAGGCTTTGACACGCAAGGGACTGGTACGTACGATGATCCAACTCCCATGTACATGTTGATGTCTTATATGCTCCACTATAACACGGATCTTTTCAGGTTTCCTTTGGCTGTGGGGGATACTTGGACACAGAAGGGACACAGAGAAGCACAGGTACAGACGATCGTGGAGGGTTATGAAGCAGTAGAAGTTTCCGCAGGAACTTTCTTGGATTGTCTCAAGCATAAAATTGTCATTACAGAGGCGAAAGCGGGTTCTCCACTAAGAAGTTCGCTTGTAAACGGGGCGCGCTATTTGTGGTTCGCCAAAGGCGTTGGCATCGTGAAGATGCGCTATGAACATGCCAGTGGCACTACTACAGGAGCGGAATTGCTTGAATACAATATCCCAGTCAAAGGTGAAGAATATTTCCCTTTGCAGGTAGGTAACGCGTGGACCTACAAATGGCAGAACGACTATCGGAATGCAATTATTGAGAAGTGTGAAGTCGTCGAGAATAGTGATAAACAGCCGGGTTCTAATGGCGATATGACGGTGCCTGAGTCTGTAAGGATGATGCTTGCGTCGGCGAGATATGAAGTCACAATAGAGGCGGCGGAGAGGCGCATGGCGCATGTCAAGTGCGTTTTAACCCCAAAGGAGGACACTGGGGAGATACTTCCGTTGTCCATGAGCCATTTTGGTACTGAAACAGTCCACAACGGTTACGCCGAGTATATTGAGGATTTAAGGGTTACCACTGCTGACCAGGAAGAACTACCGATGATGAAACTCGGCAAAACGCGCTGGGCGGTTAACGTCGGGAATGCGTCGCCTGTAATATTGCGTTACAAAGTATTACTGAACCACGATGAAAGACAATGGCCCCCAGGTAGATCTGAGACTCCTTACGTTCAGGAAGACTGTATTTTCTTGCCCGGATATGCCTTATTTGTCATTGGTGAAGTGAGCGACGTTGAACTGCGCGTTAATGTTCCCGGTCACTGGTACGTCTCAACCCCTTGGCACCGCATCGGAGACGAAGGACATCGTTTCACTATTGAAGATCAGAACGATTTGATACATGCCTATATGGTGCTTGGGACGCATTCTGAGAAAGTGGCAAAATCTGGTGAAACGGAAGTTGTGGTGGCAGTCGGTGGACGCTTTAAAGCGAATGCTGCTGAAGTTCAGGCCATAGTTGGAGCGTTTCTGAAAACGTATTCAGGGGTGTTCAACGGCACGCCGAAGGGCAGAATGCTATTTGTCGCGAATCCTTATGGTGACCCAGGACGCTTAGGAGGCGGTGTACGGGGACGAAGCATCAGCGTGCTGGTAGGGGGTAAACTGGATGAGGCGAGCAAGCGTTTTTGGGTGCCGCTTGTCGGACACGAAGTTTTTCATGCTTGGCCTATCCAGTTTAAAATACAAGAATATTGGTTCAGTGAAGGGTTCACTGAGTACTATTCACACATTGCCTCCGCACGCCTCGGTTTTACCGCTGAAAGCGATTTTCTTCAGAATCTGGAGCGCGTCTGTGAATCGTATCTGTCCCAACAGGGTGAACTTTCTATACGCGAGGCGGGGAAAAACAAATCCACCTATAGCGGTTTAGTCTATCAAGGTGGAAGTCTAATTGCCCTTGCCTTGGATGTGCAAATTCGCGAGTGGACGCGAAATCAAAAGAGTCTTGATGATGTGATGAAGCAGATGTATAGCGAATTTGGTGCTACCGGCGAAATGTATACGATGAGTGATGTCGTCCGAATTGTTATCGGTATTGCGGGTGCAGATTTTGAACCGTTCTTCAACAAGTATGTTTCCGGGATAGAAAGATTGCCGCTCGCCGAGTATTTCGGAGGTGCGGGTCTGGAAGTACATGTAGAAGAGGAGTTACCTGACTCTGAACAACTACCACTGGCGGCAGAGGTTATTGATGTTACCATTACGAAAAGCGCGGATCGTACGGCATTGCAACGCGCCATTTGGTCAGGGATATTAGGTGGCAGTCGGTGATTTGTCGGACGAAGTCGAAGTCTAAAGACAATGGCACACAGTATAGAACTGCTGCTTACGCAATGGGAAATTGGAGGAACCTATCATCGTGAAAAAGTTTCGTGTCGTTTTTAGTCTATTACTCATTTTTGGCTTCAGTGCAACACTGGCAGGGAAAGAAGGAACGGACACCTATTTTCCACACGCGATAGGAAGTTACTGGGTTTACGAAGACCAAGATGGAAACGAATTAACACGTCGGGTCATTGAAAACAAAGATATCGACGGAGAACCGTATCAGGTTTTCAACTATGAACCCATCTTGGAGGATTGGGCAGATTATGACTATCACATCCATCCGAATTTCTGCCAGGTCGGTGAAGAATGGGTTACATTTTTGGTTGCTGATGATGTAAAGAAAGCAGTCAAGGCGCGTCTTACCAAAGAGGTAGAGGCCTTCGGCAAAATACATGCGGCGAATTTCGATCTCCTCTACGACATTGAGATAGAGGCACAAGACCCGTTTTATGTTCTGCCAACGTCTGTTCCCTTCAACGAAAAGTGGGACACACCACAGATAGAAGCCAAAGTCACGATGACACCTGATCCGCCGCAAGATCCTGAGGAAACGATATGTGAGTTCACTATTGTTGAAACAGGCAAGGTCTTAGGGACGGAAAACGTTGAGACACCTATTGGTACTTTTGAAGGCTGTTTGAAAATTGAGTATCGGACAGCAACAGAAGTCGCAATATTGGTGCACCGCGCGAGTGGGGAATCGCATCTGCCCGATGAAGGGGAATCGCATCCACCCGGTGAATCCGTTACGACGCTGTGGATAGCACCCAACGTCGGAATTGTCAAGTTTCACCAAAAAATGGAGGATATCCTTCTGACAGTTATAACTCACTCTCAAGTTAAGGCTTCAACCACAATCAAAACCCTTGAATTAAAGAGATATGAAATCAAACCTGCTAATTAGGTGAGTTTATGCATACACTTTGGCTCGTTATCCAACGAGAATTCGTCTCAAACGTGTTGACATCCCGATTCATGATTGGGTTTGTTGTGTGTGTTCTCTCAACCGCCGTCGCTGTTTTCGTTCAGGTGGATGATCACGAAAAACGGTTGGTCGGATATAACACGGCTGTCCGAGAATCTCAAGCAGAACCAAAAAATTGGAAACTCTACACGGATATTAGTCCAAAAGTGCACAGAAAGCCGAATCCACTCGGCATTTTTAACATCGAAATGGAAAACTCTGGTGTAAATACGGTCGTTGTCGAGCCTGACAAGCCGATTTGGACACGGGATAGCCGTTCCCCCGGTTGGGGCGAAACGACTCAGAAAATAGGAGCAGATAACCCTTTTCTCGCAATGTTTCTCTCCGTTGATGTGGTTTTCATCTTCAAAATCGTGCTTAGTGCGTTAGCGATTCTGTTTGCTTACAACACAATTTCGGGCGAGAGAGAGGATGGCACACTGAAACTTGTGCTGTCCAACTCCATACCGAGGGACACGGTAGTTTTGGGGAAATACCTCGGGGGTATGTTATCGCTGTTCCCGATTGTTGTGGTGAGTTTGATTGTGACGCTGTTAATTGCAATCTCTTCACCTGATGTCGCCTTTGATGGAAACGACATTGCACACGTTGTCCTGATATTCGCCGTTTCGCTGTTGTACGTGTCAACGTGGTATCTTTTAGGGCTGCTCTTGTCTGTCTGGACGAAGGAAGCAGCGACGACATTGATTCTTTCGATGTTTCTCTGGGTGATTCTGACGAGCGTTCATGCAAACGTGGCGACCTTTGCGGTGGCGAAATTTTCGCCACATAAACCAAGATCGCAAATGGCGGTTTTTCAACAGACAACTCAACTCTGGAACGATTTCAGAAAAGAGCGGGACGACTACCTCAAAGAGAGGGGGTACGATAGTCCAACGAAGACGGTTTCTTGGCACCGTGACGAGCACGGTAGAACGGGAGGATCTTCTGGTACTTCTTCTACCTCTGCGGAATGGTTTGTTACAGAGACTTATCGTATTGGAAATATCAAATACGCCGATGTTTCTGTTCTCCAGGAATTTTTAAGTTATCAGGAACCACTTCGGATTGCGTATACAGACAGGGTGGAAGAAATTCTTAACAAACCGGCGGATGACCGAGAGCGGAACGCGAAGTTCGCAGACCTTCTCTCCCGCATCTCCTTCGCGGATGTATATCACTTCGCTGTTGGTGCAATAGCAGGGACCGATCGGGAGAGTTATAACGATTTTCTTGAAAATTCCAGAGCCTATAAGCGTGAGGTCGTTGAATATTTGAAAAATAAAAAGGCATTTTCTTCACGAGCGTGGTTTTCCGACGACCAGGGGGCTGCGGATTTGGCGGATCTGCCGATTTTTCGACATCGCCAAATGTCCCTCTCGGAAAGTTTCTCCCGTGCCTCTGTAGATATTCTGATCCTATTGGCGTGGAATATTGTTCTGTTTATGTTGGCTTATGTGTCTTTTCTGAGATATGAGATGAGTTGAAAAAGGAGGGTTGTCAGTTCCAAAAGTTTCAGTTTTCGGTTTTCAGTTATGGTAAGACCTCAAAATATGTGGACACTTGTAGCACACGGGGAATACCATACGGCATTCATACCGTTGATTCCTGTCAGTTTGTGCAAAGTGGGCACGCAAACTAACAGTTTGCGCTACAAAAGAGGGTTTTGTTAAACGGAGACCTCTTAACTGGCGACTGATAACTGATGACTGTGCCTCCGACAACTACTAAAAATGATTTTACACATTGCGAAGAAAGAGATTCATCATAATCTCACGACGCTCCGGTTCGCTTTGATGATAATTTTGCTACCCCTTCTGATGATAGCGAACGCGTTGATATACGGCTATGGTGATGATGGATATATAACACAGGTCAATGCTTACAATAGGCAAATAGAAAAAAAGTTGTCTCACGTTGAAACGTATGCCGCTCAGAGTTTAGGGGAGTTGGCGGTGATAGGCCCCGGCGATATACCGAAGCGTCCGAGCCCTCTAAAATTCTGTGCCAATGGAGCTGATGAGGTGATACCGCGTTCTGTCATCATGCAGGAGTACGGTGCTGCCAGTCGCAGTTCTCGTTTTGGTAATTTTGAAGCTTATGCGTGGAAGGGACCCTGGACATTAAGGTATCCGTTGAATAGTTTTGATGAAGGAAGCGCGACCCATCGTATCAAAATAGACTGGGTTTTCATCGGTATACTGATGAGTTTTTTCGCCATTTTATTTACCTTCGATGCCATCGCTGGGGAACGGTCGCGTGGTACGCTAAGCCTCATAATGTCCAACACGGTTTCGCGCGGTCAGGTGTTGTTGGGAAAATACCTCGGTGCGTTTTTGACGCTCATAGTGCCGCTTGTTATTGGTGTCCTGATGAATCTATTGGTTATCCAACTCTCTGGGAGTCTTTCCTTTGATGCAGGAATCTCGATCAGAATTCTGGGGATGGTGGGACTTTTTGGGCTGCTCGTTTCCATCTTTATTTTCCTTGGACTCTTTTTTTCAAGTCACGTTTCAAACCCGATTACGAGCTTAGTATGGCTCTTACTCGCATGGGTTTTTCTCGCGTTCGTCTTTCCGAACCTACTTGGCACCTTTGTCGGCAACCTAAATCCAATTCCATCGATCGACGAGGTCTCATTGCGGAGAAAGGCACAATTGGAGCAAAGTAGCGATCAATTTCAGCCTTGGGGGGCGCGCGGTGAACCGCTATCAAGTAAGTTGAACCAAGCACCCTCCGCCGAAAATCCGTCAGCGACACAGCGATGGGCAACATACTTTACAACGCAGAAAAGAATAGAAACGGAAAGTATCAATGAACACATTGATCAGCAGTTTAAGCAGGTGCAGCTCGCCCGCGATCTCACCCAAATCTCCCCGATAGCAACTTTCCAATATGCGATGGAGGGGCTTGCGAATACAGGTATTGTTAGTTATATGGATTTTGTCAAACAGGCGCGCCGCTATCGTCGGACGTTCATAGACTTCATTAAAACCGAAGATCGGAGTGATCCGGAGAGCTTACATATTTATCCTGTAAAGGAGGGGCTGTCGCAGAAGCCGGTGGCTCCAGGGGCGGTGCCGGTATTCACAGAGCGTATCTCGTATCGGAGTGTGTTGTCTCAAGTGGGTTTGTTGGTGCTGTTTAATCTGTTATTCTTTATTTTGGCGCAGGTTTCTTTTCTGATGAGTGAGGTGAAGTAGCGGTCAGTTATCAGCGGTCAGCGGTCAGTTAAGCCTCGCGGCGGTTACGTAATACTTGCCTGCTACAACATCTGTGTCCTGACAACTGATGATTGAAAGGTTGCGCAGCAACCCGTACTGAAAACTGGTAACTTACTCAATCCATTGCATTGTTTCTCGGAGTTTTTCTTTTGCTTTTGCGTAGTCTCGGCGCGCCTGATAGTAGATGCGTTGTGCTTCCGTAAATTGTGCCTGTGCTTGAAAGGCGTCGTTATAGGTAAGCCCTTGATAGCCGGGTATTTCGACTGTGACTTCATCAAGCACGCGCTCTATTGTCCGTAACTGTTGCTCGAAAATGCGCACCCGCTTTTCTTCAATTTCCATCCGCTCTTTTGCATTCGCCACCTCACGATAGTCACGCCGTACCTCTACACGAATTGATTTCGTTTTTTCGATGTATTCCAACTGCATTCGCTCGAGTTCCGCGAGTTCTCGGGAACGGAGATTTTTCGTTTTGTTTCCATCGTATAGCGGAATGTTGAAGTTGAAACGTAACTCCCATCCGTCTTGGGTGCGCGGGCTTGTTTCAAAAATACTTGGCACGTCTCGTCCGGGGTCAAGTATTACTGGATCGAAAACGGCTGTTGCATCCCACGTCTGGTTCTGTTGATGTTGTTCCAACTGCACGCTGAAATCTTTGTAGCGTGCTTCAGCAGAGAGTTCAGGGAAACGATGCCAGATTGTCTCTACGGCGAGACGCTCTTGACGAACGATATCGCCTTGTAAATCGCGGAGGTCGAGACTGTTTGTGAGTGCGAGTTCAACGGCAGCCTCCAAGGACAGGTCGTCATCGGGAAGGGATTGTGAAAGGACGACCCGTGCGAGTGGGTCGAGTCCAATGAGACTGATGAGTTCAGCGGTGTCAACATCGAGTTGTCGCTGGAGTTCGTTGAGGGCGAGTTGCTGTTCTGAGAGTTCAAGTTCCGTATTGAGCTGGCTGAGAAATGGTATGCGTTTTTGGGTTTGTTTGATTTGTGTGCCTTCGAGTTTTTTCTCGAGTTCGGTGGCAATCGCACCGCGTTCTTCAATTTCTTCTTGGGTAAGAATAATATTATTCCAGAGGTTCCGGACGGTGTGAACGCTCGTTTTTCTTATGCGTTCGTATTCAATTTCGGCTTTCCGTACCTCTTCCTGTGCGTCATCAAGTCCTATGGGAATCTCGCCGAATTGTGCGAAGAGCATGCTCATCTGTGCGCGCGTGAGATAGTCTCTTTCATCGATATCGCCATCTTTTTGGCGTTGATATTCGGCGGTGAGTCCTGCTTGCGGCAAGTAGACGGCTTTAGACACACGCAGGTTTGCCTTAGCGCGTTCTACCACTTTCTCTGCTTTTTTTACGGTTTCGTTGTTTTGTAAAGCGAGTGCTATTGCGCGTTTTGGCTGAAGCGAAACGAGTCGCTGCGCTGAAACGGCACCTGCAATACCGAAAAACAGACAGACTGCAAGTGCCGTTAATCTTTTGTTCACTACAATTTTCATGTGTTTTCTCTATCGTCGGCTAATACGGATTGTGACGATGACAATCCCAATCATGAGAAGTATCAACGCACCGAAAAGCAGTGTCGTTACCGACATTTGCGTCTTGGATTCTACCTGCACAGTGATTGATCGGTCGCGTGCCTCAAACTTCCGGTTATCAACAGTGACTTCGGCGTTCAACTTCGCCTGATATTCACCGACACCAATGTCCACGGGTGGACTCAATGTGAGTTGTATTTCTGTTTCCTCATTCCGCTCCAACGATTTGACAACTTCAGGGATAACGGTATATTTCCAATCGGTGTTGACATCGACGAGCATGCGGATATCGACGAGGTCGCGGGTGCCGATGTTCTGTAGCGTCGCTGTCATGTTGACTTCTTCGCCTATCTTGATGGTCTGGAACGCATTCGGCACGAAGACTTCAATCTCTGGAACACCTTTTGGAATCAGTTCAAACCGCTCAACACCGCCTTGTATACTCGCAATCCTATCGGCAGGTAAATCCAGTCGATTGTTGACCCCGCCGAGTTCGGTCGCTTCGGCTTCGTCAAGGACGGCGACATGAAACTCAAGCGTGCTGTCGAGATAGGAGGCATCCAATTCTTCGGGCAGATAGACAATCAATGACAGATTCCGTTTCGACTGTTCCTGTGTGAACTTCACCTGCGATTGCCGAGACTTCGTTTCGGGGTCTTGGAATTCAAAGGAGAGACGGTTGAGGAGATTAATGACGCGGAGTTGGAATGTGTTCTCTGTTTCCGCCAGTCGATCGAGCGTTAGGTCGTAGGTAACACTACTTCCCAAGTTCCCTTCTTGTGAAAAGCGAAGCGAACTGACGTTTACCACATCGAGAGCGGATTCTTTTTGCAAATAAATGAGCCGTTCATCGGGTGCGTCGAGTTCGGGGTAATCCAGGGATACCTTCAAACTCTCGACGTCTTTCTGGAGTTGGAACGTCAATTCCACGGTTTCGTTGTAGCCAAGCACTTGGATTTTCTCTTCATACGGTTTGACGATGTTTGTGTCATCGGTGACATCGAGTAAGGAGACATAGATGCCGCGGATCTCATTCGCCGCCGCAATCTCTTCGGGCGTAGCATTGCTCGGCATTGCCTCTGTCGTAGAGGTATTCTTCAACTGAATTGTCACCATCATCTGCCCGCCTGTGTTGCTGGCGATGCGAAACTTTTTCGCACTAAGAATAGAGATGTGACGCGTGTCCTCCTCAAGATGGATTTTTTTCGGGTATGGCTTATCAAGGTATTGGAGGTAAACGGTGAGACTGTCGACATTCCGTCGGAGTTCAAAATCGAGTGTTTCCTCTTGCCCGTCTTTTAGGGTTGGGATACGGTATTCGTAGGGGAAGCCGATGATAGCTTCCGTTTCGTCTTTAATAGAGACGTAGACGTTGTTGATTTCTTGTGCGGTAGCCCCATTCGAGTATCTGGCGGTAATCTCGGTGTCTGTTTCTTCTGTTTCATTTTTCACTGCGCCATAGGTGATGACGACTTCCAAACGTCGCCGATCTCCTTCCTTGTAACGCCGTGCGGACACAACGGAAATATACGGGTCCTCCTGTTTGAGGTGGATATTGTGCTCTTCATAACCGCCAGAGTACTCCAGATAGACGACGACATCGCGCACGTCCTCTTTTATGAGTTCAAACTCCAAAGTAACGGATTCACCCTCTTTAAGCGTCTCAATGTGTTGTTCGTAGGGTTCGGCAATGATTGCCCCGCTTGCCCCAAAACCTTCCTGTTCTTTGATTGACACAAAGATGTCGTCAATCTGTGCGCTGATGATGATTTCTCGCCCTAACACTTTGGAACTCTCGATGAGTTTGACTGGCGATGAGCTATTCCGTAGGGTGATTGAGAACAATTCTCTGCCGTCAGGGGATTCATACAGGCTTGTCGCTTCGACAGTGATGTGCCATTCATCTTTGAGCGAGTCGAGCTCCACCTTTTGCAGTGCCAGTTTTGCTTGTTCGTATTCAGAGACAGCAGTTTCGTAATCCTCTTCTGCTTGATTTACTTCAGAGACGGTGACGATGTTGTTTGCCTCCATCATCATAGTTCTGAGATTTTCAAGTTCAACCAACTTTTTTTTCATCAGTTGTTCTTTCAATTCCATCTTCAAGCGTTCGGTTTCTATTTCGATTTGCCGACTCTGTTCGTCTTTGGTTTTCGGAGCGTTCTCATTGGGGGGTTGGGTATCTTCTGCGAATACCAGCGGCATCCCTATAAGCAGCGACATGCCTGTCGCGCTTATAAAAATCAGCACGATTATCAAAGACTGGAAGATTGGAAGATTAGAAGATTGGAGGTATAATTCCTCTATTCTTCTTTGCAATCCTTCATTCTTCCACCTTTTCTTCCATTCTTCCATTGTTTCTTTCCTTTTACTCGATTGTGTCTTCTTCGGGTTCGTATCCGGCGACGTAGTGCAGGTACAGTGCCTCAAGGTCCTCTTCTTGAATCTCTTGGCGCGTTAGTTCCCGCTCCAGATTGCCTTGCACAAGGATGCCGATTCTGTCGGCGATCTCTTTCGCACGGAAGATGTCGTGTGTGGACATGAAGATGGCTTTGCCTTCCTCTCTGAGTTCACGGAGTAGATTTAGGAAATCGGCACCGCCTTTGGGATCTAAGCCAGAGGTGGGTTCATCGAGCAAGACGGCTTGTGCGTTCTTCATAATAGCTATTGCGATGCCCAGACGTTGACGCATCCCTTTGGAGAATGTCTTAACGCGTCGTGTAAACGCTTCTTCCGGTAGACCGACACGTCCAAGTGTTGCATCGAGTTCTGCGTTTGATACTTTCTTGCGTCCACCGAGTTTTGCAAAGAAGGAGAGGTTCTGCCGCGCTGTGAAGTTACGATAAAGCTCGACGTTCTCTGAGACGTAAGCGAGATGCTTCTTCGCCTCGAGTGGAAACTTTGGAATCTCAATATCGCCGACGAGTGCGGTGCCGCTCGTCGGTTCGATGAAGTTCAGGAGCATGGAGATCGTCGTGCTTTTCCCGGCACCGTTCGCGCCGAGGACGACATAAATTTCGCCATCGTCTACTTTCAGATTCAAATTGTTAACGGCTAAAACGCTTTCGTTATAGACTTTCGTAAGATCACGGGTTTCTAACATCGGGTTTCTCCTGTCGTTGGTTGTCCTCTGAAATTATGATACCAGAAAGCTATGGGGTTTTCAAGTGAGATGCATGCCAACTCCGTGTTGTTACGGGTGCGTTTGCAAAGTGCATTGGCGGAAGCGGATGGCGTGTAACCCCGTGGGACTGCCGGAACAGAATAATCTATGTCCTATAGCGGTGGATAGGAAGACTGCTTTCTCGTTTTTAGTTTCGGTGCCGGAGGCGGAATCGGTACCTGAGGTAGCATCGGTACTTTGGGAGCAGATAAAGTTCCTTGTATGTGCTTGATCTGTTTCTTAGTATGTTCAAGTTGCTTTCTGACATGTTCAAGCTGCTGTGAATTCATCGCTTTCTGGGCATGTTTGAGTTGAACCTTGGCGCGTTCAATTTCTACCTTGCTCTGTTCAATAGCACGTTCGATTTGCTCTTTGTTGTGTTTGATCCGTGCTTTGGTAAGTTCGATTTCCTTCTTGCTGCGTTCAATCTGTGCTGTGGTTTCCCGAATCTTGGTGTGCTCCTTTACCAACTTGTTGATGTACGCTTCTTTATAGGTTTCCCAATCGTCAGTTGGTGGAATATCGAGGATGCCAGACTGCCACAGATCCGGGTGGTCTTCCAGAAGGACTAAAGTGTGGCGCTTTAACAGGTACTTTGAGTATTCATGGAAATTTTCTATGGTGATACCTCTGTCCAAAAGCATCTGAAGCCACGCTGCCCGTGGATACCTTGTATCTATCTCGCTCACTGTGAGTTCGATCCTGTGACTTGTGATTTCTTTGCCAGCGACCTTGCGAAGGACGCTCGCCTCGGTCTTTGAATATCCACTGTTGTAATTCGTGTCGTAGGCTTTCATCAGTTCCTGCGCGTTTTGTGGACCGTTATACTCTTCGTTAACATGCAGTCCTCCCCATTCAAATTGAGCGGATTCACGTAACATCATATCCGATGATCCTGTTTGAGAACTGTGTGTAAACGAATACGTGCAACCACTGCAAAAAATGGCGAGCCCCAAAACTGTGAAGAGTGCGAGACCTATATTGTGAAAAATACTTCTCATCGTTCCGAATCTCCTTTATTACTGTAACCTGAAAGGCGTTAAATCCCTTCATACTATTTTTTTTAGGTTTGGCTACCAACAATATTTTAGCCTATATCATAGTGACGCGTTTTGAGGGTGGAAAGGTTGCATTATTTTTAGTAGTAATGTTTTACACACCCGTTACCAAGCAAAGTTCCTTCTGCATTATTGCTGGTTTATAGTAAAGCCCATAATTATTTGGACACGCGGTGGGGCCGTAAAGACTGGGGAACCCAGCCCCTACGAACTATAATGTAGCGACGAAGAAGATAATGGGTACTAACCTTGCGACCGCATTAATCGGTTTTTCTTCACGTGAGAGCGTTAGTTCCAACGATGCCGTATCCTCTCCGATAGCAAACGAAGCGAACATGACGCCTATCTTTTGCGTGAAGACAACTATTTCCGGTCTCCACCACGGGAGTCCCTCAGTCTCAACAAGAGGTAAAAGCTTTTCTACGTTGAGTTGAAACAGACACGCTGGATTTGCAGGTAAACGCTCCAGTTTCTTTTTAAGGAAGGGTGTTAGATTTTCATCTAAAAGGTTGTCAACGATGGATTGATACTTTTCCTTGGAAAATGCCAACACAAACAGTTTGTTGACGTTTCCGTAATAGAAGGTGCCGGGTATAGAGGCGGTGTTAAATGTCCTGCCTTTGTAGTCAAACTGTTCCGGTAACGAAGAGCGAAGATCGTGTGAGCTTCGCTTAGTGCTGAGTTTTTCGAGGAGGCCGCTGAAAAGCGTCTGCCATTTCGCGGGGGAGGCGGGATTGAAGATCATACCTAAATCCATCTCTGGGAACTCGGCTTTAAAACCGTCAATTTCTCCATTTGTCGACTGGGTGACAAATTTAGGCTCTTCTTGCTCAAGAAGGGAAAGATCCGCGGAAATGACAAGTTCGCCTGTCACTGTCTCAAGCAGATCGGTCTGATCGGGTATCAGAAAACTGATAAGGTTTCCATTGCTGAGGGTTGTGTCATTCTCCGAGCCAAGAATCGTCTGCCAGAGGATCTGGGAACTTGATGGCGAGGCTGTAAAAAAGAACTCCTCGTCCCCTGACAATCCCTGAATGGTTTGCATTTTGGATGGTTCTTGAAATAGCGAGATGAGTGTTCCTTGTGTGTCATTCTTCAATGTGCCAGACAGTTGTTGGGTTCCCCCTGGTTGCAACAACTCCCAACTGTAGGTTAACGTCTGGAAAGCGTCCAATTGCGCGCCGACAACAGAGGGTAGAATCGCTTTCAGATAAGGACTCCCTATCTCTACATTCATAAACGCGAACACCTCCCTTTTCCCAAATTTATCCGTAGCAGCACGATAGGCGGTGTTTTCAGTGATTGCATTTTCTTCAGCCTTGTAGGTGTCGACCATCTTCTCGAAACTGCCAGGCGTGATACCGACGAGGAGGAGGGTTTCATTGATACTGCCGTAGGTGAGCTGCAATGTGTTTAACTGTGCAGTGTGATATGTGATGCCTTGATGGTCACCTTCTTCGGGTTGTACGGGGTTCCCCGCCATGCCGCTAAGGGTTCCGATGAGTTGGAACAGAATTTGTTCTGCTTGTTGGCGTGTGCCTCTGTTTTCAATGACGATACCCACCATCAGTCCTTGGACACCGGGCGAAACCGTCACTGCGATTTGACTTCCCAAAAAGGTTTTGATGAGACCTTGAATGTCTGTCCCTGTAAACATCGGCAGCATCTGCATGAATTGATTCATCGGCTGCCATTGTGGGGCGGCAGAGATGATACCCGCTGCCTCCTTCCAGTTTTCTGAACTCTCGATTGCCTCACGACATTCTTTTAAATTTTGGAGTTTGAGATAGACGAGACTATCTCCTGGAATGACACTTTCTATTGTTCGGGCCTGTGCTGTTGAGATAAGCAGGACACTGAAGATAACAACGAGCCACAAGTGCTTTGAAGTTTCAGGGTTACAAACCCCTCCCACAAATTTTTTTATCATATTTTTTCCCTTTTTTATTGGTTGTCGGTTATCAGTTAAAGAGCAGTTTGTGGCGGAAAAAACGTTTGTAACCGCCACAAGCATTAACTAACAACCATTATACCTCTGCGCGGATGAAGACGAAGAACGCTCCAAAAATAAACACACCGAGCAATCCAACGAGTAACAGGATATCCATTATCGCCGCGTTGAACGTATCGCTGAAAGTGATTTTATCCTCAAAAGTAGGAAGCGCTTGGGGTAAAATCGGCTTTTTGGACATTCCCTCCGGGATTCCAATAATATGAAGGCTCTCTGTATCGGCACGATCTGTTTCGATGACGAAATTTCGGAATTCTCTGATATGAAGGTGTACACCTTCAAGGAATTGCAAGTGCCGTTTCAACCCGGTGCCGGTCATCGATTCGAGGGCGTATTGGACGATTGCTGCCGGGGAAAACCGTGTCACCATCCGTGCGCGCTGGACTTGTGCGAGTTGTGCCTGTAGATGCTCTCGGTTCAGCCGCTCCCGAATTTCGACATCTTTGTTGACGAACTCAGCCTTGATACGCAATTCTTCCTCATCTGCCTCTTGGGACTCCAACGTTGCCATTGCCAACATGAGTTCTTCCTCTTTCTCCTTTGCCAATTTTTCCGCCTCTTTAGGCGAAGTTTTCATAAGATCCATAAATTGATTGAGGAGATCTCCTGTTTGTGACTTCGCTGCTTGTTTGGCGGTTATTTGCTGAGCAAAATCATCTTGAATCTGCTCAAGTGCGCTCCTTTTTGCGGTTTTCCATTGGTGAGCGGTTTGGACAGGAGACATCCATTTTGTGGCAAGTGTGCCGAGGGTAGAAGGCATAAAGACGACGAGTGCCACCCAGATGATCAATAGCACGACGAGACTCACACGGGTATCTCGCGTGGCGGCAGAAACCATCAACCCTACTGCGATAAAGATACTTGCATAGCCTGAGGCAATCAGCAGGATCATTCCTAAACGTCCCCAGTCTGCCGCTCCGAGCTGCGTCCAACTGTCTGTAGAAATTACCGTCAAATTCAACAGTACTGCGAAGTAGAACGGAATAAGAACAGCTATCAGGGTGCCTAAGAACTTTCCGATTAACAACGCGGGGCGCGAAATCGAGTTCGCGAGACACAACCGAAGCGTTCCACGTTCTCTTTCTCCAGAGAGTGCGTCAAACGTAAACAAGAGCGGAATGAAAGAGAGCAGATAGGTAATGATAAATACATAGTCTATCTTTGTGGCTTGGGGACGCAGGTCCCGCGCATTCGGGTTGGCGGTGGGATAGTGCAGCCACCAGATACTTTTAACTTGTGTGCCGAATCCCGCGGTTCTACTCCAAGATCCCCAATTTTGTGTTCCGCGATCCGGTAGAAAGTCATCTCCACCGTCTGCAATAAAAGTCAGTGGGGATGGCTGTTTGTAAAGTTTACCGGGCCCCTTTCTCAGCAGTTCATAGAGTTCCGTCCGCGACTGCAATTTGTCGCGGTCACTGGCGACGTTCTCGGAATAGTTCCGGATTTCGTCTGGATGGCTCTGAAGATGCACCACGGCGTTGGTTACCATGAGTGCAGCCATGATGATGACAGTCAAGGCAAAGCGGAGACTGTTGAGATGGTCAAAGAACTCCCTTTGAATAATATGTCCGATCATTATGTTTTCTCCTTTTTTCGCTACACTTCAACTTTGACAAAGATCAGAAATGTCACCGTAAACAGTACCATGTTTATGAGGAAAAGGAGTGACACATCTGCCAAGGCGCGTTGTGCGTTTTCTGAGACATTCGTCAGCGCAAAGCGAAACCGGGGCAAGTCCCACCAATCCACAGTGCCTTGGTCAGAAGCAAACCAGAGTCGGCTTGCAAACGCATCTTTATCGCGCAAATAGTCAATCAGCGTCTGGCGGTACGTCTGTACTGTGTCGATAAAATCTAACATGCCATTCAGATCGGTGCCTACCCAGGCGGAAGTTGCAAAGGTATAGAGGCTTGCCGGGCTAAATTTCATCAACCGTTCATCCCATGTTGCTTGCCGAATGGTGGTCCGTGCCCAACGTTGTTCGGCTATCAACCCAATCTTTTCTGCGGCACGAATGTGCGTCGCACCGATGAATGCCTGATAGTTTTGGAAATGTGGGATAAAAGGTTCTGAACTCTCGTTCACTTTGGTCATGTTAAACCCATATTTTCTGTCGGCAGAAAAAGAGGACCCTGAATAACCGATATTAAACCTCGGAGGCTCCCCCTCAAGCGGACTGTTGGCTAAGAACCGTTGTTCCTCCCTATCTGCCTCTTCCCAAATCTGATCAATCTGTTGGTTCGCGGATTGTCTTTCTGCGCGCATGTCGCCCACAGGATTAAGGGTAAACCGACTCCAGTTCGGATAAACAAGTACCAGAACGACCCATAAGAACATGCAGAGCATCAGGGATGTAGCAGTGCGGCGGGTCATGGTGGAAATCAACAGCCCAATCAGGTAGAAAACGGATAAGTAGACAATTGTGGTGGCGACTATTCCGCCAATTCTGAGAAAATCTGTTGTCCCCAGTTGAATCGAACTCGCGAGGGAAAGTTGAAGCATCACCATGAGTAGGCTCATTAGCACAGGCAGCAGCAAGCATATCATGGCGGCGATATATTTCCCAAACAGGATAGCACCCCGTCGTACCGGGTGCGAGATAACCAGGCGCAGGGTGCCGCTTTCCCAATCGCCCGCAATCGCATCATAAGCAAAGAGGAGGGCGAGTAGACTCAACACGACTTGAAAGATAGACACCAGATCGATCTGTGAAAAAAGATTTAGGTAGGGATTCTCCAGGTTTCGTGCGGAGACACTTGAAATCGTCGGGACCGTGCCGTGAGAAATTTCAACGGTCGTTCCGATTCGCTTGTCCAACCCGGCACTAAAGAGGCTTAAGGGATTCGGGGGGCGTTCAACAAAGAGTTCTAACTGTGAATAGGTTTCCGCCGCTACCGCTTTCTCATGATGAACTTTTTCTTGCTGGCTGTAGCTCGCCACTCGGTTTTTGTGCTCGTCAATCAGCACGATGGTATTGGCGACGACGAGCAGGAGCGTAATGATGACAGCAGCGGGGAATCGGGCGCTCATCATAAGGGTGAGAATTTCTTGGCGTATCAGGGTGTATAACATAATCGGAACCTCGTCATTGGTTATCGGTTTTCAGTTTTCAGTTCGCGGTTAAGGTGTTTATAATTAAGGATACAATCTTGGAACGAAACAGTTGCATAATTTCTCAAAGAAGTCTACCGTGAGCTTACCGAACAGAGATCCGGGCGCGAAAAGCGTTGATGCTCCCTTTCTCATCGACCCAACCCCCGGTAGCACGCAGTTGAAAGACCTGCCCCTTGTCAAACTGATAAGTAAGTGTTCCCGTTTCACCGGGTTGGATCCCCCATGCTTGGGCGAGTGCATCCTGAGGGGACCCTTGTGTGTGGCGTTCGCTACTGCCAGTGAACAGATCGAACGAACCTACGGCGGTTGCTCTACCGACTTGAATGTCAATAGTCAATGTGCCTCCGTTTTCAAAGGCAGTCGTGTCAATTCGGACGATGGTATAATTTTGAGAATCAGTATCTGTCGTCCGAAAAGTGTCCAATACTTCTGCGGAGGGTTGTATCCGGTCGAGGACAACTCTCCGACTGTTTGATAACGGCATCGGGGTGTCTTCACCGACTCCAGGGCGTTTTCCTTCTAAAGTTCCTATAAGGAATAACTGATACGCCTCTGCCTTATTACGCGAGGGAAGCTCGTTAACAGGTTGCCTGCCCATAAGTTCAAGTTCTGGTGAGATAATCAAACAATCTACAGGTGAAAGTCGCTTCCACCCCTGAATGATTATTCGAGTCAGCGGCGACATTTCGTCAAGTGCTTTTGCATCCCGTAAGCGTTCCATATCGGTATTGAGCACCCATGTGTTGATGAAATTGTCGTTCAAGAGTTCAATATTTCGGTTATCAGAGAGAGCAACTGCTCTCAAGCCTTTGCCACTCCCTCAGCATGCTTCGTCAGTCAGTGGGCCGTCTGTTGAGACAATGTGAATCGGTTTCTGTTCTGTCTGTGCGATCTCTAAGGCTTCGTCTACCGATACCCAGTTGATTTGCTGTGATTTGTAAAAGCGTCTTATTAAGGTACGTTCGGCTTCTGCTAAGGATATTGCTTCAAAAAACTGGGTATCTTGAATTATATCTTCTGTACCGGCGCGCAGCTCGATTTGCGGGCAAAAGCCTGCATCCGTGATGGTGGTCCCGTCGTCCCGATGTCGGTTGACATCGAAGTTGAGTGTGCCGTGAGGAACGGACATTTGAAAGAAAACGACTGTCTCGTCTGGACGGTTGATGACGAGATGCCCGGCAAACTGTGAGGGTGTAAACCAGCCGTCCTCTAACCTGAACTCTGCGTGAACGCGAAACACAATGTGGGCTATTTCGGCATTGTAAGCACGGAGGCACGCCCATGCCCCACGGGAATCCCCCCAATTGATGTGCATACCCAAGTTTGGACGCGGGTGAAGTTGTTTTAGCAAAGTCAACAGCCCGTCTTGTTCAATTTGCCAGACTTCGCCAACGGAGACACCAGTTCCGCGTGATGTCGGATTTTCGTGGAGGAGGTGCTGCAATCTTTGGAGGAACGTTTTTCCGCTCCCCTTTCGTAATCCTGCTTCCGTCGGCAGAAACGCCCGAAAGACCGAAGTCAGATACTGCTTTTCGGGTTCAGCGACTCGTAGGTTTGCCAATGTATTCCACTCTACATGAAAGTTGCTTTGGGTATACGCAATTGGTGCCATGAAGCCTTTGACCAACACTTGGGAATGGTTTCCAAGTGTGAGAACAACACTGTTGGGGGTAGGTGTCTCGTCTGCGGACCCCCAGTATGGAAAAAATAGGACAGAAATCAGAAGGGTTCCGATGCTGAATGTTTTCATTTTAAAAAATCTCCGTACAAAAATTGAAAGTATGAATTGAAGGGTGTCTGTTGGAGGTTACCGAATGGAAATTTGTGCGTAAAACGCGTTGGTGCTTCCTTTTTCACTGCGGTAATCGCTTGCAGCCCCCAGTTGAAAAGTTTGACCTCGGTCAAATTGATAGGTGATTGTCCCTATGCCACCGGGTGGAATTCCCCATTGGTATGCGAGTGCTGCGTCTGTCCTTCGTATACCTCCCGTTGGAAGTTCACTGTCACCATCAAATAGGTCGAATGAACCGGCTGCTTCGCCGCTGCCAACTCGAATATCAATCGTTAGCGTCCCGCCGTCTTCAAACGCTGTGGCATCAATTTGGACAACGGTATACTCCAAATGCCCGCTTTCCGGCATCCGAAAAAAGTCCAATACCTCTATCTGTGTCTGTTGTGTTTCTTCTGTTGAAACTTCCATGTCCTTCGCTTCGAGCGCTGCGATTTGGTGGGTATCTGCCTGTGGACTGGATCCGCTATTTTTCCCCGGTGTATTTGTACTACCGAGTTGGGTTTTCACAGTCGGTTTAACCTGCCTTATCGGGGTTAGAGGGACCTCTACGATATCGATCTTCATCTCCGAAGTCGCTTCCAGACTATAGGGTTGCTGCTGGAAATGGGCTATATATTCATTGCCTATTCCGAGGATCAACACAGCCACGATAGCGGTTGACGCAGCCGCCCAGGGAACCAAGGGTTTATTCCCTTTAGGTGGCACAGGTTTGATGCTGCCGCCTTTGTCTTTTACGGCTTGTATGATGTTCTCTGCCAAATTTGGAGAAATTTGGAAGTTCCCGAGTGCCTCTTGAATCAAGGGTTCTTCCTTCTTCAGACGTTGACGTGCGCGGCTCAGCCGACTCTTAATCGTATTTACCGATACCCCCAAAAACTTGCTAATTTCTTCATACGTCATCTCTCCAAAGTAATATAGCGTTATGATAGTGCGGTCGCTCTCTTGTAGGTTGGTAAGCAACTTTTTGACGACTTCTCGTTGTGCCTCAGTTGTCGTTTTTGCTTGCTCGTCTGCCACATGTTCGGAATAGGTGTCTTTTCCTTTTTTCATTAGATCGATGTCCTCCACGAGTTGAGCGTGCAGCCGTTTTTTACGGACCCACGCAATGCAGCGACGTGTCGCAATCACATACAACCACCCCGGAAACCGATCTGGTTCTTTCAGAGTTGTCAAATTCTGATGCACTTTCAGAAAGGTTTCTTGCGTAATATCTTCGGCAATATGGAAGTCTCCAATTTTGCGCCACACCAGGGCATGAACGTGTTTCTGATATTTTTTCACGAGCGTGGTGAAAGCGATTTCATCGCCCTGAAGTGTGCGGTGAATTAATTCAGCATCATTTTTCATGTGATACCTCCGCGAGGGGATTTTCGTATGAGCGCAGACGTGTCATTTTTGGCTACACGTTCCTTAAACGTTCCTGATGCGCTCTCCAGTAAAAAGGTGGCTTCAGTGCTTTTCGTCAATTGAGGACGCAAAGGATTGACGTTAATCCCGAATTGCCCAATAATGACGCGCGTTAAGGGAAAATGGTTGCATAATTCTGCAGAAAAAGGAGGTTTTGGGACAAATTTTCCGAAAAATTCAAGGCTTTTGTCTATCAGATTGCAAAGAATACGCCGATGTAGAGGGGTGAGACGGGAGTTAAGCTAAGCACACGTGGAAAAATTTCGGGTTCACCGATCGGGAAACCTTGCCAAACAAGAAAGTGGGTGTTTGCCTTGTTGGTCCTTTAGTTACGCACTCTTTGTCCAGAGAGGTTGCAAAAATCACCTGTTTTTAATTTTCAACTTTCAATTTGCCCCATACCGTGGTTAGCAACTGGGGTTGTGGTGAGACTGGCAAGGCAAACTCCGGATCGAACCAATCTCCACCGAAGTTATCACCTTGTTGTGTGAGTTTTTCCGAGACATCTCCGTCCAAAAGGATCTTGAAAAGGTGTGTGTCTTCGCGGACCTCTTTTTCGTAAATGAGTTCATCCGCCTGTGGTGCCCAGATAGGATTAGAGGTTGCCGCGTCATCTGCATCAACAATCTGCTTGAGTCCGCTGCCATCTCGGTTCACAACGTAGACAGCCTCGGCATCCGCGGGATCTTGACCTGCTAAGAGATTTATGGCATCCAGGTTTATCCAAGAGAAGGCTATTTTATGGCTATTGGGTGCCCAGGCGGGACTAAACATCAATCTTTTCCCCGGAAGAAGTGCCTCTTGGGCGTTGGTCTGTAGGTTGATAATCTGAATTTTGGCGTTCTCGACTTGAAGTACTCCTTCAGCAAGAAACACAAACTTTTCGTCGGCAACAAAGGCTATCTCAGAACCGTTTGGGGACCACACGGGCCACAAACCGCTCGCAAGTTCCTTCTCGTTCTTCCCGTCTCTTGAGGCGACATAGATAGCGAGTTTGTCAAATCGGTGATAGGCAAACTGTTTTCCGTCAGGCGACCAAGTTGGGTATTGTCTACCTACTAATTTTTTGAATACTTTACGCACGTTCGTCCCGTCTGCATTCATAAGATAGAGATCCTTGGTTCCGTGTCGATCGGAAACAAAAAGAATTTGTTCACCTGTCGGGGACCAGACGGGATTGTAATCGGAGGCACGATGTTTGGTTAGGTTTACCTGCTCAGACCCATCTGGGTTCATGGTGTAAATTTCAGAATTGCCATCTCGGTTTGATGAAAATACGATTTTGGCAGTCGTCGGGGCTTTTGCGAAGGTGATAGAGAGGATGTTTAAAGTGAGTAGCGCGCTAAGTGCGTAAAAAATGTATTTCATGTTATTTTTTCCATGAAATCTACTTGACGAATAAAGAGCAGTTCTCGATGATATGGTATTGTATATTTCTACACCCTTTGTCCAAAAGAGTTTCAAAAAACTACGGTGTGCCTAACAGTTCAGCCTTATATTCGTCAACAACCGCCTCCAAGATAGATTCAGGAATATCCTCGAGTTGCGCTGCTAATTCCTCCTCAACGTTGACCATCAAGCTGTGGTCGAAGGTTTCGCGTTCGGCACAGGGATCAAGATATTCGCCGTGTGCTGCCAGTAAAACCGCCAAGCGTGCTGGGGTCAAACCTTCAGAAATGCCGTGCAGACCCCATGCCGTGCCTCGGTAGCCTTTCTCATAATCGGCACCGAGGTGTTTCTGTAGAATTACTTCTCTTTCGGTGCCTTGGGCACCACTGTTTTCAAGTGCTTCTGCAGCGGCAATCGCCCGCGGGTCCAACTCTACTTGGAACGCTGTCGAGGCATCTGCCGCTGGGACAGGGTAAATTTTATAGAATTCCATTTTTTCAGTTCCCTTGATGTTATGTTTTATGAAGTGAAGGCAGCCACAAGGGCTGCCCCTACACGGTTTAGTGGGTCAGAAGACTCACCTTGCTAACTACGGTCGCTTCTGCTATACGACTGCGGAGAGTCCGCCATCAATATTGATAGCCGTTCCCGTAATAAATGATGCGCAATCCGAGACGAGAAACGCCACAAGATTGCCCACTTCACTTGGTTCGCCTAAGCGTCCAAGTGGATGCTCCGCGCCAAGCGCTTCCCAATATTCCTCAAGTGTCCCCGGTGAACCTGCTGCTTTCCATGCCCGTTCCCCTTGGGCGGTTTTGATTGAAGTGAGGCAGACCGTGTTAACCAAGATTTTGTGGGGTAAAAGTTCTTTAGAGAGTGCTTTCGTCAGCGCGATACCTGCGGCTCGGCTTACCGAAGTCGGACAGGAACCAGCACTGGGCTGTTTTCCACCGGGATGTGTAATGTTAATAATTCTGCCGCTGCCGTTGTCTTTCATGTGCGGAATCACCAATCGGGCACAGCGGATAGCACCCATCAGTTTGAGATCCAAATCCTCGTACCACGCCTGGTCACTCATCGTTTCAAAGTCACCACCCGCTGATCTACCGGCATTGTTCACGAGAATATCAATCTTTCCGTAGTGGGTTGCGGTTTGTCCAATAAAATTCTCCAACGTCCCTGGGACGGTTACATCTGCGGGGATGGCAAGGACTTCACCACCGGTTTGTGTGCGAATGTCTTCAGCGGCATCCTCCAAGACTATTTCACGTCTTCCACAAATCGCAACTTTCGCACCCTCTTGACAGAGACGGTGTGCAATACCTTTGCCGATTCCTTCGCTTCCGCCGGTGATAACGGCAACTTTTCCAGTCAATCCGAGTTCCATGATTTCTCCATATATTTTTGTTGAAATTTCTACAGCGATGAAATGTTGGGTTTCACTTGTATAAAAACGATATGCCAACGAGGTTTGCAGCACTGTCGTGTTGTGTAATTATCTGTTCAACCCAACCTACGTGTTAATGTGTAGACGCATCAATTGCTTGTGGTACCGCCTTTAGTACATCGCTTGCGATGAGTCCATGCATCCCCAATCTCTCTGAGACGATGTCTCCCGCCAGACCGTGTAGATAGACCCCAAGAGCCGCCGCCTTTTCACTTGGTATACCTTGTGCCATCAAGCCTGCAATTATACCTGTCAGTAAATCGCCCATACCTCCTGTTGCCATACCGGGATTACCGGTGGAATTGATCCACACGTCGCCGTTTGGCGTACCGGTAACAGTGGGTGCACCTTTAAATACGAGCGTTACACTATGCTCATTGGCAAACTGTTGGGCAGTGCTAATCCGGTCTGCCTCTAATGTCGAAATTGATGTATTCGTTAACCGAGCCATCTCTCCTGGATGCGGTGTGAGGACTGCTTCTCCGTTTAGGAATGAGAGGAGTTCTTTGGTTTGTGCTAAAGCGTTCAAGCCGTCTGCATCAATAACCATCCGTAAACCGAGCCCTTGCTCTTGATTCTCGCGAACCAATTGATGGACGAGCGTCACCGTCTCTGGGTTTTGGGATAGCCCAGGACCGATCGCAAGGACAGATTTCGTCCTTTCTGCGAATTCAAGGATAGTTGAGGTCCCTGATGCTGCCAAGCTTCCTGCCTCTGTTTCTGGCATTGGTAGGGTCATCACTTCAGGCAAAAGACCCTCTAAGATTAGATTGAGATGTTTCGGAACGGCGAGTGATACCAAGCCTGCCCCGGCACGCAGCGCAGCTTCACTTGCGAGTGCTGCGGCGCCTGTCATACCTGTTGAGCCAGCGACGATGCAAACGCGTCCGTAAGTCCCTTTGTGAGAGACTGCTGGACGCCGTGGCACCCATTTCGTCGCTTGTGATGCCGTTGTCCAATTTGCCTTAATATCTTGTGCTTCTATGACATGTTCTGGGAAACCGATGTCAGCAACTTCCAGTTTTCCAGTGAGTTTGGCACCCGGATGGACTAACAAACCTCTTTTAGGTAAACCTATTGTTACCGTTCTATCTGCTTGCACACAGGTGCCTAAGGGATTCCCTGTGTCTGCATCCAGACCGGAGGGTAGATCGACAGAGAGAATGGGTATTGGAAGATTATTGATAGCGCTAATTATGGTAGCGATTGGATGGCGTACCTCACCGCGCAATCCTGTGCCGAGGATAGCATCTACAAGGAGCTCACAACTGGCGAGGTGTGTTAAAGTGGCTTCGCGGCTGAAACCCCCTAAATCCCCCTTCTCAGGGGGACTTCTGTCTTCATTGTAATCCCCTAAACCCCCGTTCTCAGGAGGATTTTTATGCTTGTCGGTATCAGGAATAAGTTCAATAATTCGCAACTTCAGATTTTTCGCAATTTGGAGGTTGATATGTGCCTCTCCGGTGAAGCTTTCTGGTGGGGAGACTAAGAAAAGATGCACATCGCGTCCTGCGTGGGCGAGTTGGCGAGCGATAACGATTCCATCGCCCCCGTTATTGCCTTTACCAGCGAGGATGCCGATCCGTCTGCATGCGGGATAATGTTGTTCTATCGCTCGGACGGTGGCACTCCCAGCCGTTTCCATAAGAACGATACCGGGAATGCCAATACCCTCAATAGTGTCCTGATCGATCTGGCGCATTTCCGCCGCCGTCACGACTTTCATGTTTTTCGTCCTTGCGCCAAGCGAGAAACAACGGAATTTTTAACTGCGACTTTAACATTCAGTTCCACAAGTCTCCGTTGTCGACTTGCTGCTGTCATTTTTCATGCCGTCTCTTGCTGCAGCTTATCAGCAAGCACTAACAAATGTGCTTCCATCTGTGGTATTGCCTGTTCGAGGGTTTCCTGCTCTATTTGGACCTCTTGAACCCGCTCGTCTTGATGGGTTTGGAGGCAGAAGTTCAAATTTGTGCGGAGATCGAACAGACTCTGCTGGATGTGATCTTGGAAGGTGCCTTCTGGGTACATCCACCGCCTGCCGCGCGTCTGCCGCAAATTGAAGTGACAATGCCCATTATCACCGCCGAAGCAGTCGAAGCGCATAATCTCATCACCGTAGACAAACAAGGAAGCCGCTGGACCGCGTCCACCAGCATCATCGCGCCAGTATGTCTCTAATAGAACGTTATCCTGAATAGGATATTCAACTATATCATGCTTTTGATTTGCCATCTGTGGAACCTCCTTGGGTATTCCTGCGCGGTTAAAGCCGCGCTTAACAGTACCTAAGGTAAAAAAGTGCCTTGAATTTCAACCAAATTTGCGGTAAAGTATAGCAAACTCAAAAATAGAAGTCAACATCTAATCTACAATTTTCTATTTTTACGCAGAAGTGGAGCAACAATGTGCATATTTCCATTGCTGATGCGCGGCGGCTTGCTGAAACCTTTTTGGTGGAGAGTGGACTATCATTGACGGATGCCACTATTATTGCAGATATTCTCTTAGAAGCAGAGCTCCGCGGGCGTAAGACCCATGGGTTCATCCGTTTACCGGGCATTAAAAGTCGCCATAAACAAGGCGAACGGGCTGAGATCCAAGTTGATAAAGAAGAAGGGCAGTGCGTGCGGATTAACGGTGGAAACCAGCCTGGCTATCTGGTCGCCTATCGAGCGATGGAACTCGCAATTGAACGTGCGACACAGAACGGTGTAAGCATTGTTGGTGTTTACAATACCTCGCATTGTGGCATGGCAGGATATTATGCCGATATGGCACGCAAGGCGGATATTGTTGGGCTGTTTTTTGCGGATTGTTTGCCACGAATTACGCCTGAAGGCGGGACCGAGGCTATTTTAGGAACCAATCCACTGGCTGTCGGAATTCCGTCTAATACAGTGCCTCTTTTGTTTGATATGTCCACTGCTGCGATTACCAATGGCGATCTACTCGTTGCAATGCGGGAAGGCACCGAAATTGCCGAAGGACTTGCTTTTGATCCGGACGGCGAAGCGACAACGGATCCTGACGCAGCGTTAAAGGGTAGCGTTCGTCCCTTCGGCGGACATAAGGGATTCGGGCTCGCGCTTATTATACAAATTCTCGCTGGGGCGTTGGTGAACGCCGCAACAATCCCACCTCCGGGTGCAAGCTACGGCTTACTCATCATTGCACTCAATCCAACAAGTTTCGTGCCTTTGGCGCAATTCAAGACAGAAGTTGATGAACTTATTGCCTGTGTCAAAGAGAATCGACGAGAGAGAGGGGTTACAGAAATCCTGATCCCCGGCGAACGGGCGTACCGTCAACGAGAAGCACATCTCGTTTCCGGTATTCACTTGGACGACACGCTTGTAAGTCAATTAACGTGACGAATTATGGATGTGATTTCCGAATCGCTCCGAAAGGAAAATTTACATGGCAACTTTTAAAGCAGGTATTATCGGCTGTGGGGGACGTGGACGCTCGCATGCCCGCGGGTATCAGGTGTCCCCAGATGTTGACATCGTCGCCTGTTCTGACCCGGTTGAAGACGCACGGAACGCCTTTTCTGAGGCGTTTGAGGTGCCTAACACCTACGAAAACTATCAGGAGATGTTGGATACAGAATCGCTTGATTTTGTAAGTGTATGCACTTGGATTGAACTCCATAAGGATATGGTGATTGCCGCCGCTAACAGCGGAATTAGAGCGATCCATTGTGAGAAACCGATGGCACCTACTTGGGGAGACGCCAAGACACTTTATCAAGCGTGTGTTGATAACAACGTGGTAATCACATTCTGTCATCAACGCCGTTTTGGTGCGCAGTTTGTCAAGGCAAAACGCTTGGCAAATGAAGGCGCAATTGGTGAGCTGCGCCGGCTTGAAGCTTCCTGCCCGAATTTGCTTGACTGGGGAACACACTGGTTTGACATGTTCTTTTTTTATAATAATGACGAACCTGTTGACTGGGTTATGGGTCAAATAGATGTAGTGGAGGAAAAGACTGTTTTCGGTGTTCAGGTTGAGACGAGTGGAATCTCATGGATACGTTGGAAGAATGGCGTAGAGGGATTGCTTGCGACAGGTGACGCCGGTATGAGTGGCTTCGCTAATCGTCTCATCGGCACGAAAGGTATTATTGATGTCGGTGGAAGGGAGACACCCATTCGGATGCTTCGCGAGGGCGGCACCGGATGGGAAGAACCCGACTTAACCGGCTTGGTTGCTGAACGCGACGCCACGATTCTCTCGGTGTTGGATCTTATTCACGGTATAAAGACGGGACGTGAGCCGGAACTTAGCGGACGCAAAGCAATTCAAGCAACTGAACTCATTTTTGCAACGTATCAGTCGAGCCGACAGCGGGCGCGGATTAATTTACCACTCACAGTAGATGATTCGGCGTTGTTGACGATGGTTGCCAATGGTGATGTCGGTTAAATAGCTGTTGGTTGTCAGCAGTCAGTTAAGAGGTGGTATCCGCTTCTGATTGACGAGTGGGACTCCATTCCTGTAAGGGTTGGGACTTTGAGCGCGGTTAAAAGCCGCGCTCTATAAATGTATCCTATGCCTCTATCTTTTCTCTGATTTTTATCAACCTAATTGAAATTTATGCGTCTAACAGATACAAAAGGGGTTGTTATGCAGTGGATTTTTGTGTCTTCTGTACCCCAAGAACATAAAGATAAATAATGGGAAGCAACAAAAAATACGGGGATGTTACCGACACATCCCCTGCAACGCGAGTTACCGATTTAATTACCTTCTGACTCGCCACAAGCAGGGAGAAACGAGTGCCAAAAATTAAAAATATGTGCGGTGTTGCTTGCAAGCCGATACACAAAAGTCGAGATCAGCGTCATCTCGGAGACTATCCTACCACCAAAGTGCGAAAAGCTGGTTTAGGTTTGGTGAATCTTCTCACTTTCAGCGAAGCTTGCAAGCTGAAACTTGCTATCATAAGTCAGATTTTTGTCTGTCTCGCGGTCTTGATGGTGCCCGCTGATGTTTGGGCAGGTCTCACGAGTTTATCACTTGATGCAAACGGTGATACAATTTTTAGGGGGAAGCAGGAGCGTTTAAGTATTGTTTTTACCGTTGATGATAACACTGATGATGATGGAGATACCTATACTGTCACGGCGAATCAGCATCTTATTGGGCGTGGGACTGTGTCCGCAGATAGGTCAGTTAGTATCAGTTGGAACGGGAGTATTAACGGTAGGCAGTTACCCGATGGGAATTATACAATTACCGTTGTCCTTCACAAGCAAGCTGGAGCTGGCGAAGTCTTGGAAAGATCTGCAAGTGCTACTTTAGATACGGAACCGCCGCGCATCTCCAGCGTATTTGCCAACCAGGATACCAATCTGTTGTTTACCAATGGTATTTTTATCAATGTGCCGCTCCGCGCTATAACTGTAGTACCGGAGGCAGATGAGGGGAGTCCAATTGATTTCGGTGCGAAGCGGACAGCGGTCGTCTTAAAGAACTCTCGAGGCGTTGCGCTCGAGGGTGCCCTTAATTACACAACGCAGTTGAGCTTTAACTTAGCAGATCCTTTAGATATACGTTCCGAGAATGGACGTTATACGTTAGCAATTACCCTCCTTGATGAAGCAGGCAATTCCACTCAAAGCACAACGGAATTTACTTTTGATAATGTTGCCCCTACTTTAACAGGGGTCGCTGGCAGCAGCGGTGTGATCTCTCCTGGCGCAGGCGTTAGCCAAAGGTTAAATTTTGTTGAAGCTATCCTCGCAGATAATTTTGAAAATGGTGTTAATCTCTCTGACTCGACGATACGTCTCACAGGTCCAACAGGTGAGGTTTTAGGTAGGCAGACATTTCCAGCGAAGGATAAAATTCGGTGGGTATTTCTATCGCCTTTATCACCCAGAGATGGTCTTCATGATGGTGGATATACCATTGAAGTTGTAGGAATGGATAGGGCAGGTAATCAGAGTAGTGCTATTCGTGTTCCTTTTGTTTATGATAATCTTGCCCCGGAGATTGTGTCTTTAAGTCCGACCCAAGATGGGGGCGCTTTTAACCGAATTGGAGATACGATTTACCATAATCAACCTCTTACCCAGATTGTTGCCTCATTTAACGATGGCAGTACTGGCATTGGCGTTGATTTTGAGGAGAACACGCAGATTCAGTTTAGTGCTATTGGAGATGGAAATACGAGTGGGGTGCTACCCGGTCGTACCTTTATAGATAGAAATAACGCGCAAATTACCCACGTTTTAGAAGAGCCTCTCGTCAGCCAAGATGGCCGCTATAGACTTGAAGTCCAAGTCGCCGATACGATCGGTAATATGGATATGGAGGCGTTCTTATTTCTCTATGATACGCAATTGCCAACTCTTGTATCTACCTTTCCATCAGCAAATGAGACTGTCGACAATTTATCACAGGTACGGGTTGTTCTCAATGAAGTGACCAGTGGTATGGATTTCACACAGAGTAGTTTTCGGTTAATACGCAATGTTGGTGGAACCCAGGTGGAGGTGCCTGTTAATATCACAAATAACGGAACGGATACTGCCACTTTGACGGTGTTAGAGCCGATTGCCTTGGATGGTTCTGACGATGGCACCTATGCTATAGAAGTTATACCAACTGACCGTGCTGGCAATATTGGTGCTACTGCTCGGCGTGAGTTTTATCTTGTTAGCCAGAGTCGAGCTGAAGTTCGGTTAACAATGCCTGAAACGACAACGGTCAATAATTTGGATGTGATTGTCGCCGAACTTATTGATTATATCGGTCCTGGTATTGATGTCGACGAATCAACCTTTACAGTTGCCAATTCTCAGGGTGTTGTTATTCCAGAGAGAAAGATTGAAACCGATGCAACGAATACCATCTTAACTTGGAGTACCGATGCGGTAATTCCACGCGATGGCACTGCGGATGGCGAATACACGATAACGGCAACGTTCATTGATTTCACGGGTAAACGCTTTACGCAGGCATTTCCAATTCTCTTGGATACACAATTTCCGGCAATTGAAAGTGTCCGAGTCGGCACCGAATCCGATTTGGTGCTTTCTACTGATAGTACAACGAACATCACTGTAGGCTTCTCACAGATCATTGTAAATTTTGAGGATCTGTCTCAGAACGTAGCGGAAAATTTACCGATTTCCGGTAGTGACGTTGACTTTGCGAATACAAATATTACCCTTGTGAGTCCAGGTGGCGAAGATATACCTATCAACCGTTTCGATAATGGACGAACTACCTTAACACTCAATTTCCGAAATTTGACGCAGCCTGGTGAATATGTCCTCTCGATTACACCGCAAGATTTAACGGGTAACCAAAGCACAGCGCCGTTTGTTTATAGATTTCAGATTGATGTAGCTTTGCCTATTGTGGGTTCCGTTTTAATTGATGGAAGGGTTGGCACAATTGTCTACGTCAATGGGACCTCTACGTCAATAGTCGCTACCTTCGCGGATCCGACTGGTGTTGGGTTGGCTTTGGGCGAGGGTGGTTCAACAATCACCGTTACCAACGAGAGTGGTCTCCCTGCCCCCGGTATCACCACATCCAATGGCACAAATCAGTTAACATGGATTCCCATAGTTCTCCCGACCGATGGGAGTGCAGATGGGCGTTACACGGTCGCTGTCACGCCTGTGGATAGGACGGGTAGACAGGGTGAAGTCGTTTATCGTCAGTTCATTTACGATACACAAGAACCTCGCGTAACTGCGGCAGTGCCTGTCAACTTGACCCAACTTGTTTCCTATATTGGTGGTACCCTAACGCAACTTCAGTTCTCCGTTGAAGATGTGGGACCAGCCGATTTGGAGTTGGAAGATCAAACGATTGAACTCCATAATGCTGATGGTGTGCCTGTTGCCGGGACACTCACTACTGATGAGATAAACAATCAACTCTATCTGACTTTTGCTTCACCTTTTCCTCGAGATGGTAGTGCAGATGGGGAATATTTGATAAAATTTTCACTTGTTGACAAATCGGGAAATCGTCTTGATGCTGAGCATAAACTTGTTTATGATTCGCAAGCACCGCGGTTATCTTCTGTCATGGTAGATACTGCTTCACCGATGGCGCTTCTACCTCAGCAGGTTACTGAGATATTAGAACCTATAAGTAGTATTACGATTAAATTTGAAGAGGCGACCCGCGTTGATTTTTCCAATACTCAGCTTACATTACTGGGACCTGAGGAGTTTGATGCCTCTGATGAACTTGTGAGACTGCCAATCCCGCTGACGTTGGAAGACGATAGTATGTCTGAGGTCGTTGTTAATTTCTTGGAATTGACAGAGGTTGGTTCGTATATATTGTCTGTGACGCCTCAAGATATAGCGGGTAATTCGACATCAGGCGCGGCGACTTACGAATTCGTTCTGGATATACCGCTGCCGAGTGTGGATAGTGTTGCTATAGGTGATCAGACGAGCGATGTTGCTTATGTCAACGCCAGCAATATGGTTATAGTTGCTGCCCTCCTTGATCCGACAGAAACAGGTTTAGCTTTTGGCAATCAGAGTTCAAGAATCCTGGTGAGCACTCCTGATGGTACATCTATTTCGGGAGCTACTGGCACTAATAATGTGGACCTAATTGCTTGGGAACCGACGACATTTACATCTGACGGGAGTACAGATGGAAGATACAGTGTGTACGTTGTACCCGTTGATAAAGCCGGACGTCAAGGAAACGCTGTCTATCGTGAATTTGTTTATGATACCCAAGAACCAGAGATAACTTCTGCTGATCCGATTGATTTAAGTCAACCTGTCTCATATATCAGCCATAATTTGACGCAATTTCGCTTTACCGTCGTGGATGTTGGTCCCGCAGAACTCGAATTGTCAGACCAGACAGTTAGCCTGCGCGATGCGAATGGCAACCTGATACCCACACAACTTACTCATGATACCAATAGCGAACTCTTTCTCACGCTTGATGAACCTTTGTCTCGTGATGGCAGTATGGATGGAGAATATACCGTCCTTATCGAGTTAACCGACAAAGCATCGAATGCGTTCACTGTTGAACACCTTATTGTCTATGATACCCAAGCGCCGACGCTTGTGAGTACTGTCCCTGCTGACGGTGCTTTGGTCACCGCTGATCGTACGCAGGTGCAAGTAACACTCAATGATGACGGAGGCAGTGGTATAGACTGGGAGGTAACTACGGTGACGTTAGTTGACCCGAATGGATCTCAAATATCGGGTGAACTTGTGAGTGACGGGACGACACACTTAACACTAAATACCAATCAGCTCATTGAGGATGGACGATACATTATTCGTGTCCAAGCCGTTGACCGTGCAGGTAACGGAGGTGCAACCGTCTTCGAGCGTAGTTTCCTGCTTTCGAGGCGTTTGCCAGCTATTGTTTCGACATCACCGACGACTGCACCGGCAGATGAAGCGTTTACCAATGAGGAAGTTGAGGAGATAGAAATAATGCTTGAAACAGATGATGAAAATCATCTATCAACGCTTCGGTTACTGAATTCTGCGAATCAAGTCATTGCTGGGCAACAGCTGCGAGAGCCTGACCGATTGGTCTATAATCTTGTTCGTCCGCTTGCGATAGACGGTTCCGACGATGGCATCTATACTATCGAGTTTACCCCAATCAGTTCCTCTGGACGAGCGGGGGACGTTCAGTTATTAAACTTCACGCACGACACGGAAGCACCCGAAATTGAACCTGAAGCGATTAACCTTGTTGTCGCGTCTCCTGAGGTTAATAACTCCTTGACGGAAATTCATGTTAACCCTACCGATGAACAGTCTGGTATTGATTGGAAAAACGTTGATGAAGAGTGGGTAATCTTTGAACGCGTTTCGCCGAACCCAGCCAAAATTGCTGGACGGGTGGAGGATGATAACCAAAGTGTTCTTAGCTTCATACTTACTGTACCGCTGGCAGACAATGGATCGGCTGATGGTGAATATCGGGTCACTATTACACCCAAGGATCAGGCGGGAAACGGTGATATATCTTATGAAAAGGTTTTTACCTATGATACCAGTCCACCGCTGATTGATGCGAGTACTTTACTTCTTAATGACGCTCCGCTACTTGTTGATATCGATGCAGAAGATTATCCGACAGCGGTTTCTACGACCGGTGGGGTCGTCATACAGGCGAATATGTTTGACACCGGTTTAGGTGTGAATCTTGCCCAGTCGAGAATTGTCGTCAGAAGTCCCGATGGCACTGAAATTTCGGGCAATACACAGCAAAACGGTGTAGACACCATCGTCTTCAAATCGGATGGTCTATCGACCCAAGGGCTTTATCAGGTTACGGTTATTAGTATCGGAAATGACTCGGAACTACTGGGGTTTGCTCCGACAAATTCCATTACAACAGAATTTCTTTATGAAACTACAGCACCCACTGCCGCTGTAACGAGCGATGGTGGTGAAACCGAACTCACTGACAAAGCATTGCCGTTAGAAGGGACAGCTTCCGACCCAAGCGGCACGCAGGGCGGCGGTGAGGGCGCGATCTCAATTCCAGCCTCTGGTGTGTGGCTTGTTGAAATCGTCGGTATTGGTCCCGACAAGCAACCTATAGATCCTGTCCCTGTTGTAGATGATAGTAGTGCGGAGCAGGAACCGTGGAGCGTTTGGTCGATTGATTTCTTACCCACTCGTTCTGGTGAGTACGATCTGGATGTTCGCGTCACCGACAATGCGGGAAACTACGAGGTCTACGACATTGGGGAATATACCATGTCGGTATCACTTACCTTCCGCGAACCGACGTTTGGGTGGCCGAATCCACTCCGAATCTCCAGAGGGGACGTTGCATTTTTCTCGTTTGATGTTAACGTACCACTCGGAGAGACCGTTGAGCTCACTTTGAGTATCTATGATTGGGGTGGCGACATGGTCCTTTCACAAACCTATCCGGATGTTGTGTCAGGGCAACGGAACGACCAGTTGCTGAAGTGGAATTTGGAGAACCAAGCGGGTAATGCTGTTGCACGAGGGCTCTATATCTTCCATTTGGAAGCGATCAATGCGGCGGGAAATAGCGCAAACGCTGTTGGCAAAGTGCTTGTTGTTGAATAGTTGTCAGTCAATCAACGGTATGAAGCCCGTGTGGGCTTCCCCGAGATTGCTATGCGACCCTTTCAGTGGTCAGTCGTCAGTTAAGACTTGCGGGCGATTGAAAATGTATGTCATGTCACAAGCGAGTCACTGAAAACTGAAAACTGAAAACTGAAAACTATCAAAAAGGAGAATGTATAATGGAGAAAAGGGGAGCCGTTGTAATTGTAATAGCACTTCTCATAATAGCCACAGTTGCCCCACGCGCCAGTGCAGTTAATATCCACGATGGAGCAGGTACTGTAGGTGCCGCTTTCCTCAAGGTTGAAGGCGGAAGTCGACCTGTCGGAATGGGTGGCGCATTTACAGGGCTTGCCAATGATGTTAACACCATTTTTTGGAATCCTGCTGGTCTGACTGCCGTTCAGGATCAGGAATTAACCGCAATGCAACACTTCTCATTCGCGGACATTAACAATCAATCTATCGGTTACGCGCAACGGATGGAACGATTCGTGTGGGGGGCAAGTTTCCTCGGCAGTTTCACAGAGATTGAGCGGCGACAAGGCCCAACAGAGGATCCGGATAGTACTGTGACTGTCGGAGGTTTTGCTACAGGCTTGTCTTTTGCTTATCAGCTTGGTGGGGCTATGTCTGTCGGTGGTACGGCGAAGGTAATTTCGGAACAATTGGATATTCAGAACGTCTACGGTGCTGCCGCTGATGTCGGTTTAATCTTACGGCTGCTTGACAATCACCTCGGTATCGGGGTTGCTGTCCAAAATGCTGGGGTCTTAGATGGTGCTGAGAATTTGCCGATGGCGCTTCGCGCGGGTTTCGCTTATAGAACTTGGAAAGAGGCAGAAGCAGAAGCATCGATGCCTGAACGTGAAGTGTGGGCATTCGTTGCGGACGCACACCTCCCACTCATTGATGCGAATCCGAGTTTCCATGTTGGAGCGGAACGCTGGTTCTACGATAGCGTGGCGGCGCGTATTGGATACCGTATCGGTTTGAATGAGAATCCGAGTGATGGATTGTCACTCGGTGTTGGTGTAAGACGGAGCGGCGAGGACGCGTTGGCGAATATTGATTTCCAATTCGATTATGCTTTCGTGCCAGATGCTTATGTCGGGAATGCGCATCGCGTCTCTTTTATCACCCGTTTTTAAATGGTTGTCAGTTATCGGTCTTCGGTTAAGAGCAGTTTGTAACAATTTCCCCAAACTTGGGACTCCAAAAAGTGATGAATTGTTACATCAAAGTCTTTTAACTGACGACTGACAACCAACAACCGATAACTATTAAACACTTGCTTCAAGCATTCGCTCAATTGGTGCACGCGCTTTATCAATAGTCTCAGAACTTAGTGTAATCTCATATTCACTGAGATCGTCGTCCCGATCAATTGCTTCCAGAATATTCGCAATTTTGCCCAAATTCACCTGTGCCATGTGTGAGCATCGGACTGAACAGGCTGTCCAGAATTGAACTTCTGGAAATTCCTGTGCCAGATTCGAGGTCAGTTCACATTCCGAGGCGACAAAAGCACGTTCCAATTGGTTCACTGCGACACGCTCTGCAATGTCTTTCATAATCTGACTGGTGCTGCCGTAAAAATCCGCTTCTTGTAGTACATTCGGACGGCATTCCCAGTGGGCATAGAGTTTACGGTGGGGGTGCCCTTTCGGAATTTCAAAGGATTCGCGCACGTTGAGAAGATCGTCGAGTGTGAATCTCTCGTGAACTTCACAAACTGCGCCCCGCGCTGTATTGTCTTTACCAGGGTAGACAACGTTTTTCTCGTCCTTCAATTCTTCCTCTAAGTTTTGCGCAAAGAAGATATCTGGCACAAAGATTACTGTATCGCCCGGTAGTGTTTTTGCGATGTGTGCTGCATTCGCCGATGTACAACAGATATCCGATTCTGCTTTCGCGTCTGCATAGCTATTCACATAGATCATCACCGGCGCGCCTGGGTAGAGATCTTTCAATTTCTTGACGTCTTCCGCACCGAAGTTATCGGCGAGTGAGCATCCTGCCGTTTTATCTGCAACTAACACCGTTTTGTCTGGACTTAAGATTTTCGCTGTTTCTGCCATAAACGGCACACCGTTAAAGATTAAGTACGGTGCTTCCGTTTTTGCGGCGAACATACTCAGCCCGAGTGAATCGCCCTGTTCCTCTTTTTCAGACAATCCGAAGACGAGTGGCTCCATATAATTGTGACCGAGCATCACAACGTCATGTTTTTGCTTTAGTGTGCGTATTCTGTGGATGGTCTTGGCGTGTGCCTCTATATCGAGAAACGTTAAACTGGGATGGTGGCGATTGTATAGTTCTTTCTTAACGTCCTCAATGCTGAGGTCGGTTGTACAATTCGGTGTATCTGTTGCGTGAGGAGTTTCTCCGTTAGAACGCATAACAGTCATTTTTTTGGTACGCTCCAAGTCATCGCTAATCAGATGCTCCCTGTCTATGGGTAGCGAATCAATTAATCTACGAGCTCGCGATATCGAAAATCTACAAGTATGGGCGGCTCACAGGATTAGCGATTCTTTTTTAATCGTTCCTATTAAGATACCTGAAAAATGGTTTTTTTGTCAAGGTTAACACACTAATGAAAAATTTATGTCAAATTTGCTGTGAAAAAACAAAAAAAATGTGCGCTTTTGCCCTTATTCTGTGTCTAATTTGGGGGTTGACACCGGCTGCGAAGGGTATTTCGGTTAAATTAAGAGGGAAAATTGCGTTGGCTGGGATTTTGTCAGGGCTTACATATTTGACACACGCCCTTGTTACGCGTGACAGGCGGGCAGTGGAGAAACTACGGCTCCATCTTGGCCCACCTGAGCGTATGGTTCAGTTTGAACAGGGATTCGATTTGTGGCGTATTGACTATTATGAGGAACAGTGCTATATGTTTCGGAACAACCGATTTATCAAGTCTGCACCGTGCCTTGACCTGCAGTCGGAACATCAAGGGCATATTCGTATTGAGACTTGCAGGTGTAGGTTTGTTCCACCATTTCTTATTGATACGCCTGTTTTAGGGACCCCCAGGTTGTTGCGGCTTTGCCCTTTGCATCCACAGCGAGCCCCTCAATTTGTATCTTCCGGTCTCTATCGGTTGGAAGACGGACGTTTGCTTGATCCGCAGCCGTGGCTTTCACGTTAGTTGTCACGAAAATTGCGTCTAACATAGTAGCATCTTCGCGCACTGCGATACGTAGAAACGTCTCACCCGCTTTGTTGAACTTCCATTCTCGGTCGAATGTCCCACCGTCTAACCAGTGATTGATGCGGTCCCAATGCCATTCGGCACCTTGACCAACGCCCCAACGAAACTGTGTATTCTGGGTCGCCTGTGCATTTTCGTCTGGGTCGGCGGGTTGCCATGTCACCCAGAAAGAATCGCTATTGCCATCCCATGCGATGACGTGGCCCCAGAGAGCGTACTTACCGGCTTCGGGAATGTTGATAATAAAATCGGCGTGGCCTGCACCGCCGCCCCCGGCTACCGGTGCACCTTCCATCCAGATGAATTTTCCATCAGATGCGTTTTTATCGTCCGTAATAATCATCGGATCTACGATATCTTGGGCTAACTCTGCTTCAAGGGCAATCTCAACCTCGGCACCGAGTTTTGCTGATCCAAATACAAATGCCGTTAATATAGCCAGCAACAAAATTGTGCGGTATTTCATTGTTACCTCCTTCCTTATTTTAGTTATCGGTTATCAGTTATCAGTTGTCGGTTAAGAGCGATTTGTAACAATCTCCCCAAACTTGGGGTATTCCAAACAGTGGTGAATTGTTGCAGAGATCCTCTTTGACTGATAACTGACAACTAACAACTGACAACTATTAAAACTATCTTCCGGCTTTGAGTTTCGCCCATGTTGTAGCGAGCTTATCTTGGGGTTCAACAGGTACTAAGGAATCAGCTGGAATAGGATCGCGAGGTCCTACTTCTGCTTCATCGTCAGAAAGATTGTCGGTGATGAAGATCACATCCAACATAGTAGCGTCTTCCCGAACTGCTATCCGGAGTGTGGTTTCCCCAGCGTCCTCTATTTCCCATTCCCGTTCAAACGTGCCACCGTCAAGCCAGTGGTTAATTCGATCCCAGTGCCAGTCGTTGCCTTGGGCGACGCCCCAGCGGAACTCGGTGTTCTGGGTTTCTTGAGCGTTTTCATCTGGGTCGGCGGGTTGCCATGTCACCCAGAAGGAATCACTGTTACCATCCCATGCGATGACTTTGCCCCAGAGTGCGTAGGTGCCGGCTTCTGGAATAGGCAAAATGTATTCTGCCCAACCTTCACCACCGCCACCGGCGACTGGAGGTCCTTCCATCCATATAAACTGACCTCCAGAAGCATCTGCGTCGTCGGCGACTTCCATCGGTGCTTCGATCGCATCCGCCATTTCTGCCTCAATTGCCCACTCATAGCCATAACTTATACCGCTTGTTAGCAGTAAGCCGAACATGAAAAGTATACCTAATACTAAAGTTGTGAAACGCATAAGGTTTCTCCTTTTTTTAAGGGTTATTAGTTGTTGGTTAAGAGTTCTCTGGGAACAATCACTCCAAATTTTTCCCATACGCGGAGAACTATGGTGGATTATACAATTAACTTTACACTTCAATCGGCGCGGCATGTAAAGCTAAGACAAATTGTGCTTTAATAGCACAATTTCAAACCGCGCCTATCAGTAGGGGTCAATATATTTTGATAATTCACTATAAATCTGTCTTGGCTTTACATTCTTGGAATACGCCGAGAATCGGTAAATTGTTACATAAAGACCTCTTCGCTGATAACTGACAACTAACAACTGACAACTATTTTGTTATGGGGTTCGGATTTTGCCCCACTGTTGAATTCGTAACCCTAACGGTTCTATAGGGAGCGTGTCTGAACCGATGTGCCATTTCGGTTGTGCTGCCCATGCCCCGTTGTTAATCAATTCGCGGCGTTCACTACCATCAGCACGCATGAGATGAATAACCCATCTGCCGTCTTTCTCAAATTGGAAAGCGATGGTATCACCATCAGGTGCCCATGCTGGGACGGCTTCATCTGTTGGTGTGTCAGTAAGTGCTTGTTTATTTCCGCCATCTGCTGCGTCCATGACGTACAAGTCAAAGTCAGCAAGTACTGCCTTTTGGTGCATGGCGGCGTATACAATCCGTGTACCGTCGGGTGCCCATGCCGGATAGGTATCCATTAACGGTTGATGTGTCAGCCTCCGTTCAACTCGGCTGTTTACATTGACGACGTATATGTCCCAGTTAAGTTCCCGTTTTGAGTGAAAGACAAGCGTATTTCCATCAGGTGCCCAGGTGGGTGCTTCGTCTTCAAACAGATTTTCCGTAACATGGACTACCTTATTGTTATCAAGATGGAACAGGTAGATGTTAAAATGCCCGTCGCGATTTGATGTGAAAGCGAGGCGTTTACCATCGGGTGCCCACGCTGGGGCTTTATCCGTTGCGGGGTGATGCGTTAATCGCTGCTGATTGGTGCCATCAGCCTGCATGAGGTAAATTTCATGATTTCCATCACGCCGTGAAAAAAATGCGATCCGCGTGCCGTTAGGTGCCCACGTTGGATAGTAGTCCGCGGCAGGATTACGCGTGAGATTTACCGGAGGTTTCCCGACGGTATCTGTCAGGTAGATTTCCCAGTCGCCACTCACATCCGAAGCGAACGCTATCGTCACTGGCGGATGTGGCTGGCACAAGGCACTGTCGATTAAAAGGGCAAACACCCAAAAAAAACTACTCTGACATACTAACAGAATTCGCATTTTTTTGTCTATGGTTTTTATGGTTGTCGGTTTTTGGTTGTCAGTTATCGGTAAATGATCTTAACGGTGTAGTGCTAAGAATCAAAATTTTCCGTCGCGCACCTCGAAATGGGTTGGTTTGCGAAGCGTTGTGCCATTAATCTGAACCCATTCCGCTACCCATTCGATCATTTGCCCTAAGGAGACGCGTGGATATCCAAATAACTGGTGACACAGAGAGGCGTTGCTTAACAGGGCTGTTGCTGCCTCTTCACCTTCAAAACGTGGTGATTTCTTGAAAAACGCGCCGAAACATGACGCAAGGTATCGGACAGAGACAGTCTCTGGGCCTGTTACGTTGAGAATCAACGGTGGACTTTGACAGTGTGCTAAAGCCCGTAATGCTATCGCATTCGCATCGCCTTGCCAGATTACATTCACATTTCCCATTTCGAGGGAGATTGGTGCTTCCGTGTAAACTTTTTTGGCGATATCCAGGAGTATTCCGTAGCGGAGGTCTATGGCGTAGTTCAATCGTAAAATTGCCATCGGGGTACCGAATTGTGATGAGAAATGGGTGCATATCCGTTCACGGCTTAGACAGGATTGTGCGTATTCACCGATCGGTGCAACGGGTGAACTCTCAGTTGAACCGCCGTAAGAGACCGGGGTCAGCGGATAGACATTCCCGGTTGAGAAAACGACTAACCGAGAATCGCGGAATTTTTCCGCCACGCGTCCAGGCATGTAGCTGTTCATCGCCCAAGTCAGATTTTCATTGCCTGTAGAACCAAACTTCCTTCCCACCATAAAAATTACGTTTTGCGTATCAGGTAGGTTTTGCAGGCTGTTTTCTGAGAGCAGGTCAGCAGTGATTGTTTCGATACCGGCTTCTTGTAAGTTTTCTTGTACACTGGGTGTCGAAAAACGGGAGACTCCAATTACTTTTTTGGTAAGACCTGCGCGGTCGATGGCGCGTTTTGCCTGTTTAGCGAGCGTTGGTCCCATCTTTCCGCCGACGCCGAGGATAAGGATATCCCCTTCCAGTGCAGCGATTGCCGCTACCACCTCGTCTGTCGGTTTGGATAAATACGATTCTAATTGGATTTCTGTTTTAATCAAGAGAGAGGACCTGTAGATCTAAGATGTTAAAAAATTTGACGACGATTGGGATTTTTCGTCGCCTTTCTCTAAAGCAGATATGTATGAGGGACAGGCTCTGAAACCTGTCCCCATTGTCTTTCGACTAATATTCAGCCTTGATACTTGCCCATGTAGTGCTTAGTTTCTCTCTGGGATCAACGGCAAATAGAACGCCGTCGTTCATGTCAGCCTTAATCTCGTCCTCACTCAAGGCGCGCGTATAGAAGGCGAACTCGTCAACGAACCCGTTGAGGTATTGAATATCTGCCTCGTTATCCTTACAGAGGACGATGGCACCGGTGGGTGCAGCGAAGATCGAAGTTTTTCCACTCCAATCCTCTTCCCCTGTCACTCTACCGTTGAAGTAAGACTTCTGAACCTTGCCGTCATAAGTGCCAGCGATATGTACCCACTTTTTAGTCGGTAGAGTTGGGATGGGTGTACGATGTGCTGTGCTTTTGGTATCGTAGACGTAGAAAGTCATGTCCGCGGGTCCTTCAATGAAGGTTTCGGCGGGCCACGCTCCGGCGGCATTCAATGATTCCCAGACTTGCTGGACACCGCCGGTAAGTGCATTAAGCATTACCCAATGTTCCACAGTAAACTCTGTTAACTCAGTATCGGTGATACCTGGTATCTCTGGTGGCGATTTGATAGCAGTTTTCGCGCCATCACACTCCAGTGCGCCACCAAGTTTGCCTTCCTTGCTCCATTCCCCGCCATCTATTTCAGCATCAAACCCGTTACCTGTGTCATCTATAGCCTCTTTATCATCATCTTCGTCGAAGGAGTAGTAGATTATCAGGTCGGGGTCGTTCCGAATCGCTTCAACGTTTGCTGAAAGTGCGAGGACAGCACAGAAAACTAACCAAAAGAGTAACCTTTTCATCATGATTCTCCTTTTCTATTTTTAGACAGAAAGCCTAAAGTGTTAGAGGTTTTAATGGTTGGTTGACAAGTTATCGTTCGATGGGTCATTGCTGGCGAAATTTTAAACCTCGCCAGCGACAGTGTATATGTCTTTAGACAATAAACCGGGTTATCTGTTCGACTTGATGTTCGCCCAAGACGTGGTGAGTTTTCCTTGTGGTTCTACGGGAGTTAGAAATGACGCTGCATCTTGGTCCATGCTCGCTTTGATCTCGTCGGCTGAGAGTGCGCGATTCCAAAGCCGAACCTCGTCCACGGTCCCCGTCCACGCTTCACCGCCCCAGGTGCCGATTGTCACCGCACTTGTATTTGCGGCAGGGGCAACAGGGTTGCCGGATTCTTCAGAGTGGGTTACCTCACCATCTACGTAAATTTCCACTAAGCCGTTGGTGTCGTCTGTATGGGTATAGGCGAGATAATACCATTTGCCTGTATCGAGTGCTGTTGCGTTATCATTGATGTCTTTGAATCCACCGGCTGCCCCGTTTGTCCAGACTTTGATACCGTTTGCTGGATTCATACCGAACCCGAAACCGATATGCCGGGTGGCAGCACTCTGCCGAGTACCGAAGATAATAGCGTGTGCGCTTGGTAGCCTATCGAGGTTCACCCATGCTGCTTGCGTGATTGCACCTTCGATGTGGAAGGCAGCATCGTCTTCAATGAGGACGTGATCTGCAGCAGCCGCAAATTGGAGTGCTTGTCCGTGTTGTCCGGCGACCCATTTTGCGTTACCCATGACTTCGCCTTCAAAGCCGTTTACGGAGAAGTCTTGCGTCGCGGTCCCTGAGCCTTCATCGAGAGGCATGTATAGAACAAGCCCATCCATTAGGTCGGCGTGAGAAAATGCGGCGCAGAGAAGTAGGCAGAATGTGATAATTGAAAAGATTTTCATCTGGTCTCCTTCGTTGAAAATTGAGAAGTCTAATGTTATTCTGGAATACAAAGAGTAAAAGATAATAGTTGTTCTCTTCTATCTCAATTAAATTCTAACAGATTATGATTTCTGTTTCAATAGAGAAAATTTTGCAAGGCAAAGCGTTAGGCGCACGTCATGGAGATACACTTTTTGCACAGCGGAATCCAAGCGCACCGATACCGGCGTATGCTGGCGTCGTACCGTGGCGATTTGAGGCACGCAACCACTCAGGTTCGCTGTTCCATCCACCACCCCGCAGTACACGGAAATCTACAATATTCTCGAAATCATTGACAATTTCCTCAACATTGTTTGCCCCTGCGGTCGGATTACGACGTGGGGAATTGGCATAGAAATCAACCTCGTATCCGTCAAGGCACCATTCCCAGACATTTCCGGCGATGTCATATACACCGTATTCGTTGGGAGGATACTCGCTGATAGGGGTTGTCTCGCCGATGTTTTTGCCGTAGTTTGCCCTATTAAAATTGATTCCGTTACCCCACGGATACTGTTTTCTTTTTAATCCGCCGCGTGCTGCTTTCTCCCATTCCGCTTCAGTCGGTAAACGCTTATCCACCCAGACTGCATAAGCCATCGCAGCGTACCAGCTTACATAACGCACAGGATGATCGCTTTTTCCAAGCGGATAGTTATTTCCATTCCAGTCATTTAGGTAATTAGCATCGGCGAATCTGTCGTCAATAAGTTCTTTTTGCCACGCTGGATTCGCGAGAACGAAGTCCTTAAATTTCCTGTTGGTTACCTCGTTTGCGTCTATGTAAAACGTGTCAAGGTGAACGGTGTGCACCGGCTGTTCGTCGTTATCGGCATCACCGTCGTTGCTACCCATCTGAAACTCGCCTTCTGGAATTAGGACCATTCCGTCTGGAATAATGGGTTCGGGTTCAGGGATAATTTCCGGTTCGAGTGCAGGATCGGGATCGGTCGCTGCGTTTGGCTCCGCGCTTATCAGTTCTTCTGAGGTAAGCTCTGAGTCATCTTCGCGCGTACCGCAGCTGAGTATGTAAATGGAGAACAGACATACAAGTGCGAAGCTTAACAGTTTCAATACGTTTTTCATAATTTTAACACAAGTTGCCCTTTCACAGACATAGCACTCCGCTGGAGTGCGGCAGTTTACACATCCCCTTTTCTATAGACATAGCACTCCGCTGGAGTGCAAGAATGATATGCTTTAATAGACTTCTAAATAGTTATCGGTTTCCCACTGACTGATACTCAAATGATAGTTCTGCCATTCCTCACGTTTGACCTGAATGTAGTAGTCAGCATACTCATTCCCAAGTGCATTCTTGATGGCCTCATCCTTTTCAAGAGCGTCTACGGCTGCGCTGAGCGTTGGGGGTAGGGAGCCGATGCCCCGTTGTTGTAATTCGTCTTCTGGTACTTCATAAAGATTATCCTCGTTTTGCCCCCCTGGATCAATCTGATTTTCGATGCCATCCAGCCCGGCTGCAAGCATCACCGTCGCTGCAAGATAGGGATTTACTGCCCCATCGCTGAGTCGATTTTCTATGCGTCCTGGTGCTGGAATACGAATCATCTGTGTTCGATTGTTCGCACCGTAGGTGACGTAAACGGGTGCCCACGATGAACCTGAACGTGGTGGTCTGCGCACTAAGCGTTTGTAGCTATTGACAAGCGGATTTGTAACTGCTGTTATCGCTTTTGCGTGTTTGAGGACACCCCCCGTGAACCAGTAAGCGAGTTGGGACAAACCGTTTCTATCGTTCTCATCAAGGAACAGATTTGTCTGATTTTCTTCATCCCAAAGACTCATGTGAAAGTGGGCACCATTGCCCGTCAGATTGGTGAACGGCTTTGGCATAAATGTTGCCAACAATCCTCGTTCCTCAGCAATCGTTTTAACCATCCACTTGAAGAAGGTATGTCGGTCGGTTGTCGTTAGTGCGTCCGAATAAGTCCAGTTTGCCTCGAACTGACAGGTTCCGTCTTCATGGTCATTCGCGTAAGGTTCCCATCCCAATTCTTGCATGTATTTGATGAGGGTTGTCATCATATCGAGATTGCGGTGCAGCGCTCTCAGATCATAACACGGCTTATCGAGTGTATCGAGTTTGTCCCATGGGGCGTAATACCCTGTCTCATTCTGCTTCAGAAGCATGAATTCAGCTTCGATGCCGACGTTAAAGATGTACCCTTTTTCTCTTGTCTTTTCTAATTGCTGTCGCAGGATGGTCCTCGGACAATAGTGCCACGATTTACCTTCGACGTACATATCCCCGGCTACCCAAGCAAGGTTTTTCCGCCACGGTACGATTGTCAACGAATTAAAGTCAGGGATACTTGCCATTTCTGGGTCGTGTGGGTATTGTCCTATCTCGCCTGCGGCGAATCCACCGAAGCCCGCGCCCTCTTCTGCCATATCCTCAAGATGCGTGGATGGGATAACCTTTCCCTTCGGGGTCCCGCTCATTTCTACGAAAGAGCAGAGAAAAAACTCAACACCGTTCTCTTCAACGAAATGTTCAACTTGATCTCGGGTCATGAAATTAGTCTCCAATGGTTTACATAGAAGATGATGTCTTGGAAGTAAAATTAAAAATTGCTTCTACGATGGTATGATGGGACTGGTATAAATATACTAACTACAAAATGGGGAAACATGGTAACATTATAACTGAAGTCCTGAAAATTGCAATATCTAATCTTTGAGCAGCACGTTTTAGAAACCTATAAGCTGCGCCAAAAGCGTGGGTTGAGGAGGCAACTGATGGTAGACTTCTCTCGCTTCTATACAAGATGGTCGCTTCTGATTGGGGTCTTAATTCTTATTTATCTGCTGCCGATATGGTTGTTCCCCTATTTTCCGACACAAGACGGTGTGAGCCACGTCTATAACTCCCAGATCCTGACAGAATACAACAATCCCCAGTATCAATTTCAAGATTATTACGAGATTAACTGGTACCCGTTTCCTAATTGGCTTTCACATTTTTCATTGGCGATACTAATGTTTGTCTTTCCACCCATCATCGCCGAGAAAGTCTTTCTGAGTTTCTATGTTATCTTGTTCCCGCTCGCAATCTATTATTTTCTTAACGCTGTCGAGCGCGGACGACATACCCTTGTCATACTTAGTTTTACCTTTGTCTATAACTATCTCTTTCTCATGGGGTTCTACAATTTTGCTGTTAGCGTGCCTCTCTTTTTCCTCGCGCTCGGTTACTGGTGGAAACACAAGGAGCAGATGAACAGAAGGCGTATCATTCTCCTAAACCTGCTCATCATTGTTACCTATTTTGCACATCTTATCTCTTATGCCTTCATTTTATTCTCTATCGCTTTGCTGGCATTGTGGCATTTCAGGCGAGACTTCAAACGGATCCTCATTACAGGATGCTATCTCCTACCTGCAGCCTTCTTCCTTCTCGTCTACCTCCCTACTTCTGATCTGTTGGCAGGGGAACCTCCTGAATTTGCGATTGGGCGAATTGGAGAACTGTTTGCTAACTTGATTGGTATGCACGTGCTCATTTCCTACACCGACCCTCCGAGTTGGCTTTCCCTTACTGTCACTGCTTTTTTAATTTTTCTCGGGGGTGTAACAATCTGGCAAAACAGGCGAGAAAAAACAGCAGTCCGTCCCGGACAGAAAGCGTTTCTCTGTCTTGTTGGTGTGCTTTTTGGGCTCTATTTTATCCTGCCAAACTCTATCGGTCCGGGTGGTTGGGTCAATGATCGGATTGCCATTTTAGCCACGCTTGCGCTATTTACATGGTTTCGTGAATTTGACAAGCTGCAGTGGAAACGTCTGTTCACAGCCGTGGTCATGCTTCTGGCACTGATTAACATTGTCTATGTCGGTGTTCTCTTCAGAAACCTCAACGCTGAGATAGGCGAGTTTAACGCTTTCGTAGAACGGGTTGGAAAGAACAAGGTCATCCTCCCGCTCCACTTTGATCCAAGGGGCAGCTCAAAACGTGTGGGTATCTTTGTCAATGCCGCTAACTACTACTGTCTTGACAATGGTTGTATCAATCTCGGCAACTATGAAATACAGTTTGATTACTTTCCGGTCCGCTTCAATGCTGATTTTGAGACCCCATTAGAAGAGAAAGAGTGGGTGCAAATGGTCCACTGGCAGCCGGAAAAAATCGATCTCTGTGATTATGCTGACAATGTGGATTATCTGCTGCTATGGGATACGCCGAACAAACCGGTCGTCGCTGAGGGGATTGAAGCGTGCTATACGCTGATTGCGTCGGAAGGGAAATTGAAACTCTTTAGAGGGAAGCGGTAAAAGCGGCGGCAGCAACAATAGGGGAAAGCCGCAAGCGACTTTAATACTCTCCTTTAAGTGTGAGAGTTGCGATGGTATGCGTGTAGTTGAGGAAGTCGAGCAACGGATCCATTTCGTTCGTGCGATTTTGTGTAACCTGATAATCGGCGTTGAATGTTAAATACGGATTGAATTGCCAGTTTAATTGCACGTTCACACCTATCTGTGTATCGCGACGATTTGGGGTATCTTCTGAGATAAGTCCCGTTTCGTCGAGGATTTGCCTACCTTCAAACCGCAACCAGAGCCTAGAGAGTCGAAGCCGTATCCATCGTCCGGTATCGAGTCGGTAGAATGAGCTCGCTGCTACTTCGGTGCTGAGGAAGTTGAAAAAATCAGCACTGGAGCGATTTAGAAATAAGTTAACCTCTTCCTGAAACATGATATGTTCAGTTGCTACTTGTATTAGTTTCGCTGAACTGATGTGTCTCCAGTCCATTCGGCGTTCGTTGTCTTCAAGCCCTGTGATACCTAAGATGAGGTTATTTAGATTGGTTTCGTATCTGCCGTGTTCTATTCCGTATTCGATTTTGCCGAGCACCTGTTTGAGGAGTCCGAATTGCAAACGCCCGGTCATTTTGTGGCTGTTAGAGCCGATGAGTAGGAAATCCTCTCTGAGTTCCTCGTCATCGTCAAATCGGTGTATCCGTAGATTATATTCAAGGATGCGTCCGAAGCGCAGACCGAGTTGCCGTTCAGTGTTATTATAGACATCGGAGGCGCGCACGAAGCGTTGCAACCGATGCGATGCTACGAGTGGTGGTAAGTTTGCAACAGGTCGAAAACTGAGTTCAGTTAAGAAAATATCACTGAACGCGTCGAATTCGTTAAGTTTCCCCTCTGCTCCTGTATAGTTTTCGACTTGAGGGATGTATTGCAATTTGAGTCTGAGTTTATCGGTTACGGGCAAATCCCCGTACAAGTCAACACCGAAGCGGTTAATTAGTCCCGCAAGTTGTGGATCGTCTTGTCCTGCCAAGCTGCTGGTGTATGGATCTACACTTAAACCGAGTTCAATATGATTGTTGTAGGTATTAGAGAAATGGGAACTGATTGTCAGTTCTGCGGGGTCGGTTTCAGAAGTTTCGGGTTCTTGTTGTAATAAACTTTGTCCGAATTCGGTCTGAAGTTGTGCTGAGGCACTTTGAATATTGTGTAAAAATGCGCTACCTACCCCTTGCGTAAGAACGATGAGAAAAATCCCTACTTTTAATAGCAAGTTTTGGTTCGTAGGTCGCGCCAGAAAGTGAATTGTTTTTTTCACAAAGACTCCGATTCTATGGTGAGAGATTTTATGGTGAATTTTACAATTACTTGGACACTATCAAGAAGTGCCCAACCGCCCTTTATCATTTCTTCAGTGTCAAAACCCCGTTCTTTAGAATCAACGGTATGAATGCCTTATGGCATTCCCCGGGGGATGTAGACACTGCCTATGTTTGTGTCAAAAAAACACTTGACTTTTCCTAAAAAAAGTCGTATAATATTAGCAACTATCTGGACAACGCTCTCACCCTGCACATACCTTGTGCAGGAGTTGTCCGCCACTGTGAGAGGTGGTGAAAAATAGTTGATAGTGCCACCTATCTAAAAACATGTATCGGTAGCAGTTTACGGGTAAGTTTCGGAGCGGAGGTGAAAGTCCGCGCGTTCTATTGCTGCTACCTTCATTTCACTTTTTCTATCCATTTCGGATAGAGGTAGGCGGGGATAGCCAAGAGTTTTCACCTTGATATGCCCGAGGGATTTTTCACCGGCGGGGAATCGCCTACTGGTGGAGCGGACGTTAGACGGTTGACTCCAAGAGAACACCGCAGCTGCTATGAAGCCGAAGCCCCACGCTTTAGCGTGTGGGTGCTATCACAAATCAACGGTATCTATGCCTGTGGGCATAAACCGGGGTATGAAGCCCGTGTGGTATTCCCTGTATGGCATTTATTCTCCACCCTTATCAGGGCTTGGGGAATGCCGAGTTATCGTAATGTCTACATATTTCTATTCAATAATTCCGTCTTGTGGGCTTGAGGCAGTGGCGTAAAGTTTCCGAGGGATACGTCCGGCTAAAAATGCAGCTCTACCGGCTTGAACCGCTTTTTTCATTGCTTCTGCCATCAGGACGGGACGATGTGCTTTCGCTACTGCTGTATTGAGCAAGACGCCGTCACATCCTAACTCCATCGCGATCGCTGCGTCTGATGCTGTCCCAACGCCGGCATCTACGATCAGTGGCACCTGCACAAGGTCGCGAATAATCTGGATATTATAGGGATTGCGGATCCCCATTCCTGAACCGATCGGTGCGCCTAATGGCATCACTGCTGCACAGCCGAGATCTTCTAATTTCTTACAGGTAATCGGATCGTCGTTACAATATGGCAACACCGTGAAACCGTCTTTAACGAGTGCTTCTGCTGCGTTGAGCAACTGTTCTACATCTGGGAATTGTGTCTCTTCATCACCGATAACTTCGAGTTTGATGAGCGATGTCTCAAGGGCTTCTCTGGCGAGGTTTGCTGTCAAAATCGCATCCTTTGCCGTGAAACAGCCTGCGGTATTCGGCAGAATCGTCATGCCGCGTTCACGCAGGAGTGCGAATAGATTCTCGCCGGATGTATCTGTAAATTTCACACGACGCATCGACACCGTCGCAATTTCAGCACCACTCGCGGTAATAGACTCCGTCATTATATGGAAATTCGGGTAACCCGCTGTTCCGATGAGTAGTCTTGATGTATATGTCTGGTCTGAGATTTTGAAGTCTTGCATTTTTTGTTTTTTTCAGTGCTAAGCCTATTTTTTGTAGAGTGCTACGCCTATCTGCTCAATTTGTTCAACCATTTCAGGGTTACGGATATTCTTGAAGATACATAGATCAATAGTATACGGAAGCAATTGATCGTCCAAGTCGTTTGCAATCCGGGATACGAGTATGTGTGTTAGCTCGCTACTGCCACGGAGCGTTAAGTCAATGTCAGAACCGTTTTTGTAATCGCCTCTGGCACGGGAACCGTATAGTACTACCTCTTCTAACTGTGGATACCGCCCAAAAACATCGCGGATTTTTTCGAGCGTCTGGACAGACAAACCGTATTGCATTTTTAAGAGTTCCCTTCCTTTTTCAATTGCTGTAGTCGGACGAGCAATCTCTCAAATTCAGTGAAGTAGGCAGTACGGATAACTATGACAACTTGGGCTGCGGTTTCTTCATCATAAGTATGTGAGGTTAGATTGCGTTTGTCAACCATATCCATCCAGACTTCGCCGTTTTCAATTAGGTTGTTCCTAAAAGCTTCTCGGGTTGTGTCCCGTGAACCATACAGATTCAGCACGCCTTGTGTTTCAAGGAAGTTCTTCAAAGTCTTCCAAGCGAGTTCGTGCGTATATTCAAAACCTTGTATCAGTCCTTGTGCTTCTAAGTCTGAAAGTTCCCTTTGCTCCGCAAGTTTGACAGCTGCATTTAATCGACTAAAAGCCCTTTCAAAGCTATTTGCGCGTTGAATCCAGCGAACTTCTTGGCTTTTCATAATATTCTGCTTATAGTTTATCACTGTGCATTTTCAATTAGTATAGCATTGTCAAAGTCTGTTTATCAAGAGTTTTTGGTGCCGACTCTCCTGTCGGTTTGCTGTATAGTTATACTATCCCCCTTGGACGGCGCGGATAATTTCTACTTCACTGTTCTCGCAAAGTTCTGTTGCTTGCCACGCCGTTTTCGGGATGACTTCTCGGTTCACAGCTACAGCGATGCCTGCCTGCGTGGGGTTCAGTTCTAAAGCGATGAGCAGGTCATAGATATTTAGGTTCGGACGAACCGTTTTTTCTTCGCCATTAACGTGTATCTTCATTTTTTTTAATGTGGTTACGGCACACGACGTGTGCCTATTGCCTTAAAAACCGGTCTAACTGAAACGGAGCGATTGTCTCTGAAGTTTCACCGGTCAGAATCAGCTTGGCGATCTCATAAGCCGTAATTGGCGTGAGCAGGATGCCGTTACGATAGTGCCCTGTTGCGTATATCAGATTCTCAACGGGTGTTTTGCCGAGTATGGGAGCGTTGTCTCTGCTGCCGGGACGTAAACCTGCCCATGTTTCGAGGATCGGCAGTTCATAAACACTCGGCACCGCTTCCCATGCGCCGCGCAGGAGTTCAAACACACCACCAGCAGTCAAACGTGTATCGAATCCCATCTCTTCACTCGTTGCTCCGACGATGAGCCTGCCATCGGTTCTCGGTACCAGATATACCGAGGTTGAATATCTTGCCCTGACAGTGCGGATGACGTTTTTGACCGTAATACCGGCTTCCATTTGCAGTGCCAACATCTGTCCTTTTACAGGACGCACCGGGGGGATGATGGTGTCTGGTAACCCTTCGATCTGTGCAGACCAGCATCCTGCTGCAAGAATGAGCGCGTCTGCTGTTTGAAAACCGTCTTGTGTTTGAACACCAGTTGCGGTTCCGTTTTCTATGACAATTTTTTCAATAGTGCTGTTCTCATGCAACACGCCACCGTACACTTGATAGGCACGCTGGAGTGCCCTTACCATCAGCCGGTTATCGACTTGATAATCGGTCGCGCAGCGGATGGCTGCAGTCACGCGTGGCGAGAGCACAGACTCAATTTCACGCGCCTCTCGTCCGGTCAACCACTCGACGTTCAGCCCTAAATCTTGTTGTGCCGTGTAAAGATGCCGAAGTTGATGTGTATCGTCGGGTTCTAACCCAACAATGAGGGTGCCTTCCACCCGATAGCCGATGGACAGCCCTCCGTCTGCTTCTAATTCACCAACCCATTGTGGATAACGTGCTAAGCTTTGACTACCCAACTTAAGCAGTTCCGGTTCTTCGCTATGTGCTTCGGCGAGTGGTGCGAGCATACCGGCAGCTGCCCAGGAGGCTGCCCGTCCGGCTTGCGATCTCTCATAAATGGTGACGGTGGTACCCGCTTTCGCAAGTTGCCACCCAATACCGAGTCCAATCACGCCGCCACCGATGATAATAATCTTCTTATTTGCCATTTTTTAACTATGGCGGTTTTCGCTCGGTTTTTTTCGTTGTCAAAAACCGGTTATCGCCTAGCCTTGCGCGTATCTGGAACCTATTATATTCTTCTTTGGTTAGGATCTCTCGCCAACAGGAGACGCGTCTGCATACAGATTAATAGCGTAAAAACTTGATTTTCATCAACTCCGCCGATGTGAAGTAAGCGATTATTCTTTTAAAACATTGATGAAGCAATCTGTTGCTTCGACTGTTTTGGAGATTAACCCTTTTTCGTAGGCGAATTTTGCGAATGCGTTCCACTTTTCTGCGGATTGTACCTGCGTTGTCGCGAATACATCTAATGTATCCCGAAACGCAAGTTCTTCTAAATCTTTACGGGCATCAGGATTCGCCTTGAAGAACAATTTCAGAGTTTCATCAGGATTTTCTTTCGTGAATTGAATTGCCTCCTGAATCGCTGTCATCAGTTTTTTAGCAGTTTCTGGATGTTTTTCCAAATAAGCGTCGTTGGAGACAACCACTAACTCGTAATAGTCGGGAATGCCGTGCTTCTCAAGGGCGAAATAATCGGCTTCTGCCCCTTCAAGTTTCAACTCATTAATCTCGTAGTTCCGAAATGGACCGATCACTGCGTCTATTTGTCCACTTAGAAGAGAAGCTGAAATATTCGTACTCACGTTTATCAATTCGTAGTCATCTTCTGATAGTCCAGCATTCGCTGCGATCGCATTAAACAGAAGTACGTCCAGAGGTGCGACCGTGTATCCAATTTTCTTCCCTTTGAAATCCGCTGGTGTCTTAATGCCTGTCTTTTTCAGAAAACTAATCGTGTTGAGCGGGTGTTCTACGAGTAAGCCGATCGATTTAACCGGTAGAACTTCTTCACTTGCCCGTGCAATTGTGACGCTCTGTTGGTAACTCACAGCGAACGGATATTTTTCAGCCGCCACGAGTTTGAGTGGAGCGTCCGGGTCACCCCCCCAAAGGAGTTCGACTTCCAACCCGTGTTTGGCAAACACCTTGTTTTCTTGTGCGACGTAAAGGGGCGCGTGATCTACGTTGGGGAACCAGTCGAGAAGCAGTGTGACCTTCTCCATTTCGGTTTTCTGGTGACTGTCTGCATGACTGTTAATTTGTCCCATTAAAAGTATACCACAACCGATGAGAAACATTAAGCAAATTGCTGTTTTCATGAGGATTTCCTCTCTTATTAATTGTTCGATGCATTTACCGAACATCTGACTTGTTGTATTGGTGCTGCCGCCACGGCATTGCGTACCGCTCCAACAGCGTCATCAATCCGAAAAGACTTAATCCTAAGAGTGTTAGGCAGAAAATAGCGGCGAATACAAGTGAAATTTGGAGTTGTCCGTTGGCATACAGCATGAGATATCCGAGTCCTGCCTTCGCTCCGACCCATTCGCCGATAACGGCACCGATTGTGGAAATAGATATGCCTATCTTCGCGCCTGAGAAAATGAAAGGCAGTGCCGAAGGGATGCGTACTTTCCAGAGTATCTGCCACCGGGTTGCTCGCAAAATCCGAAACAGGTTTACTGTATCTGGATCAGTGGACTTCAAGCCGTCTAAAGTATTTAGCACAATCGCGAAAAACACAATCAGTGCCGCCATAACGACTTTTGAGGCGATCCCGAAGCCAAACCACAGCACCAACAGCGGCGCGATCGCAAATACTGGAACCGTTTGTGAACCGATAACATACGGATAGAAGGCTTTCTCCAGCATAGGGAACTCGAACATCAATATGGCTAACGGGATGCCGATGCTGGTTGCAAGGGCAAATCCGAGAAGCATCTCTTGTAGTGTCACGAGTGTATGTTTCTGTAATTGTGCATGTTCCACAAATAGCGTTGCCACAATTTTCGAGGGTGGCGGTAGAATGTAGCGAGGGATATCGAATAGATGCACAGCAGCTTCCCATATTCCTAACACTACGAGCAAGATAGCCACAGGCACCAAGAATTTGCTAAACATCCGTGTCTGCTCCTTAACGCGAAAAAACCGTCTTCCGTTTTCGGTATAGGGAACATGCCCGTCTGCAGCCTTGGCAGTGCCAAAAGGAAGCGGCTTTGATGGTTATCAGTTCTCGGTTCTCAGTTAGGAGGTGTCTGATGTATATCAAAACCTCTTGTAACTGACGACTGACAACTGCGTTTGCATATTTCCCTACGCTGGTATGATCCAGATCAGGTTCAAAGGGTGTTTTCTCAGCTCTTAAGCAAGTAAGAGCACCCCATAATGTCACTGAACAATTATAGCATATTCTCCGTTTTAAAGCAATTTCTGAAAAAATAAGCGTTTTTCTTTAGTCCATTGGCATTGCGTGTGCGGGAATTTCGACACCTTGTTCACTCCAGAATTTGTATGCCCCGCGGTGAAGCGGAATAACAAATGCCTTTGGTCCATTTCCTATCGTCATATCTGCAGCGGCTTGGTTCGTTTGGAGCATCGACTGATGTCCTTCTGGTGAGTAGACGTGCTTTAGGAGTTTGTAAATTGTTTCTTCGTTCACTGCTTTGTTTGAGATGAGGACTGTTGGCATCACGATGGTCTTCACTGGTTTAACCTTACCTTCGTAGGCGCCTTCTGGTAGAGATCCGGGAAGATAGAACGGGTACTTTTCGTAGAAGCCGTATTTTTTCGCAGGTGTGTCGAGATCTATCATCCGGATAGATTTGATGGTAGTTAGTTGGATAACAGCGCTGTTTGGGACGCTGACAAGCCACTGGAAGGCATCCACTTGTCCGTCTTGAAGTGCTTCGGCAGCAGCGGTGCCACCTTTGTAAATCGGCGTAAACTCTCCCCAAATACCTGCTAATTTCGACAAACGTTCTAACGTCTGAGCGGTACCGGATCCACTCGCTCCAGAAGCGATTTTTTTACCAACAATGTCCTCAAACTGATGAACGTCACTGTTTGCGAGCGTTGAAAATTGGTCGTAAGCAATAAAGAGCAATGTCACCATACGGATATTGGTTTTTGGTCCTTCTTCTGCGAAGATTTCCTGTCCATGGTAGCCGAGGTAGCTTTCAGAGGCAAAGACGACACCAAGCCCTTCTGTATCTTCGTTCACACGTCGCGTGTTTTCGATTGAACCCGCTGAGGCTTCAATAGATATTTTTATATGGGACTCTTGGTGTGTCAAAACGTGGCTAATGCCGCCTGCAAATTGTGAAAAACTACCGCCTATTACGCCGCCCATAATTGAGAGCCATTCCTTCTCTTGACGGGAGGAATCATCACCGGTCGAGACTTTTTCACTTGATTGCTTGTCACTACACCCATAAAAGGCAACTAACACAGCCAATGCAACGAATATGGATATATGTAGTAAGTTGCGATGTGAAAATCTGTCTTTTGTAAACATAGGATTTCCTTTTGCGTTTGTATATTAAATAGTTGTCAGTCGTCTGCTGCGCAGGTTTTCAGTTATCAGTTAAGATATCGTCATGTAACAATCAAGCCGAGGGTAGATTGTGACAAAGGAGGCTCTGAACCCACAACCCATAACCGATAACTGATGACTATAAGAATACCAGATATTTAATGTAAAGCAAAGACAAATTTTGCCGCGTGTGGGCAAAAGGTTTGGGTGGGTGTGTTCCTCCAAGGCTTAAATTTTCTTGATAAATGTCTACGGAACTGTTACACTTTAAAGTCAAGAGACAAACAAAGGAGGCTACAAAAAACAATGAGACGTTTCTGCTCATATGTATTATTGGTGGGATTTAGCCTGTGTTTCATTATCGGTCCTGTCGCTGTTAGCGACGCTGCGACAAAAAAACGGATTGCTGTTCTCTATTTTGAGGACCACAGCCGCTTTGATTCGCCCACCGGGTGTGGTTGTATACCCAGTTTTATCGGAAATATGGTCACCACAAAGAAACGATGGGATTTGGAGGCAGGATTTGCCAAAATGCTTAACCGGAAATTGGTGGAAACGAACGTGTATGAACCGATAAGCAAGGATGAACTTTTGGATGCTATGGCGTCTATGACGCTCTCGCGGCAGAGCTTAAGGAAACTGGATCAGGAGCAACGCGCTACACTTGCTAAGCGTTTGAATGCGGATGTGATTGTGATGGGTGATATCCGTACGTTTAATCAGGAACGTTTGAGAACTAACGCTTCTCGTACACTCCGTGAGGGTGGACGTCAGTCGCAGCGGGGGACTGCAAGCTACATGGCTCCCGTTATTTTGCGTGGTTCCCTCCACCGTGCCACGATTAAACTGAATATGAAATTTTACAATACCGCGGGTAGTGTTGTCGCTGAACCGCGCGTTTCTGCCAGTCGTGACCATTCATACGCTGGTACAAAATTTGCTTCCCTTGAAGCGAGCGTGACTGAGGAAGGGACGAACCTTACTTTTGGTCAGACACCGGACACTCGGCGGAAAAATCCACGCCCAATCGTCAAGCCGACGGAGTTAAATGAAATCCAGTTTGCGAGTGCTGAATATGATAGAACACTTTTCGGTTTCGTAACGCATGAGGTGCTCATCAAAGTCGTTTTAGCGCTCCGTGATAGTGTCGGACCCAATTTTATTACACCTTGGGAATCGAAGACCGACGCTGGAAAAAAAGCAAAGGAAACGCCCACAAAGGCAGATGGGCCTATCAAAGGGAAGATCCAATATGTGGATAACGAGGACCTTGATAAGATTTATATTAATATCGGCTCTAACAGAGGTATTGCTATCAACCAAGAGTTTGCTGTTTATACCAGAGGTAAACCGGTGCGGGACTTAGACACTGGTGAAGTCCTGACTTACCTTGAAAAGCAGGTAGCGGTCGTGGCGGTTGCCGAAATCCTCAATGATAAGATTTCCGTGTTCCGTGTCGTTGAAATGACAGAACAGCTCAAAATCGGCGATGTTGTTCGCGAGTTTACCGCCGATTCCGCCGCATCCGGACAATCCGCTTCTGAAGCAGATGCGGCTAAAGAGGAGAAATAGAATTTTGAAAAGGAGTGCTTATGATACGTCTCTCGACTTCTTACGGCAAAGTTTGTGTGCGGTCATTGCTTTTCTGCTTTTTGGCAATGGGGCTTGTAATACTATTCGGGTGTGCAGATCCGAGTACGGAAAAGAAAGGTGAGCAAACAGACTCCACTGCCGGTCAGTCATCCTCAGATGGAATGGACAAGAAAATTAAGATCGGTTTGTCCATGGACTCCTTACGTGTGGAACGGTGGCAAAAAGACAGGGATATCTTCATAGCTGAAGCGGAGAAACTCGGTGCCGAAGTTATTGTTCAGTCTGCCGATGGCGATGAAAGGCGACAAAATGCACAAGCGGAGAACATGATCACACAGGGTGTGGATGTTCTCGTTGTCATTCCCAAGGATAGTGTTGCTGCCGCCCAAATTGTCCAAGCCGCGCATGCAGAGGGGATCAAGGTGGTGGCGTATGACCGGTTGATTCGTGAAAGTTCGCCGGATCTTTATATCTCTTTCGACAATGAGCAGGTTGGATATCTGCAAGCTGAGTATCTGATTCGTCAGAAGCCGGAGGGGGACTATTTCCTACTCGGTGGTGCGCCAACGGACAATAACGCGCAGCTCCTTCGGAAAGGGCAGATGCGTGCTTTGCAAGCCGCAATTGATAGTGGGGACATCCGATTGGTAGCAGATGGACAACACTGGGCGGTCAATTGGGATCCACGCGATGCCCTTAAGAAGGCGGAACAGGTCTTAACACAGACGAACAACCAAGTAGATGCTGTAGTCGCCTCCAACGATGGAACTGCTGGTGGTGTTATCCAGGCGCTTGAAGGGCAAAACTTGGCAGGAAGCGTCCTTGTTTCGGGTCAGGACGCGGAACTCGCTGCGTGTCAGCGGATTGTCAAGGGTTCGCAAACGATGACGGTTTATAAACCGATTCATCTCATCGCAACGAAAGCGGCACAAGCTGCTGTCGCACTCGCAAAGGGTGAAATAATCACTGAAGCCACGCAGACCGTTAATAACGGCAAAGTTGAGGTGCCATCGATACTGCTTACGCCTATCCAAGTTGACAAGATGAACCTTGATGAGGTCGTCATTAAGGATGGATTTCACACACGCGAAGCCGTTTATCAGACGGAGTAGTTGTCAGTCAACATGCCTATTTTTTTATTTGGAATAGATACTGCGGACATCGGCATTGGGGACCGACTCGGGTGGGTGTGGTATTCTGATGCTTATCAGAATGTCATCATTTTTGCCTGTGGGGTCTTTGTATGGTGGCTTCTTCGATACGCCTCTCAACTGGAACATTGGCGGAACGCTGCGAGACAGATTCGTAAAAATCGGATTGCTATTGTCTGTTTCTTTATTCTTTTAGGATACCTTCTCATCGGTGTACTGGATAGCATTAGTTGGCGGGACCCGTTATTTAACCAAGAAAGTGTTCTAACCCGCAGCGAGAATGGGCGGGTTGTTTACAGACCGAGATCACTCAGTCTCCTCGACAGACTTTGCACACCCCTTCGGGAGCGGACGGAGAAAACTTATTCTGCCCCCTTAGCAACGCACTTATATGCCAAAAGTACAGTCCAGACGCCTGATGGACGGACGACTCGCGAATACCCACCTCTTGAATATCCGCGCGCACACCTTTTGGGCACCGATAAGGTCGGTAGCGATGTCTTTTATCGTGCCTTAAAGGGCATCCGTACCGGACTCATCATCGGTGGATTTACCACTTTAATTGCTGTACCTTTTGCTATATTTTTCGGTGTTGTTGCTGGTTACTTCGGTGGTTGGATAGATGATATTATTCAGTATATCTACGCCACGCTTGAGTCGATTCCGGCTATCCTTCTTATTATTGCTTTCATGCTCCTCTTTGGACAGGGCTTATTCAATCTCTGCCTCATCATGGGTATTAGCAGTTGGGTGGGTCTGTGCCGTATCTTGCGTGGTGAGACGCTGAGACTCCGGGAGTTGGAGTACGTACAAGCCGCTGAAGCCTTCGGTGTACGTCGTGGATTCATTATTCTCAAGCATCTCGTTCCGAACCTCCTGCATATCGTGTTGATTACCTCTATCTTGGGGTTTAGCAATTTCGTGCTGGCAGAAGCCGTGCTCAGCTATCTCCAAATTGGCGTTGAGCCGACAATGGGAAGTTGGGGGAATATGATTAACACTGCGCGTTTGGAACTCGCGCGTGATCCGATTGTCTGGTGGAATCTTACCGCAGCGTTTGCTTTCATGTTTGGGTTGGTGCTACCGGCGAATCTGTTCGGTGATGCTGTCCGCGATGCCTTGGATCCGAGGTTGCGGACGGGGTGAACAAACAATTTCTTGTCTGTTTAAAAACAAACAACGGGCGGCATTGCCCGTTGTTTGCATTTTCAGTATGTTTTGTTCTCGTGAGATTACTTTTGCTCAAATTCCTTGAGGAACCCGATAAATTCCCTGCGGTGTTTCTCTTCATCGGCGAGAAGTTTGATGCAGAGGTCTTGCGTAACATAATCAATCCCGTCGCACATACGAATAATCTTATTGTATTGATCGCACGCGAGGTTTTCTGCCTCGATGACCCCACGGATCGTTGATATAAGGTCTGTGGAATCTTTCGGCGGTTGGAGCGATGCCTGCTCTGCTTTAAAGCTGAACGAACCTGGCACCCTGCCGCCGATTTCCTTGATACGATTTGCTAATTCTTGGGCGTGTGCTAATTCCGCTTCGATATCTGTTGCTAGGGATTTCTTAATCTCTTCGGCGCGGATACCATCTAAATCGACCGAAATTGCAATATAGTTAATTGTTGCCTCTACTTCGAGCCAATAGGCACAGGTGAGTTCTTCTATGATAGTGTTGGTTGTTACTTGACTCATGATGTATCTCCTATGTAGATGATTACATTTTAATTAAACTGTTAATTTGCCTAATTAGTTTACCATAACTTAAGACGAAGTTCAACTGTTTTCTGTTTCAGAAATGTCGATGAAATTTCTACAGGATATTCAAACTCGGCATCACCCACGGATAGCCATTGGGATGTGGTAGCACCTCAAATGGGATACCGTAGGTTTCTGATAGGAGATCCAAAGTTAGCACAGTTTTGGGGGGACCGCACGCAATAGAAATCCCATTTTTCAATAGCAACAGTTGATCGGCGTACATTGATGCGAGATTCAGATCGTGGATGGCTGTAATAACGGTTTTGCCTCGACTGCAAATCGTTTTGCACAAGTTGAGTATCTGAACTTGGTGCTTCGGGTCCAGATGATTGGTGGGTTCGTCGAGTAAAAACAGTCCTGGGACTTGCGTAAGAATTCGAGCAAAATCGACGCGACTCGCTTCGCCACCGGATAGGGTCGGATAGAGCCGTTCCTCAAATATATCAGCTTCGACTTGTTGTAGCGCTTCTTTGGCAATTGAGACGTCGTCGGTTGTCTCTTTTGTGCCGTTGAGGTGCGGATGTCGACCAAACAGCGCGACCTCCAAACTGGTAAAAGGGAAGTTTATATCTCGTTTTTGTTGGAGATAGGCACGGAGGCGTGCTAATTCTTTTGGTTCGTAGTTATGAATAGGTTTGTCAAAGAGCCGAATTTCACCAGTCGTTGGTATAAGTTCTCCAGAAATTAGCCGCAGAAGTGTCGATTTCCCCGCCCCGTTGGGACCGACGAAACCCCACAACATTCCGCTTTTGATTGTGGCGTTGATGTTCCGGACTAACCACTTCCCGCCAATGCGGTAACCAACCTGTTCCAATTCAATCATTGTATTTGCTTCCTATAGAAAGACTTCGCGTTTAAATCTGAGTAGTAGCCAGAGGAAGAATGGACCACCGATGAGTGCTGTGACGATGCCAACGGGCAATTCTGCAGGTGCAACGATAGTTCGTGAAAATAGGTCTGCTGAGACGAGCAGTATCGCGCCTCCTACTGCTGAACCGGGGAGTACATACCGATGATCTGCCCCGCCTAAGAGTCTTAAGAGATGTGGCACGACGAGTCCGACAAAACCGATACCACCTGCTGCTGAGACTGCAGCACCTACCGTTAGCGCAACACCAAAAACCGACCACCGTTTCAAAGTATCTGTTGAAACGCCGAGATGATACGCTTCAGATTCTCCCAAACTCATTGCATTCAGTGCCGCTGCCTGTCGTGACAACACAAACAACCCTATAATTGCAATCGGCAGGGTAATAAACACAACGGGCCATGTTGAACCGCCGAAACCGCCAAGCAGCCAAAAGGTTAGACTGCGCAGTTCCTCTTCGTCAGCAAGGAAGGTCATTAATCCGATACCTGCGCCAGCGAAACTGTTGAGGGCGATACCTGCGAGTAATAACGTTAGCGTTTGAACTTTTCCCTCTCCCTCCGCAATTTTCCATACACAGATCGTCACAAGCATCCCACATATAAAAGCGGCAATAGGTAGTCCCCACACACCTAACGCACCCCCACCGACAAGGACGATCCAGAGCGTTGCACCTAACCCTGCACCGGCTGTGACACCGATTAATCCCGGGTCTGCCAGTGGATTGCGAAAAATGCCTTGGAGTGTGGCGCCTGATATTGCTAACATCGCACCAACAACAGCGGATAGAATGACACGCGGAAACCGTACGTGGACCAGAACTGCGAAGCCGTTTTCTCGGAAAAATAGAATCTCAGGGATGCGCCACGGTAGAATTTGATATGCCCCTATCCCCGCCGCGAGGCACATTGATACTGGAAGTAAACTGATGAGGATGAGCAGAATTTTCGTTCGCTTTTGCATACGTGGGATTCGACTTGGATTTGAGAGTGTTGTGTGAGTACCTCAGTTGTGTTTTTACGGCTTTCCAATACAAATCAGTCTTTTTCCTGTATGAATCAGGAACGCACCATTAATAGCTGCTACCCCATAGACTCGACTTTCTATTGTTAATGCATTCTTACTCACGATAGAGGGTGCTGCTGCCTGCTGTTTTGAGGGAGCTTGTATTACAGTTGTGTCTCCATCCTTGCCGAAGAAGTAGAGTTTGTCTCCTGCAACAATCGGTGATGCCCAACTTGAATCTTCTTGGAAAGCCGAATTTTCGAGTATTACTGCAAAGAGTAAACAAAAGAACAGTGATGATTTGACTGTCATTTCTTTCATAACGTTTCTGAAGTGCAGGTCAAAGTAGACGCGAATAGTATTCTATTACCAAGGGAAGTTCTAAAGGGAAGGGAACAGCATCAGCCTTTGGGAGCGACATAATTCGTATGGACACTGTTGATTCGTCAAATTCAAGCCACTCGGGATGGCGCAATTCGGGACCGTCTAACAGTGCGATCTGAATGGGCTCAAGTTTTAGACTTTTTTCACGCGGTCGAATTACATCACCAATCTTGACACGGTATGATGCGATATTGACGCGTTTATTGTTAACTGTTATATGATTATGATTGACTATTTGGCGTGCCGCAGGGATTGTCGGTGCAAGCCCTCCTCGAAAAACGACATTATCAAGGCGGCGTTCGAGTAGTTCAATTATTTTATCGCCTGTTAAAGTTTTGCTTCGGATCGCTTCGCGAATAATTCGGCGAAGTTGGCGTTCGCTTACACCATAATTGAAACGTAGTTTCTGTTTTTCGATCAAACGAAGTTTATAGTCTTTAGGTCTCTGGGAATCTTGTCCGTGTTCACCTGGTCTGTAAGGGCGCTTGGCTATTGTTTTTCGGGAAAGTCCGGGTAGATCTACACCCAAAGCCCGCATCTTTTTTACCCTCGGTCCAGTATGTCGTGCCATCTAAATGTTCTCCTATGAATAAAATTGTGCTTATGTTTTTATATAGATTCTACTGCAATGGAGTGCAGCGTTTAAGCCTTTCTGGGTTTTGAAATAGATTAGTCCGTTCTTAAGGCTTTTCTTTCTCTCCTGTGGCAGCGAAATACCCTTTGGTTTCGTAAATGCCTCGGAACAGATCGAGCGCAGCGCGCCCACAGCGGGGCCCGAATCCAGATAGATATTGTCCATCTAATGTTACGACGCGTCTGTTCTGTCCTGCTGGTGTGTGTGCTAAGCCCGGCAATTTAAGCAATCCGTCGATACCACCAACAGATTTCAGACTTGTGGGAAATAGGACATAGACATCTGGTTGTGCAGCAATTACTGCTTCCGCCGTCATTGGTTTGCTTCCTTCGATGTTTGCTGCTGCATTCTCAGCCCCAATAATATCAAACATTGCCCCGGGTGCTGTGTCTGTTCCTAACACCAAAGTGGTTTGTGTGCCTCGTAAGTAGAGGAACAGTGCTTTCTGTTTCGACTGTTCCTTTCGCGAAGCGAGTTTGATTTCCAGTTTTTTAATATCAGCGTCTAAGGCTTCTATTAATTTCTCAGCCTGTTCCTTGCTTCCCACTGCTTTACCGATTGTTTGTAAGCGTTGCTTGGCTGTCTCAAAGCTGCGCGGCTCCTCAAGCAGTAAAACGGTTACGCCCGCCATACGGAGTTGTTGCACGACCTGTGGTGGTCTCACATCGATGCGTCCAATTACCAGTGTTGGATTCAGAGAGAGAATCCCTTCGGCGTTGAGTCCATACTGATAGCCGACGCTTGGCAGCTTCTCTCTCACACCTTTTGGATATGTTGATGAAGCATCGCAGCCGACTACGTTATCGCCGACCTCTAAGGCAAACAAGATTTCGGTGGTGCTACCGTTGAGACTCACAATACGTTCTGATGATGTGATGACCACGGTATTGCCGTCTGCATCTGTTACCTCAATTGAATCTGCGACAGCGATGCAGAGTAGCATGCCGAACAGGATGAAGAGCGAGACACTTAATATCCATGCCTTGAACAAGATTGACTGAAGGATTTGCATTTTTTTTCTCCGTATGAAAATGAGTAGTTGGGCATGGTACCCGTCCAGGTTTAAGGAGTTTATGATGTACGGTGTTTCCATACCCAACATTCATGGACTCGGTGTCCAGTTGTTCAGTATAAAGTTCTTTACCACTGGGTCGCTGGTAACTTTCCTTAAGTTTGTCAAAAGAGAAATACAATAGTAACTCTGGAATCTGCCTATCACAGTTGTGGCTGTGAAAATCGAATATTTAAACCAGAAACAGATACGAGTTTTATATTCTGCGTTGTTTAAAAATTAGGGCTGCCGTCCGGTTGATGGACATATTCAAACGTTATGAAACCGCTATCCTTCTTGTTTTCGTTATCTTTGTAATACCCAACAAAGCGAAGTTTGGCGAATGTCCCATCTGCGGCTTTCACGACAAACACTCGATCTTCTAAAGGGAGAATCCAGTGTGCCGGCGGACCCGTGTAGACATACCAACCTTTCTCGCTTTGCGGGACGATCCCAAGTGTGTCTTCTGTGTCAGCGAGGTAACCATCTGCTGGTGCTACAGTTACGGCTTCAAAAGTTGTTTCAGTGAGCATGACAACGCTACCCATTCCTGGACCGCTGATGCCACCATTAAGTTTGACTTGCGTCCGTTGGAACCCGATGTCCCATGCTTCCGAATTTACGGCATCTGCAACTTCAACAACGTCGCCAGTCGCGAAAGAGAAGTACGCCCACCCTTCTCTATTTGTCGCGTCGATTGTGAACGTCATAGCCTCTGGACCTATGGGTTGGTCAACTGGTACCTGGGCATCAGTTACAGTCGCTGTGGATGACGTTGCCTCGGTGGTTTCCTCCGCTTGAAGCAGATGGTTAAGATTTTCGTCGTCAACGGTATCGCAACTGGAAGCAAAAAGGACGATAACGCCAAATGTTAATACAAAAAAGGTCTTCGCAATATGAGCTTGCAAACTGCGCTCTAAAGCGTGTCGCTTGACAAAATCTTTTGTTTTTTCCATGATAATTCTCCTATTAGTAAACAGCACAAGTGAGTTGAAGTTCCTACCCCGGTTTTGCGTAGGATTAAAACGATGTAGGGAAATTGGGCTGTTAAAGCCCAATTGAAACCTCAGTAGTTTCCCTACACGCTGGTTTAAACTTTCACAAGTGTATTCATTTTTTGTAAGTCGATTTCCTCGTTTACTGAATCTTCATTCTTCTGTAAAACACGCAATGCTTCGACAAAGACTCCGGCGACCTGATGGAAATCACAGGCATCCATAGCTATATCTAAGGTACGGTATTTCAGGTGAATATGACCATCAAGACATTGGTAGATGGCGCATACTTGATCTTGTGATAAAAATTCTGCTTTGTATCCCATTTCTAATCTCCTTATGGCACGGGGGGCGTGCCTATTGGTTAGACTTAATCGCTGCCCACGTTGTTGTTAACTGTCGTTGTGCATCAACGCTTGTGGGGACAGACTCGATAAAGGAACGGGTGCCATCGTCTTGCAAGGCGTATTCTATGGTAATGTTTCCCGACCCCTCTTTGGTTTCGTTATTCTCGTAGTAACCGATAAAACGGACTTTCGCATAGTAATATGGACTTGGAGGCTGTGTCTTTGGATCGACGGCAATTCGCAAAGCGTAAACTATCGGGTTTGGCAAAACCCAGTGATTCGGCGGTCCAGTATAGGTATACCAACCGTCGCCTCGTGCGAATGTCGCAATTTGGTCGGTGTCTGACACATAGTCGCCTTCTGGGGCTTCGCGGACATCTTCAAAAGGGATGTCCTTCAAAACCAATGTCCCGGTTTTCCCAGGACCGCTGACGCCCCCATTGGCGATGACCGCGGTTCGTTTAAAACCGAGGTCCCACGCCATTGAGGTTGCCGGATCGGCTATATCAACTGTTTCGCCTTTAGTGAGGTTGACATAAGCCCAATTCTCACGGTCGGTCGCATCAACCGTGAGCGTGTTTTGATGGAGTTCAGCAGACGCTGTAAGAACAACGATGCTGACGGTGATAGCCAAGAGTGAAGTTGTGTGAAACATGAGCCGTGTCATGCTTTTCGTATCCTTTCTGTTATAATAGAATAAAGTATTAATAGGTTAAGGATATACCGCCGTAAAATGAGCGGCCCGTAAACGTATAAAATGTGGGAATTTTGAAGTCAAAAATATTGTTGCATCCGATTGAGGCTTTGAACATTTTAAAGAGCGTCTTTGAAACGCGAATGTTCCAGACCCAATAACTTGGTGCTAATTCTTCAGGTTCGAGCACTTTGTCACCATCATCAAAGAATCCCCAAGAGCTGGCGTATCGTCCGCGTAGATCAGCCTGAAAACCGCTGTTGGAATGTAGATATGCCAATTTGAACGTGCCACTATGTGTAGAGCGGTTTAGTAGCTGGAGTCCGGTCTCTTTGTCGGCGCCGCGGAGGTAAGCATATCCAATAGTTGAAGTGAATCCACCTATTGAACCGGCATCTATATCAACTTGGGCTTCAGCATCGAATCCTTCTGTGTAAGCTCTGCTGATGTTTTGGTATTCAAACTTGCTTCCACCTGCAGCACTTTGCCCGATGCGCTCTGCTTCAATCAGATTCTGCAAATCGTTCCGGTAAATGTGGATTCTCCCAAGGAGGTCGTCTAATACTTGGTATTCCACGCCGAGGTTCCAGCTGTGTGAGGATTCAGGTTGAAGATTTGGGTTGCCTAAGACTTGATAGCCAGATGTCACGTTTGTGAAGTCGAGATAGAGGTTTTTGAAATCTGGTGCACGAAACCCTTGCCCATACGAGGCGCGAACCCGTAAATCGTCTGTCACCCGATATAGTGAACTCAATTTTGGGCTAAAATGGCTGCCGAATTCGGAGTGGTTGTCTAAACGTCCTCCAATGACGAATGCGAACGCAGAAATGGGACGGAATTCGTCTTGGATAAAGAGAGAATTCGTGAAAATGTCTCGTTCACCACCTGTGATCCGTTGAGATTGGAGGTTCTCAAGGATAACCTCGCTGCCCAAAGTCAGTTGATGTTTTTCCCAGAGGGTTGTATCAAATTGAATTTCACCCTTGAGCATGTCTTGGATATTGAGGTTTCCAGAGCTTATTTCGTTTGTTTTTCTGTTGATAACGGTTGATTCATCATCATATCGGGTTGCATAGAGTTTGCCGGTCAGTAGCGTTGCTGGTTTACCTCGCGTGGGCTCGCCGAATTCATGCTCTATTCCCACGCTTCCAATAAAGTTCTTGATATCACCGAGTCGGTCAAAAGCGACGGGACCATTTTCGCTGATACCCTCTTGGTTCTGTGTGAAGTATTGTCCAGAAACCATGAGGTTTGTCGCTGGTGTGAGTTGATATTCAGTTCGCGCGGAACCTGTCACATTGGCATAGCCGTCGATGGTGGTTGTGAGATCAGACGTATCCAGATCAATCGGACTTCGGCGGTTACGACTGAGCGTTAGAAGCGCATTGAGTTTGTCGCGTTGCAATTCGACCGTGCCTCGGCTGTCGAGTGTGCTGTTTTGCTCAAAACTTTGAGAGACCTGTACTGAAAAGGGGGAGGTTGCTTTGCGAGTGATGATATTGATAACCCCACCGAGTGCGGCATTGCCAAAGAGCGAGGCGGTGGCGCCTTTGACGATTTCTATCCTCTCAACGTTTTCAACGGCAAGCCGTGCCATATCGAGTTTGCCAGCGATGCGTCCGACCTGTGGTTCGCCATCCACGAGAATTAGCACGTATTCAGAGTCAAGCCCTTGGAGCTGTACACCGTCGCCGTGTCCATCGCGGTGGATAATAATACCTGCTGTGTGTTCTAAGATTTCTCCGATATTTTCTGCTCCGGTTGCTTCAATCTCCGAGCGTGTAATGAGGTTTGTGATAACGGGTGTATCTTTCAGGCGTTGAGGGGTCTTTGTCGCGGTTACCACGACAGGGTCTAATTCCACCGGACGGCCGGTTTCAGGTGTATCATCTGTATTCTCTGCTGAACTCAGTAATACGAATGCAAACAGTCCCAATACAAGGTTTGGCAGTATCTGTAAAAACCACTTGAAAGTGAGATTTGCCTTGGGAAAATCAATTATTCTGTTTGAGGGCATAATTTTTCCTCTTGAATTCGTTAGAAGGTTTGCCAAACAAAGATAATGGCAAGCGTTAGGGACCCAAAGACGAGTCCCGCTGCAAGCAACCGTGGTCCGTGTAAACGCGTCCAGAGCAGTATGCCGCTAATGGCGAGAATAATTAAACTACCGGCAATCGTATCGGCGAGGAGGATCCATGCGACTCCCATTCCGCTTGCCATGTGCAACCGATTGAGAAAGGCGAATATATTCCTATCGAACTGCTTGACGGTGGTGTAGGCGTTGCCGACCCAATATTCTGCGTTGTAACTCCGTTTCGGGTTACTGAAACTAACACTCCATCTTTCAGGTTGCGTGACGGATTTCCCGCCCCAACTAATTTCTCGGGGCTCTTGTGAGCGTGCGCGGCTCCATTTTTTATCGAGATCAAGTTCTACTTGCAACCACGCTGCGAACACCTCAATATTTTCAGGTCTCGGATTACACAATGGAAGTTCCCGCGCTGTCTGTTCGGTTTTGGCAGCGTTGATTCTGAGTGTTCCTCGGTGATTGAGTAGGATGCCGGTGACGCCGAACAGAATACCTAAAGTCGCACCCCATAATCCGAGCCATGCGTGTGTTCGCCGGAGCCATTTGAGAAACGCCCCTCTACTCCATGAGAGGGGCAGAAAGGAATATGGCGAACGTCGGCGCTTTTTCTCCAATTTTTTCACCGTTTTTTTCGACTGACGCTGAATTTGTAGGGCTTGGCATGTTGTTTCTGAATTCTCTTGACAATCACAACGCTGATAGCGTATTCTAAATTAAGGCAGAAAAGGCATTGGACAAGGAACGCTCCGGTAAACCGGGCGTGAGAGTCCGCAGTACGCGAAACGCTGTCAATTTGTAATTGACTTGTGTTGATTTCCTTTAGAAACATGGACATTCGCTAACAATTGGCAGTTGGGAGCATGTCCAGTTTCTTGCGTCGCTTTTTCTGCTATTATTTTGTTTTAATGAACATTAAAAGGACCACCCGCTGGTTCTTCCTTTAGGTCTGGTCGAGCGGAATCGAGAAACACTTCGTGAAGTTCGAGTTTGTTCGATTGTGTGAACGCTTCTTTGGGCATCGTACCGGATTGTGCGTGCCCTTTGCGAAACTCCTCAGACTCTACCCAGTTTTCAAAATCCTTCCGCGATTCCCAAAGTGTGAAGACAATGTATGGATCACCATCATTGACAGGACGCAGCACTTGGTTTGAGATGAACCCTGGCATTCCGTCAACGAGGCGAGCCCGGTTTCTGAACCGTTCCTCAAATTCGCCCTGGTATTCAGGTGCGACATAGATTCGGTTCGCAACAGTTATCATGAATGTGCTCCTTATTGAAAATGAACTTCATTATCAAGATTCATGGTAAGGCGGGGTATCCTGTTCCCCGCCCAACCATTGTTGAACAGGCTATATCTTGATGGATATGGTTTTAGTTCCCTATGACAAATTTCTCATTTTCAAGTTTTATCTGTAAGGGAAGTTGATATACCTGAAAGCACCTCAATAAAAGAGAATGAGACTCATTATCACTTTTTGAGATGTTTATTTGGGTAATCTGTGTATCAACACGTATATATTATACTATTCTTGTAAACCGATGTCAAATTTTTTTTATTTGCTGCTAAATTCGCCTAAATTTATTTATCTTTTGGTTGTGATGGACCATAATATACCCTGCAATTATACAAATTTCAGTTTTATAGTCAACAAAAAATTTCTTTCAATCCAGCAGGCAGATTTCGATCTGTCTCTATAGTCTTAATCATCTGTGATCTGTTCTACTACTTCTTTTCCTGCTTTAAACAGGTCGTGTAGATGTAGGTAGCGGAAGAGCGAGCTCCTACCTGTTAAGTATAGATTTTCAAACGTCTCAAAGTAAGCGACAAGGCTCGCGACTTTCTCTTCAAATCCCACCTCAAGCACAGGATAGGCAAATGGTAGTTTGTAGCTTTGGTAGTGGATAATCTCCTCTGGAAATAGTGGCTTGACCTGCCGTAGTGCTTCCCATACCTCGGCTTGCAATGTTGCCTCTGACATATTCCACAGGGCATCATCGCTGTAGCAAGGTAGTTCTAACACGATGACTGTTTGTCCCTTAGGTGCCATGTGCGGGCTTCGGTTCTTGGGTTCATACAGACGTGTAAACGGAAATTCTTTACTGGGGAAGTAGAGCGAGGCATTCGAGGAAAAAGCGTCTCGATTCAAACAGAAAACACAAAGCACGAGGTGGCGGTATTTAATTGTGTCTGCAACCTCACAAAGTTCTGGTGGCGGTGCCGGTTCTAACATGCGCATTGAGAGCGTCAGCGGTAGTGTGTTAATCACTATAGACGCGGGTATTTCAATGTCGTTTTGAGCGTCAGTAGAGCCGAGCGTGTCTGTCCCCTTGTTTACGATGATGCGTTCAATTTTGCCATTCTTGTGAATTAATCGATTAACTCGGTGTTGCAACTTGATGTGCTTTTCTCCGATAAATTCGCACAATTTATCGCTAATCATGCCGATACCGTATTTCGGGTAAAAGAACGATCCATCTAAATGATTTGGATTTTGCGGTGTTCCGAGTATAACTGAACGGAGAAAACTTCGCAGATCCAGTCCTTTAAGTCGGTTTCCTGTGATGGCAGTAGAGAGTTTGTGTGTTGGTTGTCCCCATAGTTTTTCGGAGTAGTTCAGCAAAAAGTGTTCTGCTAACGTTTTTCCGTATTGGTTAACAGCGAATTCAGCGAAATTTTGTGCCTGTTTTTCTTGTTTACTATATAGTTTCTCCCATGCGATTTTCAGCAGCGTCTTCATTTCCAGTTTCTGGATTAGGTCGCTCAATAAAAGCGGAAATCGGTAGAATTTGCCTTGGAAAAAAATTTCACTGGGTGCTGTTACGTGTAATAAATTATCACCGAGAAGATTTTTCACCTCTTCAGTAACTTGAGGATCCTTGTCGTGGAAACGGTGTGCACCGGTATCAAATCGGAAATCGCCGCTCTGCTTAGTATCAGATCGACAATCTGCTCCCTTGATTTTGAGCGTGCGACAGTTTCCACCTGGGTGTTCGCCAGCTTCAAAGATAGTGAAGTTGGGGAAACCGTGTTTCTTAGCGTAGTATCCGGTTGTCAATCCAGCAGGACCGCCGCCGAGGATATGAATATTAGTGGTTTCCATCATGTTCTCCGCCTCAAGGATCGGTTTCTACAGACTCAGTACTCAAATAAAGGTAATTCGGGCCACATCCGATTGACGTACGGGTTGTGATAGAACACCTTTTTGACTTTAGGTACCCGATTCGCCAATGGACTTCCGATAACAACAAGTCCGGTTTCCAATTTATCGAGTTGGGCAAGGTCCGCCTCGTTTTTAATTGGTATATAGTCTGCTTCTACTGCTTGGGAAGCCAAGTAGTACTTAATCAGTGGTACGGATACAATATACAGTTTATCGTCCTGTTCACGTTGTTTGGTGCTTATATATTTGTGTATCTGAGCAATTGCTGTTGGTTTCGTGTGTTGGACAACAGTATGTAGTGTGACGTAACTATAACCGAGAAAGAAGATGATAACGGGACCCCAGGCGAACAAATATCGAGATTTATCCTGCAATGTTATGATTCGACTGCACGTAATCGCAATGCCTAATGCTAAAAAGGGTAACAATGGTAAAACGTGTCGGCTTTTATGAATGACGTTCTGTGCTAAGAATATCCATACGAGATAGATTATACACCCAATGAGGATAGCATTGAAAAATAGCGTGTTATCTCCTGACGATTCTTTTACAACCCGTTTCTTTAGCATTTGCCAACTGGCGATTCCAACAATCCCAATTAAAGCAATTGCTGTGCAAGCGGTTATAAAGTGCCGACCTTGCCAATAGAGTCCAAATCCATCAGCCCACACGCTCTCAAAGACTTTTGTCAAACGGAACCATAATTGGGGATGCGTGGAAACAGTCCCACCGAAATCTGAAAAATGCCCTTGGCTTTGGGTTTGTGCGGCGGTTATTAGTGTGTTCCATCCAGTAATCGAGAGCAGTGGAATGAGCCAGACAAGAATACCGATAGTCCCCGCTACGATACATTTCAATCGCCCAGGACCCTTCAACCGCACTAACAATGCAGGTGCCAACAGCGGGAGATAGGAGAGTCGGATTCCGAGTAAAATGCCAGCGAGGAGGAAGCCAAGGGCATTACGCAAACCTGACAATGTGTCTCTTCTACTTTCCTCTTGTGTTGTTGAAAAGTAAAGACTCGCCAATAGACAAGCGACTCCCATTGCATCCGGCATGTAGCGGTTGCTCATCAACCAGAACAAGGGATTCATGAATACCACAAAGATGGTGATTTTTCCCAACAGTGTGGTGATATTGATCTTCGCAATCTTTAGTGTAAAAAAGATCGTGAAGAAGGTTGACAACCCTCCAAGTAGCGAAAATACTAATGCGTAACGACGGATGACCGCATAGAGCAGTTTGGCGATGAAACAGAAAACAGGGTATGCTGGAAAATGCGGTTGCAACTTGGCGACATCGTAGTCTATCATGCTCAGCGCGAAGCGGAGACTGTCTAAGTCTTCGATGTAGTAGATCGTACTAAACAATCGAGAGGCTATGCAGCTGATAAAGACAATACTCCAGACTCTGAATTCTGTTGTCATTTATTGAGCAGTTTGATAGGCGCGCTTTATAAGCACGCCTATTGTTTCCCGATAGCGCGCTTTGTAAACACGCTACGGGTGGAAAGACATCTTTGCAGTTTGAACCCCACCTACATTGATGTCTACCAGTTGTCCATGTTCGTGTTGGAAAATCCGTATGCTGCCTGCATGACATCCTTGGCTCGCTCGTAGTTGGCTACCTGTGTCTTGTAGCCATTGCTACCGGGTTCATCATATATGGGTGCTTCCCCCATGATACCATGTAATTTCGCCAGTTGTCCATTGGTAATCAATCGAAATGGATTGTACTGTAGTGCGACGGTGTACCCCTTCATCTCTGCCCAATGTTTATTTAAGTTAGCAATGTTCTCCTCTGCTGTACCTAACTTAGACATATCACTGAGGGTGTCGTTGATGTAGTGGACTACTGTCGCTGCGATCACTTTTTCCATACCTTCTGCAGCAGTTTGACGATACCCGATAATTTCTGCCTCCGTGCCTTGATTCGTTATCGCTGTTCTACCAGCGAGGAAGGCGCTGAAAATCTGTTGTGTGAAATCAACGCCTGAGCCACCCTTATCTCGCTTACCGGCGTTTCTGGAGAGCCCGAAGTTGTATTCCGATTTAAAGTCGATACTTCCATCGCCATTGGAATCGAATGTGAAATCATCAACCTTTCCGGCGAGCTGTGCATCACTGTAACGGAAATAGTCGCGGGCAGCACCGAAGTAACCAAAGGCTTCATCCCATGCGTGCTCCATTGCGGTATACGGATCGGTACCATCTCTTGCTTCGCTATTGTCGCGTTCAAGGAGGCTGTTAAGGTAAACGCCTGTCGCTTGGTAATAGGGGACTGCACCGATAAGCACTTTGTTAACCGTCTGCGACATATCAACACCGTCATCGGTGGTGTAAGCCATTGGTGTGCCGAGTTTGCTTGAGTCTTGCGAATTTTCTGCGATAGTTTCGAACCACTCGCGGACCAAGTCATCTGCTGTACGATTGTAACCTATAACTGGCTCGTCTGAAATCTTGCCGACAAGATTTTTCCCCGTCGAAAGCGAGGAATATTGGCTTTCAAGTGCAGAGACTGCTCCTGTGCTCGTGCGTGTTTTCAGGTTGAGCGCATCATCGTATTCATAAAGTTTAAGCATGTCCTGTACGGTAATAGGACGTCCGCCATCTTTTCCTACGCTGTCTGTGAGGGATTTCAGATCCTGCAACAACAGATTACGTACGACCTGTCCTGAGTAAGAGACACTACTATCGCCTTCTACAAAGCGACTATCGAAGACATACGCTTGTGGAACAGGAATTGTGGCGGTGCCACTTTCCTCTAATTCGTCGGCGGTATCTTCTTCGTCGCTGCCACAAGCGGATAGAAATAGACTGGCAATGGTTAATAATACAGCTAACCATTGGAACTTTTTCGTTAAGTAATTCATGTTTCTCCTTTAAGATTAGAGATAATGAGACTCGTTATCTTCAAAATTATTAGTTGTTAATAAGCGCAGTTTCAAAAATGGGAGGTATCTCCGATTGATACGCCTTTTTTCAACATGCGCTGAGCCTAAAAACCTTGTTTGATACCCATAAATATCTGTCGTCTGGGTCCGATTAGGATGCCCGAACTCAGATTGGCTTCGGGTTGACCGGCATTTGAGTGTAGCCGCGACCCGATATATACGTGATCGAAAATATTTTTGGCAGTAAGAAATATCTGCCACTGTTTGGTTAGTTTGTAGTTTATGCTTGCGTTGACAATCGCGTAACTCGGAATAGGTCCGGTGTCTCCGCGATTAAAGGTTTGTTGGAGGTTTTCAAAGTCGGTGAAAACTTCATCGACGAACCGCATATCTGCGCGCATGCGGAGAAAATTGCCGATTTGTTTTGCTAATCCAACCGTGAAAGTGTGCCGTGGGGCGTAGGGTAATTCATTGCCGTTTAGCTCTACATCAACGTTCCCGGCGATCGTAGCGGATTTCACGATGCCGTCAATAATTTTTGTCTGGAGGTATGTGTAGGAGAGGTTGATGTCAGGCAGTATTGACACGAATTCTGATATTCCCAATGTCGTTGCCATCTCGAATCCTGATAGATCGACCTTACCTAAGTTTTTGAAGGCGGTACCACGTCCAGCTGCGACCAAGTCTTCGACCTTAATCAGAAATCCAGCAGTTTCTACAATAACTCCAGGTATCCATGAGCGAAATCCCACTTCCATGTTCCAGCTTTTTTCAGGTTTGAGGTCAAGTCCACCGATATCAATATTTTCTCCGAAATTGGTAACCTTCAGTGCTCCGCTGGAAGGTGCTGTATATCCTCGGTGGATGCCACCGAAAAGGTTGAATTGCCCAAGTTCGTAGTTCACGCCGATTCCTGGTAACAGGACTGACGAGACCTTGTCTGCGAGTACCGAACCGCGTAATCTATCTACTCGGTCCTGTTTAAATATCTCAAATCGCAGTCCGGGTGTAAGGGTCAACCTTCTAAAATTTATCTGCTCCTTCGCGTAAAGTGCCAATGCCATTGTTTCGTAATGGTGGCTTTGCCCTACAATCTTCACTGGGTCTTCTTCGGAATTCGGGGTGCCGGTATAGTAAACACCGTCGCGAGCATCTGGAGCATTTCCTGTTTTCTTGTCATCAATGAAGCGTTCCCAGTGTATTCTGCCCCCGATTTCGGCGCGTCCCAAATTGCCAGCAATTCCGTGGTTGAGTGTATAGTTTTGCTCGATTCCACCTACATAGAAGGTACGGAGGATACCGAAGTTGCTTTTCCCATTCCCGGTTCTGATGAGATCACCTGTTTGGAAATAAGGGACGGGTGCGAGATTCCCGGTTTCAAGGGCAATAGGACGCACAAATATGTCATCCTCACGCCACCACCGCCGGTCGAAGAGGCTTGTATACATCGTCGTATTGCTCACAAGATTCGTCGAAATTTTGTTGGTGTAGATGAGGTCGAGTGATGTCCGCAGGATTTTAAAATTGTCATCCTCTTTCGGATTGAAGTTTGGATCGGTTTTGAAAGTATACTCCGTCAAACCGGTATACGTTGCGTTTGAGTTTTCAAAATTGCCGTTTAGTTTGAGGTAGAGCGTTTTTTCCTCACTCAATTGGAAAAGTGTTTTTACTGTACCATTTACTTGGTCAAAGGTGTTATTTTCTCTAAAGCCGTCTCCGTGTTTGTAGAGGAGTTGGACATCAGACACGACCTTTTCGGGGTTTCCGATACCCCTCCACTCTGAAAAGGCACTGTAGTATCCGTTGTTGCCGACCGTTAGTTGATTTGCCAATCCTTTTGTCCCATCGGGTTTTCGTGTTGTGTAATTGATGACACCACCCATCGTTTGTGGTCCATATCGTAGTGCAGCACTCCCTTTAATAACCTCAACAGCTCCAATGCGGTCTGCGGGTGGGTTGTAGTATGCATTTGGATAAATGTAGACTGCGGGTTGTATGGGGACACCGTCCTCCAGTAGCAGGACCCGCGCACTCCGACGTGGGTTCAAACCGCGGATGCCAACGCTCAAGCGCGAGTTACCAAAACCATCGTCTGCATAGCCGTTGATACCCGGTATTAATTCGAGTAATTCTTGTGTTCCGATGGGCTTTATGAGATCAACGGTTTCAGGTTCCAACATGCTCATCGTTCCGGTGAGTTTTCTGTGCTGACGTGATGATTCTCCAATAATTTCTATCGGTGCAAGTTGGAAGGTTTGAGGAGGTAGCGAAATCTCTAAAGTGTGTGTTGAATCGGAGGTAAACGTAAACGTCTCGCTGTAGCGATTGTAACCAATTGAACTCACTTGGATATGCTGCTTTCCTTGGGCATCCTGCGTAAGGCGGAAATTCCCATCTTTATCTGTTGTTGTTTCTGCTAAAATTTGTCCATCTAATTCAATCTTAACGATGGCACCTAAAATCGGTTGTCCCGTCTCTTTATCAATCACTTTGCCAGTAATTTCAGTTGAACCTTGGCAGAAATATGGCGCGCTTAATAGAAGAGCTGATGTGATGGCAATTGCTATTGTTCTGAGACAGGTGTTTGAAAACCTGCAATTTATCGCTAAAAATTGACTCATTGTTTCTATTTCCTGCGCTTTCAAAAGATTTTTGGATTTGTAATTGGGACGCGATTACTGTCGATTTTACTGTTTTGTTCGTCTTTGACCGTACTTCCAGCGTTTCCGACTCCACTAACTGGCAGATTTGTGTTCCCGTAACTGCCGCCCTCTTCAGCGACTTCGGATTGGGGGGCAAGTATAGGGTCGCTTTCACAACCGAACAGAGTCAGAGTAGTTGCTACAGTGCAGACCAACAACAAGATTCTGAAAAGGGTAAAGGTTAGGTTCATTTGCTAATCCTTAGTCTAATACGGTTATATTTTGAAACTGAGATTCATTTTCTTTATGTGTTGGCACCAACTGATATTGGTGCGAAAGTCCACTTTTACAGAGACTCTAAGAATGCAATAAGGGCATCACGTTCTGTTTTTGACATCTGTTCGACAATTTGCCGGGATCTCTCTGCTTCCCCACCATGCCAGAGAATAGCTTCCATCAAGTCGCGCGCCCTGCCGTCATGGAGGAAGTTGGTATGACCGTTGACTCTTCTTACCAAACCGATTCCCCACAAAGGTGGTGTCCGCCATTCACTACCACTGGCGTGGAAATCGGGGCGATTGTCCGCCAATTCGGGTCCCATGTCGTGCAATAACAAATCCGTGTATGGGTGAATCGTCTGATTGCTAACCGAAGGAACACCATTTAAAACACCAGTTCTGAATGTCGGTATATGACAACTGGCGCATTGCGCTTTGGCAAAAAGTTGTTCACCGTGTTTAACCTGTGGATCATCCACGTTGCGTCTGGCTGGTACTGCCAATGTCTGAACGTAAAACGTTACTACGTCTAAAATCTCGTCGCTAACCTCTGGTGCTTCACTGTGTCCAGTGAGTTGAGGTTGTCCTGCCGAGTTTTCAATTGAGAAGAGCGAGGTCGTTATCCCCATGTCGTCGTGATATGCTGCCGCGACTTGCTGGATGAGTGTCGGTTGGTTTGCTTTCCATCCGAAACGTCCCAAAGTGTAACGTTGGTTGACAACATCCCACACATAATTAGGTTTGCCGGAAATGTCGTCCCCGTCAATATCGACTTCGTCTGCGTAAGCGATGATAATTTCTTCAGGGATCGCTTCCAGCAGACCGAGTCCAAAGACAGCTGGTGCGACGCGGGGCGATACTTCAACGTTTTCTGGCAGGGGCTGGTAAGTTTCCGTAACGGTATAGTTCGGATAGCGCAGGTGTACGCGCGTACCATCTGCTGTTGTCAGCGTCTGTTCGGTATAATCAATCTTGACTTTGCCTTCCGGGTCTGCGTTAACAATAGCACGATTGTTAAGTTGTCTGCCAAAACCAGGCACCGGGGTTGGTGGCGTTCCGACTCCCGAATCCTCTGACTTTGGAAGACTGAGTCTGAAGAGTAGGGATACAAGTCCCTCGTTAGCACCCGGTGGTCGCCCGCGACCATCACGAGAATGGCAGTTGATGCAGGAAACGTTGTTGTAGATTGGTCCCAATCCAGGATTCACCACTGCGGGTGCTGTGACAAAAACGGCTTCAAACTCAACATCGCCTTCCAGATGTTTTTCAAATGCTGCTGTGGAAAGGTTAGGTGCGGGAATTGAGAATGCGTGGCTGGAGGCGTCAAAAACAGTCGTCTCACCACCGGAAAATTCGCTTGTGGAAAATACTGGTATTGATTCTACTGCTACAGGAGACTCGGAGTCACATGCGGTCAGTAGCATTGATACTGAGAGAATTAGGGACAGTAAACTCTGAAAGTGTTTCATCTCTTTTGCTATTGATGACCTAATAAGACTATAGGTGTATGGTAAGGGAACAGCGCAAGCACTGTTCCCTGTAAAAACGAAATAGCCCTTTCGCGTTTACATGAATTGAGAGTTTGCGGCACGACGGAGCGTGCCTACTGCTTTAATTAAACTCACTTGACTGAACGAGTGGGAGTATATCTTGTTCAAGTGTCAGTTGTACTTTGCTGACGGCATCGATTGCAGCTTGGACAGCACCCCGGTTCGCAGTAATTGAATCGCGGAAGGGATCTGGAATAGCCCCAATAGCGTCAATTGCTGCCTGCACTTCTGATTGGAAACGGGAGTCCAATCCAGGATCCTTGCTACTTACAAAATCGTTAAGCCCTTGACCATCGCTCGTGTATTTCCCCATGTAGACGTTCTGAATTCCACGGATATTGTCTTGAAAATCCGAGATGGAGTTGAAACTGAACTGGGATTCAACAAGGGTTGTGTCTGATTCGTTGTAGGGATCGGATATTTTACCGTTTGCGACCTCATCGGCGATGGTTATCATACCATTTACCATCTCTTGTACGGCTGCACTCTGCGATGGATAGACAACACTTCCCGTGCCGGCTTGTGCGACTGCGCTGCTGAAGTTTTCACCTTCCGGTGCCCACGCCAAACGTAGTTGAGAGGTACTCGCCTTGAGATTTTCGGTCGTTGAAACGAGATACTCCAGTTCACGATCGGTTATATCTGATGCTTTGCGTTGATCGCCTTCGCGGAACAGCAGAAACTCGATTGTGTGAAATCCTTTCTGAGTATCTTCTAATCCACTGACAAAGTCTACTGTTAGTGTATCGCCACTGTCGAGGACAGACTGCAAGTTAACGTGGTCAACGGGCCAACTATCTAACGCTGGATCGAGTCCTTGTGTATCAACAGGACCGAACAGGAACGATTCACTCTGTTCCCACGGTGTTCGTGTGGCTTTCCACGCCTCTTGCGCTTTTTGCAGGTTGCCTTGTGAGGTATCGGCTTCCAGCGCCTTGACGGCTGTCAACAGGTCACCTGCTTTTTTATCCAGTTCGGTGTATGTGGCTAACACAACACCGTTAGCAAAATTATTGAGCATTGTGCTCGCATCAAAAGCCTCAGCGTGGTCGTGTTCATCGTGTTCATCTGTTTCTTCATCGCTTCCACACCCGACAGCAAAGGCGAATGCGAGTAACAAACAACAGGACAGTGCCCAAAATTTATAGAGTTTCATAGAAACCTCCATTTTTGTATTAGTTATTGGTTGTCAGTTATTAGTCATCAGTGTTCAGTAGTTGTGGTACAAACTGTCAGTTTGTGTGGCGTTTTGTCGTGTACACAAACTAACAGTTTGCGCTGCGGAGACTTTTAGCAAACTCACGTTCTTTTAACGACATACCGAAGTTTGAAGACTAATGATTATCCCTTTGTTAATATTGAAAACCGAAACCGAGTGCAAAGGTATTTTCCTTATTTTTATCCTTCGTTGCTAACCGTCGGAGTGAGTAGTGGCTCTTGAAAACCATTTTTGGATGGATGTGGTAGTTAATACCAAAGGTCCATGTGCTTCTTTCCCACCGCGGATTGTCGAAAATGATACCTTCAACACTCGCCATCGTATCGTAAAAGTCATAACGCGCGAAAATATCTAAAGCTTTATCTGAAGGCACATCCGTCGGATCAGCATTTTCAGCGCTGTTATTTGGTTGTCTGAAGAAAGATAAAATGTCATAGCCAGCCTCAATGTACCAACCTAAGGCTGAGCTACCTATAGGTGTACGCTTTACATTGAGGTTGTTGGAGAGGGTTCGGTTAACTTTAGATAGTTGATCGGCGTTTTCGAGTATTCCCCATAGGAACAACCCTCGGACTTTTATCGCATTCATCTCGTAAAATCCGTGAAGGCTTACAATCCCAACGTGCGCGTCGAAATCCACATCGGGTTTCGGTCGGTTTGCTGCTGTGTCTCCGAAGTAACCGGAGATGCCGATGGTGGCGTTTTCATTAAACGCATAATCAAGTCGTCCGACGAACGCGGGTGCCTCGGCGTTGACTGTCTCGAATCGCAGTTGGTGTCCGCGAACTACCCAGTGCCGAGAACTGAAACCGGTTGAATCCAATCCGTTAACAATTTGTGCCTGATAGTTCAGTGAGCCAAGCGATCCAAAAATTTCAACGCCGGTTTCGTGCCAGATTGTCGGGATGATGTGTGCTTCCGCTTCGGGACGGGTTGTCGTGAAGTAGTGTTGCGGTCGATGCCGTTTCGCGACAAGCCCTACAGGAACGATGATATGTCCAACACGGAGGTTGAAAGAGGGTTGGAAGGAGAAGACAGCAGCGAGTTTTTCGACGATAACTTCGCCACCTTTCTCGATTTCTGTCTCAAATTCTCCGAACTCTTCAAATTTGTCAAATTCCATCGTACTACCGGTACCACCGTGTTCAAATTCCAGTTCGGATTCAAGCTGGATGGTATCGTTAATGCGGTATTTAGGTGCGATGACGAAACGTTCTATGTCAATAGCGGCACGCCTACCTGGGTCAAGTTCCCAATCGAAGTGGGAATAGTGAATTATCCCATATCCAGAGACTGAGAATGGATTTGATTCAGCAAAAGCAGGGTCGCGATTAAAAATCGCTCCTACCAGAATAAACATTCCCCAAACGGCGAGGAATATCGGTTGTTTTCTCATAAATATAGATTTTCTAATATGATACTGAGATTCATTATCATATTAGATGGTATTTAGTCTGAAATTTCTTGATTTATGTTAGAGATTACGCTGTTAAGAAGTTGGTAACGAATCTCATTATCTTTAATTATACCCGCGATTTCTACGAATGTCAAAAAAATTGCGATAAACTTTCAGGGAATCGCACAGATTACATTAATTATACTCACAATTTTTATGAATGTCAAAAAAATATGCAAAAAATATTAAAGTTTCTAAAAATCCGACAGTACCTCAAGGTGGAAGATATTCACCCGATTGTTCGTTATTTAAGGCACAGCAATATTTCCAAATGCTGCAGCAACCAGCGTCAAATCCAGTATATTCACGAGGCCATCGGCGTTGACATCCGCATCGTTTTTTCCGCTTTTACCGAAGTTGGACGCAACTAAAGTTAAATCGAGAATGTTAACAGCACCATCCTTGTTGACATCTTCAGCAAGTTGCGCTGGTGCAGCAGCGGGCAACTCCCACAATAACACCGTGCCATCCAACCCGATACTTGCGAGGGTGTTTCCATCCGGACTAAATGCTATGCCAATAACCGGCCCCGTATGTGCTGTGAAGGTGTGTATTTCGTTGCCAGTTGCGACATCCCACAGCCGGAGTGTGTTGTCCCTACTACCACTTGCAACGGTCTTGCTATCTGGACTAAACGCTATGCTAACGACCGCATCTGTATGCGCTGTAAGGGTTTGTATCTCATTACTAGTTGCGACATCCCACAGCCGGGCAATGCCTTCCTGCCAAGCGCCACCACTCGCCAGGGTATTGCCATCCGGACTGAACGCTATGCTAATAACTACATCTGTATGTCCTGTGAACGTTCGTATCTCGCTACCAGTTGCGACATCCCACAGCCGGACAGTGCGATCCGAACCACCACTGGTAAGGGTCTTACTATTTGGACTGAACGCTATGCTACTGACCCAACCTACATGTCCTTTAAGGATTCGTATCTCGCTGTCAGTCGCAATGTCCCACAGCCGGATGATACCGTCTCTATTACCACTTGCCAAGGTGTTGCCATCCGGACTAAACGCTATGCTAATGGCTCCAGTATGCGCTGTGAACGTTCGTATCTTGCTGCGAGTTGCAACGTCCCACAGATGGGCAGTCCCGACGGTCCCGTCTGAACTACCACTCATAAGGGTATTGCTATCCGGACTAAACGCTATACTAATGACCACATCCGTATGCTCTGCAAGCAGGTCAAGTTCCTCGCCTGTCTGCGCGTTGTAAAGCCAAATCTCAGTTCCACTCGCTACCGCGAGGTGCTTGCCATCGGGAGAATACGCGATTTCGCTTATCGTCCCTTTGTCGAGGCGGGCTTTAGCGCCTTCTGGTAAATCCGATTGTGTAAAATCTTGGGCAAAGGTGTTTGCTGTCAAGACAAATATGGCAAGCCAAATCAATGAAATGGAAAATCTATTTCTCATAAATTTCTCCTTTTATTTTCGTAATTGCGAATGTTACCAGAGAAACTGTTCTGAAAATTGATAGTGAGTCTTATTATCAATTTAAATCCGACCCACAATTTTCGAGAATGTCAAAAAATCGTGGTAAATTTGCAGATAATCGCACGAATTATTTTATAGTGAATTCCATAATTAATTGGACACTTTTTTTCTAGCGCAAACTTTTAGTTTGCGTCCCACCCCTACACGCAAACAAACAGGAATCAGTGTCAAATGTTCACATATTTTTGGGCTTTACTATAATTATACTCACAATTTCCGTGAATGTCAAAAAATCTGCAAAAATATAAAAGTTTTTAAAAATCCGAATGAACTTGCCCCAAAGTTTGTTAAAGTAAAGACTATAATGAATAGGTGAACTTCCCGTCCACTAAAATCGGTCGGACCACCAAATGTGTGAATGACCGAGTGGGAAGAGGGTATCCAGCACGGGAATGATTCCTACATTTACCCAAACATCGGGTTCAACGGCAAGATCTTCGATGCTTCGCCTTCCCATCATCAGTTGAATCAGCTTGTCCTGGGGCATCTCAAGGTGGAAGGCGTTCGCCTGACTGTTGGTGTATGCAACGTTGCCCTGATCAATTTCTAAGCAATCCTGTCCAAGATCTGTCGAGATGAGAATTTTCCCACGCCACTGTGAAGGTTCGGCAGCGCGTTGTAGTCGTTTTTCCAACTCACCGGTAATCTTTTTTAAGGTGCTTGATTGGTTGATAATCCGCATCATACCCATGTGATCTTTCGGGGTATAGGTATTGGTCCGGCATCCATAGCGTCGGCAGAAGATAGCAAACGGATGATCTGCGGGTATCGCACATATAATCCGCTCCGCACTGGTGTAGTTCACGCTGTAGGCGAGGAAGTGGACAATCGTCTCAAAGATCGTTCTGTCCTGAAACCCAATATCGAAAAGAGTGCAGCTTTGATCAATCATGTCTTTTTTAGTATTATCACTATTACAGACGAAATAGCCGATCACCTCATCGGTTTCGTTAAGGACGACATAAGGATCAGGGACAATTCCAGCTCTCCTCGTGAATTCTTTCCAACCGATTCCTGTTCTCAAGGGTGTCCCTGTTCGTTCGGCATTGTTAGTTGAATAGAGCTCGACGATTTTCGGTGTGTCCTCTGTCTGGAATCTTCGGACTTGATATGTGGAGACAGCTGCTGGTACATCTTTTGTATCAAATTCCACGTATGTTTCGGGTATCACAGTTGCATATCCGAATTTATGGTAGAAGTTTGGAATGCCAAAGAGCATGGAGACATCATACCTGTTCTCGTTCATGAACGCTATGGTGTGCTCCATGACCTGTCGGGAGTATCCTTTGTTGCGATGTTCCTCCTTTGTGCCGACTCCGTCGATGCCGCCCAGTTTGAGTTGTGCAGATCCAAACCGCATTTGATATTCACGGAGCCCGAGTTGGCTTACCATTTTCTCGTCTTCTGTTAGAAGCGAGATCCACGTGACACTTAAAGCCGGTCGCTCCACCCTATTCCGGGCATCATAGTAGCTAAATTTCATTGAGGGACCTCTGTTTTTGCAGTTGTCATTCTCAGACCTTACGTTATGTGAGCGTTTAACTTTTAGAAAGTTCTAGCCGTTATTCACGCCGCTGAAACATGCCACCTCGTCCTGACAGTAGGCTGGTGACATTTCCCTCTGCCCCTCGCACAAAATGAATTGGTCTTGGTCCCCCGTATGGGTCCATAAATATATCTGAACTGATAGCGATAAGGGATGTCGCCTCCCCATCGGAAGGTCGGGCTATCAACGTTCCTCCGTCCATTTCTATGGTAATCTGTGCCTCTTCATTTTGCTGGTAAACCCATGTATACGTCCCAACATATTGCGCGAGGGTGTTAGCACTTGGAGCGGGGTAGCGCGTGTTGACAGGAAGCGGATCTTCATAGGTAGGTCGCAAAAGAGGTGTGTCCAAAGTGCTGTTTGCCAATTGATTGGCAATCTGTCGCGCGCCCCAACCGCTCAAATTCGTCAATACCACCACACCCAATTGTTCCGACGGAATTATTAGCGCGCGGGTGGCAATGCCAGGAAGCCCACCGCTGTGTGAAACGACCTTTCGTCCTGCATTTCCGATAATTTCCCAACCTAAGCCGTAGCCCCAACCGGTGTCACCATAGGGCATTGAAACGGTCTGCATTGTATCCAGTGAACCCAATGAAAGTAAAGCACTGTTAGCATAATTCATCGAAGCGATGAGGTAGTTGGCATAGTCATAAGCCGTGCTACAGATACCACCCGTAGAGAGCGAAATGCTATAATCTGCAACGAGTTGCGTCTCCTCATAAGCTCCCTCTTTTTTCACATAACCGTGCGATTTATCTGGGTCCGATTGCCACTGCGAAAATCTTGGATATGTTCGTTGCATGCCCACTGCCTCAAAGATCTGCGACTGAAAGTAATCTTCGAGAGGGGTACTACTTATTGTTTCTACAAGGACCCCCAAGGTGATGTAGCCTTCGTTGGAGTAAGAGAAAGCAACGTTTGGTGGTGTTTGTAACCGAACTTCCGCCAACTGGTTGACAAGGTCGGCTCGATCCTTGTAAGGATTCACTTCCTCATGCCATATTCTGTCGCGATGCCCAGTATTGCCCATTCCACTCTTATGGCAGAGTAGACTGCGCGGAGTAATCTTACGGCTAGCTTCTATATCTGCGACGCGGAAGTTTGACAGGTAACTCGCCACGGGTTCATCGAGCGAGAGCTTCCCGGAGTCAACGAGCTGCATCACTGCGACCCCTGTGAAGGATTTTGTTAGGGAACAGAGGGGCAAGACAGTATGCGCGGTCATCGGCAACTGTGCATCCCGGTTTCGATGGCCAAATCCGTCGGCAGCGATAATCTCTCTATCCTTAACAATTGCAGCGGCTACCCCTGGAATCCCTCTTGTCACTCTAATGGATTCAATGATGTCCTCTTGTTCAGGTGAAAAATCGAAGTTTTGTGTCATCGTGCCTTCTCCTTTAAAATCTGTCAGACTACCAAACGTGTGAATGACCGAGTGGGAAGAGGGTATCCAGCACGGGGATAATTTCCTCGGCTGCCGAATGAGCAATCCTCAGACATCGTTCGCTTGGTCGGCAAGCCAGGCGGATTTAATGATCCGCCACTCCTCATCAGTCATCGTGCGTCGCCAATACGGAGAGATCGAGGCATTTTTTCCATCGATCCCGCGTTCAGACAATAAGTGCTTGCGCACTGCTCGAACCTCGCCGGCCTCCCCGTGGACGAACACGTCCACTGGCCCCGGGGCAAAGTCCAGGGCAGCAACGGCATCGGGTAGCAGCGTCGCAGGGTTCTCGGCGCTGCGCCGATGTAACCAGGTGATGTTGGCATCGCCTGGCGTGGTGAGCACCAGTTCGTCATCGGGACCGTCTACTACCACCAATACCACGGCGCGAGTTCCTGGTGTGAGTGCGTCCAGCGATGCGCCAATGGCAGGCAACGCGCTCTCGTCGCCCGCCATGAGGTGCCACGCCGCATCGGGGTCAGGAGCGTATGCGCCGTTCGGTCCCGTGAACTGGAGACAGTCACCCGGCTGGGCTCGCTGCGCCCAGGGACCTGCGTAGCCGTGGTCGCCATGGACGACGAAGTCGACGGTGAGTTCCTGTTGGTCGTCGTCCCAGGCGCGCACTGTGTAGCGGCGGCCCCGGGGCCGCTGGTCGCTGTCGAGTGATTCGAAGTCAGCCGGGTCGAATGGGGCTGTGTAGGATGCCCCGCCGGGAAAGAACTGGGCGTTGATATATTGATCCGAATAGGGGGTGGAAATGAATCCGTCTAGGTTGCCACCGCCTAACACGACGCGCACCATTGACGGGGTCAAGTGTTGGGTGCTTCGTACTACTCCATACATAGGTCTACCTCCATTTTTCAGTTGATTTTCGTGAATGTCAAAAAAATCTGCAAAAAATTCCTAAAATTTTCTATAAGTTGGATGATTACATACCGAACCAATATCGGCATTTCACCAGAAAGATGTTCTCCCCTTCATCGGTGAAACTGCTTCCCAAACTCTGCAATGGACGAAACTCAAGATCAGTTTCCCCGACTGATGGCAAGTCAGCTTCTCGCGATTGCGTCCAAACCAAAAATAGCGTGCTTCCGGGTTGGAACTCCCAGCGAAGGACGGCGTTGCCTCGCAAAGACCGGTAGTGGAAGTCTCGATTTCTCTTCAGGGGATACGATTTGAACTGATAGGTCTTCGGGGCCACGAGTTCCTTGAAGTTGATATATTCGCCGATCGTCAAGAAGGGTTGCAGGTAGAGTTGCAGACTCAGTGTTGATGTAAAATTGTTCTCCCAATAATAGATAGGTGTTCTCCACCAACGAGGATTCAACTGCAACTGAACCCTTTTTCAGCTGTCGGTCGAAAGCGATGTAAACATCCACCAGACTGCTGGTCTCTTAATCAGGACGCCGCGGCGAACATCGCGATCGCTAAGCGATTCAAGGTTGCGTCCAGCTCCCAACGTATATGTCCAATAATTCTTGAATTGCGCCTCTACTGCTATATCATGGTAACGACTCAGACTGTCACCCTCGTAGGTCCAGATGCGATCACCAGAGACGTAAAGAGAAACGCGTCTGAAGATGCTAAAAGGTCTCTCCTTGTCTGACAAGAGGTAATAGGGTCAATCCAGTCTACCAATGTTCCAAATGATACCGAGGTCGTTTATATCGAAGTCAGGTGATATCGTTTCCGGACAGCTCAGTTCGGTAGCATCGTGGAGAATCTGAAAATGCTCCGGTCTTCGCCCAATCCGACGCGAATAAAAGAACAGATAATCCGCGTGGTCAAAGGCAGTCGAATCTTTAACAAAGAAGGGACGGCGTTCCGAAAAATATTCCTCATAAGCGGAAAGATTTAGCGTCGCTGGATCGGCTTCCACCTGTCCAAAGTCGGGGTTAACTGTTGCGTCAGGTGTGATCCTGGGGGTAATCCCAAATCGCATATCGGTGCCGATGTTGCCCCACAGGTCGGGGGCATCGTCGAACCGCGTGCGTTCCATGACGTAAGGCACAATCTCGGGATGGGTTGATATTTTTGATGCTGGTGAGGCCCTCAAAGCGGGACACCCAGCTCGGCGCATCGAGCTTGACCAACCGCCAGTGGTCCATCTCTTTTTTACGACTTAAGTCTGCTATCGAGGTTTATCGACCACTATCCTCAATAAACCCCGATAGAGATTTGTTGTTCTTCTAAACGGTTGACTCAGTCTACCCATCGAAGGACGTGATTCAGAGGTTTCCGCTTTGGGGTTGGGATTTCCTCTGGATAGCCTATGTAATAGAAGCCTATGATGTACTCATTTTTTGGATTGATATCGAGTAGATTGTAAGTCCCATTTTCCATCGTAATCGCCCCAGTGCTCCACTGCATACCGATACCTTGCTCCCATCCGGCGAGTTGAATATTCTGCATCGAGCAACAGACAGAAGCATAGTCTTCCAACTGACGTTGTTCATTGCCCTCTTTAATGCAAGAGACTGCGACGATCGTCGGTTTGGACATGAACTTCTGGAATCCGCGCTCTCCGATTTCAGCGAGGGTTTCTTCTGTCGTTGCCTTAGCAGCTTCTGGATTAGATGTTACTTTCTCAATCTGAATTTCGCTGTACCGCTCAGCGAGTGTCAATTTCACTGTTTCGCCCAGGACAGTAAACCGCCACGGCTCAGTAAGATGGTGGTTTGGTGCCCAGATGCCAGCATAAAGGATATCTTCAAGGATATTTTTCGGCACTGGGTCTGGCTTAAACTTAAAAATTGTCCGACGCGATTGGATTGCTTCCATGACGGACAGTTTGCCATTGTTACTGATGTTAGTCTGTGCCATTGTTTTCTCCTTATTTAAAGGTATTGGTTCATCTACATTATTGTCGTGACTGGATAGATTTCTTCGTTTTCAGTCGGAAAGATTATTCTGAAAATCTCGCTTTACACCGACTAACATAATAGCAGCGAGATGTTCCTCATACTTTTGGAATACCTTTCGCATGGTTTTCACCCGATGTCGAGCTTCTTTGTTACGCAAAACGTTCCCTACAAAGCGAAGTGTGCCCCAAAAGCCTTCATCTTGGATCAAACGATTGGGTTCTAGCAGATGCATTGGCGTGGTTGCTTCGGCTTGAATAATAAATCCTTCGGCTTCTAACAAGGTCTGCCACTCAGAAACCGTGAGCGGACGCGCGCCAACATGTATCGCATCTGTTAGCGCTTTCTGAATTTCTTGTTTAGTATTTTCATCCAGATCTTCTGGTACAAGACAAAGTTCATGGATCCCATAGCGTCCCATAGGTTTTATGAGTCGAGACGCTTCTTGCACAATCTGCTGCTTTTTACTTGGTGTCTGCATTGTCAGCATGGCTTCGCCGTACACGACACTTGCTGTTGCGTCTGGAAGTCCAGTCTCTTCTGCTCGTCCGATCAAACAGGTTTGGTTGTTCTTCGTCAAGTAACGGCGCACTACACTGGCAGCGGTTTCATCGCGTTCGACAGCTGTGTAGGAAGCGGGTTTCTGGTTAAGAGTTAGTTGTGCTGTAAAGCCTAAACCTGGGGCAAACTCCACTACATCATCTGAAGGTTGAATGTCCAACCCATCTAACATCTGTCGAGTGAGCTCTCTCCCGCCGGGTCGAAGGACACGCTTTCCGAGTCGAGCTAAGAGCCAGTGCCCAGGCATTTTGGTAGTGTCGAGTTCCTCGCCAAGTATTCCTTTTTGGTTGTTAGTATCCATTGTTTGTCCTTTTAATTATATTGAAACTGAGTCTCACTATCAAATGGAGTGATGTGGTAGCAACTTCCTTTTGCGCTGGAGCTTGCGCTTAGGAAATTGTGTTAAATAATAATGAGACTCAGTTTCATATTCGTGCCTCAGGTGTTCGCGAGGGTCCGAAAACTCGCGATAAATTGAAGATAAATGCACGAATTACATTAAGTATACCCGCAATTTTTCTAAATGTCAAGAAAATCTGCAAAAAATGTGAAAATTTCTCGGCAAAATCTGGAATAAGTGATAAAAATTCAATGATTACATCTTTGCTAACGCTGTGGAGAGGATCTGGTGGCAGCATGAAACTCTCGCCAATCGTAGAGGTTGAGGTGCCGACGTTTGAGGACTTGCCAGAAATTTTGGATTGATGTTTTTGAACTGAACAATATCTTTATTTCAACCCTTTAGGTGCCAACTCTCCAATGGAAGTTTCCAGGATATCGGATGCTTCGGTAGGTATATGCTTAGCCGTTGGCGGAAGCGGCGTATCAAAATAGTAGTCAGGGTCGGATTTCTGTTGTTGCCAAGTTTCGCGCATTTCTCGCCAAGCCCCTAAAAGCGTGCGCAGTTCGGGCATGTCTTCGGCAACGAGATGATGCAATTTTTTCAAATTGTAGCAAGGTACGCCTGCAAACATGTGATGCTCAATGTGCCAATTCATACGCCAGTACAAAAACTCGGCTACCGGATTGAGTTTGATTGACCGTGTGCATTTGCGGAAGTCAGGATCATTTTCCTTTAAACCACAATGTTGGGGCAGAGAAACGAGGTAGGATCCCCAGTTTGCAATAAATGCGCTGGCAGTGATGATGAGTGGAAAAACCCAATAGCCTGTGGCAAGTGAAACGACAAGCAAGGTGCCGTGAAAAAGGAGCAGAATCCGGGACCACCCAATTGAATTTTTATATTCTTCGGGTTGGTCGATATGTAATGATGCCAGCCACTCCTGACTCGGAATGTCTGGCGGACCTTCTTTGGCAAAAGCACTACGGATGGTGCAGATAACTGCAGCAATCAATCCACCTTTGCTAAAGGTGCGACCGGGTTGCGTGAGCAGATTTATGGTAAACAGCTGAAGGACGAAGAAGGATCCCAACGTTGGTTCGAGCGGGAGAAGGTTTTCGCGATCGCCTTCGGGGTATAAGGTGTAACGGTGATGATAGGTGTGGCTACTGGCGTAGTCAAAATGATCCCACCAACTTATGAGACTAAATAGGTAAAGAAAAAATTTGTTCAGCCACTTGGTAGAAAATACGGTCCCATGTCCCAATTCGTGATTGGCTGTCCCTTTGAAGAAGCTGGCGACCGTGCCGTGTACAAATAGGGCAGTAAAAAATCCGATCCATATCGCTTGCGACCAAAAAAAGTAGACTAAGCTACCTGTCAATAACCAGAGGGCGAGATGCCCGCCTGCCTGAAACCAGCCTTGCGAGTCGCTTCGTTTTGATAGATTGCGTAAGATTGTGTGGTCTACTTTGCTCCTGTACCATTTTACACGGAGCGTTTTCCGTACTTCAGCAAGGGGTTGATAAGTCATTAGAATATCCTCTTTGTCGTGATACTCACAACACCTAAAGACGTGTGCTTTAGAGAATAGCTCACTCGGTGCCTACACAACAGGTTGTATCACTTTTTTGCGAAATTGACGACTTTTTTTGTGTTTGAAAAATATAAGGCACATCCTACTGACAAACCGGGGTACCCTGAAGTCTGCATCTCAGCGATTAGTAGACCGACTGTGGAGATTCACAGATTGTAGAAATTGTAGAACCTCTCAATCGGACATTCAGGTCTCAGCACTTGGTATGGAAAACATTGAAGGCAGTCTTCAACTGTATTTTGCTTGCTGAGACATTCCAAGAATTGTGTAGCGGCAGGTCGTTGAATGGATCCGTTGCGAGCAATAAATTGTCCCCACAATGCCCAGAACCCGGTTTCATAACCGACCGGTTTTGCTGTCTCGATATAATCAGGTGGAAAGAGTCTAATGTAGGCAGATATGTTGTAAAGCCAAGAACCACCTCGCACTGTTTCTACATCAGGATGGTTGGCTTGGATGTATCGAAACATTGTTGATAGTTCCGATTTTCGGATGTGCATTCTGACTTTGCTCAGGGTGCCGTGTTCAGAGGTTTCACGGTTTTCAAAATGCATCCGAAGTTTTTTCGTGTTTCGCCATGGATAGACGTAGGAGAAACACCCAAAAAATCGCCGATCATCAGAAGGGTTTGGCTCCACAGCCGTGTGCTGAAGATAGAAGTCGTATGTCCAATCTTCAGGGGTACCAGATACGCGCAGACCTGCGATGAACGCATCCCATAGTGGATTGGGAATATCGTGGGAAACTCGCAGATTGAACAAATTTCGCAACATCGTGTAGTCCATTATCACATCTTCCAGTGTTTGATGGGAGACTTCAGCGATTTTCTGGGCGAATTTAATTTGCAAGGTCAGGAATTCTTTTGCGTATTGTATCAAGGGTTTTGTCTCGTTGCTGATTAAGTGGGGTTTTATTTATGTACGGCATCCACAAGCAATTCGCGTCCATTCAGCGGTTGCACAGGTCGGTTGTTCCCAGAAAAAATCGCTTTAAACGCTGCGATTTGCGATTGAGACATCTCAATTGGTGTCGTCAGCACAAACCACTCGACACCTTCTGAACAGGGGGGTGTTGTCAACGAGCCGTTGTAGCGATAGGTGTGTTTTGTGCTCGGCAATAAATCGAAAGCGTTTAGGACAATCTCGTCAATCTGTTCGGACTCACCCGGAACGTGCGGTAAATAGTGCCAAAAGGGGGTAAACGCTGTGTTGATGCTCCCGCTCTTAATTAAGACTCCGATAACAGCCAACACACCGTTTTCACTTTCGTGAACGAGGTGCATCTCCATGTCATAAAGGTTTCCTACCACTGTATGTTCGCTGGGTGCGTGGAAATGGAATTGTAGAAGTTGATATTTTGTTCCATCAATCTCAATCCAACTTCCTTTCGAGTACGCTACTTCGATTGTATTACCAGTATTGTGGACATTCAGGGGTGTTGACTGGTAGTTGAAAGTAATAGGCGAAAGTTTCGCTGGTGTGGGATTCACAATATCAATCGGTGATTGGTGTATGCCTGCACAGCAAAGCCCATATTCTGGGCTGAGTTGCCCCCAAACGTTGGGTCCGTTTTCTGCTTCATAGCCCCAACGTGCTTGCTCAGTATGCTGGGTAACCTTCTTTGTTTTTGTGTAACAGTTCATATAAGTAGTAAACCCAAATGATGCCACTATGCATAATAAAAAGGTAGCAATATGGTTGCTTACCGTTGCCCAGTTGTTCATCAAATCGGTTTTTCTATTTTCCTTTCCATATTATATTTATTTCGGTCGTGGTGGATGTAAAGTTTGCTAAAACATCTCTTACTGGTTCAGGACTTACGCAGATTGTGTAAAAAGGCGATATATTCCATCAAAAAAGGCGTTATTTCAGTGATTTACCGCCCTAAATCCCCAACCCCCCTTTATGAATCAGAATCAACGGTATTCATGCCTTAGGGCATGAAAAATCAGAATCAACGGTATTCATGCTATAAAGCATTCACCGGGTATGAAGTCCATATGGACTTCACCGGGGTATGAAG